>CBFHQM010000009.1:0-64123 GCA_965657965.1 uncultured Flavobacteriales bacterium | reverse complement strand
CTTACGCTTGAAGAGTTGGCTGGAGACAGCTATGACAACTGTGGAATTGAAAGCTTGACTTCAGATGGGCTGGATTTCGATTGCGACTCCAAGGGTGCCAATCCCATCACGATTACAGCGGTCGACAATTTGGGCAATGTGGATTCCCTGACCGTGACCGTAACTGTCTTGGATCTCGTTTTGCCCACGGCTGTTGCGCAAGACATTACGATTTACTTGGACGCAGCTGGTGCGGCGAGCATTGACAGTGCTGATGTAGACAATGGTTCAGACCACCCTTGTGGCGGAATTGTCAGTATGGATTTGAGTCAGTCTGAATTCGACTGCAGTCATGTGGGCGCCAATACAGTGACTTTGACTGTGTATGATGGCTCAGGAAACTCCGCTACGGACGACGCGAATGTGCAGGTGGTCGACACCATTTCTCCATCGGCCATCGCTCAGGATTTGACGGTTCAACTCGACGCGTCTGGCGCGGGCAGCATTACGGCAGCCCAGGTGGACAACGGTTCTTCGGATGCCTGCGGCATTGCTGACCTGTCCTTGAACCAATTGACCTTCGACTGCACCCACGTGGGAACCAACTCGGTCACTTTGACGGTGACCGACAACAATGGCAACCTGAGTGTGGCTCAGGCCACCATCACCGTGTTGGACGGGATTGATCCTGTTCTGTTGGCTCAGAACGTGACCGTTCAACTTGACGCCAATGGGGCGGGTAGCGTCACAGCTGCGCAGATCGACAATGGATCATCCGATGCTTGTGGCATTGCCAGCACATTGCTGGAAGAAAATGGGGGAACATTTGTTGAGAGCCTGTCATTCAATTGCAGTCATGTGGGATCCAATGAAGTGACCATTCTTGTAACAGATGTCAATGGAAACGAGTCTGAAACCGTGGTCACAGTGACGGTCGAGGACAACGTGAATCCCACAGCAATGGCACAGGATCTGGTGGTTCAGCTCGACGCATCGGGTGCCGGCAGCATCACTGTGGCTCAAATCGACAACGGATCGTCTGATGCCTGTGGCATCGCCACAACCACATTGAGTCAAAACAGCTTTGATTGTTCTCACGTGGGAGCCAACTCGGTCACTTTGACGGTGACCGACAACAATGGCAACGTGTCTACTGACATTGCGACCGTGACGGTCGAAGACAACGTGGATCCAGTGGCCATTGCACAGAACATCACCTTGCAGCTTGACGCTTCAGGTGCAGCGAGCATTGCGGCGTCCCAAATCGACAACGGCTCTTCTGACGCCTGTGGCATTGCCACGATCACAGTGAGTCAAGAGAGCTTTGATTGCTCACATGTGGGCGCGAATGAAATCACCTTAACGGTGACCGACAACAATGGCAACGTCTCTACCGACATCGCCACCGTCACGGTGGAGGACAAAGTGGATCCGGAAGCCATCGCGCAAGACCTCACGGTTGAGCTCGACGCATCGGGTGCAGGCAGCATCACGGCGGCTCAATTCGACAACGGATCGTCTGATGCCTGTGGCATCGACACAATGACAGTGAGCCAAGAGAGCTTTGACTGCACGCATTTGGGAGCCAATACGGTGACCTTGACGGTGACCGACAACAATGGCAACGAAAGCACGGCTTCAGCGACAATTACTGTGGAGGACAACATGGCACCCACTGTGTCTGCCAGCGGAGTCACTGTCTACCTCGATGAGAACGGCTCCGGCACATTGTCGGTAGCATCGACGGCATCTGGTGTGACGGACAATTGTTCTGTGGCTTCTCTTACGATTTCCATTGATGGAGGTGCTCCTGCTGAGAGTGTGGATTTTGATTGCTCTCGCGTTGGTGATGGCGGTACCGAGGCGGAAATCTTGGTAACGGACGGCTCTGGAAATTCAACATCCGCCACGGCAATCATCATCGCCTTGGATACCATTAGCCCTGTCGTATTGACCCAGAATCTGACAATTCAACTCGATGTCAATGGAGCTGCGAGCATCACGGCCGAGGCTGTGAACAATGGTTCGTCCGATGCCTGTGGCATCGAGAACTTGGCGTTGAACCAGACCGATTTCGATTGCAGTCATGTTGGCACAAACACGGTCACCTTGGCGGTGACCGACGTGAACGGCAACTTGGCTTCGGCCACGGCAACAGTCACAGTTCAGGACAATGTGAATCCACAGGCTGTCGCCCAAGATTTGACGGTCCAGCTCGACGCTGATGGAGCGGGGAGCATTACCGTTGATCAGGTGAACAACGGCTCTTCCGATGCTTGTGGTATCGCCACGATGACATTGAGTCAGGAGAATTTTAATTGCTCACATGTGGGGGCCAACACGGTGACCTTGACGGTGACCGACAACAATGGCAACGTCTCTTCGGCCACCGCTACCGTGACGGTTGAGGACAACGTGAATCCTCAGGCTGTCGCCCAAGATTTGACGGTTCAGCTCGACGCCAATGGAGCGGGGAGCATTACCGCCGAACAGATGAACGATGGTTCTTCTGACGCCTGTGGCATTGCCAGCTTGGCCCTAAGTCAGACTGATTTCGATTGCAGTCATGTGGGGGCCAACACAGTGACCCTGACGGTGACCGACAACAATGGCAATCAGAACACGACCACTGCGACGATTACCGTTGAGGACAATGTGGACCCTTCCATTTCCTTGGGTGCTTCCAATATGACGGTGGAGTGCGATGGCAATGGAAATTCGGCTCAGCTTCAAGCTTGGCTTACGGACAATGGTGGCGCTGAAGCATCGGATGCCTGTGGCATCAGTTGGTCTCACGATTTTGTGGCCCTTTCCGATGATTGTGGAAACACCGGTTCTTCCTTGGTGATCTTCACCGTTCAGGACCCCAATGGCAATTCGGTGACGACCAGCGCCACGTTCACCATCGAAGACAAAACGAATCCCAGCATCGATGTCGACGCATCAAACGAGACGGTTGAGTGCGATGGGGCTGGCAATGGGGTTCAACTCAATGCTTGGCTGAACTCACAGGGTGGGGCGGTTGCCTCTGACATTTGTGGAGGTGTGGTTTGGACAAACAACCACAGTGCGTTGAGTGACGATTGCGGTGCAACAGGTTCCACGACCGTCATCTTTACTGCGACCGATGATTGTGGCCTGACGAGCACCACCACAGCGACGTTTACCATCGAGGACACCACCCAGCCTGACATCGATTCAGACCCACAGGATGTGGTGTATCAGAGGGATGGCAATGAGGCGCAAGCCTTCTCAGCTTGGTTGACCAATTTTGGTGGGATGACCTCTACGGATGTCTGTGGAGGAACGACTCAGAGTCACAACAGCCTCGGATTGACCGACGAGTGCGGAAGCACGGGAACCGAGACGGTGACCTTCACTTCAACCGACGATTGCAACAACACCGACACGCGAGATGCGACGTTCACGGTGATTGACGAAGTGGCGCCAAGTTGCCCGCTCATCGATTTGATCGATGCCAGCGACAGCGGAGCGGACATGACAGACAACATCACCAACGACGACACGCCAACCATGCGGGTTATGTTCACAGGGGTCTTCGCTCAGTCCGCCGAGTCAGGGGATGTAGTGGAGTTCTACATCAACAGCGTGCTCACGGAATCGTACACCATTGATCAGACGGATGTAGACAATGGCTATGCGGAGTTTGAGACTGGATCACACCCCGATGGGTCTGTGAGTTTCAGTGCGCGTCACATTGACGGTTGTGATCAGGCCAGCATCTTCGCTTTCCTGAACATCATCGTTCACACCACCGCTCCGGATGCCCAAGCTCAGGACCTCACCATCGCCTTGGATGAGAACGGCCAGGCGTCCATCGATGCGGATGAGCTCGACAATGGATCAAGCAATGACTTCGGTGCGGTTTCCTTCGCGGCTACCCAAACCAGTTTTGATTGCAGTGATGTGGGAGACAACGCAGTGACCTTGACTGTCACCGACATCGCGGGCAATACAGCCACTGCCGATGCCACGGTAACTGTGGAGGACAACATGGCCCCTATGGCGGAGTCCAATGACCTCGATGTGTACTTGGATGCCAATGGGATGGCGTCCATCGCCGCTTCAGATGTCGATGTGAATTCGTACGACAACTGTGCGATCGACAGCATGTGGCTGGACCAATATGATTTTGATTGCACGCATGTGGGGTTGAATGAGGTTCAGTTGACGGTGTTGGATGTCAACGGCAATTCAGCATCGGCCCTGTCCGGGGTCACAGTTCTCGACACGGTTTCTCCGGCAGTTACCCTGCAAGACATTGTGGTGGAACTCGATGAGAATGGAGCGGTTTCCATTGCCCTCGACGACGTCCTTGTGGAGGCCACAGATGCTTGTGGAATCCAAAGCATGGTCCTCGACGTGGATGCATTTGATTGCAACACGACAGGAGACAATGAGGTTACGGTGATCGCAACGGATGTCAACGGCAATTCGACGGTGAGAACCGCCAATGTGGTGGTCGAGGACAATGAGATGCCTGAGGTCAACATCTTCGACCTTGAGAACTACACCTTGTATGCCGGTGAGAACTGTGTCAACATGGTGGACCTCTTCGCGGCCGGACAGCCTTGGTACGAAGCGACAGACAACTGCACCTTCGATGTGGACATCCTTTACGACGAAATCAACGAGGCGGGAATTGAAGGTTGCCGCGAGTTTGATCGCCGTTGGATTATTGAAGCCGTGGATGCTTCGGGCAACGTGTCGAGAGACACCACGCTCCAGCACATTACGGTGGTGGATACAACCGCTCCAGTGGTCTTCCTTGCGGGAGTGCCAGCCGATGTGTCGCTGAATCTCGATGCCGATTGCAATGGCGACATGCCTGCTGCTGCTGCGGTCACGGCCAGTGCCACCGACAATTGCACAGATGCGCCTGTTGTGGGTGCAGTCTCATACGTGGACAGCGCTCCGGCCTACCTCTGTGGAGATGCGGGCAGCTACACTGTCTTGCGTACCTACATGGCCAGCGCCACCGACAACTGTGGAAATGCAGGAATGGCCAGCGCAACGCAAACCGTGACCTTCTTGGATGTGACGGCTCCGCAGATCACATCAAGCAACGGCATCTCCAACGGAGATGTGGTCGCTCAGAGTCAAGGCAGTTCCATCTTCAGTTGGATTGACTTGGACAGCCCGGAAGACCTCACGGCCGAGGACGCTTGTGGAGGTGAGGTGTCCTTGGTTCAGTCCGAGACGTATACAGGGATGCTCCCAACGGACAACATCGGCAATTACTGTGAGGGCGCAACGCCAGCGGCCTTCCTAGACGGAGACGCCTGCAATGGGGACAACCCCGCAGCCATGGTGTTGGAAGGCACCTACTTTGATGGCGCAGGCTTTACTGTTGTCGACGGAGGCGTCAACTTGATTGAGAGTTACTACGACAAGACCTTGTTTATCCAAGTGGAGATGGAAAATGCCGAGGGGACAGGAGGCTTCATTTGGAGTGCGGACTACAACGCAGCTTACAGCTGGTCGCAGTGGTCTGGCCTTGGTCGTGGATACAAGAAGGATTGTTCCAATGTGATGCCAGGTCAGTCACCATGGACAGATTGGTCTTACCTGGTGATGCAGACGGGTGGCATGATCGGTACGGGTATCTACGCCGGTTCTGAATTGAGCTTGACCCACCAGCCCATGAATTACTATTACGGACTTCAGGTCGGTCAAGGCGCCAACAACCAGAATGCAGAGTACGGAGCGAGCGCCTGGTTCTACTGGAGCGGTCAATTGGTCGTCAATGGTGCCTCACAAGGATTCATGGGGTCGAGCGGAGACATCATGCTCGACATGGATTGTGCACTTCCTTGGTCGGCTCAGTACGATTACGTGTTGACCGATCCTTGTGGAAACAGCACGGCATTTGGCTACTCCATTCAAGGGGAAACGAGTTCTGATGTCGATCCTACCGTTCAGGGAGGAGAGGGTCACCAGCCCTTTGATGTTTCTGTATCCGGAGACCTCAAGGAGCCCATTCGTGTGACCGGTTTGATGCCGAACCCCACCAACAATGTGAGTCAACTTGGATTCGTGGTCTCCAACAACATGCGCCTGCGTGTGGACCTGTACACCATGTCGGGTGAACTTATTCAGGAGCTGTACGATGGAAACGCGATGAGCGACGTTGAGTATCTCATGACCATTGACGCCGAAGGCCTCAATGCGGGGATGTACCAGATCCGAATCGCGAGCAACACATACATGGCCGTGAAGAAGCTGCTCGTGACGCAGTGATCAGCGGTTCATCATTGAAATGCGGAAGCCGGCTCATTTGGGCCGGCTTCCTGTTTTTGGGTCGGCTATCTTCGCGCCTCTTAGAAGCCAAAACACCACCCTCATGCCGCGCATCTCGACCAAGGGGCAAGCCATGCCCGACAGCCCGATTCGCAAACTCGCGCCTTTTGCAGTGGCGGCTAAAGCTGCTGGAAAACGCGTGCTTCACTTGAACATCGGTCAGCCCGACATCGATACGCCCGAAGTGGCTTTGGATGCGGTCAAGGGCATGGAAAGAACGGTCATTGAGTACTCCCCAAGCGATGGATTTGCATCTTACCGCACAGGCTTGGCCGATTACTATGCCTCGGTGGGTGTGGAGGTTACCCCGGAGCAGGTCATCGTGACCACCGGTGGAAGCGAGGCCCTTGTTTTTGCGTTCCAAGCGTGTTTAGAGCCTGGCGATGAGGTGATCATACCAGAGCCTTTTTATGCCAATTACAACGGGTTTGCGACCATGGCTGGCGTCAAGGTCGTGCCCGTTACCTCGCGCATTGAAGATGGATTTGCCTTGCCGCCTGTGGCAGACATTGCCGCCAAAGTCACCGACCGCACTCGGGCGATTTTGATATGCAATCCAGGAAACCCAACGGGGTATGTCTACACCGACGAAGAGCTTGAGGCCATTCGTTCGCTGGTGTTGCAGCACGACTTGTACCTCTTCGCCGATGAGGTGTACCGCGAATTTTGCTACGGGGATCGGGCCCCCACCAGCGTGTTGTCTCTAGAAGGTCTGGATGAGCATGTGGTCTTGATGGATTCTGTATCCAAACGCTATAGCATGTGCGGTGCCCGGGTTGGAGCGTTGGTTACACGGAATGCCCAGGTTCACCAGGCTTGCATGCGGTTTGCCATGGCGCGCTTGTCGCCCCCCACCTTGGGGCAGATTGCCGGGGAAGCGGCTTTGCGCACACCCCGGACATATTTCGAAGAAGTCAAAGCCGCATACGTGGAGCGCCGGGATGTTTTGATTGCAGGACTCCAGGCCATTCCGGGCGTGGTGGTGCCGATCCCGGGCGGTGCTTTTTATGCCGTGGCCCAGTTGCCCATTGATTCCAGCGATGTCTTTTGCGAGTGGATTCTCTCCGAATTCGATTGGAAAGGAGAGACAGTTATGATGGCCCCGGCGAGCGGCTTCTATGCCACTTCGGGTGCGGGCCAAGACCAGGTGCGGATTGCATACGTGTTAGAGACAGAGGCCATTCGACGCGCTGTGGAAATATTGGCCGAAGCCTTGAAGGTTTATCCGGGTCGGCGTTAAACCTTGGATTCGTTCTGGGCGAACAATTTTGGGGGGACATATGCCCCTCAAGTGCCCCGGGATGTTTGTTGTGGTGATTACCTTTTCGCCATGAAATGGACCGCGCAAATCTCCTTTTTGTGGGCATTGATGCTGGGGCTCTCCGCACCAGTTTTGGCCGACACGACTACAGTTCAGACGTACACGTTTGACGCCCAAAACAATTCGGAAACGGCGTACGATAGTCCGGGGAGACGGTGGTTCAATTTCCCACCCTCCGACAATGGCATGGACTATGGCAAGGTGATCATGGAGTACACCTTAAAGTGCTTTGAAGACGGCACGGCTGGCAACTTGGGTTATGCGTGTGGCGAGTGGGACTACCTGTCCTACACCTATTTGTTCGACCATACGGGGTTGTTGGACAGCACCGCGTTGCAACACCCGCTTCAATTGTTGGCGGATGCTCCGTTCGATACCGCAAGTGTGTTGCCTTACTCAGAGGGGGTGCAGGATTCGATTTGGTTCCCTGCCGCATTGACTGTGGCCGATGAGGTATTGTCGGAAACAGCGGTGCAACCGGGAGCCTTGGATGGCGCAGCGCCATTCTTGGAGCCGGGTGTCTCGAAGAGAATGCAGTTTTTGTGGACAGCAGAAGAATTGGCGCCTATGGGTGCAGGCAGCATCGACCGTTTGTTCTTGTCTATGTCTGGAGCGCCCGAGGCGCGGCGCATGGACGTCAAATGGGGGCTCACCACCGACACGGCGTTGACTGGATTCTTGGAATTGCCCAACACGGCTTATCAATATGGATTGTCCTCTTGGCAAAGCGAGGACAGTTTGTCGATTCGTCTGTCTCCGTCCATTGAATGGGACGGAGAGCACAATCTTGTGCTGGAATTTGCCGTCGACGATGTTACCTCGGACACCGATGGAGGCCAAGACGGTTGGTCGGGTGTCTCCGGCGCTGCTGGCAGTGGTTGGGTGGCAGAAGGGCAGGATGGTCAAGTTCAGTTTACCGCGCCCGATAGGGTGGAGGTCGATGTGGTGGATCTCGAGCCGCTGTCGTCCGAGATCACCATTGAATGCTGGGTCTTCGGAAATCCCGATGCTCAGCCCGAAAATGGTACACTGTTCGAGGCCGTGAATGCCGCAGGGCAGCGCGTGGTCAATGTCCATTTGCCGTGGAGCAATGGCCGGGTGTATTGGGACTGTGGTCAAGATGGCGGCTACGACCGCATCGACCAACAAGCCCAGACCGAAGATTACGAAGGGCAATGGAACCATTGGGCATTTGTGAAGGATGCGGATGCGGGGCTCATGCAGATTTACCTCAACGGGGTCTTGTTCCACAGTGGAGAGGGCAAAGACAACCTGATTGAAGGCATTGTGAAGATGAACCTTGGTGCCTCTGGCAACGGGAACAATCGCTACAACGGCCGGGTCGATGACTTCCGGATTTGGTCGCAAGCGTTGGATGGCGAAACCATTGCGTCATGGCTCAACCGCCAGCCCACAGCATGGCATCCAAACTACGATGCGCTGTTGGTGGACTACCGCTTTGATGGCGCCAATGGCACCGAAGAGGTAAACCACAAGCCAGGGGGACAACCCGGCTTCCACCACGGGTCCACTTTGCGCAGGAATACCCCTGGCCGAGAGCGCTTTAAAGGGCAGGAGCAAGGCTTCCGTCCAAGGTTGGGTTTTGGCCGAGGTGAATACCTTGAGTTTGTGGCGGATGGCTCCATTTTGGACTTGCGTCCCGTGGCGCCGCTCAGCTTGTCCACCTGGGAAGTGACGGGAAATGCGGTGGCCATGACCGACCTAACTTATCACTATGTCCCAGGCGAGACCGAGTGGGTCCCGCTGTTTGGCGATACGGTGGTGTACCCCATTCCTGGTGAAGTGTCGGAGCTGACTTCGGACACATTGGATTACTTCGGGGTGCCCTTCGACGTTGTTGACCGCTATGAATTGTATCGCTATATCACGCCCTACGGCATTGGGTTGGATTTGGGAGACGACGGGTGGACTTGGCGCTATGATGTCACAGACTACCTTCCTTTGTTGAGGGACAGTGTGGAGTTGCAGGCGGGGAATTGGCAGGAGCTGCTGGACCTCAAATTTCACTTCATCGAGGGCGAGCCTGCTCGGGACGTGCTCGGGGTCGAGGCGTTTTGGAAAGGGCAATACAACCTGAACAGTTTCGATGATAATGTGACCGGTTACACGTATTCGCCCGGAGCAGAAGAGGCCATGTGGCGTTTAAAAACCCGCGCTTCCGGACACGGGTTTGGCAGCGGCAACAACTGTGGTGAATTCTGTCCCAACATCCACCGCGTCAAGGTCAATGGCGTGGAGCAATGGAGCTGGCAAATCATGAGGGAGTGTGCCGACAATGCCCTCTTTCCCCAAGGCGGAACGTGGATATATGACCGGGCAGGTTGGTGTCCAGGCGCGCCAGTAGACACAGAAGACATGGAGCTCACACCCCATGTATCGGGCGTGGGGCCATTTACAGTGGACTATGATGTCGATTACGATCCCGATGGCAACTACCGGTTTGAGGGGCAAGTGATCGCTTACGGTGCGCCCAATCATATTTTGGATGCAGAGATTGTGGAGGTGTTGGCCCCCAATGGGTCAAAGTTGTCGGGTCGGACCAACCCCATCTGCGACAAGCCGCAAGTGGTCTTGCGCAACAGTGGTAGCGCCCTCCTTACCTCGTGCACCATCACATTTGGCTTGTCCAGCAATTTGCAGTCCATGACATGGACAGGGGAATTGGGGTTCTTGGAGGAAGAGGTGGTGGACCTTGTCGCCCTCGATGCGGACATGTGGGTTGGCAATTCAGAAGAGGATTTGGAATTTGTGGCCCGGGTTTCTGCGCCCAATGGGGAAGAGGACCAGGTCTCTTGGAACAACGAGGTGCGCAGTGCATTTCGACGCCCCCCCACCTACACTTACATGGAGGATCCAGGCGACGAGGACGACAATCGGCTGATTGTTTTTGTTCGGACCAATGCGACGCCGTGGGAGAACACGGCAAGGTTGACCCATCAGGATGGTACGGTGTATTTCCAGCGGAGCTATCCCGACCCCAATACCCAATACCGCGACACGATATACATGAACCAAGGGTGCTACACCTTTGAGTTCTTCGATGGCGATGACGATGGCATCAGTTTCTGGGCGAACGACGATGGCAGCGGATATGTGAGGCTAAGGAAGGCAGGTGGCAATTTTGTTACGTTCGAGCCTGACTTCGGAAAGAGCATCGTCCACAACTTTCATTTCGAGACCAACTTGGTGAACGCGGTTGAAGATGACTTGTTGGAGCGCAGGGCGGTTCGGGTCTATCCGAATCCGGCCCGCGACGCGGTCAATTTTGTGCTCGAAGGTTGGAGTGGCTCTTTTGAATGGCATTTGCACGATCCCGCAGGACGCAGGGTGGCAGAGGGGCAAGGTGTGGCCCAAGCCGACGCCCGGTTCCAAGGCCGAATACCGCTTCAAGCGCTTCCCGCCGGTGTCCACACCCTAACGATCAGCCAGTCTGGTCAGTCTGTGCGCCGCCGGGTAGTGGTGTTTTGAGGCGGCCGGCGGAAAAAAAACAAAAGATTCCTGGGTGCACCCCTATTTTTTAGGGGGGTGTTCTTGAATTTTTAATGTTTTGTTCATCTTTCTTCCTGAAAAAGAAGGGGTGCTTGGTTAATTTTGCGGTCACAGCCACGAAACCATGTCCAATTATCGCATTACTGCCATGGAAGATGTCCTCGAGCGTGCTCCGAAAGCCCTCGACACACCTTCTCGCAAAATCTCCGACTATTACGGCGATCACGCTTTCACACTCAGCGCCATGCGCGAGTACCTCACAGAAGAAGCTTACGATCACATTGTGGCGGCAATGCGCGATGGCATCCGGATCGATCGGAAAATTGCCGACCAAGTGGCGAGTGCGCTCAAGGAGTGGTCCATGTCACGTGGAGCGACGCACTACACACACTGGTTCCAGCCACTGACTGGGAGCACGGCAGAGAAGCACGACAGTTTTATCCAGCCCGACGGGCAAGGCGGAGCCATTGAGAGATTCGACGGGAGTTTGTTGGTTCAGCAAGAGCCCGATGCATCCAGCTTTCCCAATGGGGGCATACGGTCTACGTTTGAGGCAAGGGGGTATACCCTCTGGGATCCCAGTAGCCCGCCATTTTTGATGGGCCAAACCTTGTGCATTCCCACCATTTTCATTGCCTATACCGGACAGTCACTCGACAATAAAGTCCCTTTACTCAAGGCTTTGACTGCGGTGGACAAGGCCGCCACGGAAGTGTGCCAATACTTTGACAAGAACGTGACCAAGGTGGTGGCAACGCTCGGGTGGGAGCAGGAGTACTTCTTGGTGGACAAAGCGTTGTACAATGCTCGCCCAGACCTGTCGCAAAGCGGACGTGCGTTGATTGGCGCAGCACCGGCGAAAGGCCAGCAGTTGGACGACAACTACTTCGGCAGCATTCCCCCAAGGGTCATGGCCTTCATGCAGGATTTCGAGTGCGAAGCACACAAGCTGGGCATTCCTGTAACCACCCGTCACAATGAGGTTGCGCCGAACCAGTTCGAGGTTGCGCCCATGTTTGAGGAAGCCAACCTGGCCAACGATCACAATCTCCTGCTCATGGACTTGTTGGAGAATGTGGCGATCCGTCATGATTTCCGCGTCCTGGTTCACGAAAAGCCTTTTGCTGGATTGAATGGCTCCGGAAAGCACAACAACTGGTCCTTGGGGACAAACACGGGAGTCAACCTGTTGAAGCCCGGAGTGAACCCCAAGACCAACCTGCGGTTCCTGACCTTTTTCGTGAACACCATTGCCGCCATCCATCGCCACGCGGACGTCTTGCGTGCAGCGATTGCAGGTGCAGGCAACGACCATCGCTTGGGCGCCAACGAAGCGCCTCCAGCCATCATCAGTGCCTTTATCGGTTCTAAGTTGACGGAGCTGCTCGACGCGGTCGAAAAGAACGTGAGTGCGGGCAAGATGAGTCCCGACGAAAAGACAGCGGTTAAGCTCGAAATTGGACGGATTCCCGAGGTGATGCTCGACAACACCGACCGCAACCGGACCTCTCCCTTTGCGTTTACGGGAAACAAGTTTGAATTCCGTGCAGTGGGAAGTTCAGCCAACTGTGCTGTGCCCATGACCGTTTTGAACACCATCATGGCGCAACAGCTTCGGGAGTTCAAAATTGCCGTCGATGCGCGGATCGAAAAGGGCGACAAGAAAGACGAGGCGCTCTTGAAAGAGGTTCAAAAGCTCATCAAGCAGAGCAAGGCGATTCGCTTCGAAGGCAATGGATATGGCCAAGAGTGGGTAGAAGAAGCGGCCAAGCGAGGGTTGTCGAATTTGATGGATACGCCAAGTGCATTGTCGGTTTGGGAGCGCAAAGAGACCATTGCCTTGTTTGAAGAGGTGGGTGTCTTGACGGCAGAGGAGATCAACGCGCGTACCGAAGTCGAGCTGGAGAACTACGTGATGAAGCTTCAGATCGAAGGCCGTGTATTGGGTGACATGGTGGTCAATCAGGTGATGCCCGCTGTCATGGACTACCAAGGCGACTTGTTGGCCAACGTGCAAGGCTTCTTGGATGTGTTTGGTGACGATGCGGCCGAAGCCATGACGACAGCGCAACGCAGCATTTTGGAAGATTTGTCCGTTGGACTGTCCACAGTCCATGAGTTGGTGGCCAAGCTCCGTTCAGAGCGCAGTCAAGCCAACAAGATGGACAGCATGCACGACAGGGCAAGGAGCTACGCAGACCGCGTCAAACCTGTGATGGAGCAGATTCGCGTTCAAGTAGATCAACTCGAAAAATTGACGGAAGACAGCCGCTGGCCTTTCCCGAAATTGCGTGAATTGTTGTTCACTCGTTGATTTTCTTCGTCTTTAATTGAAGAAGGCCTCGGATTCGTTCACGCGATGTTCCGGGGCCTTCTTACATTCGCCCACATATCGATTCTCGGAATGTTGAACCTGATCCCCGGACGTTCTGGAGCCTTGAGCTTCGCCGTCACCTTTGTTCTCTCCCTGTTCTGCCTGCAGGGGTTCGCTCAAAATGACATCACTGCAGATGCGGATGCCGCCTTTGACAGGGGTGGCTATTTTGAAGCTGCGAAAGACTACCAAGTCGCTTACGCCAAGCTCAAGGGAGACCTTGAGGAGAAAGGCCGTGTTTGCTTTTTGATTGGGGAGTGCTACCGTTTGGGTCGCGCGCTTCCTGCATCGGAAGAGTGGTACGGACGCTCCATTGACCTCAAGTGGGCATCGGACCATCCTGAAGTGTACAAGAACTTTGGTCTGGTCTACATGGGACAAGGCGAGTTTGACGATGCGGTCGAGCAGTTTGAGAAGTACAAATCCAACGGCGGAGACGCCACGACGGCAAACTCTTTCATTTCTTCTTGCAACAACGCAGCGGAGAGCTTGATTGTGGGAGACAGTCGTTTTGTGGTGGAGGCTGTGGTCATGGCGAATTCGCCAAGTTTTGACTTCGCCTTGACCTTTGCAGACAAGCGAGGTGAAGAGGTGATTTTCGCGTCTAGCCGCAGCAGCAGCACGGGCAGTGGAGAAGACCCCATTACCGGAGAGAGCTACATGGATTTGTTCTCTGCAGAGGTGGACCGGAAAGACAAGTGGAGCATTCCCGAGCCCCTCGGAAACACAATCAACAGCCCCAGTAACGAAGGTGGCGTGACGTTGGACTCCAAGTTCAAGACCCTCTACTTCACCCGTTGTGTTGTGGACAAGGGAGACAATTTTCCCTGCGACATTTACCGGGCAGAACGTGTAGGAACGCGCTGGGGAGCAGCAGAAGAGCTCGCCATCCTCAACCGGATGGAAGACGATTCTTCGCAGGTGGGACAGCCCACCATGACGCCCGACGATGCCTTTATGGTGTTTGTGAGTGACATGCAAGGGGGACAAGGTGGTCGCGACCTCTGGTACATTGAGTGGAACGATGCGTCAAGCGAATGGGGAGCTCCAGTGAACATGGGCCCCAGCGTCAACTCATCCTCCGATGAGTTCTTCCCGCACATCCGCAAGAATGGTGATCTTTATTTCGCGTCGGATCGCCCAGGTGGAATGGGGGGATTGGATATCCTCAAAGCCGTGTGGGCTGGAAACGGCATGACCTTCGAGGCTCCAGAATTCATGGAGTACCCAATCAATACGGCAAGCGACGATTTTGCCTTGGTTTACCACCCGAAGAAAGAGCAGGGCTTTTTGAGTTCAGATCGCCCCGAAAGCAAGGGAAAGGACGACATCTTCTCTTTCAAGATGCCTCCGCTTGAGTTTGACTACGTGCCTTATGTCTATGACTACGATACAGGCATGCCCATTGCCGGTGCTACCGTGACCGTCACTGGGAATGAAGGGGAGAGCGTAAGTGGAAGCTCCGACGACGAAGGTGGAGTGGAAGATGGACGTTGGGAAATTGGTGCCGAGAGCACCTACAGCGTGAGCATTTCCATGGATGGATACATCAACGCGGGAGACCAATTCAGTACAGTCGGACTGTCCAAGTCAACCAACTTCATCAAAGAGTATCTCTTGCGCGAAGTGGTCACAAACGAGGACTACCCCATGCCATTGGTGCAATACGAATTTGCCAAGGCGGATTTGGTCGTCAATGACGCAGTGAACTCAAGAGATTCCTTGGATTACTTGGTGGATTTGCTCGATCGCAACCCCAAGTTTGTGATCTCACTGGAAGCCCACACGGACACCCGGGGTGGAGACAAGGCCAACGATGAGTTGAGCCAGCGTCGTGCCGAGACTTGTGTGAATTACTTGGTGGAACGTGGCATTGGAAAGGATCGCCTTCAGCCACTTGGCCGTGGCGAAAGCATGCCGCTGATCAGTGACGCCGAAATCGCAGCGCTTGCCACAGAGGAGGAGCGCGAGGCCGCACACCAGATGAACCGGCGTACGGTTTTCCGCATCACGAGTTTCGACTACGTGCCAGAGTGAGTCAAGAAGTTTCAGGCTCGGCCGCCCAGGATCGCTATGCCCTGCGCGGTGTCTCTTCCGGGAAGGAAGAGGTGCATGCCGCCATATCGGGCATAGACAAAGGGGTCTTTCCAAAAGCCTTCTGTAAGGTGGTGCCCGATGCCCTCACGGGCAGCGAGGACCATTGCTTGGTCATGCATGCCGACGGGGCAGGCACAAAGAGTGCTTTGGCCTGGATTTATTGGAAGGAAACAGGCGACTTGTCCGTTTGGAAAGGCATCGCGCAAGACGCCTTGGTGATGAACCTCGACGACCTGCTTTGTGTGGGAGCGACAGGTCCCATTATGGTGAGTTCCACCATTGGACGCAACAAAAGACTCGTGCCAGGAGTGGTGATCTCCGCCTTGATTCAAGGCACGGAGGAGCTCATGGCGGAATGGCGAAAGTGGGGTCTGGACGTTCGTGGCACAGGCGGCGAGACAGCGGACCTCGGAGATTTGGTTCGAACCGTGGTGGTGGATTCTACCGTGGTTTGTCGCATGCGCCGAGATCAGGTCATCGACAATGCCAACATCCAAGCGGGAGATGTGATTGTGGGATTGGCCAGTGACGGCCAAGCTCGATACGAATCGAGTTGGAACGGAGGCACGGGCAGCAATGGGTTGACCAGTGCAAGGCACGATGTCTTTGGGCCAGGGTGGAGAGAAAAGTATCCAGAGTGTTTTGATCCGGGATTGCCCGAAGACTTGGTTTACACCGGGCCATTTGATGTGACCGACGCCGTAGAGGGGGTGCCTTTGGATGCCGGTAAATTGGTGTTGTCTCCCACCCGAACATACGCGCCTGTTCTGGTCGATTTGTTCGCTCACGGCAGGGAGCCTTTGCACGGTTTGGTGCATTGCAGTGGTGGCGGACAAACCAAAGTGCTGCATTTCGCAGACGAAGGCTTGCACATCATCAAAGACCAGTTGTTCGATACGCCACCGCTGTTTCAACTCATTCAGAAGCACAGTGGCACGGCTTGGAGGGAGATGTATCAGGTGTACAACATGGGACACCGAATGGAGGTCTACACCACGCCTGAGCACGCTCAAGTGGTCATGGACACCGCGCGTCAACATGGTGTGGAAGCGCAGATTGTGGGTCGTGTCGAGGCACGAACTGGCGATGCGCCGCGTCTGACCATTCAAGGCCCAGAAGGCCAAGAGACATACAGCTAAGATGGAAGGGCTGCTGGATCGGCTGGCGGCATTGGAAGACCGCCACCGCGAGCTTTCGTTGCGTGTGATCGACCCCCATGTGATTGGCGATATCCAAGCGTATCGTGCGGCCATGCGGGATTACAATGAGCTGGACCCGATTGTCAAGCGAATTCAGCAGTACCGGCAGGCTTGGGACGGACGTGAAGCGGCCAAAGCCGATCAAAACAGTGACGATGCAGAGCTTCGGGAAATGGCCCGCGATGAGGTGGCGCGTTTGGATGCTCTGCTCACGAAGTTGACCCAGGCTTTGCAAGAAGCCTTGGTTCCCGATGACCCGAGTGATGGACGCGATTGCGTTCTGGAGTTGAGGGCGGGAACCGGGGGAGATGAAGCGGCCATTTGGGCGGGTGATTTGTTCCGTATGTACCAGCGCTACGTCGAGGGCAAAGGGTGGAAAATGGAGGTCATTGGCGCCCACGACGGAACCGCAGGCGGATACAAAGAGATTGTGGCTCGGATTTCTGGGGACGCGGTCTTTGGGCAGTTGAAATATGAAAGTGGCACCCACCGGGTGCAGCGCGTCCCGGCCACCGAGTCGCAAGGGCGAATTCACACCAGCGCGGCAACTGTGGCCATCCTGCCGCAAGCCGAACAGACGGATTTTCAGCTGGACCTCAAAGACATTCGCAAGGACACTTTTCGTGCCAGTGGTGCCGGAGGTCAGCACGTGAACAAAACAGAAAGCGCAGTCAGGCTGACTCACCTCCCAACCGGGGTGGTGGTTGAGTGCCAAGATGGGCGGTCTCAGCATGCCAACTATGACCAAGCACTCGGCGTGCTTCGGACCCGGTTGTGGGAGGCAGAAGATCGAGCCAGGAGAGCCGTTGAGGCGGCCGAGCGCAAGTCTCAAGTGGGCACGGGAGACCGGTCGGGAAAGATTCGGACCTACAACTATTCTCAGGGCCGCGTAACCGATCATCGAATTGGGCTTACGCTGCACGCCTTGGAGCGGGTTCTCGGGGGGGACATTCAAGAGCTCGTCGATGCCCTTCGAACGGTGGAGCGCACCGAACGACTCAAGCAGGCGGGCATCGAAGGTGGCTCGGATTAACAGGCGCCTTGCATCCTTGGAGAAAGGTATCTTCGCCACCCATGGACCGCGATCAACTCATCAATACCATCCAGGCCAAACAGTCCTTCTTGTGTGTGGGATTGGACCCCGACCCCGCGCGCATTCCGCCACATCTGGGCAGTGGACCTGAGGCCATTCTCGCTTTCAATCGCGCCATTATCGACGCGACATCGGACCTCGCCGTGGCCTACAAGCCGAATGTGGCATTTTACGAGGCCATGGGGCCGGCCGGATGGGAGGTTCTAACAGAGACCATGCAGGCCATTCCACCTGGATGTTTGCGCATTGCCGACGCCAAGCGGGGCGACATTGGAAATACGGCCACCCGGTATGCCCAAGCCGCATTCCAAGCATGGGGAGCGGACGCGGTCACTGTGGCCCCTTACATGGGGCGAGACAGCGTGGAACCATTTCTGGCGTTCGAGGACAAATGGACGATTTTGCTGGCCGCAACGTCCAATCCAGGCGCGGAAGACTTCGAATTTCATGGGGACGGCAATGGCACGCCGTTGTGGCGACGCGTTCTCGAGGTAAGCCAGCAGTACAAGGGGGCGGAGCGACTGATGTATGTCGTCGGTGCCACCCGTCCAGAATGGTTGGCAGAGGTGCGTCAGGTGGTGCCGAATCGCTTTCTTTTGGTGCCCGGCGTGGGTGCTCAGGGGGGCAGTTTGGGCGCGGTGTGCAAGGCCGGTTGGTCGCCCGAGTTGGCCGGTGGATTGTTGGTCAATGTGGGCCGCAGTTTGCTTTATGCGTCTTCGGGTGAGGACTTTGCCGACGCCGCACGAGAAGAGGGCTTGCAGATTCAAAAGGCAATGGCGTCGGAATTGAACGCGTCCCGTTAACTTACCGCTGTGCTCTACCGTTTCAAATCCTTTAGCAGAATTGCCCTGTCTTTGGCCGTTGTGGCCTCGGTGATCGTGGTGGGCAGCGTAGGGTTCATGTGGCTCGAAGGTTACACCTTCATTGAGGCCTTCTACATGACCATGATCACGGTCAGTACAGTTGGGTTTCGAGAGGTACACGAGTTGAGCCCTCAGGGCATGGTGTTTACATCGTTGCTCATCATTTTCTCTATCGGTACATTCGCTTACACCATCTCCGCCATAACCACGTACTTCGTGGCAGGAGAATACCGGGACCTGTTTAAAGCGAGAAAATTGGAACGCACCATCGACAACTTAGACAACCACGTTATCGTCTGCGGCTATGGGCGTGTGGGCGAAAAGGCCTACGCCGACCTGCAAGCCAAGGGCCATGAGGTGGTCATTGTAGAGAAGGACGAGGAGTTGGTGACCCAATTGCGGGAAGGCTTGACTCCGTTGGTCATTGCAGGTGACGCTACCCGGGATGACCGATTGATGGCGGCTGCAGTGGAGCGCGCACATGCGGTCATTTGCACCCTGCCTAGCGATGCGGACAACCTCTACACTGTGTTGTCGGTTCGCGAGCACAACGAAAGTGCAACCATCATCAGCCGAGCTTCACAGGCGGCTTCCGTGGCCAAGTTGAGGCGCGCTGGTGCCGACAACGTGATCATGCCCGACACGGTTGGAGGTGCGCACATGGCTTCACTTGTGGTCAATCCGGATGTCATGGACTTCATCGATCACATCCGAATCCAAGGCAAGGATGCGATCAATTTGGAAGAGGTGGACGTGAAAGACTTGCCCAGTGAATTCCGTCTTCCCACCCTTGGTGAAGTGGATGCAAGAAACCGTTTGGGGGTCAATGTGATTGGCGTAAAAACGTCTGCAGGGGAGTTCATCATCAACCCGGGGCCGAACACGCCGTTGGACAACGCGTGCAAACTGTTCGTGCTCGGCAACGAGAACCAGTTGCGTCTGCTCAACCGATTGTTCGGTTTGCAAACTCCTGACTGACATTCAGGTGCCGGGGGCATGATGCGGGGCCTATATTGCGCCCAACGCAAACCAAACGATATTTCATGCAACGCCTGATCGCCGCCAGCACTGCGCTGATTGCCCTTTTTGTTCTTCCGTTTCAAGCTTCTGCTGCATCCGTAGATGATGCCATCAACAGTGTGATGGCCCCCATCACCGAGGTGATCACTTCCATCATCTTTTGGAGTGTGGAGTTGGGTGGGTTCACTGTTCCATTCGTCTTGATCTGGTTGTTTGTGGGGGCGCTGTTCTTTACGGTGTACTTCAAGTTCATCAACATCCGGGCATTTGGTCATGCGTTGGATGTGGTCAGGGGCAAGTTTGATGACCCCAATCATCCTGGGGAAGTGTCGCACTTTCAAGCGTTGACTGCGGCATTGAGCGGCACTGTAGGCGTAGGCAACATCGCGGGTGTCGCTGTGGCCGTTTCTCTTGGTGGACCTGGGGCGACGTTCTGGATGATCATTGCCGGCTTGTTTGGGATGAGCAGCAAATTCGTCGAGTGCACATTGGGCTTGAAGTACCGAAAGCAGAATCCAGACGGATCGGTCTCTGGGGGTCCCATGTATTATTTGCGCGATGGTCTGGCAAAACAGAACAAAGGCGGCTTGGGTAAGGTCTTGGCTGTCTTGTTTGCCATTGCCTGCATTGGGGGCTCCTTCGGTGGAGGCAACATGGTACAGATTAACCAAGCCACCCAGCAGTTGATTGCCGTTTCGGGTGGAGAGGCAAGCATTCTCTACGGCCAAGGCTGGATTTTCGGTGTGCTCATGGCCTTGGTGGTGGGCATTGTCATTTTGGGGGGCATCAAGTCCATTGCCAAAGTGACCGACAAAATTGTTCCCTTTATGGTGGGCATTTACATCCTTGGCGCACTCTGGGTGATTTTGACCAATCTTGGGGCTGTACCAACGGCGTTCGGTCGGATCATCAGCGGGGCTTTTGATACAGAAGCTGTGTATGGTGGATTGGTTGGTGTTTTGATTCAAGGGATTCGTCGGGCAGCATTCTCGAATGAGGCGGGCATTGGTTCTGCGTCCATTGCGCACAGTGCGGCCAAAACAGATGAGCCGGTGAGCGAGGGCATCGTTGCGCTCTTGGAGCCGTTCATTGATACCGTGGTCATTTGCACCATGACTGCGCTTGTGATCGTGATCACAGATTACGGTCAATATGATGCGGCTACGGTCTTGGGCAATGCCCAATCGGGCTC
The DNA here is from genome assembly GCA_965657965.1 of uncultured Flavobacteriales bacterium. Classification (GTDB taxonomy): domain Bacteria; phylum Bacteroidota; class Bacteroidia; order Flavobacteriales_D; family Sanyastnellaceae; genus UBA8752. The sequence continues at coordinate 43,154 of CBFHQM010000009.1, read as the reverse complement.
ATTGGATGCCATTGGGCTCACATCCAGCAGCTTTGAGCAGAGCATTTCATGGTTCCCAGGCGTGCTTTCGCTTGCGGTCATTTTGTTTGCTCTGTCTACCATGATCTCGTGGAGCTATTACGGACTCAAGGCTTGGACGTATTTGTTCGGCGAAACCCGTGCAGCAGACCTGAGCTACAAGGCCATCTTCTGTGTCTTTGTGGTGATTGGTTCGGCCATCAGTGCGAGCAGTGTATTTGACTTTGGTGACGCCATGATTTTTGCCATGTGCTTCCCCAATGTGTTGGGTTTGTACTTCCTCGCAGGGGAAGTCAAGGGAGACCTCAGCGATTATTTAAAACGTGTGAAATCCGGCGAAATCAAGCGCTTCGACTGATTTCAGTTGAAACGTTTGTTTGGACCTGCTCCGCTCAAGACTGAGCGTTGGGGCACTTGGTGGCTCGGCCTCACTTTTATGGTTTGGGTCGGGGTGGAATTGTGGCGTGTCACACTGCCCGAAGATCCAGATCCCGTTGGTGTAGAAAGCTTGTTGTGGGCCCTTGAGCAATGGCCCTCGGAGCAGATTGACGCGGCTTCGCACGGACATGCATTTCGAGAAGGAGACGATGCGTTCGCTCCGATTGCCGTGGATCTTTTGGATTCAGCCGGTTGGGTTAACGTCGGGTTCAGTGCCCGTCAAGCGCAGTCGGCCGTTCGTTATCGTAACGCAGTGGGCGGTTTTACAAGTGTGGATGTGTTGCGTAAAATGCGGGTTCTGCCCAAGGGGTGGCTGTCCCAATACGCATCGCGCTTGGTGTTTCCGCCCCCTTCGGTTGCCTCGAGCGAGATGCTTGAAGTCAAAAACGACATGAGGTACCCTGCGCGTCGGCGCAACCCGGAAGAGGAGATGCCACGGCGTGTTGAGGGCACAAAAAGCCCTGTGAATTTGAACCGAGCAGACAGCATCACATTGTTGGCCATTCACGGGGTAGGCCCTTGGGTGGCAGGCAGGATTTTGAAGGCAAGACGAGATTGGGGTGGGTTCTCGCATGTGAATCAATTGGAGCTTGCTTTAGGGTGGGACAGCATGGCGCATGCTTTGTCCGGGCGCTTTGTTTGTTTTCCCGAACAAGTTCAAAAGCGGTGCATTGGGGATTTGGATGCCGTAGGGTGGTCTCTGCTTCCCGGTGTGGGGGAGAAGCGAGGTCGTGTGATTTCGCGGTATGTGGCGAATCATGGCCCTCGATTGGCTTCGTTGCGGGGCTGTATGGCAGTGGATTCCGCTGGGTGGGCAAATATTTTGCCTCATTTGGAGGAGTGCGTTCCTCCTGACGCGGCGCATTGACGACCTTTGCACCTCAAACGGATGCAATGAACTTCCAAGACAGTGAGACCATTTCCGCCATTCGCGACATGGTGAGAGATTTCGGGGCGCGAGAAATTCAACCCCACGTGATGAAGTGGGATGAAGCCCAGCACTTCCCCAGAGACACATTTTCCAAAATGGGGGAGTTGGGTTTGCTCGGCATGCTTGTTCCCGAAACTTACGGTGGGGCCGGCTTAGGATACTTCGAGTATGCGGCCGCCATCGAGGAGCTTGCCGCCGTTTGCGGTGCAGTGGGCCTGAGTATGGCGGCGCACAACAGTTTGTGCACCAACCACATATTGACCTTTGGTAACGAGGAGCAGAAGCGCCGGTTTTTGCCCAAGTTGGCGACGGGGGAGCACATTGGAGCTTGGGGTTTGACCGAAGCTGGTACTGGATCAGACGCCATGCGCATGCGGTGCACGGCCGTCAAAGACGGAGAGGATTGGGTGTTGAATGGCACGAAGAACTGGATCACGCACGGACTCAGTGCTGAAGTTGCCGTCGTGCTCGTTCGTACTGGCGACCTTTTGGACAGTCATGGCATCACCGCCATGGTGGTGGAAAGGGACATGCCCGGGTTCCGCGGGGGGAAAAAAGAAGACAAGCTCGGCATGCGCGCAAGCGAAACTGCAGAGCTCATTTTTGAAGATTGCCGGGTCCCAGCGGCCAATGTTCTTGGCGAAGTTGGCGAAGGTTTTATCCAGGCCATGAAGATTCTGGACGGGGGGCGCATTTCCATTGCAGCACTGTCCCTGGGCATTGGACGAGGTGCATTTGATGCAGCATTGGCCTACTCGAAAGAGCGAGAGCAATTTGGCAAGCCCATTGCCCACTTTCAGGGTATCGGTTTCAAGCTGGCTGACATGGCCGTCGGCATCGAGGCGTCGCGCCTGTTGATCAATCAGGCCTGTTGGGCCAAAGAGAATGGCGGCGATGTGACCCGATTGGGGGCCATGGCGAAATACCAGGCTTCTGAGATGTGTGTGACTGTGGCGACTGAAGGTGTTCAAATCTTTGGTGGCTATGGATATACCAAGGAGTTCCCTGCGGAGAAGTATTACCGCGACTCCAAATTGTGCACCATCGGAGAGGGCACTTCTGAAATCCAAAAGCTGGTCATTTCCCGCGGTCTGATCAAAGACGGTTTATAATCTGAATTTAGAGGGGTTGGTTCTCCTTAAAATCCGCTATCTTCGCGGTCCAATTTTCCATTATGCTCATCATTCCGGTCAAGGAGGGAGAAAACATCGAACGCGCACTCAAGCGCTTTAAGAAGAAGTTCGATCGCACGAAAACTGGGCGTATGCTCCGCGCCCGCAAAGAGTACGTTAAGCCGAAGACGGTTCGTCGCGAAGCGATGAAGAAAGCCGTCTACAAAAACAAAAAGGCTTTGATGGGCTGATAATTTGGTATGAGGGTTTGGTGGGTTATTATTGAGTAACCAAACCAAAATGTCTACCACGCTTTCCCCCCAAAAGCCGCTGCAGGCCTTCCTGCACTTCTTGGAAAAAGAGAAGAGGGGCAGTGTTCACACGCTGCGCTGCTATCGGTCCGATCTCAATCAATTTCAAAGGTTTCTTGCCGAGAAGTATGATCACCATGAATTGGTGGGCATCGATGGCGATTGGGTACGATCATGGGTGGTTCACATGATGCAAGAGGGCAGGAGCCCACGCACCATCCACCGAAAGGTGAGCGCATTTAGGACGTTCAATCGTTTCGCGCGCAGAATGACTTTTACGGACCGCGACCCGAGCAATGGGGTCACACTCCCCAAGCTGGAGAAGCGCGTTCGCGAGGTTGTGCCTGAGCGCAACATCGCCGCATTGTTAGAGGGAGATGTTTTCCCTGATTCCTGGTCTGGACTCCGAGACAGGCTCATGCTCACGTTGCTGTATGAAACAGGCATTCGCCAAGACGAGCTGATCAAGCTGAAGCATGCAGACGTTCAGGTGAGCCGCCGAACCATCAAGGTTCTTGGTAAAGGTGGACGAGAACGACTGATTCCTGTTTCGGAGCAGTTGTTAGACATGGCAGAGACCTACATGCTCAAAAGGCCAGGTACAAGCGACTTTTTATTGGTCACCGATGGGGGTCGGGAGCTGTATCCAGCATTTGTTTATCGCAGGGTGAATCACTACATTACGGAGACGAGCTCGCTAAACAAGTGCAGCCCTCACGTTATCCGGCATTCATTCGCTACGCATCTACTCAATCGCGGGGCCGACATCAATGCAGTGAAAGAGTTGTTGGGACACAGCAGTCTAAATGCAACCCAACATTACACACACGTCAGCACGAAAAGGCTGAAGGACGCGCACAAAGGGTCAGCACTTGATACGCGAGGCATCTTCTGAAGTCTCACATATCAAGATCCTAACATGCAAATTCAAGTCCAATCTATTCACTTCAAAGCCGATCAGTCTCTCCTTGATTTTATTCAGGACAAACTTGAGAAGCTCACCCTGTTTCATCCTGGCATCTTAACCGCCGATGTTTTCTTGCGTTTAGACAAGGATCAAGAGCGCGAAAACAAGCGTGTTGAAATCAAGCTTGGATTGCCAGGCCCAGACATCCACAGTGGCAAGCGAGCCGGCAGTTTCGAAGAGGCTGCAGCGGAGGTCACAGAAGCCCTCAGAAGGCAGTTGGCCAAGGTCCGTGGCAAGGCGGCTTAAGTCGTTTGCAATTCGGGAAATAACAGATTGTTTTTACCCATTGTACCCAACGTATTCTACACTACATTTGCCCTCCCGAAATCGGGGAGGGCTTTTTTTTGCCCTTGTTCTTTGACAGATGCCGGTGTAGCTCAGTTGGCTAGAGCAGCTGATTTGTAATCAGCAGGTCGGGGGTTCGAATCCCTCCACCGGCTCCATCATCGACCATAATTAGTACCAAAGGGGGTACGCCGGAGTTGGAGAGCCGGGGCAGACTGTAAATCTGTTGTCTTAGACTGAATAGGTTCGAATCCTATTACCCCCACAAACACCTTACCCATTTCGATGGGCAAGCGGGAGTAGCTCAGTTGGTAGAGCATCAGCCTTCCAAGCTGAATGTCGCGAGTTCGAATCTCGTCTCCCGCTCAAAATAGAAGCCGCCCAACGGGGCGCTTCAAGACCACTGCCGATGTAGCTCAGGGGTAGAGCGCTTCCTTGGTAAGGAAGAGGTCACGGGTTCAATTCCCGTCATTGGCTCCATTTGCAGAAGTACATTTTTATAACGTTTAACCACAAACAACCCAAACCATGGCTAAAGAGACGTTTGATCGTTCAAAGCCGCACGTGAACATCGGGACCCTAGGTCACGTTGACCACGGCAAGACGACCCTCACCGCCGCCATCACGAAAGTGTTGGCCGACGCCGGCTTCAGCGAGGCTTCCTCGTTTGACCAAATTGACAACGCTCCAGAGGAAAAGGAGCGCGGTATTACCATTAACTCTTCGCACGTTGAGTACGCGACGGAAAACCGTCACTACGCACACGTTGACTGCCCAGGTCACGCGGACTATGTGAAGAACATGGTAACAGGTGCTGCCCAGATGGACGGCGCCATTCTCGTGGTGGCTGCTACAGACGGCCCCATGCCTCAGACACGTGAGCACATTCTGCTCGGACGTCAGGTAGGTGTGCCAACCATCGTGCCTTTCCTCAACAAAGTCGACATGGTCGATGACGAGGAGTTGCTTGAGTTGGTCGAGATGGAGGTGCGCGAGCTCCTCAGCTTCTACGAGTACGACGGGGACAACGTCCCTTGCATTCAGGGTTCTGCCTTGGGCGCACTCAACGGCGAGCAGAAGTGGGTGGACACCGTCCTCGAGCTGATGAAGGCTGTGGACGAGTACATTGAGCTGCCTGTTCGTGACAACGAGAAGCCATTCTTGATGTCAGTAGAGGACGTCTTCACGATTACAGGTCGTGGAACAGTGGCTACTGGTCGTATCGAGACGGGTGTGATCAACACAGGTGATGAGATTGACATTCTCGGTTTGAACGCCGAAGACATGAAGTCTACGATCACGGGTGTGGAGATGTTCCGTAAGATCTTGGACCGTGGTGAGGCTGGCGACAATGTCGGTTTGCTCCTCCGTGGTATTGACAAGGCGGACATCAAGCGTGGTATGGTGATTGCTGCTCCTGGCACAGTGACTCCCCACAGCAAGTTCAAGGCTGAGGTCTACATCTTGAAGAAAGAAGAAGGCGGACGTCACACTCCATTCCACAACAAGTACCGCCCACAGTTTTACTTCCGTACCACGGACGTGACTGGAGAGATCTTCCTCGAGGAGGGTCGCGAGATGGTGATGCCTGGTGACAACGTAACCATTAGCGTAGAGTTGATCTACGGTGTGGCCATGTCTCCCGGTCTCCGCTTCGCTATCCGTGAAGGTGGACGTACCGTTGGTGCTGGTCAGGTGACCGAAGTGGTCGGCTGATTTTAGACAACAATTGAAATATTAATTCTGGGGAAAGAAGGTGCCCAACCGGGCATCTTCTTTCGCCGTCTACGGGCATAGCTCAATTGGTAGAGTAGCGGTCTCCAAAACCGTTGGTTGCAGGTTCGAGTCCTGCTGCCCGTGCAAAACACCCCAACCACATGGCAAACGTCGTTGAATATGTGAAGGACAGCTACACTGAACTGGTGGAGCGCGTTACATGGCCTGCTCCAAAGCAATTGCAGGAGGCTTCGATTTTGGTGTTCATTGCATCTCTACTCATCGCAGGCGTCGTCTTCGCGATGGATTGGGTATTTGGTGTGAACAATGCGGACAGCATCTGGCAAGGTGTGATCGGCATGATCTACACATACGTGATTTGAATCCGACCAAGACCATGAGCGAAATCGACAAGAAGTGGTACGTTGTTCGTGCCATCGGCGGGCAGGAGAACAAGGCCAAGGGATTCCTTGAGTCTGAAATCTCAGCGGCCGGCTTGTCCGATTATGTGGGTCAAATTTTGATTCCTACCGAAAAGGTGTTGCAAATCCGGAACGGCAAAAAAGTCACGAAGGAGCGCAACCACTTCCCAGGCTATGTGTTTGTGGAATGTGCCCTGATCGGCGAGGTGCCTCACGTGATTCGGAACACGCCAAGTGTGATTGGATTCTTGGGTGCAGAGAAGCGGGGAGATCCGTTGGCTTTGCGGCCACAAGAAGTCAGCAGAATGTTGGGTAGGATGGATGAGCTTGCCGAGAGCGAGGAGGAACTGGCAATCCCATTCAAAGTAGGAGAAGTGGTGAAAGTGGGAGACGGTCCATTCAATGGATTCCACGGCACTATCGAGGAGATCAACGAAGAAAAGAGAAAACTCAAGGTGATGGTGAAGATTTTTGGACGGAAGACCCCGGTAGAGTTGGGGTTCCTCCAAGTGGAGAAGGAGTCTTAACGACAAGGATGAAACAATTTTCACTGAAACCATTTTTTAATTAGGAACAGCCAGGACGTCCCGTGCCCTGTCCCAGAATGCTTCCCTGGACACTGCGGCCGACCTGTTCACCATAAACAATAGATCCATGGCTAAAGAAGTCGCCAAGATGGTCAAACTGCAAGTAAAGGGTGGCGCTGCCAACCCTTCACCGCCGGTTGGTCCTGCACTTGGTGCGGCAGGTGTAAACATCATGGAATTTTGCAAGCAGTTCAATGGGCGTACCCAGGACAAAGCAGGCAAGGTTCTTCCGGTGGTCATCACTGTCTACAGTGACAAGTCTTTTGACTTTGTCATCAAGACATCGCCCGCAGCAGTGCAACTCATGGAAGCCGCCAAAGTCAAGAAGGGTTCTCCGGAATCCAACCGACAGAAGGTGGGCAAAGTGACGTGGGACCAAGTCCGTGCAATTGCAGAAGACAAGATGTCCGATTTGAATTGCTTTACCATTGAGTCCGCCATGAAGGTGGTCGCAGGTACAGCAAGGAGTATGGGACTGAACGTGACCGGCGATTCGCCTTCTTGATCGTCAATTCATCTAACCACAATGGCAAAACTGACACGCAAACGCAAAGCCGCGCTCGAAAAATTCGACGTGGATACAGCGTACTCGCTCGACGATGCAGCCGGGCTCGTAAAGGAAATTTCCTCTGCGACGTTCGACTCTTCTGTTGACCTCGCCGTCAGCCTTGGCGTGGACCCGCGTAAAGCCAACCAAATGGTACGTGGCACGGTTTCACTTCCTCACGGAAGCGGAAAGAATGTGCGCGTACTGGTTCTCTGTAACCCTGATAAGGAAGCAGAAGCCAAGGAGGCAGGAGCGGACCACGTTGGCCTCGATGAATTTGTCGAGAAAATCAAAGGCGGATGGACCGATGTGGATGTGATCATCACAACTCCCCAAGTGATGGGTAAAGTGGGTGCGTTGGGCCGAATTCTCGGACCACGTGGCCTCATGCCCAACCCGAAATCGGGTACAGTCACTATGGAGGTTGGGAAGGCCGTCCAGGACGTTAAGGCAGGTAAGATCGATTTCAAGGTGGATAAGTACGGCATCATCCATGCTTCCGTAGGGAAGGTGAGCTTTTCGAAAGAGAAGATCGCGGAGAATGCTGGCGAAGTCCTGCAAACCTTGGTTCGTTTGCGCCCGTCTGCTGCGAAGGGCACCTACATCAAGAGCGTATTTATTAGCTCAACGATGTCACCGGGTGTCCGGATTGAATCGAAGTCTCTGAATAGCTGAACCAGGAACCCATGACACGCGAAGAAAAAAATCAAGCGATCGAGGAGCTCCAGGGAATTCTCAAGGACACCAATGTGGTGTACTTGGCGGATGCTTCGTCTCTAAATTCTGCCGACACGACAAAGTTGCGCGGGGAATGCTTTAAGGCTGACGTCACAATTCGAGTGGTGAAAAACACACTGCTGCGCATTGCGATGGAACGAATAGAAGAACGCAACTACGGCGAGCTTCTGGACGTGCTGAAAGGTCAAACAGCTTTGATGACCAGCACAGTGGGCAATGCCCCTGCGCGACTCATTGAAGATTTCCGCAAAACAAGTGAGCGCCCCATTTTGAAAGGCGCTTATGTCGAAGAAGCTGTGTACATCGGGGATGACCAACTGAAGGCCCTTACGGCGATCAAGAGCAAAGAGGAACTCCTCGGCGAACTCATTGGTCTGCTCCAGAGCCCAATGTCGAATGTCCTCGGCGCACTGCAATCCGGTGGAAACACCATTTCCGGACTGGTCAAAGCACTTGGCGAACGCGAAGGCTGACTTTGACAACCCCATTCAACAAAAAAGTAAACCCTTATATATTTTATCATGGCTGATTTGAAAACCATGGCCGAGGCTCTTGTTAACCTTACCGTTAAGGAGGTAAACGAGCTCGCAGAGATCATGAAGGAAGAGTATGGCATTGAGCCCGCAGCTGCTGCTGCTGTTGTCGCTGGTCCCGCCGCAGGTGGAGCCGATGGCGGTGCAGAAGAGCAGACTGAGTTCGATGTGATCCTCAAAGCCGCAGGCAGCTCTAAGCTCGCTGTTGTAAAGCTCGTAAAAGAGCTGACAGGACAGGGACTGAAGGAAGCCAAAGGCATCGTTGACAGCGCACCCGCCACCTTGAAGGAGGGCGTAGCGAAAGACGAGGCCGAGGCCCTCAAGACTCAACTCGAGGAAGCCGGAGCAGAAGTTGAGATCAAGTAAGATCACAACTCGCTGAATTTCAGAAGGTCAGGCTGGGCGCAGGTCCCGGTCTGACCTTCTTGTACCCTGTACCGAACAGGGTGCGCCCCCAAAACCTACCTGCACGCCTGCGATTTGTACCCCTCCGATAAGCCGCACAATATGTTGACGCCACAACTGCAGCAGCGACACTCTTTCGCCAGCACCACTCCGGATCTCGCTTATCCGGACTTTCTTGACATTCAGCTCCGGTCGTTCCGCGAGTTCTTCCAGCTTGAGACCAAGCCAGAAGACCGTGACACCGAAGGTTTGTTTAAGGTGTTCAATGAGAACTTTCCGATCACCGACACGCGGAATCAATTCGTGTTGGAGTTTCTCGACTACTTCATCGACCCGCCGCGCTACAGCATCGAAGAGTGCATTGAGCGTGGTTTGACTTACAGCGTCCCGCTGAAAGCCAAGTTGAAGCTGTATTGCACAGACCCTGAGCACGAGGACTTTGAAACCATCGTACAGGACGTTTACCTGGGCACGATTCCCTACATGACCCCCCGAGGTTCATTTGTGGTGAATGGCGCCGAGAGAATCATCGTCAATCAGTTGCACCGCTCACCCGGCGTGTTCTTCGGCCAGAGCCGTCACGCGAACGGGACGAAGCTGTACAGCGCACGAATCATTCCTTTCAAAGGAAGTTGGATTGAATTCGCGACCGACATCAACAGTGTGATGTACGCGTACATCGACCGGAAGAAGAAGCTTCCTGTGACCACGTTGTTGCGTTCCATTGGATACGAGTCTGACCGCGACATTCTTGGCATTTTTGACTTGGCCGAAGAGGTTAAAGTCTCCAAGGCAGGCGTGAAGCGTGTCCTCGGTCGGCGTTTGGCTGCACGTGTGCTCAAGACGTGGATTGAAGATTTCGTAGACGAAGACACCGGTGAGGTGGTCAGCATCGAGCGCAACGAGCTCGTGTTGGACCGTGACACTGTCCTCGAGAAGGAGCACATTGAGCTCATTACGGAGTCCGGCTCGAAGTCCATCATCCTGCATAAGGAGGACATCAACCAAGCGGACTACGCCATCATTCACAACACGCTGCAGAAGGACCCTTCGAACAGCGAAAAGGAAGCGGTGGAATACATCTACCGTCAACTGCGTAATGCCGAGCCGCCAGACATGGATACGGCCCGCGGCGTGATTGACAAGTTGTTCTTCTCAGAGCAGCGTTATGACTTGGGTGAAGTTGGCCGTTTCCGAATCAACCGGAAGTTGGGCATCGACATGTCCGAGGAGTCTCGGACACTCACCAAGGACGACATTATCCTGATCATCAAGTTCCTCATTGACCTGGTGAACTCGAAGTCAGATGTGGACGACATTGACCACCTGTCTAACCGTCGTATTCGTACGGTGGGTGAGCAGCTTCACAACCAGTTTGGTGTGGGTCTTGCCCGGATGGCACGGACCATTCGTGAGCGGATGAATGTCCGTGACAACGAGGTGTTCACTCCAACGGACTTGATCAACGCGAAGACACTCAGCTCGGTCATCAATTCCTTCTTTGGAACCAACCAGCTGAGCCAGTTCATGGACCAGACCAACCCACTGAGTGAGGTGACGCACAAGCGTAGAATCTCCGCACTCGGACCTGGTGGTTTGTCACGTGAGCGTGCTGGTTTTGAGGTTCGAGACGTGCACTACACGCACTATGGACGTCTGTGCACGATCGAGACGCCAGAGGGACCAAACATTGGTTTGATCAGCTCTCTCTGCGTTTACGCCAAGGTGAACCGACTCGGTTTCATTGAAACGCCTTACCGCGAAGTCAACGAGGGCGTGGCACGTGTTGGGGGTGAAGGCATCTCCTATTTGTCTGCCGAAGAAGAAGACAGTGCCATCATCGCGCAAGCGACAGTGGGACTGAACGACGACGGTACGTTCAAGAACGACATCATCAAGGCGCGTTTGCAAGGTGACTTCCCGCTCGTGGCTCCAACGGAGATCAAGTACGTGGACGTGGCACCGAACCAAATTGCTTCGATTGCGGCTTCATTGATTCCTTTCTTGGAGAATGACGACGCGAACCGTGCGTTGATGGGATCGAACATGATGCGTCAGGCGGTGCCTTTGATGCGTCCAAATAGTCCTATTGTGGGTACTGGTTTGGAGAGTCAAGTGGCCCGTGACAGCCGAGTGTTGGTTACAGCCGAAGGCGATGGTGTAGTGGAATACGTGGACGGAAACGAGATCCACATCCGTTACCAGATGGACGAAAACGACCGTTTGGTTTCTTTCGAAGACGACATTAAAGTCTACGACATCACCAAGTTCGCCAAGACCAACCAGGGTACGTGCATCAACTTGAAGCCCATTGTGTCGAAAGGCATGCGCGTGGAGCGCGGCGACATCATGGTGGAGGGATACTCAACGCAGAGCGGAGAGCTCGCTTTGGGTCAGAACATGAAGGTGGCCTTCATGCCTTGGAAAGGGTACAACTTTGAGGATGCGATCGTGATTTCGGACCGTGTGGTTCGGGAGGACGTTTTCACTTCATTGCACGTGACTGAGTACAGCTTGGAGGTACGCGACACGAAACGCGGACAGGAAGAGCTCACAGCGGACATCCCGAACGTGAGTGAAGAAGCCACCAAAGACCTCGACGAAAACGGATTGATTCGCATTGGTGCCCACGTGGGTGCAGGCGACATTTTGATTGGAAAAATCACGCCGAAAGGAGAGAGTGACCCCAGTCCAGAGGAGAAGTTGCTCCGTGCAATTTTTGGTGACAAGGCTGGAGACGTCAAAGACGCCTCTTTGAAGCTCGGTCCCAGTGCCTCGGGCGTGGTCATCGACAAGATGTTGTTCTCTCGCATGGTCAAGGACCGCAAGTCAAAGGCTGCGGACAAGGCCATTTTGGAGACCATCGACGGTGAATTCGACAAGGAAGCAGCAGTGCTTCGCAAAGGCCTCATCGAGAAGTTGATGAAGGTGGTCGGAGGCAAGACGTCTCAAGGGGTCATGAACTACTACAAGGAAGTTCAGATCAAGAAGGGCGTCAAGTTTACCCAGCGCGCATTGCAGACTCTGGACTTCAGCATCGTCAACACAGACGGCTGGACACGCGACGAGGACAACAACCGTTTGGTGAAGCGCGTGGTGCACAACTACAACCTGAAGTACAACGACCTCCTCGGTACGTTCAAGCGGAAGAAGTTCCAAGTGACGGTAGGCGATGAGTTGCCTGCAGGCATCGTGAAACTCGCCAAAGTATTTGTCGCCAACAAGCGGAAGCTGAAGGTGGGAGATAAGATGGCTGGACGTCACGGAAACAAGGGAATTGTCGCCCGTATCGTGCGGAAGGAAGACATGCCGTTCCTCGAGGACGGAACCCCTGTGGACATCGTGCTCAACCCACTTGGTGTACCTTCTCGAATGAACCTCGGACAGATCTATGAGACTGTGTTGGGATGGGCAGGAGAGAAGCTCGGAATGAAGTTCGCAACGCCCATTTTTGATGGTGCAAGTCTGGACGACATTACCGGATACACGGAGAAGGCCAATGTGCCGAGTTTTGGTGTAACCCACCTCTACGACGGAGAAACAGGTGAGCGTTTTGACCAGCCCGCAACGGTCGGTGTGATCTACATGATCAAACTGAGTCACATGGTGGACGACAAAATGCACGCCCGTTCAATCGGACCCTACAGTCTCATTACCCAGCAGCCGTTGGGTGGTAAGGCGCAGTTCGGTGGACAGCGTTTTGGAGAGATGGAGGTGTGGGCCCTCGAGGCCTTCGGTGCCTCCCACATTCTTCAGGAAATCCTCACGGTCAAGTCGGACGACGTTGTCGGACGCGCCAAGACCTACGAGGCGATTGTGAAAGGAGATCCTATGCCAACACCAGGCATTCCGGAATCCTTTAACGTATTGATGCACGAGTTGCGCGGATTGGGATTGACCGTGGCCTTGGAGGCCTGAGTCACTCCTGCTTCAACCCATTGATCTTCACCAAAAGATGACCAACAACAAGACCCCGAAGCTCTCGAGCGACTTCAACAAGATTCGCATCAGCATGGCATCGCCCGAGGAAATCCTCGAGCAAAGCCATGGCGAGGTGCTGAAGCCTGAGACCATCAACTACCGGACTTACAAGCCCGAGCGCGATGGCCTTTTCTGCGAGCGCATTTTCGGCCCTGTCAAGGACTACGAGTGCCACTGCGGCAAGTACAAGCGGATTCGCTACAAGGGAATCGTCTGCGACCGTTGTGGCGTAGAAGTGACCGAAAAGAAAGTCCGCCGTGAGCGCATGGGACACATTCAGCTTGTGATCCCTGTGGCGCACATCTGGTACTTCCGAAGCCTGCCAAACAAAATCGGTTACTTGCTGGGACTGCCCACCAAGAAGCTCGATCAGATCATCTATTACGAGCGTTATGTCGTCATCCAGCCGGGTGTCGCAACGAAGACGGATGGAGAGTCTTTGGATGTCAACGAATTCCTTACTGAAGAGGAGTACTTGGACATTCTGGATACGTTGCCCAAGGACAATCAGTACCTCGACGAGAAAGACCCCAACAAGTTTGTGGCGAAGATGGGCGCAGAAGCCCTCTACGACATGTTGGGCAACCTCGACTTGAACCAACTGAGCTTCGACCTGCGTCACAGTGCCAACACCGAGACCAGCCAGCAGCGTAAGAACGAGGCGCTGAAGCGCCTCCAGGTTGTGGAAGCATTGCGCGATGCGAATCACCGCATTGAAAACAAGCCGGAATGGATGATCGTCAAGGTCGTTCCTGTGATTCCACCAGAGCTGCGTCCATTGGTGCCACTCGATGGCGGACGTTTCGCTACTTCTGACTTGAATGACCTCTACCGCCGTGTGATCATCCGGAACAACCGCTTGAAGCGATTGATCGAGATCAAGGCCCCAGATGTGATTCTCCGGAACGAGAAGCGGATGTTGCAAGAAGCTGTGGACAGCTTGTTCGACAACAGCCGGAAGTCTTCTGCTGTGAAGACCGAAAGCAACCGTCCGCTGAAGTCTCTCTCAGACAGCCTGAAGGGAAAGCAGGGCCGTTTCCGTCAGAACCTCCTCGGTAAGCGTGTGGACTACTCTGCACGTTCTGTTATCGTCGTTGGTCCTGAACTCAAGCTCCACGAGTGTGGCATGCCGAAGAACATGGCCGCTGAGCTTTACAAGCCCTTCATCATCCGCAAGATGATTGAGCGGGGTGTGGTGAAGACCGTGAAGTCAGCCAAGAAGATTGTGGATGCCAAAGAGCCTGTGGTGTGGGACATCTTGGAAAACGTGATGAAGTCGCACCCTGTGCTGCTCAACCGTGCTCCTACCCTTCACCGTTTGGGTATCCAGGCATTCCAGCCCAAGATGATCGAGGGCAAGGCGTTGCAGTTGCACCCACTGGCGTGTACGGCGTTTAACGCTGACTTCGACGGTGACCAGATGGCGGTTCACCTCCCATTGGGCCCTGCGGCCATTTTGGAGGCTCAGCTTTTGATGCTGGCCAGCCACAACATCTTGAACCCTGCGAACGGTGCTCCGATTACGGTCCCATCACAGGACATGGTTCTCGGTTTGTACTACATCACCAAAGAGCGCAAATCCACCAAGGAGGAGCCAGTGAAAGGAGAAGGCATGACCTTCTACTCTCCAGAAGAGGTGATCATCGCTTACAACGAAGGCCGCGCGGCGTTGCACGCGGGAATTAAGGTGCGTTGGAACGATCACATGGGCAATGCCAGCATTGTGGATACCACTGTGGGTCGTGTGCTCTTCAATGAAGTGGTGCCAACGGAAGCTGGTTATGTGAATGACCTTCTGACCAAGAAGAGCCTCCGGACGATCATTTCGGACGTGTTGCTCGCTGTGGGCGTGCCACGTACAGTTCAGTTCCTCGACGACATCAAGAAGCTCGGCTTCACGATGGCCTATAAAGGCGGCTTGAGCTTCAACCTCAACGACATCATCATACCAAAAGAGAAAGTGGAGTTGGTCGATGCGGCAAATGACCGTGTGGGTGAGGTGATGGACAACTACAACATGGGTCTGATCACCAACAACGAGCGGTACAACCAGATCATTGACATTTGGACCAACACCAACTCGAGGTTGACGAACATCCTGATGGAGCGTCTGGAAACAGACAAGCAAGGCTTCAACTCCATTTACATGATGATGCACTCTGGCGCCCGTGGTTCCAAGGAGCAGATTCGTCAGTTGAGCGGAATGCGTGGTTTGATGGCCAAGCCTCAAAAGTCCAGTGCGGCAGGAGGTCAGGACATCATTGAAAACCCGATTCTCTCGAACTTTAAGGAGGGACTGTCCATCTTGGAGTACTTCATCTCTACCCACGGTGCCCGGAAGGGACTGGCGGATACGGCGTTGAAGACAGCTGACGCGGGTTACTTGACCCGTCGTTTGGTTGACGTGGCTCAAGACGTGATCATCACGGAGTATGACTGCGGAACCATCCGTGGTTTGCACGCCACTGCTTTGCGTAAAAACGAGGAGATTGTGGAGTCATTGGCTGACCGCATCGTGGGCCGTACATCTGTTTTGGATGTGCTACACCCCGAAACCGATGAGCTGATTGTGGCTGGAGGTGAGGAAATCACCGAAGCTGTAGCAGCCAGTATCGAAGCTGCAGGCATCGATGAAGTGGAGATGCGCTCTGTGCTCACCTGCGAAAGCCGCAAAGGCGTTTGTGCCAAGTGTTACGGACGTGCCTTGAGCACAAACCGTTTGGTGCAGGAGGGTGAAGCCGTGGGTGTGATTGCCGCTCAATCGATTGGTGAGCCAGGCACACAGTTGACACTGCGTACGTTCCACGTAGGTGGTACAGCTTCCAAGATCTCGGACGAAAACGAAATCACGGCCCGTCAAGACGGTGTTGTGGAATTGGAAGACCTTCGCACGGTTCAGCGCACCACGCCTGACGGCGAGGTGGAGACCGTTGTGGTGTCTCGTTCTACAGAGTTCAAGGTGATCGATGCCGAGATTGGCATCACGCTGAGCTCAACCAACTTGCCTTACGGCGGCATTCTTCATGTCAAGAGCGGCAAGAAGGTGAAGAAGGGAGACCTCATTTGTACTTGGGACCCCTACAACAACGCCATCATCAGCGAGGAAGACGGAACGGTTGTCTTCGACA
The DNA here is from genome assembly GCA_965657965.1 of uncultured Flavobacteriales bacterium. Classification (GTDB taxonomy): domain Bacteria; phylum Bacteroidota; class Bacteroidia; order Flavobacteriales_D; family Sanyastnellaceae; genus UBA8752. The sequence goes on along the minus strand of CBFHQM010000009.1, from coordinate 27,035 downwards.
TGGTCGAAGAGGGCGTTACGTACCGCGAGGAGTTGGACGAGCAGACTGGATTCCGCGAGATTGTGATCACGGAGACCAAGGACAAGAAGAAGAACCCTGCGATTCACATTGTTGGGCCTAAGAAGGAAGTCCTTAAAGTTTACTCCCTTCCTGTGGGCGCTCACGTGAGCGTAGAGGAAGGCGACAGCGTTGGAACCGGACGCATCTTGGCGAAGATTCCACGTGTGGCCGGTAAGTCCGGTGACATTACGGGAGGTTTGCCTCGTGTAACGGAGCTCTTTGAAGCGCGTAACCCATCGAACCCGGCAGTTGTGTCAGAGGTGGACGGTATCGCTTCTTACGGCAAGATCAAGCGGGGTAACCGTGAGATCATTGTGGAGAGCCGCACTGGAGAAAAGCGCAAGTACCTCGTGCCACTCGCCAAGCACATCCTCGTTCAAGAGAATGACTTCGTGAAGGCCGGTATGCCCATGTCGGACGGCGCTACAACGCCAGCAGACATCTTGGCGATTAAGGGTCCAACTGCTGTGCAGGAGTACCTCGTGAATGAGATTCAAGAGGTGTATCGCTTGCAGGGTGTGAAGATCAACGACAAGCACTTCGAAGTGATTGTCCGCCAGATGATGAAGAAAGTGGTGGTCGAAGATCCAGGCGATACGCGTTTCCTTGAGAAGCAGTTCGCTGAGAAGGCCGACTTCATGGACGAGAACAACCGCATGTTTGGCATGGTGGTCGTATCCGATGCTGGCGACAGCAAGGAGTTGACCGAAGGCCAAATGGTGACCGCACGCCAATTGCGTGATGAGAACGGTGCCATTCGCAGGAACGATGGGAAGTTGGTGGAAGCCCGTGAGGCGCTTCCCGCTACAGCCCGTCCGTTGTTGCAGGGCATCACCCGTGCTTCATTGCAGACCAAGTCGTTCATTTCGGCGGCCTCCTTCCAGGAGACCACGAAGGTGCTCAACGAGGCTGCAGTTAGCGCCAAGGAGGACCACCTCGGCGGCCTGAAGGAGAACGTGATCGTGGGTCACTTGATTCCTGCAGGAACAGGTGTGCGCAAGTGGCACAACATGGTGGTGGGCTCACAAGATGAGTTCGACAACCTAACGGAAGCGAACGTGGAAGATGCGGAAGCGGCTGAATAAGCCCTTCACTTCCATTCGCAATGCAAAAAAGGCGGCCTTCGGGCCGCCTTTTTGCTTGAGGTAAAGGACAAGAAGTCGGAAGAAACGGCGGCCTTCAAGCCCGCTTTCATTCTGACGCTCAGTTCAGCATGGCGGCATCCGTAAGCCCGGTGCCGGTGGTGGGAGTAGGGCCAGCGTAGCCAAACAGACGGCTGCGCTTGATGATGTTGTCGACCTCCTGCGGCACCATGTCTTCCCATCCTGATTCACCAGAACGGATCATCCGAAGCACCTCTGCACTGAAGATGTCAAGCAAGGACAAGTCGTCGAGGTGGATGTCTGTGATTCTCTTGTTGAACAAGAGGTAATCGTACAAGGGCTTGATGCGGGGGTGGATGGGCGCATTGTCCGTCCGAATGAGCACATCGTTGGCGGCATCGTGCCAAGGGTAGGCATACACCTTGAGGTCTCGGCTGAACATGATGCCAAATGCCTCGAGAATGCCGCCATTGAGCTCGCGATAATAGCGCTCATTGAAGAGGTCCATCATGGCGTTTCCGCCCATGATGACACCCATGCGTTTCTTGGTGTAGCGAGAGAAGTATTCAATGAGCTTGTAATACTCCTGGTAGTTCGAAATGAGCACCGTCTGGCCAAGTGAGCATAGGATGTCAGCCCTGTCCAAGAAGTCTTTTTCGTCGATGTCTCCCTCGGCTTTGAGGTTGTTGAGGGTGATCTCGAACAACAACTGAATTTTGTCTTCTTCGACGCGGTTTTCCTCTTTGAACATCGCCAAGCCCCGTTGGGTCATGTCCAGATTGACTCGGGTGACCGGGCGGAAGCTGCCACGAATGGCGAGGATGTTCTTCTTGTACAGCACGTCGGCTGCTTGCAAGTTGCGTCCGTCGGGGGAGAAGATGACGGCGTCGGTCATTCCATGCTTGACCAGTTGCAACGAGAGCAAACGGTTGTCCACACCCGCGAAGTCCGGGCCATTCATCTGAATCGTGTCAATCTCGATTCGGTCCTTGTCCAGTTCGTCGTAGAGGCTCTGCAACAAATCGTTGGGCTGCTTGAACAGGAAGTGACATCCATAAATCAGGTTGACCCCGAGAATGCCAATGGTGGCGTGTTGGAGCAAGGCATCGGGCTCGTGAAAGCGCGCGTGCAGAATGATGGTGTTGGGCGGCTTGTTGGGTGCGGTTTGAAACCGAACGCCAAACCACCCGTGTCCTTCGATGGTCTTGTGGTAGTTGATGGTGGCCACCGTATTGGCAAAAGCAAAGAACTTCTTAGAAGGGTGCTTTTCACGGGGCAGGCGCTCTTCGCACAAACGATACTCGTGGTCGAGCATTTTTTGAACCCGAGGCTCACATACATATCGCCCGGACCTTTCAATGCCATAGATGGCATCGCTGAAGTCCTTGTCGTAGGCGCTGATCGTTTTGGCGATGGTGCCACTGGCACCGCCTGCGCGGAAAAAATGCCGCACAACCTCCTGACCGGCCCCGATCTCGGCAAATGTGCCATAGAGATCGTGGTTCATGTTGATTCGGAGGGCCTTTTGTTTGGCCGAGAGAACGACACGGTTGCTTTCCACGTTTCCGAAAGAATGGTGTGTCGCAAAGGTATCGTCCGAAGGCCGTATCCCCCGAACGCCCCCGAATTAACTTTGGAATTCTATGGGCGTCCATCTTACACTCCTCGGTACAGGCACTTCGCAAGGGGTTCCGGTCATCGCTTGTGACTGCCACGTGTGCACTTCGGCGGATGTTCGAGACCGGCGACTGCGTTCCAGCGCGTTGTTTGAGGTCGATGGCGTGCATGCGCCAGAGGGGCCCAAGACATTTGTGGTGGATACTGGCCCTGACTTTCGGCAGCAAATGCTGCAGAACGATGTGCGCACCTTGGATGCCGTGTTGTTTACGCACGAGCACAAGGACCACGTTGCGGGTTTGGACGACATCCGGGCCTTCAATTTCCGCCAAAAACGGGACATGGATGTTTACGCGGAACCGCGCGTTCAGGAGGCTTTGCGACGTGAATTTCAATACGTTTTTTCGGCCAATCCATATCCTGGAATTCCAAGGGTGCGCATGCATTCATTGGACGGGAATCCATTTTCGATGGGAGGAGTAAACGTGGTTCCGCTTCCCGTCCAGCACTACAAGCTGCCGGTTTACGGTTTTCGGATTGGTCCCATTTCTTACATCACAGACGCCAATGCGTTGGCGCCCGAGACGTGGTCGAGATTGGAAGGAACCGAAATTCTGGTCTTGAATGCGCTTCGAAAAGAGAAACACATGAGCCACTTTAATCTGGAAGAGGCCTTGGAAGTCATCGAGAAAGTCGCTCCCCGTGCGGCATACTTGACGCACATTAGCCACTTATTGGGGGCCCATGCCGATGTGGCCGCCGAATTGCCCAAAGGGGTTTTCCTCGGTGAGGATGGCCTTCGCCTCTCTGTGACATGACCAAACTGCTTCATTTTTTATTTGTCTCGCCCTTGGGCAGACTTCCCTATTCCCTGCTTTACCTGTTGGCGGATGTCCTGTCCATGGCGCTGTGGTGGAGTGGGTATCGTAAAAGGGTGGTGCTGGCCAATCTCAAGCGCGCATTTCCCGAAAAGGACGAAACATGGCTCAAGAAAACCGCCCGAAACTTCTACACGCATTTGGCAGAAGTGGTGGTGGAGTCGCTCCGACATTTTCATGCCGGGGAGGCGGAGTTGTTGAAGCGCTTCCATCACATCAATCCTGAAGTGTTGGCACCCTATGCGAACCGGGCCCCGGGTGTGTTGCTTTCCTGCGGCCACTATGGCAATTGGGAGCGATATGCCGTAACAGCTGGAGCCGCATTGCCGCTTCCGGTTATGGGGGTATACAAGCCTTTGTCGAATCTGTTTTACGACGGCGTGATTCTCGAGACACGGTGCAAATTGGGCACGGAGTTGGTGCCCATGAAGGCGGTGTCCAAATGGATGATGGAAGAAGCAGGGCGCGCCAAGGCCGTGACGTTGGCCGTGGATCAGCGCCCACTGGATCCACTTAAAGCTTGGTGGATGGAATGGATGGGGCAGGAAACGGCCATGCATTTTGGGTTGGAGGCTTTTGCCAGGAAAATGGACATGCCGGTGGTCTTTTTCCGGGTCCAGCGCGCCAAAGGCAAACCAAGGGGCCATTGGGAAGTTCACTACGACTTGATCACCGACGCGCCTAAAACATGGCCCAAAGGGTCACTGCTTCGCGCGACCTACAACCGGCTGGAAGCGCAAATTCGAGAGGCGCCTGCGCATTGGCTTTGGTCCCATACACGTTGGAAACACACCCGTCCTGAAGGTGTACCCCTGCATGATCCGATTGTTCCCAAAGACACCATGGTCGTTGCCCCATGAATATCGCTCCCCAAACAGATGCGCCGCTTGCAGAGCGAATGCGGCCACGTGTCCTCGACGATTATGTGGGGCAAAGTCACCTCGTAGGACCGGACGCCACCTTGCGCCGGGCCATGTCGGCAGGGCAACTCCCATCCATGATCTTGTGGGGTCCTCCGGGAGTTGGGAAAACCACGTTGGCTCGGCTCATGGCCGAAGCAACCGGGCGCCCTTTTCATCAATTGAGTGCCATTCGCAGCGGAGTGAAAGAGGTGCGTGGGGTCATCGATAGTGCGGAACGACAAGGCATGTTCAGTACCCGTGCAGTGCTTTTTATTGACGAGATTCACCGCTTCTCAAAGTCCCAACAAGACAGCCTTTTGGGCGCTGTTGAGCGAGGGTCCGTTACCTTGATTGGGGCCACGACAGAAAACCCGAGTTTCGAAGTCATTCCAGCCCTGCTGTCTCGCAGTCAGGTGTACGTTTTGGAAGCCTTCGGTCGCTTGGAGCTAGAAGCCCTCGTTCACCGTGCCCTTGCCAAAGATGAGTGGCTCCAGCATCACGGCGTGGAAGTGGTGCAATGGGATGCGTTGTTGCGCGCGAGTGGGGGGGATGGACGTCGCCTTTTGAATGTTCTGGAATTGGTGGTGGCCGGTGCGGCATCGGAGCGTCAAGAGCAGCCGGAAACCAACGAAGAGGAGGGGATCAAATTGGATGACGCCTTGGTTTCGAGGTTCATTCAGGCGAACCTGTCGCGATACGACAAGACCGGTGATACGCATTACGACATTGCTTCGGCCCTCATCAAGTCCATCCGTTCGAGTGACCCGGACGCCGCTGTGTATTGGTTGGCACGGATGATTGAGGGTGGGGAAGATCCCAAGTTCATTGCCCGACGACTTTTGATTTCGGCAAGCGAGGACATTGGCCATGCGAACCCTACGGCGCTGGTCTTGGCCAATGCCACTTTCGACGCGGTGGAGCGGCTGGGCATTCCGGAGTGCCGGATTCCCTTGTCTCAATGCGCCACCTATTTGGCCTCGAGTCCGAAGTCAAACAGTGCTTATGCTGCCATTGGTGCAGCGCAGCAAGCAGTGCAGCAGCATGGTGACTTGCCTGTTCCCATGCATTTGCGCAATGCCCCGACCAAACTGATGAAGGAGCTCGGGCACGGAAGTGGGTATAAATATGATCATGACCACGGTGGATTTAGCGGTCAAGAAGGGCTCCCTGAGGCGTTGGTTGGCCGTCGGTTCTTCGTCCTGGGAAACACGCCGCGCGAGCGCGGATTGGCGGAGTTTCTGCGCAGCCTTTGGGGCTCCAAAAAGGGCGAGTAGAGAAACGGTTGGTTCGAGTTTCGCGAAAATGACCGTGCAGTTGCAACCTTCTTCAACAGGGTGCGTATCTTTGCCCACCGCCGTCGGAAACGATGTGCAAGCCGATATAGCTCAGCTGGTAGAGCAACGCATTCGTAATGCGTAGGTCAGCGGTTCAAGTCCGCTTATCGGCTCTAAAAAAGCCCCTCATCAGAGGGGCTTTTTTGATGTTGGAAGGGTCTTGAATCAGTAAACCCGACGTTTTCTCTTGCGTTTGAATAGGTTGCCAATCTTGGTGGAGGCGCGTTGGGTCCAAGGCACGGGATGGCGCGATTTAAAGAGGCCCACATACCAACTGTCTGGACCACCACCTCGACGCATGCGCTTGGCGGCACGGCGTTGGGAACGCATGCGTTTTCGGGTCGCCCCGTCTTGGGCTTTCCAATGGGCTTTTCGACCCTCTCGGAACGCATTGTCTTGTTTTTTTGCGCGCTCCTGTTTCATTTTCATCTGCGCTTTGCGCTGGCGCTTCGGGCTTTGAGACCGTTCTCGCTGCGCCTCCATATGAAGGGTGTTCACGCACAAGACACAGGTCAAAGCCCATCCAAAAGCGATCCGAAGGTTCATGGCAGAGGTGTTGTCATTCCACCACAAATCTTCCCCAAGCGGTGGGGGGGGCGCTTTTGTCTTCCAAGGGGACGCCGCGGAGCAACAGCAGGTAAGTACCTGTTGCCAAGGGTGCTGTGTGCAGGGTGAACGTGGTGAGCACTTCTTTGCCGCGCGCCATTTGCCCCTCGGAAATCAGGCGGCCAGAGGCGGCCAGCACGGTCCATTCAAGCGGTTGGCTTGGGGCAGAGAGCAGCATCGGCTCTCGAAACATCACCTTCAGCCTTTGGCTGGCGGTGGGGACAGGGTTGGGAAAGACCACCACATTGGCCTCGTCTTCTGCAGGTGCTGTGCCCCCCAGCGCAAGGTGGGCCGCCCACAGATCGGGAATGCCATAACCTCGGGTCGTGTCGGGAGCTGTCGATTGCGAAGCAGATTCGATCAAGGCGTTGCGAATGGCCCAAGCCGGTTGGTTGGGGTGTGCACTCCACAAGCTGGTCGCGGCACCGCACAAAATGGGGGAGGAGAAGGACGTGCCGTTTCCGGTGCGAATGGACCCGTCGGGGTGGATGTAGGCGGCGTCTTGTCCCATGGCGCACAAGTCGGGTTTGATGCGGCCATCTGCGGTTGGGCCAAAGCTGCTAAAACTGGCCCGAACCCCGTTGGCCCCTACGGCTCCAATGGCCAGTACACTGTCGCCATCTGCGGGTGCTGTGATCTTTTGCCAAGCGCTGTTGCCACTGTTGCCAGCGGAGTTGAAGACCAACATGCCTTTGGAAGCGGCCAAGTCTGAGGCTTGGGTAATGCGAAAAGTATTGCCGTCGAGTTCGAGAAGATCGTGGTGCGCCGTGGTGTCGTCGAACAGGGAATAGCCCAAGGAAGTATTGAGGATGTCGCAGCCTATGCTGTCTGCCCTTTCCGCTGCAGCCACCCAATGGTACTCCTCCACCAGATTTTCCCACCCCACATCTTCGGTGCGAAACAAGACATAAGCCGCATCGGGAGCGCTGCCCATGAATGGCCCTGCTTGAGACGAATCCAAAACACCCGCCATGGTCGAGAGCACCATGGCGCCATGAGAATGCTCCTCGTAGATGAACGGAGAAATGGCGCCTCCATTGGGGAAGTTTCCGCCGACTTGAATGCGGCCGTCTTGTCGTGCGCGTTCCAGGGCGGGATTGGTGTCGATGCGGTCAAATCCGCTGTCCAAAACCCCCACCATCATCCCTTGGCCTTTGTGGCCGAGTCCGTGGATCAAGTCGAGACGGAGTTGCCGGGTTTGGTCCCAAGCCATGCCGTACGGTCCGGTGCCGCTTTCGTCCAACACAGGGGTTCGGCGGCGCTGCGGAACCACAGGCATTTCGCCTCGACTCTGATGCCAGTTTGTCCGACGCACTTCGGCCACACTGGTCAAGGACTCAATCTCGGCCAAGAGTGCCACCACTTGTGAGGAGTCGGCCAGCGCGGTATCAATTTGAACGACAATGCCATTGAACCACTTGCTTTGGTGCAGGACGCGCAGGGCTTGTCCTTCATTGGAAGCGCCAAGGGCGAGGACATCGGAAACATAGTGTGCGCACAACGGGAGGTCGGTAGAGTCCAACGCAATGCCATGTCGCATTCTTCGGTCCAGCGCGCGCTGAGAGAGCAGGGCTTGTCCCGCATTGGGCGCGTTCAACTCCACCCCGCAACCCACCTTGTCTTGAAACCCGACCCAATGGTGATTGGGCGCAATTTGGGCGCTGATTGTGTGGGTGAGAGCCCAAGTCAAGGACAGGAAAAACAGCGCTGATTTCATTCTTCGGTGGATTGAAGCCGCCCCAAATTCCAGGTTTCCTTGCGGAGGAGGTCACCTTGTTCGTCGAAATAGCGCCAAGGCCCATCCTTCACGCCTGCGGTGTACTCTCCCATTTCTTTCATGGGTTGATTGCGCAATTCGCGACGCAGCGGGTCGCGGCTGTCTGTTCCTCGGCCGGCTGGCATGGCCGGGACACCCGAGGCCGCTCCTTGTTCAGCCGGAACCATGATCCATTCACCAGAGTCATGCCATTGGGTAAAAGGACCATCCATGTTGCCATGGGCATATCTGGCCACCCATTCTGGCCGACCACTGGGGTAGTTGGCGGAGAATTCCCCATTTTGCGGGGCCTCGCTGGTTACCCTCCCTTCTTCATAAGTGACCAAGGACCGGACCTTTCCATTGGGGGTAAAGGTTTTCCAAGTGCCCACAGGAAGTCCGTTTTCATAAAGGCCTGCACTCAAGGGTTTTCCCCCTTCCTTCATGACCTCCGCGGGTCCGTTTTTTTGGCCCTTCGACCAAGTCTCTGAACCTCGCGTCGCGCCCTCTCGGTCAAATGCCCGCCAAATGCCTTGCTTGGCGCCCATGTCGTACATGCCCTGTTCCAAAATTTGGCCGTTGCCGTGATAGGCGATGTACGCTCCGTTCAAGGTGTCTTTTGTGTAGTGTTCTTCCACCCGAAGATGCCCTTGGGCATCGAGTGCTTCCCAACGTCCGGTTTTCCATTGGCGCCATTCACCGTCTATTTGGACGGTGAGGTAGGATCCTTGATGCGACACACTGCCGTTTTCCCGGTATAAAATGGCCGCAGCAGAATCCGCGCCTTGGGCGTGCTGGACTTCACTGAGGACCCTTCCATTTTCCCGAAAAAAGGTAAAGTGTCCCACAGGTCGGCCGTGGTCAAAAGTCCCACTGTAGTAGAGTCCGCCATCGGGGTAAACGCGAATCCACCGGCCTTGTTTGAGCCCGTTGGCATCGGTCACATTAAAGTCGGATCCTGGGCGTCCATCGGGCCATTGCTCGGTGTTGGTTCCCGGTTGAGCCAAGGCGGCAGAGGTCCAAAGAAGCCCACAGAAGAAGAGGAGAAAAAGTCGCGACATCATCGAGGATACAAGTTGGGAACGAACAGGGTACCCTGCGGCGTATTCCGTCCCTTACTTTTGCAGACCGATTCACTCAATTTCCTCAAAATGATCCAACGCACAAAGGTCACCGTCGTCGGAGCGGGCAATGTGGGCGCCACTTGCGCCGACGTCCTCGCCACCCGAGAAGTCTGTAACGAAGTTGTTCTCCTCGACATCAAGGAAGGCTTCGCCGAAGGAAAGGCCCTCGACATTTGGGAGACCAGCCCTGTCAACAGTTACGATACCCGCACGGTCGGCTCCACCAACGATTACAGTAAAACGGCCAACTCAGATGTGGTGGTGATCACCAGTGGTCTTCCGCGGAAGCCTGGAATGAGCCGTGACGATTTGATTGCCACCAACGCCGGCATTGTCAAAACCGTGACCGAGCAGATTCTGCCTCACAGCCCCGAAGCCATCATTGTGATCGTGTCCAATCCTTTGGATGTGATGACCTACCAAGCATGGAAAACAGCAGGCCTGCCTGACCACCGTGTCATGGGCATGGCCGGTGTCTTGGATACAGCGCGTTACCGCGCCTTCCTTGCAGAGGCACTGAACGTGAGCCCAAAGGACATCCAAGCGGTGTTGATGGGCGGCCATGGCGACACCATGGTTCCGCTTCCGCGCTACACGACTGTGGGCGGCATTCCGGTGACTGAACTGATCGACGCTGACGCTTTGGAGGCCATTGTTCAGCGCACCAAGAAGGGCGGCGGCGAAATCGTCCAGCTCCTCGGAACGTCGGCATGGTATGCACCGGGTGCTGCTGCCGCTCAAATGGTTGAAGCCATTGTGAAGGACCAAAAGCGGATTTTCCCCTGTTGTGCGCGCTTAACCGGGCAGTACGGCTTGAACGATGTCCACCTCGGCGTGCCCGTTAAGTTGGGCGCCAATGGCATCGAAGAGGTGATTGAGCTTCAACTGAACGAGGCAGAGATGGCCTTGCTTCACGAGAGCGCCAAAGCCGTCAAAGACGTCGCAGACGTGTTGGACGGAATGAACGTCTAAGTTGTCACGACTTTAACGGTCGGCAACAACAACCAAACGACGGGCGCTTTTCCAAAACGGAAGGGCGCCCGGTTCGTTTTGGGCCCCTTCTGGACGCAGGAAGTAAGTTCCAGAGGGCAAGTCCGCAGGAATGCGCACCGACCCGGATTGCGCACGAAGGGTGTACAAGGGCCGTCCGAGCATGTCCACAACAGTCAAGCGAGAAGAAGGCACGGCCAGCAGCTCACCTGCTGTGATGGGGTTGGGGCTCGGGTGCCATACTGCTGGGGCTTGTGTGGTTTGGCCCACGCTGTTGATCACCACAGGGTCGCAATTCCTGACCGCATCGTCACCATTGCCACGCCATAGGGTCAACCCACCATCTCGTGCGCCCAGCACCAAGTCGGTTGTCCCATCGCCATCCAAATCGGCCAGTGCCGGTGCGGAGAACAACCCTTCATAAATCCCATTCCATTGGTCGGTCACTTCTGGCCAAAGCTGGCCGGGCTCTTCCATGGGATTCTCTGGAAGGCTAAACACTTGCAAGCGGCCCAATTCATTGCCCACAACAATCCACACTTGATCGTCGGTGTGCAAAATTCGGGGCGTAGGGAAGCCCTCTATGCCTTGCGCGTTGTCAATGTCCACTTGTCCCGCAGCATCCGACACAAGCGAAAAGGAGGGGGCAGTGGGGGATCCGGTATTGGCATAGAGCTTCAGTCCGCCATTTTTTTCTCCGATGATCAGGTCGAGATCGCCGTCTCCATCCAGGTCGTACAGTTCTGGGGTGGCGAACTGCCCCACATCGATGACCGTTCCTTCGTTGTCTTCCAAACTTGGGCTGGTGAGGGCATAGTCCGCCATGGTTTCCGGAGCCGCGTTGTTGGTCCAGAGGTGCAGGTAGCCCAGCTCATCTCCAAGAATCAGGTCGTCGTCGCCGTCGCCGTCGAGATCGCCGAAAGCCAGTGATGTGCTTTCGAGACTGTAGTCGGGCAAAGACAACCAATTGGTGTCCAGTTGTGCAAATGCAGGAGCGGTTTCACTGCCTACATTTTGAAAGCGGGCCAAAAGTGAGGGTGTATTTCCTGGTCCGAGGTAACGCTCTTTGCAGGCCACCACCATGTCGGTCAACCCATCGCCGTTGAAGTCGGTGAAAGCCGGATAGGCTCCCCGCCCAACATCGATCATGTTGTCTTGGAGTAAGGCGTCGTTGACCAAGGTCCAGACGGGTTCGGCATCGGACCCTGTGTTCCGGTAATGCCAAACTCCGCGACGTCCGTTGATTTCAAACGTCTCATTCACCGACAAGACGATGTCTCGAACGCCATCTTGGTCCACGTCTAGGGGGTAGGCTGCAGGAAACCTAAGCAGGTCCAAGGCAACGCCGCCCAAGTCTGCTGGCCAGGTGTCGTTGGTCGAAGTGGTGCTGTCTTGGCCATCGACCGCATCCTCCATGTAGCATGCGGTAAGTGAGTTGTACGACACGTCTCCGAGAAGGAGGTCGAGATGGCCATCGCCGTCAAGCTCCAACAATGCCGTCGTCCCCCCGGCATGTCGGGTTTGGCTCGTCGTTTCGGATTCCAATCGTGGGTCGGCCACATTGAACCCGCACACGTGATCCTCTCCGATGAACAGTTCGTTGTTCTCCGAAGCTTCACTCAGCATCCCGTAGCACCGGTTGGTGACGTCCCAGATCAAGGTGTCTCCGCAGCCCACAGAGCCTTCAGTTGCGCCGCGCCCGGTGTAGGCATAAAGTGTGGAGGATGTTTCGGTCCACGTGACCATGTCCAGGTCTCCGTCTCCATCAAAGTCATCCAAGGCGGGGATGTCGGTGTTGAGGCAAATGAGCGGCAGTTGTTGATCTCCAGTGCCAAAGTCCCAATTGCCAAAGACATTGGTGGTGGGGGCTTCGGGGTAAGACACAAGGTCACCAGAAGACGCGCCGTACCAGATTCGGAAGCCACTCTGGCTGTTGTGGAAAATGTCGGGGACGCCGTCGCAATTGGCATCTCGAATCAGGGCCCACTCTTGGATGCCCTCTGGAAATGCGTTTCGCCAATCGGGACGGTACAAATAAGTAACGGCGGATTCGGGCGCTTCGGAGGTGCACCCTTGAAACGGAAGAATGCGGTTTCCGCTACGGTCGAACAGAAACAAATCTTGGACACCATCACTGTCGAGGTCAGCCGCAGAGAATTGAGGCGCAGTCAGCCCACCAGTCCAAGGGTTGGTCATGGACTCACCCGTCTCACCGTAGACAGCCACAGTGTCCCAACGGCCAAAATCGGGCAGAGTTTGGCCTTGTACGGTGCCGCCAATAAGGCAGCAGAGGACAAAAACGCTGCGCATTCGAAAGGACGAGTGGGTTTCCGTAGTGGGCATGAGAATAGTACCGAGTGAAATGCGAAAATGTGACAAGTGGTGGTTGCCTTGTGGGTCAGTCCCAACGGATGTCTTCTACCATGCCCATGACGGGAATCACAATGCCATTGTCGGTTTCCACCACTTGTCCGAGCAGCCTTGCACCACCACAAATCTGTTCCCCGTCATCGCGGGTTTCGATCACCACTGCATTGCCATTTAAATCTTCATAAACACCAATCAAGCCTTTTGGTGATTGGATGCCCTTGATGATGTGCGCTCCGACAAAGCGGTCGAGGACCTCGCGGTCCTCCTCTTCCATGATGCCCTTCCATGTCTTGTCTTCGAGAAAGGTTTGGTCGCGTGGAAGCAGCAATGTGTGTCCAGAAGCGTGAATGGTCCGTGCATGGGAAGAGAGGGTCGCCATTTTCTCGAAGTACATGGCATCTGGGCTGGTGATCAAGTAGCGCCAAGGGCTGACCGTGCTGTATGGTTGGTTGAGTTCTTCTTGGGTGTATGCCCTTTTGCTCGGTTTGGCTTTGGTCTCCTTTGAAGGGTTGTCTGCTGCTGTTTTCGCAGGATTGGAAGACGTGGAGTCTGGCCCCGTGGAACACGAGGTCAGGAGAAGAAGAAGAAGGGAGGTAAAAATGGAAAGACGCATGTTTTCAAAGGAAGCTCTATTCGCCGCAATTTAGCCGCATATGAAGAGCAACAGTTCAAAGCATCGGTCCGTTCATGAAGCGCCTCGGGTCCACCAGTTGAGAGGGGGGGCTTTTTTGATGCTCGGAATCGCAGCTGGCGCGTTTGGTGCCCATTCCCTTTCGTCGATTCTGACGCCTGAATCTTTGGCGTCTTGGCAAACAGCGTCGCACTATTTACTGGCCATGGGTTGCGCGTTGCTCGGGGCTTCAGCCCGCGGTCAAGCAGTCGGTTTGAGATGGGTGGCGTTGGGAACTGTTTTGTTTTCGTTCAGCATTTACGGGCTGGTTTTGGCGAAAGCTTGGGGTGTGTCGGTGTCTTTTTTGGGGCCGATTACGCCTGTCGGTGGTGCGCTAATGATTGGAGGATGGGGCCAATGGACGTGGTCCATTTTGCGGTCTTCGGATCAAATTCAGTAGGAGGTTAAATGGTGTAAAAGACAATATTCTGACAATAAGTTTCTTGTTTATGGCATAAGCGTCTTTCTATCTTTGATGCTCAGGCTCGCAATGATCAGCCCGACATCATGGTACATCAAGGAAACACGCCATTCCACCCGGATTTGGCACAAAGTGGATTGAAGAAAGCCAGACAAATCTGGTGGAACCTCGCCCCAGCCCAGCTCATCGAGCGGGCATTATTGGCCGGAGAAGGCCGTCTCACTTCTACAGGTGCCCTGGCCATCGAAACAGGCAGGTTCACTGGCCGAAGTCCCCAAGACCGATTCATTGTTCAAGATGGGATGACCCAAAAGGACGTTTGGTGGGGAGACATCAATCAGCCCATTTCAACCGCACACGCTCAACGCCTGCACGAGGATCTCGTGGCCTTTCTCGATGGCAAAGGGCTCTACGCTAGGGATGCCTATGTGGGATCCCATCCGGAGCACCGAAAGGCGTTGCGGGTGTTGTCCGAAAAGTCGTGGTCCAATCTTTTCGCTTACAACATGTTCCTTCGGCCCACAGCCGAAGAGTCCGCTTTGTTTGAGCCCGAGTGGCATGTGATTTGTGCGCCCAGCTTTAAGGCGGATCCAGACAAGCATGGTACGCGTCAGGCGAATTTTGCGGTGCTCGATTTTACAAACCGCCGCATCCTGATCGGCGGCACGGGCTATACCGGGGAGATTAAGAAAGGCATGTTCAGTGCCATGAATTTCCTGTTGCCCACCGAATCCAACGTTTTGCCGATGCACTGTTCTGCCAACGAAGGCGCAGACGGAAGCACTGCGGTTTTCTTTGGTTTGTCCGGGACGGGCAAAACGACGCTCTCCAGCGACCCGACCCGTCGGTTGATCGGGGACGATGAGCATGGCTGGGGTGCCGATGGTATTTTCAATTTCGAGGGTGGCTGTTATGCCAAGACGATTGACTTGGATGCCCAGCGTGAGCCGGACATTTTCAATGCAATTCGCCACGGGGCGATGCTCGAGAACATCGGCTTTGCAGCAGATGGGGTAACGCCAGACTACACCGATGCAGCCACCACGCAAAACACGCGGGTGAGCTATCCGATCCACCACATCGCAGGGGCCAAGCCGAGTGGACAGGGAGACCATCCGGACCACATTTTCTTTTTGACTTGCGATGCGTTCGGCGTGTTGCCTCCTTTGGCGCGCTTGGATGCGCCGACGGCGATGTACCATTTCATTAGCGGCTATACCGCGAAAGTGGCAGGCACAGAGGACGGCATCAATGAGCCAAAGGCGGTCTTCAGCGCTTGCTTTGGCGCGCCCTTTTTGCCATTGCACCCCGGACGCTATGCGGACATGCTCGGCGAACGTATGGCCAAGCACGGCACCAAAGTTTGGCTGGTGAACACGGGCTGGACAGGAGGCCCACATGGTGTGGGCAGCCGCATGTCGCTTCAAAACACACGCGCTTTGTTGAATGCGGCTTTGAGCGGCGAAATGGAAAACGTGGAGTATCGTCGGTGTGCCCGGTTTGGCTGGGAAGTTCCGATGACGGCTCCCCATGTAGACTCAGGGATTTTGGATCCGCGATCGACCTGGGCCCATGGAGAGGACTTTGATGTCCAGGCCGACGATTTGGCGGAGCGCTTTCATCACAACTTTGAAGAGTTTGCTTCGGGCGTCGCTCCCGAAGTGCGCCAAGCTTCACCTCAATCGCTCGCTGCATTGGTAAGCTGACCGAACATTGTGGACGCAGAAAGCGGCGAGTGGGCTCAAAGGACCGCTCGCCGCTTTTTCTTTGCAGTATGCGCCGATTCTTTGCCCCTGACATTCAACCCGGCGCCCATGCGCTGGGTGTAGATGAAGCCCGTCACCTTGTGCAGGTGCTTCGCGCCAAGCCGGGAGATCTCGTGGAGTTGGCCGATGGACGCGGTGCCATATTCCCTGCGGAAATCCTGACCTTGGAAAAGCGACAAGTCCTCCTCTCGGTGGGAGAGCCTGCGTGTTTCCCGCCATCCGAACCTCGCTTGACCATGTGGGTGTCGCCCACCAAGCATACGGATCGCTTTGAATGGTTTTTGGAGAAGGCGTGTGAGTGCGGTGTCGATGTCATCCAACCGATTTGGACGTCGCGAAGCGAACGTCGCATCGAAAAGTTTGAACGATGGAATCGCACACTGGTCGAGGCCATGAAACAATCGCGAAGGGCGTGGTTGCCGGTCCTAAGACCAGCCATGGAATTGTCCGAGGCTTTGGCCAATCTGAATGAAAAGGCATGGTTGGGTCTCGCGCATTGTCCTGTTCCCGAGCATCCAGAATGGGAGCGTCAGTCCATCGCCACGGCATTGCCCAAGGGCCGAAACGTGGTGTTGGCCGTTGGTCCAGAAGGCGATTTTTCGCCAGAAGAGATCCATCTGTTCGCTCAATCGGATTTTACACCTGTGACCATGGGGGAACACAGGCTGCGGACAGAAACGGCAGCATTGTACGCCGTTCAGGCATTTCATCTCATCAACGCGCTCAAATGAAAGGATTACGCTTCCTCATTTTGTTGGCCGGCATGGTTGCCGCCGCCCTGTACTTTACCAACCCAGACGGATCCGATTTTACCGAGTTCGTGGCCCTTTATGTGCAAGAGGAGTTGGCCGATGAGGTGCCAGGTGAGTCTGAATTGGGCAAGAAGTTTCGCAAGGGTTTGGGGCAAGTGGCCAGCTCAGCGGCTGGGCAATTGGCCCGGCGCGAGAACTTCCAATTGTGCTCTGTTTACACCCTCGACATTGTCGGTGAGCGGCATGTGTTTGTGGGGGTTGCGGGTCAATTTTTCCCGCTCAAGAAACGCAAGTCACTGCGCTGAGTCGTCATCGTCTTCCGGGGTGACTTGAACCGGTGGTTCCGGGACGGGCATCCAATGGGTCACGGCTTCGAAATACTGGTTAGAGGCCCCTTCACCGCTCCAGAAGTGTCGTCCGTGTGCACCGGCCTTGTCGGCTTGAGCAGCGAAGAAGTTCTCCATGAAGCGAAGCACCAAGACTTCGCGCATTTCAAAGCTCGCCTTGCCCGGCAGCAAGACCTCGTTCCCAGGCACCACCCCGAGAACGCGCTGTCCGTTTTTGGGCAGCTTTTCGTCGCACGGTATCCACTGGTCTAACGCCATGGTTCAATGTCCTTTGAAGGTGGGGCTGCGCTTTTCCAAAAACGCCGCGACACCTTCCTTGAAGTCTTCTGTACGGGAAGCCTTGGCTTGAAGTTCCATTTCTGTATCGAGTTGTGCATCGAGTCCTTGCTCGAAGCCCCGATTGAAGGCTTGTTTGGTAAGGGCCAATCCCGTGGTGGGCATGGCGGCTAGCTTTTTGGCCAGTGCTTGAACCTCCTCTGCAAACGCTTCGTTGGGAATGGACCGGTGTATCATGCCCATGGCCTCCGCTTCGGGAGCCGAAACGGGCGTGCCCAAATAGGCCAGTGCCGTGGCGCGCTGGAGACCAACGAGCTTGGGCAGCATCCAGGTGCCTCCACTGTCGGGAATGAGGCCGATTTTGGAGAAGGCCTGGATGAATTTGGCGCCTTCGGCTGCAACGCAAAGGTCACCGGCCAAGGCGATGTTGGCTCCAGCACCTGCCGCAACACCATTGACTGCGGTGATGACGGGTTTGGCCAAGGCGCGCATTTTGCGAATCGTGACGTTGTAGCTCCCTCCGACAATGTCCTCCAACGGCGGAGCGTCATCTGCGGTGACCTCCTTCAAATCTTGTCCGGCGCAGAAAGCCTTGCCGGTTCCCGTGATGACCACACATCGAATGTTGTCGTCTGTTGATGCTTTGTCCAGGCCCTGCTGCAATGCTGTGGCCATGGGACGGGTAAAGCTGTTGTAAGCCGAGGATCGATTCAGGGTCAGGGTCATGACCCCTCCAGTTTGGGTGATCAGAATGGTGTCGTCTTGCATCATCAGTCCAATTTAGTTGACCTCAATGGCGAACGATCAACCGCTCTACAGCGGTTCCAGCCAAGTGATGGACTTCCACCAAGTAAACGCCAGTGGACAAGGCGCCAATGTTCAGCGCGCTGATCCGGGCAGTGACCGCCGGCCATGCCACTTCACGACCCGCTGCGTCTCGAATGACCACAGCTTGGACTTCCCACGCCGCAGGCAACTCCAATTGAACCGCTTCAGAAGCGGGGTTGGGATGCAGCTGGAATGAAACAGGATTCAAGGCTTCCACACTCATTGGGCCGACGTTCACACATGAGATGGCGGAGCAGCCTGAAGCGTCTGTGACTTCAATGCAATAGGTGCCGTCAGGCAACCCGACAAAAATAGCAGTGGGGTCATCGGATTGCGCAGGCGGGAAGCCTATGCTTTGCAGGTTTTCGTCCAGAATAATGATGGTGTACGGTGCTGTTCCGCCCACCGCTTCTGTGGTAACGGTGCCGTTATTCGTGTTGGATTCTGCCAGCAATTCGAGCACAGTACACAGGGTGGAATCGGGCAGGGAGCAAGGGTCGAAGTTGCAGTATTCTGGATCGTTACATCCTGATTCGAAATTGCTCGCAGGAGCCGTATAGCCGTCGTAGAGGGGCCAATACCAACCGATGCCATCGTAGTTGACCACCGTCGTGTCTCCAAAAAATGCGCTGACAGCCGTCAACTCGGATTCGCAGACGTAGACGTTCTGTGAGACCAAATCGTTGTAGAGCACTTCAAATCCCGAAGCCAACATCAATTCGGTGACCTCCGGGGTGATGAACCACTCATAACCCGCATCCATGCCGCCCGAGGACGGCACCAAGGTCACGAAGCCATCGTCGGTTACTTCGTACCCATTGGCACAGAGCAGCGTGTCAACCAAGCCCAGCATCATGGGACCTTGAACATCGATGTCGGTGTCCACGTAAACGCAATCTCCCTCCTCGCCAAAATTGCAGGCGAGCTCATTCTCGCACAACAGGGGCTGGCAAACAGCCAAGGGCGTGGGGTCCACCTCGATCACCATGCCGGATGACAAATCTTGATTGTCAAAGGCAGGAAAGTCGATGGGGTAACGGTCGGCCCTAAAGGTCAAGTTGTTGTTCGTTTCCAA
Organism: uncultured Flavobacteriales bacterium; assembly: GCA_965657965.1. Taxonomy (GTDB): domain Bacteria; phylum Bacteroidota; class Bacteroidia; order Flavobacteriales_D; family Sanyastnellaceae; genus UBA8752. The sequence continues at coordinate 8,160 of CBFHQM010000009.1, read as the reverse complement.
GGCGGTTCCTTGCGCAACAGGGGCTCCTTGCAAAAGAGGTGTGCGGTATTGCCAAGCGGTTTCTCCATCCTCGGTGAGCTCGGTGAGCTCGCCGGTTCGCCCGTTGCAAATGAGGTTTCCTCCATTTCCGAGCCGTTGGAACGAGCTTAAGCCCGTGCTGTTGAGCCCAGGTTGCGTGTAGGTCCATTGGAAGTCCTCGGGCCCCCAACGGCCGGTGCTGGTATCGAAGTCATATCCACCGTCGTACTCATCGAAAATGGGAGAGATGACCGCCACCTCGCTGTGGGTGCCTGTGGTGTCTGTGTTGGGCACGCGATTGTTGAAGACAAAGAACTTGGTGAAGTCAGGGTTGCCCGGGTTGACACCGAGCCCGTCGCCCCAATGAATGTCGTGCTGGTAGAACAGCTTTTGATCGGTGCTGTCTCCCCGTTGGTATGCGGCAGGGTTGCCCCAGCGCCAGATCAAGTCATCGCTGAATTGGTAGTCGTGCCAGATCACCCAGACTTCGTTGAAGGTGGGAACACTCATGATGATTTGTCCGGCCGTATCGTAATAGGGGAAGTAGTCGACGGCATTCATGTGATGCCAATCGCGGGGCTGGTTTCCAATGCTGCCGTAATTGACATCGATTCGTTGTGGATTGTCGGCCACCACACCATAGTTGGCTTTTGTGCTGTCAAAGTCTTGGATTAAGTGGTCCCAAGCTCGCCATTCCCAGACCACATTGGCACCACCGCTGGCGTCGGGTTGGAGTTCAATCAATTTGTCGCTCCACAAGACACCGCCAGCAAGGAGCTCGGGGTTGCGGCCATTGGCGATGCATTCCAAGCTGTCAATGGCTTCCCAGCAAATGGCGATCACATTTCCATTTGGCGTCACGGTGATGTCGTGGTGCAGCCTCAGGCTGTCATTGTTGGCTGTGTAGCTCCACAAGACTTCGTTGTCCCAAGTCCGTCGCTCGATGGTGGCGCCTCCGCCACCGGCCCAAATGGCGTCGTCTCCTACAGCGGCAGGACGAGAGGTCATGATGACGTCTCCATTGGCTTGCAAATAGGCGGTGTTGCCTGGACGGCGGTCTTCGTCCATGGTCCAATCGTGCACCACTTCCCCGCATGCATTGAGCAGCATCGCGCGGTTTTGGTTGTGCGGATAAATCATGGTATACCCTTCGGTGTACAATTCAGGATCGTAGGCGATGGTGCCCACCGTGTTTTGACCAAAGAGTGTTGTGCTCAAAAGCAACAGGGGGAGAAGGAGACGAATCATGATGAGTGTAAACGCGAATAAAGGTGTGTTAACGAACGATTTGCATGCGTGACGCTCCAGTGGGACGACCGTCGAATCCATACATGCGAAGTACATACATCCCACCAGGAATCCCGTGGGTACGACAGGGGTTTTTTCCAAAGGTCAGGGTGCCTTTTGCCCACTGTTTTCCCCGAAGATCAGACAAGGTCCATGTGCCTGTTTCGGGCGCTTCAATGCGGAAGCTGCCCTGGGTTGGATTCGGGTAGGCTGCCCAGCGTTGAATCGTCCCCTCCTCGGCAATGGATGTTGCCGTGGTGTCCACAGGGGCTGGGTACAACGTGCAGTCAAAAGGGAAGGGGTTGGCTTCCACGGGGTCTCCGGGCGTCATGTCCCGGCCTTCAAAAGCAGCGTAGTCTGGGGCGTATCGGTAGGCGCGAAATGTGGAGTTGGCGAAAGGGGTGTCGCCTTGATTGATGGCGCCAAATTGGTTGTATGCGGTGTAGTATTCCCAAGCCAAATCTCCATTTGGAGTGATTTCGAAAAGGTGGCCGCTGGCCCCTTCGCAGATCAAGGTGTTGCCATTGGGCATGCGCTGTGACCCACTGATTTTACTGCTGTAGAAGTCGAGGTCCGGGGTCTCCGGCCAGCTCCAATCGAGTGCTTCGGGGGCAAAAGGATCCGTTCCTTGTGCTGTGGGCGAAGTGTAATGGCCGTTTTCGGCGTCCGGGTTCCAGGGCAATGTCAATTCATCCACGGAGCTTCCATTTCCTCCTGGCCGACCATCTCCATTGTTGAAGATGAGGACGGTTTGATTGGGGTCTCCACCCGCCACAGTTGGCCCTTCGGTCAACAGCCAGTGGGGGTCGTGTTGGCCAAAAAACACCCGGTCGGATGCCTCTCCTCTTCCATAGGCGATCGGATTTCCCCATCGGTAGAGCAGATCACCTTCTGGGCCGCTCGCAGCCGAAGAAGTTGTGGCATGATCGAGGATGTAGAATTCGTTCCAATTGCGAGAGTTGAGCATCAACAGGTCGTGCTCTGGATGGTAGGTGACGGCATTGCAATGGAACCAGTCTCCTCCAGTTTGGCCACCGGGAATGCCCCCTCCGGAGGTGGATCCATAATTGACGTCGAAACGGTCAACATGTTCGTAGGGCTCGCCGAAGTTGGGCAGGTTGGTGTCGACATTTTGAATGAGGTGATCCCAAGCGTGCCATTCCCAAGCAATGGTGCCCCCTTCGTTCTCGTTTGGCGAAATCTCGACCAGAAGAGGGGGCCAAACCGCCCCTTCAATTTCACGGCCGACAGCGGCGGCCTCTTCTGCGCTTTTGTATTCCCACCCCATGAGCACAACATTGCCGTTGGGCAACCAGGCCATGTCGTGGTGGTGGTGGCGATTGTTGTTGGCCATGGTGTAGCTCCAAATCAAGTCGCCTTCCCAAGAAAAGCGTTCAATGCGGCCACCAATGCCGCCACCATTGAACACCGTGCTCGAAATTCGGCAAGTGCGGAGCAGGGATCCATCTTCCAATAAGTAGGCCGACTCTCCTGCGCGGTAATTGCTCACCCATTCATTGATGATGCGACCGCAATTGTCAACCAAATGAGTTCGCGTGGCGCCTGTCGGCGCCACCAGGGTGTATCCATCAAAAGCTTCAGGCGTATTCAGCAAAAGGCCTACAGTCTGACCTTGTGCGGCCACATTCATACCCAAAACAAGGAGGGTGAGCGTCAATCGAACCATCATTCTGAGCGAAGGACGGGATAAAATCAGAAGGTTCAATCGCATCCCCCGCTGTGGGTTGTAATTTTCCCTAAGATGGCGGTAGAGATCAAAAACAGAAAAGCGGCTTTCAGTTACTTTCTGACGGATCAATACACAGCAGGTATTCAGCTGCTGGGAACAGAGATCAAGAGCATTCGTGCGGGAAAAGCGAGCATTGTAGAGGCGTATTGTCGTTTTGAAGGCGACGAATTCTTTGTCTTTAACATGAACGTAGAAGCCTATGATCATGCGGGGTATGTTACGCATCAGCCACGCCGGATGCGCAAATTGCTCCTGAAGCGAACCGAGCTAACCAAGCTTCAGAGAAAGTTGAGGGACGTCGGGGTTACTGTGGTCCCTACGCGCATGTACATCTCGAAGAGCGGTTACGCCAAACTCGAAATCGCATTGGCCAAAGGAAAAAAGCTCGTGGACAAGCGGAACACAATCAAAGACCGAGACCAGGCTCGAGATTTGGAACGAAGAGGGTGAGTTCAGACTGCGGCGAGGCCGGATGTCTGAAGCTGGGTGCGGTATTGCTCGCGAAAGGAGTTCCAGTCCCACAAGAAGTGGTGCAGCATCTCCTCCATCTGCATCAAAAACCGAGGGTTCGGGACATTCAAAGAGCGGAAGTACTCTTCTTGGGCCTCGTTGAGGTCGTATCCAAGGTAGATCCCACGGGACATCGCACTGAGGGTCTTCTTCGAAGGGCGATTCGAGCGCAGCATGTCTTCGCGAACACATCCGATGCGTTGCGCCAATTGAGCGCTTGGCATGCCGAGTTCTTTTGACAGCTCCGCCAGAATGGCGTCGATGAGCATGCTTTCGGAACCTCCTTCGAAGTAGCGGGAAATCATGTCGAAGTTGCCGGCGAGAACCACAAGAAGAAAAGGAGCGGCATCGCCTTCCCCGAGCTCAGGTGGACGCTCGAAATGTGGGGATTCTCGTATCAGTCCAGCCACGTCGGCCCAAGCGTCTTCTACGCTGTCCAAGGTGGCGTGGACGAACATCCGCGCTACCTCTTCGGTCTTCAACTTCTTTTTGCCCCAGTTAAACAACATGCAATCGGTTCATGTCAAAATTATCGGCCGAACGGGCCTGTCGGTCGGAGGGGTGTCTTGTCCGTATCCACATCTTTATTAACATCTTTGTCGGACATGAGCCATTCTTCATTTGGGACCCGCATTTATCAGTCAGTTGTTCGTCCTCTGGCGTTCCGCATGGATCCCGAACGGGCCCATTATCGCACCATGGGGCTGTTTGCTTTCGGGTTGAAGTTGCCGTTGGTTGGCGCTGCTTTGCGCCGGTCCCTTGCGGCTCAGGCCCATGCAGGGGATGCTGTTCAGGTTGCCGGCTTAACGTTCCCGCACAGGGTAGGGCTGGCCGCTGGTTTCGACAAAGACGGCCGTTGGCTTCACGAGTTGGCTTGCATGGGGTTTGGTTTTGTGGAAGTGGGAACGGTAACGCCAAAGCCCCAGCCAGGAAATCTCCAACCGCGTTTGTTTCGACTCAAGGAAGACCGAGGCCTCATCAATCGTATGGGCTTTAACAACGGCGGGGTAGACGCATTGGTTGAGCGCTTGAAGCAGCGGCCCAAGGGATTGATTGTGGGGGGCAACATCGGGCGAAACAAGGTGACGCCGAACGCTCAAGCCGCAGACGATTACCTCGCTTGTTTTGTGGCGCTCCATCCACACGTGGATTATTTCGCAGTCAATGTGAGTTCGCCCAATACGCCGGGATTGAGAGAGCTTCAGGACCGGGCGCCGCTCACGGAATTGTTGAGGCGGCTTCAGGAGCACAACCACACTCAAACTGTCGTTCGCCCTGTGTTTTTGAAGATTGCACCGGATTTAACGGACAGTCAGCTCGACGACATTGTGGCGCTGGTGAAAGACACGGGGATCGACGGGGTGATTGCCACCAATACCACCATCGTTCGGGACGGGCTTCGGACCTCAGCTGACCGGGTCAAGGCCATCGGAGCTGGGGGGCTAAGCGGCGCACCGGTCCGGAACAGAAGTACGGCGGTTGTGCGTTACCTCCGAGCCCGTGGTGATTTCGCCATCATCGGCGTGGGTGGAATCGAAGATGGCCCCACCGCCCGTGAAAAAATGGAGGCGGGGGCAGACCTCGTTCAAGTCTATAGTGGCATGGTGTACACTGGCCCAGGCATTGTGCGACAATGCCTAGAGGGGTTGCGCTAGGCGCATTCACCAATAGAAGTCTGCGCGTTGCCCTGCGCGGCTCAAGCGTATGCCCTTTTCCGTGCGTTCGACTTGGGCAGCTTCATGATGGGCGTCGTGCTCAAACAGCAACGTCCAGTTTTCTCGAACTGCACAGTTGAGGATTCTCTCTTTTTCCGAGACGGTCAAAAGAGGACGCGTGTCGTATCCCATGACCCACGCAGCGGGGATGTGTGTTGTGGACGGCAGCAGGTCCGCTGTGAACAGCGCCTTTCGGTCTCCTTCTTTGATCAAAGGCAGCATTTGACTTTCGGTGTGTCCGTCCACAAAGAGCACGTCGATGTTGTTGAACCCAGGAATGGGAGACCGGACATCGGTTGCGCCTTCTGGCCGTTCGATAAAGTTGAGCTGTCCCGAGGCTTCAATGGGATGAATGTTCTCTTTGAGGAAGCTGGCTTTTTCTCTAGGGTTGGGTTCCTTGGCCCAGTCCCAATGCCTTTTGGTGCTCCAAAATGTGGCGTTAGAGAACGCGGGTTCCAACATCTCTGGATGTCCCGGGCGTCTGCGGATGGCCCCTCCGCAGTGGTCAAAGTGCAGGTGGGTTAAGAAGACATCGGTAATGTCGTTTCGGTGGAAGCCCAATGCAGAAAGTTGCTCGTCGAGGTCCTCGGTTCTTGGCTGGTAATGGGAGAAGAACTTGTCGGGCTGCTTGTCGCCCATTCCGCAGTCGATGAGCATTAGGCGGTTCCCTTCTTCGATGAGCAAAGAGCGGAGCGCCCAATCGCAGCGATTTCGTTCGTCGGTGGGGTGGGACTTGGACCAGAGGGGCTTGGGCACTACGCCAAACATGGCGCCGCCGTCGAGTTTGAACATCCCGTGGGTGACCGTGTGGATTGTCATGCTCGAAAGGTACGTGTCGCCCGCTCTGTGCGCCGTAATTTCGCCCTTTGCAGGTCTCTTTTCACATGTCTGATTCTTCCGCCCTTCTCGCCGTCAGTCCCATTGATGGACGCTACTCGCGCCACACTCAATCTTTGGCGCCCTATTTCTCCGAAGCCGGACTCATTCAATACCGCGTTCGGATCGAGGTGGAATATTTCCTGGCATTGCATGCCCTTGGCCTGCCTCAGTTGCCGGCCTTGTCCGATGCGGAAGTGGCAGGACTGCGTCAGGTATACATTGATTTTGGACCCGCTGAGGCACAGGCAGTCAAAGACATTGAGAAGACCACGAACCACGATGTGAAGGCGGTCGAATACTTCATTAAAGACCGCTTTCCAGCCCTTGGTTTAGAGGACAGGTCGGAGTTCATTCACTTTGGTCTCACCTCACAGGACATCAACAACACTGCCATTCCGCTGTCCATGGCGGAGGCCACGGCCGATGTGTTGTTGCCCGCTTTGCAAGCCGTTCGTGACGATTTGGCGGGCTTGGCCGAGGCTTGGCAAGCGGTGCCGATGTTGGCCCGTACCCACGGACAACCAGCGAGCCCGGTCATGTTGGGCAAGGAGCTTTCCGTTTTTGTGGAGCGAATTGACCATGCTGTTGCCCAATTTGAAGCGGTGCCTTTCGCGGCCAAGTTTGGTGGGGCCACGGGTGGGTTTAACGCCCATCATGTGGCGTATCCCGAAGTGGACTGGCACGCCTTTGCAGAGCGCTTTGTTGGCGAAGAATTGGGGCTGCATCGGAGCCACCCAACCACACAGATTGAGCATTATGACTACCTGGCGGCTTGGTGCGATGCACTGCAGCGCATCCACACCATTTTGATTGACCTCGACCGAGACGTCTGGCACTATATCAGCCTGGATTATTTTAAACAGAAGGTGATTGCCGGCGAAGTCGGGTCATCGGCCATGCCGCACAAAGTGAATCCCATTGATTTCGAGAACAGCGAGGGCAATCTGGGAGTGGCCAACGCTTTGCTTGGTCATTTGGCCAGGAAATTGCCCATTAGCCGGCTGCAGCGCGACTTGACCGACAGCACTGTCCTGCGCAACATCGGCGTTCCGGTAGGACACAGTTTGATTGCGCTCAATGCCTTGCGCAAGGGGCTTGGGAAGTTGGTCCTCAATGCGCCCCGTTTGGAGGCGGACTTGGACGCCCAGTGGGCCGTGGTTGCAGAAGCGGTTCAAACGGTTTTGCGCAGAGAAGGTGTTGAGAAGCCTTACGAGTTGTTGAAAGCCCTCACCCGTGGGAAATCTGGAATCAACAAGGAGAGCATGGCCGACTTCATTCAGAATCTACCGGTTTCAGATCAAGTCAAGGCCGAATTGGCCGCCATTACCCCACACAATTACACAGGTACAGTTGGCGCATGAAGCGATTCGGAGACCTCTTCCGGCTCGTGCTTCGGTATCGCATCAATTTGCTGGGGAACGTGGTGTTCAATGCATTGGGGGCGGTGTTGTCGCTCTTTACCTTCTTGGCGATTGTTCCTTTTTTGCGCATTCTTTTTCGCACAGGTGAAGCGCCGTCGGCGGCGTCGGATGCTGCCGGTGCAGACGCTGTTTTTGCCCGTTTGACAGCCGGTTTGGATGCCTTCGTGAAGGTGCAAGGCGCAGAGCGCGCTTTGCTCATCATGTGTGTTGCCATTGCGGTTTTGGCTTTGGTAAAAAACTTGGTCACTTATCTGTCCTTCTACAGTTTGGCCACCATTCGGACGGGTGTAGCCCGCGACCTGCGCAGTCAGTTGTTTGACCGTGTTTTGGCCCTGCCCGTCGGCTATTTTACCGAGCAGAGAAAAGGCGACTTAATCAGCAGAATGACCAATGACCTCATGGAGGTCGAGTTCAGCGTGATTGGCACGCTAGAGGTGTTGTTTAAGGCGCCCATCATGATTTTACTCTCGTTGATTACGCTGTTTGCGATCAGCTGGGAGCTCACGCTGTTTGCCCTTGTTTTCATGCCGGTGTCGGGGTTTTTGATTTCCCGGATTGCCACCGCATTGCGCGGTGCAGC
>CBFHQM010000008.1:30560-73038 GCA_965657965.1 uncultured Flavobacteriales bacterium | reverse complement strand
GGTCGTGCGCAATCCCTTGCGTGCCTTTCTCTCTGCGCTTGGCGTGGGATGGGGGCTGTTTATGATCATCATTACCGTGGGTGCCGCTCAAGGGTTGGAGAATGGGGTCAAGGCCGACATGGGAAGCGATGTGTCCAACAGCATGTTTGCTTGGACCATGAGCACAAGCCTTCCTTACAAAGGATACCAGCGGGGCCGCTATGTGGAAATGGACATCGACGATGTCCATTGGCTTCAAGCCAATACGCAGCACTTGGATTTGGTGTGTCCAGAGATTCAACTCGGTGGATATCGCGGCACCAACAACGTGCTCAGGGGCAAGCAGAGTGGGGCATTTGATGTGCACGGTGCCATCGCCGAATACCCCGAGGTGAAGCCCATGAACATCACCGATGGCCGCTTCCTCAATGAAGGTGACCTTGACCAAAAGCGCAAAGTGTGTGTGATTGGGAGCCGGGTGAAGGAGATTCTGTTCGAATTGGGGGAGGAGGCTTTGGGCGAGACCATTCAGATCCAAGGGGTCATTTTTAGGGTGGTGGGGGTCTACACGCCCAAAGGGAATGGAGAGGACGCCCAAAACGAGGCAGAGAGCATCTACATTCCTTTTTCCACGTTTGCCAAATCCTTCAATACCCGGGGCAGGGTGGGGTGGCTGTCCATGCTCATCAAGGATGGCGTGGATGCAGAAGAGGCGGAGGAAGCGACCAAACAGCTCATAAAATCGCGCTTGAGCATTCACCCAGACGACCCCCGGGCGATTGGATCTTGGTCCATGGCGGAGGAGTTCCAAAAAGCAGAATTGCTGTTTTCTGGCATGCGCTTGATTTCGCTGCTTTTTGGCTCCTTGGCGCTGTTGGCTGGGGTGATTGGCATCACCAATATCATGTTGATCTCCATCAAGGAGCGCACCAAGGAACTCGGCATTCGCCGCAGCTTGGGGGCCACGCCGACTCGGATTCTCCAGCAAATCATTGGTGAGACGTTGTTTCTCACTTTGCTCGCTGGATTGGTGGGGATGGTTCTGGGCGTCGGACTTTTGGAGGTGGTAGATGGCTACCTCGAAGGGGGCGGCGATGCTGGGGTTTTCCGCCACCCAGAAATTGATTTTGGAACTGTTCTGACTGTGTTGTGCATCCTGCTTGGGATGGCCATCTTCGCGGGCGTCCTGCCTGCGATGCGGGCATTGGCCATCAAGCCAGTGGAAGCCCTGCGCTCAGAAGGATGATTGAATTAGAAACATGAAGAAAGGCCGCGTTACGCTCCTCCTCGTCTTTGTCCTGTTGGTCCTCGCTGGGGCTGGCTATACTTTGAATCACCTGTACAAAAAGGAACAGGCGCCCGAGGCTCGATATGGTGTGGAAGCACCGCGCATCGCCGACATCATCAAGAAGTCGGTGAGTTCGGGCACGATTGGCCCCCGCAAAGAAATCCTCATCAAGCCGCAAATCAGCGGCATCGTGGATGAGTTGTTTGTGGAAGCCGGAGATACGGTCACGGCCGGAGCCGTCTTGGCCCGTGTGCGTGTGGTGCCCGACATGGCGGCATTGGCCTCTGCCCAAAGCCGGGTAGAACGCAGCCGCATTTCGCTGGAAAACAGCCGGCGTGACTTTGAGCGCCAAAAGTCTTTGTTGGCTTCGGGAGTCGTGTCTCAGCAAGATTTCCAGCAATCAGAAACGGCCTACCTCCAGGCCCAAGAAGAGAAGCTGGCTTCGGAAGACAACTTGCGCATTGTGAAAGAGGGGGCTGCAAGCCGTGCGGGAGAGGCGTCCAATACGATGATCGCAAGCACAGTCGATGGCATGGTGCTCGATGTGCCTGTCGAAGTGGGCAACCAGGTCATTCAAGCCAACACCTTCAATGAGGGTACGACCATATCCAGTGTGGCCGACATGACGGACTTGATCTTCCGCGGTCAAATCGACGAAAGTGAAATCGAAAACTTACGGGTGGGGATCCCATTGATTCTGTCCATTGGAGCCATGCCCGGCAAGAAGTTCGATGCCACGTTGGAGTACATCTCACCCAAGGGTGTGCCAGACAACGGCGCAGTGCAGTTCGAGATTCGAGCGGCCGTGACCTTGGCGGAAGGAGACTTCATTCGCGCAGGTTTCAGCGCCAATGCTGATGTGGTGCTCGACCAGCGGAAGCAGGTGCTGGCCGTGAGTGAGGCCTTGGTTCAGTACGAAGGCCCCAAGCCGTTTGTGGAGGTCCAGGTGGGCCCGCAGCAATTTGAACGCCGTGATGTGGAACTTGGACTTTCCGACGGATTGACCGTTGAGGTCCTGTCGGGCATTGTCGCCACCGATTCATTGAAGCGCTGGAACCAACCCATTTTTGACTGATGGCATTGATTGAGGAAATGGACAAGTCGGGCAACTGGCTGTTTCGCTGGCGGAGTTTTCTGCCGTTGCTTTTGTTTTTCGGTGCAGTGCCGGTCGTGTTGCTTTCGGATGTGTCTTGGACGCCAATGTCTGATGCCCTCGATGCCACTTGGGTGTGGCCATTGATTTGCTTGGCTGTGGCCATGGCGGGCCAGGAGGTCCGGGCTTTGTGCGTTGGGTACACGCCCAGGGGGACTTCTGGTCGAAATACCAAAGAGGGGCAAGTTGCAGAATCACTGAACACCAAGGGCATGTATTCGGTCTGTCGTCACCCCTTGTATTTGGGCAACCTGCTCATGTGGTTGGGCATTGTCATGTACATGGGCCACTTGTGGTTCGCCGTTGTTTTCTTGCTCTTGTATGCGCTTTACTATGAGCGCATCATGTTTGCAGAAGAGCATTTTTTGCGGGGGAAATTTGGCCAATCCTATTTGGATTGGGCATCGGGTGTCCCTGCATTTTGGCCAGCACTTGGCCGTTGGAAGTCCCCGGAGGTTCGCTTCTCCATGCGGAACGTTCTCAAACGGGAGTACAATGGATTCTTCGCGATGTTCCTCAGCTTCGCCTGGGTGGACGGACTTCACGGATTCCGTGAGGCAGATATGGAGGCTTCCTTTTTTGCGTCTCCAGCGTGCATCTTCCAGCCTTTCTGGGCCTATGCCTTGGCTGCAGCTTTTGTTGTGTTCTTGGTTCTGCGTACCCTCAAAAAGACCACAAACGTGCTCGATGTTGAGGGCAGAGAATACGTCTGATCCGCTGCCACGGTCGCCCGCATGCGACCACAATCTGGAACGCTGCGGACGTAGGGCTTATTGGATGGTAAACAGGTTGGCTGCTATGTTGCTGGCTCCAAAGCACCGCATCGTATAGGTTCCAGCCGGCAGAGGGGGGACAGAAAGTCCGGCATTGATGTCGGACTTGGCCACGCATTGGCCTTGTACATTGTACCAGTGGATGGCTGTTGTTCCTCGGGGAGGAGAGCATCTTATGGGCTCGTTTGGACGGCCAAAATTCGGGGTCACTTTCCACGAGTCATCGCCGTAATTGGCCATTGAATTGGTGCAGTTCAATGCCGATTCAGCCGCAGCGAAGACCTCTTCTTCGATGGTGTAGAATGCGGAGTTGTTCCCCGATGTATATCCGTTCGCGACACCGTTGGTGAGAAAGATGATGCCGTTTTGGGTTTCATCATCGAAATACCAATCGCTCACGAGGCCATAGGCTTCGCCAGGGTGCCCCCACATTTCAAAGTTTTGGAACACGACATCGCCCATGGGGGCTTGACTCACGTTTTGAATTCCAAGGCCCCAACTGTTGAACAGGTTGTAGTAGTTGTCGCCGTTGCTTCCGTTGTAGGTCCACTCCACAGATCTCATGGCTTGCAAAGATTCACCGCTTAAAATGACAGTTCCATTGAAAGCGGTTCCATTATTGAGGTGCAATGCCATCAGTTGATGGAGTTCGTGCGCACTGGCGCGAAGGCCACCTTGTGGCGCAAAGCGTAAGCCATTTGTGCCGGGTTCATAGCCACTGAGCTCTGGCGACGCTGGGGCAATTCCATTGTATTGGTCTGCTTGTGCCACCCAGCCGTCTTGGTAGCGGTACAATGTGGCCAAGTTCTCAATGTCAGTAAGGGTGCTTACATCATAAGAACAGCCCAGCTCCATGGGGTCAAAAAGCAAGGAGTCCATGAGGATGTCGAAGCGGGTTTCGGTCACCGCTTCCATCACAGTGGCAAGCAAGCCAAAATTGAGATTGCTATAAGCGAAGTGTGTCCCCGGTTCTTCTGTCCGGTACATGTTGGCTGTGAAATGCAGACCGTCAGGCTCCAGAAGTTCAGCCAAAGAGGGCAAGTTTCCGGTGCTTTGGTAAGTGCTGGTGAGGAAGGGGCTGTAGCCACTTCCGTCCTGTATGCTCGAGGTGTGACTCAGGAGCATGCGCGTGGTGATGGGGACGCCGGGGTGGTTGGCATTGGAAACCACAAAAGGGAGGTAGTCGTTGATGTCGGTTTCGAGGTCAATGACGGCAGCTTCTGCCAATTTCATGCAGCCGATGGCGGTGATGCTTTTGGAGACGGAGGCAATTCTGAAACGGGTATCGCTGTTGACCGGCCATTTGTTCTCGTAGTCACGAAAACCAGCGTGGAATGCTTCGGTGACTTCACCCCCGCAGATGACCAGGGCGGACATGCCCATCGCGCCATGCGATTCCATCGTCAACGCCATGGACTCTGAAAAGTCCTGCGCAGAACAACCATTGAACAGACAACTGGAGAGCAGCAAGGAGAGCGGCAGGATGGTGTTCAGTTTCATGGTCGTGGGCACGTTTCGAACGAGGCGTGACCGGACCTATTCCGAACACGTCCACATTTGGACACTTCGACAGCGTCAATTTTGTCCGAGATGGCTGGGGACGAGATCCCCACAAATTTCGGAAAGGGTAAAGTGCGGCGAGAGGCCGAGGTCACGCGTCGATGTTGGCGTACTTGGCGTTGGCTTCGATGAACTCGCGGCGAGGCGGTACATCGTCGCCCATCAACATGGAGAAGATGTTGTCGCTTTCTGCGGCATTTTCAATGGTGACTTGACGCAGTGTCCGGAATTCCGGATTCATGGTGGTGTCCCAAAGTTGCTCGGCGTTCATCTCACCCAAACCCTTGTATCGCTGAACACCCACGGAGGCATCGCTGCTTCCTTTGTATTCCATGATCAATCGATCGCGCTGGTCGTCGTCCCAGGCATAACCCTGCTTGGACCCGCGCTTGACGAGGTAGAGTGGGGGTGTAGCGATGTAGATGTACCCGTTTTCGATGAGCTCCTTCATGTGGCGGAAGAAGAACGTCAAAATGAGGGTCTCAATGTGGCTACCGTCGACATCCGCGTCACACATGATGACAATCTTGTGATAACGGAGTTTGGCAATGTTCAATGCCCGCTCATCTTCCTCTGTACCCACGGTTACACCGAGTGCGGTGTAGATGTTTTTGATCTCTTCGTTTTCGAAGATTTTGTGGTGCATCGCCTTTTCGACGTTGAGGATTTTTCCTCGGAGTGGAAGAATGGCTTGGAAAAAGCGGTCGCGACCTTGTTTGGCCGTTCCGCCAGCAGAGTCACCCTCAACGAGGAAAACTTCGCAGAGCGAGGGGTCTTTCTCCGAGCAGTCGGCCAGTTTTCCGGGTAGGCCAGAGCCTCCCATGACGGTTTTGCGCTGGACCATTTCACGGGCCTTGCGGGCGGCGTGACGAGCTTGAGCGGCCAGAATGACTTTCTGCACAATGGTCTTGGCGTCGTTCGGGTGCTCTTCCAAGTAATCGGAAAGCATGCCACGAACGGCTTGGGAGACGGCCTTGGTGACCTCTTTGTTTCCGAGTTTGGTTTTGGTCTGACCTTCAAACTGAGGTTCCATCACCTTTACGCTCACAATGGCGGTGAGTCCTTCGCGGAAGTCGTCTCCGCTGATGTCGAACTTGAGCTTGTCGAGCATGCCGGACCCGTCGGCATACTTTTTTAGGGTGTCGGTCAATCCCCGACGGAAGCCGCTCAGGTGCGTTCCGCCCTCATGGGTGTTGATGTTGTTGACGTAGCTGTGCAGATTCTCGTTAAACGAAGTGTTGTAGATCATCGCCACTTCCACGGGGATGTCGTCGACTTCGCCTTCTACGTGAATCACCTCTTGAATGAGTTGATCCCTGTTTTGATCGATGTAGGTGACGAATTCTTTCAGTCCGGTTTCGCTGTGGAACTGCTCCGTTGGGTGGTTTCCCTCTTCATCGGTGGCGCGCTCATCGGTGAGGGTGAGCGTGATGCCTTTGTTCAAGAAGGAAAGCTCGCGCAATCGGCGAGCGAGGGTGTCGTAATTGTACTCCAGAGTGTCGGTGAAGATCTCTGGGTCGGGCTGAAAGGTTACCGACGTGCCCGTGCGGTCTGTTGTGCCAATTTCACGAGTAGGATAGGTGGCCTTGCCCTGAGAATACTCCTGTTCCCACACTTGGCCTTGGCGGTGAACCTCTGCGCGAAGGTGGATGGAGAGCGCGTTTACGCAACTCACGCCCACGCCGTGCAATCCACCGGAGACCTTGTAGCTGTCTTTGTCAAACTTACCGCCGGCACCAATTTTGGTCATGACCACCTCAAGGGCGCTCACACCTTCTTTCTTGTGCATGGCCACAGGGATGCCACGTCCATTGTCGTGCACCGTGACGCCATTGGATGGTGTGATGGCGACATCGATGGTGTCGCAGTGTCCTGCCAAGGCTTCGTCGATGGAGTTGTCAATCACCTCGTAGACCAAGTGGTGAAGACCTCGCGTGCCCACGTCTCCGATGTACATCGAAGGCCGCTTGCGGACGTGCTCCATGCCTTCAAGGGCCTGAATGCTATCCGCACCATAGTTGTTCTTCTCTTCGCTCATGCTCCGCTTTTTAAGACGTCCCACGAAGATAGGCGCCGGAGTGCCAATTCAGGGATTTCACACGTGCTGAGTGCCCTGTGTTTTCAACACTTTTGTGGCTGTTTCTCACCGAGATTACCAGCCGTCTCAAAAGCGGTATCCCGCCCACATCATTACTCGGAAATTTTGAGCGTTGTAGCCATTGAAGATTTGGGTGTTTCCGAGGGGGCCTTTGGCGTCTAATCCCAGTGCCAGTCGGCCGTTGTAGCGGTACTCGATGCCCAAGTCCAATGCGGTGTATGCCGAAAGTTTGCGCGCAAAAATTTCCTCGCCGTCTCCGAAGACTTGCCCCACGCTCTCGCCGGGGGCTTGAACCGATGTTTCGCCTTGGATGGTTTCTCCAAATGGAACACGGGAGGGTGCATAGCGCGCGCCGACAATTTCCATACCCACGTTGAGGAAGAGCAGGTCCTCTAAATTCCAGCGTCCGGAAGCACTGATTCGGGTGCGGGGTTGATACCAAGCGTAGGGCTGATCTCCAGTTCCGTAGGTGTGGAATTCAGCACGGGCATTGAGTTCCAAAGCCCCCTGACCGCGCCACATGGCTTCACCGATCACGCTGGCCACGGTCAAAGAGTCGTAGGCCAAGCCAAAGCGCTGTCCTGCGCTGTCTGGTCCGGCTTCGTTGACCCAATACCCGAAGTCGCGGAAGCGCGTGGTGCGTGCCTGTGCGTTAAAGGACAAATCGCGGGTGAGTTTGCCGCGAACGCCTCCGTACAATTCCAGAGCGCGGTTGGTGTGTTGCAATGCGCCACGGGGAGCATCCTTGTTTGCATGATGGCCAGCATCAAACCAAGGGTTGGCCTCAACAAGGTCATGAATGGCATTGCGTTGCATTCCACCATCCACGCCTCCGTAAGGGACAAAGACATCGTCTAACAGTCGAAACCGAACCTCTGCAGTGGGATAAAAGTGAAAGCCCTGCCTGCCTCGGGCGTCGAGCCAAAGGCCAGCGCCAACACGGATGCGATACGCTCCGCGCTCTTTGGTGACACTCGGGACGGCACCGACCAAGGCGGTGGTGCGCTGCACAGGATTGGGAACAGAGTCGCCAGCAAGAGCGACGGAGGAGCCGATGAAATGGCCTTCCCATTGGAGGTCGTAAAGTGCGCCATCTTTCGCGCTGTGAACGTGGCCCCTTGAGGTCAGCAGGTTCTCTCGCATCGGAGCTGTAGCCGGCTCAGGCAGGATGGATCCAGCGGGCCATGGTGTGTCGCCAATGGCCAGCCTTGACACTTGAAGTTGAATGTCCCGGTGCACCTTGGCGCTGTCGCGTTCATGGTTTTGTAGGCGCCCATTCACGAACGTTCGGGCGTAGACCTGACGGCTGGAGGGGGCAGAGAAGTCTCCAGATTGTGTTCGAGAAAGATCCAGGCCATGAAGACCCCAAGCTTGGCGCTCCACTCCACCATCGAGCGTTAAACTGCTTTTGTCGATGAACCGCCGGTAGTAACCGGTGGCCAAGTTGTGAGACCAACCTTCGTCTAAGCCCAGACTGTCGGCCTGTCCCGTTGACCCTGCCGAGCTCTTGTGCATCAGATTCACACCCCAAGCGCCATTGCGACTTTGGGTCTCTCCAAAGTGAATGTCGAGCAGGGGAGAGGTGTACAGGCCAAACCCACCTTTGGCATAGCCAGCGTAGAGCCGCGGCAAAGGCGCATCCATTTTGACGGCCAGAGGTTGGATGTCTTCGGTTTCGGTTTTGGGCGAAATGGACTTGACCACGGGCTCGTAAGAAATGGTGGGTTTTTCCATGCCCAAATCCACACGCTGCGGATTGGAGTTGGGTTTGGTGACTTCTCTCAGCTGCAATTCTCGGTCTCCAACGAATGTGACTTGCAAGCTGTCTTGGGCAAAGGAGGAAAGGCTCAAGGTTCCCGTCAAAAGACAGGTCAAGCCCATGGCGCATCGCGCCGAACGGATCGTGGTGGTGCGTTGTGTCATTCGTTGTCGCTTGGAGGTGTGGAAGTGTCCTCGGTCGAGGTGGAGTCGACGGGTTCGGGCGGATTCTCAAGTTGTACCAGACGGTCTTGAAAATCGAGACAAGCGTCTTGAACCCAAGGGGAATCGACGTTGGCCGCGAGTTGTTCAATCGTGGTCCGGGCTTGGAACAAATCGCCTTGTGCCAAGTATGCCTCGGCGAGGAGAAGGAAACTTCGGTGTGCCCATTCAGAGCCGCCACCAAAACGGTTCAGTTGGGCAAAAATGGCTCCCTGACAATCCGCGGCATTGCCATTGTCCAGTTGGAGAGTGGCCAGGTGGTGGCTTGCTTCTTCGGCGTGCGGACCATCTTGAGCCAGCCAGGTTAAATCGCCTTTGGCTGCTGCAGGATCGCGGTCCAGAAGAAGAAGTGCCCGGTTGTAGCGCGCAGCCAAACGAATGTCGGCGGGGGTCTCTGCGTCGTCAAGAATGGGGTCAACGTAGGCGAGAACGGTTTCTCCGTCACCCAGCTTCCGGCTGCACCGCATGATGCCAATGCGGGCTTCGAGTACATGTCGCTTGAGTTCGGACACCTTTTCTAGGTGTTGGTAGTGCGCCAAGGCCTCGGTCCAATCGCTTTGGTTGTAACGCATCGTGGCCACCAGGACCAACGCGGATTCGTGGTAATCACTCAAGGGTGCAGCGACAACGGTCTCCAGCACCACCAAGGCCCCCTCGGTGTTGCCTTCCTCAAATTGGCATTGTCCAAGGTGGAAGCGAGCCGCGAGAATGCGCACGCTTTGGGGATGGTCCTCCAAAAACTGGGTCAATTTTGGAATGGCTTGAGGACAAGCACCGGACAGTGCCAGCTCCTGTGCGGCAGCATAGGTGCGTTCTGCAATGTCGTTTTCCGACAAGCCCACCACGTCGGGGAGATTGTCCAATTGTCCGCGTTCCACCAACAACGGTTCCACCAAAAGGAAAGCGTCTTTGGTGACTTCGTCTTCGGGGTATTGGCTAGAAATTTGAGTCCAAAGCGTCAAAGCCGCGTCGTCTTGGCCCTGTTTGATGGCCACCAATGCCAAGTCGACCATGGCGCGTTTGGCATAACCACTGCCGGGGAGTTCGCTACGGATTTGTTCAAAAGCAGCTTTGGCAGCGCCCATTTCGTTCCTTTCGATTTGCGTCTTTCCGATAGAGGTCAGGGCATCGCCTTTGAACGTGGTTTCTGGAAATTCATTGAGCAAGGCGGTCATGCCCTCCAACGCGCCAGTCAAATCTCCGTCTAAGCCTTTGCAGCGGGCTTGTTGGTAGCTGGCGTATTGCTGTTGGGTAGTTCCAGCGTCCAAGGATTTCTGATAAGACAATACGGCGCGCCCGTAGTCTTTGTCGATGTAAAAGCAGTCACCAATGCGCAGCAGTGCATCGGGTCTGTGTCCGCCAGGTGCTTGAGCGGTGGTGGCATCGGCATACTTTCTAAAGCCAACGGCGGCATCGCGGTATTTCCTTTGGCGGAACAGGGCATAGGCGGCACCGTATTCACCTTCATTGTAGAGGTCAGAATTGAAGGCGCCCGGAGCGTTGAGAAAGGCTCTGTAGTGGCTCAAAGCGGGGGCGTCACTGCCGGCTTTGATTGCAATCTCCCCTTGCCAAAAGTGGCTTTCGGCAGACAGTGTGGCATCTTCGGGGAAATTCCGACTCCGAATAAATAGCGCGTCCGCTTCGTCTGGTTTTCCAGATCGAAACAAATCCACGCCGTGATTGAATGCAAGCTTCTGGTAGGCTTGCTTTTCTCGTGGAGACTTCCTTTGAATGCGGTCGAGCGCATCGAGGGCGCGAACGTGGTTTCTCGTGGTCAAGTAAACGTCGAGAAGGAAACCATACGCTTCATCTCGTCTCGGGCTATCGGGGAAGTCTTCCAGATATTGTTCGAAGGCGCCAATGGCATCGTTGAAGGGGTTGAAGTCGGTTTCAAAAGCCAGTTTAGCTTGATTAAAAAGGGCGTCTTCTCGAAGTTCGAGGTCGTGACTCATGGAGGCGGCAGCTTCGAAAGCGGCCTGTGCTTTGGGTTTTTCGCCCAAGGACAAATAAGCCCGACCCAATGCGTGTGCTGCATTTTGATCCAATGCGTCTTTTCTTCCTGTGGACCGCATCAAGGCGGTGATGGCTTCTGCAGGATGGCCGTTGTTGAGGCGGCATACGCCTACGATGTAACTGAATTCAGCGGTGCGCTGGCGACCATCTGCAGCCTTCCATGCCGCTTCAAGATGGGGTTCTGCTGCTGCATATTGGCCAGAGTAAAACAGTGCGGTGCCCAGCAGCTTGGACAGCTCAGCGGCATCGGTTTTTCTCAAGTTGTGCCCTTCTCCAAGCCAGTCGGGGGCGCGTTCAATGAGTTCTTCGTTTCGTTCCAGGCTGAACAGGATTTGTCCGATGTAAACTGGCACAGCGTCACGAAAGGCATCCACCAGGAGCAATGCGTCAAAGTCAGGCAAAGCCGAAGTCAACCGCCCCTCAGAATAGGCGATGTGCGCCAAGTAATATTGTGCAGCTTCGAGATACTCGGGAGAGGCCGCTGCGTCGTTTTTGACCTTCATTAAGTCGCCTCGTGACAAGGTCAATTCTCCTTTTTCGAAGAGGGCGTGCCCCCGCTTAAAATGAAACTCGGTCCGTTTGCTTTTTGCAAGTTTTCGAGGGTTCAGGGTGTTAAATGCGTCGATGGACTTTGCCCATTTCTTTCGTCGATACTGATAGTTGCCCAACTCCCATTGGAGTTTGGGGACCCATGTTGACTCCGGATGACGGAGAACAAAACGGTCGATCCTCCAAACTGCGTCCTTGTGATAGAGGAACATGGCACAGAGTGCAGCGTGATATTCAGCTTCAATGAGCAAGGGGTGGCTTCGCTCCCCAGCTGGACCGTCGGATTGCAGCGCGGTTTGAACGTAATCATCGAACCCTTCGAGGGCCGCCGTGTAGTGAGCGTGATCAAAGTGGTCCTTGGCTCGGGTAAACTGGCCGGGGTTTTGACGGGTCTCTTGTTCGATGGCCTGACCGCCATTGAGCGGGATGGCCTGGGCCAGAATGGCACTGGGCATGGTCACTGAGAGGGCAATGACGACAGCCGATGAGAGGGGACGCAGGTGTAGAGTCATGGGTTGGCACATGGACAACGTGAAAATCGCCCGTTGACGCGCCCATTCTGTGCCAAACTTTCTGATTTATCCACCGAGCATGCAATGGAAACCTGACAATCAATTGCGAAGGACCTTGAATTCGGTCCTTCTGTTTTTTGCACGCCCTTCAGGTCTGGTGTTGTCTGCACGGGGATTGCGCTCTCCATAGCCCTTGGCCTCGATGCGCTCGGGTGCAACACCGGCTTGAATGAGGTGGCGTCGAACTGCCTGTGACCGGGCTTGACTGAGGTCTAGATTTTCGGTGTCCGACCCGACATCATCGGTGTGACCGCCAATTTCGACGCGAAGTGGGGAGTCCGCGAGATACTCAGCGAAGAGATCCAGCAAAAGCAAACTGGCTCGGTCAATGGATGCAGAGCCCGAAGCGTAGTGGAGGTCCTCGATTTCGAACGCGGCATTGCGCTCTTGAATGGACCGCACGGTGAGGTCGGCGTTAATCAAGGCCGGCTCAGTTTTGTCTTGATCAACGACCATGCCCGCACTAAATGCCGCACCTTCGGCTTTGGCCACCAAGAGAACGTCTTCTTTGGTCGACAAATCCACAATGGCAGCGTACGCGCCGTCGTCCCCCAGGTCAATGGCTTGCGCCCTGCGGCTTTGCGCATAGCGAAGTTCGAGTTGGATTGGCGTGCCTTCCAATTCACGGCCCACATCGAGCTGGCCTTTGACCACCACGGAGGCCCGGGGTCTGAGTTCTTCGGGCAAAGACCAAGTCAGGATGTCTAACCCTTGCGTGCCGGCGCGGCGACTGGCGAAATAGGCTGTTTTACCGTCCGAAGAAATCACCAAGCCGTGCTCGTCTCCGGCTGTATTGAGTGGGGTCCCGAGGTTGACTGGTGCAGACCAGCTTTCGGATACAAAAGGGGAGGCAGCGCTGTCCAGTTTGGACATCCAAATGTCGTATCCGCCACCGCCCGGCTCGCGATTGGACGAGAAGTAAAGCGTTCGTCCATCGGGGTGCAAGAAGGGCGCTTTGTCGCTGTAGGGACCGTTGATGGGGTGGGGCAGCACTTGAGGGGCAGACCAGTCCATGTTTTCGGTCAAGTGCGAAGCCATGATGTCGATGGTCGGTTCACCGTGCGTGTTGGGTGTAGTTCCCGGTCGGATCGCCGCAAAAAACAGGGTTTGACCATCCGGGCTGATCGCGGGCTGGGACTCCCATCCATCGGGAGAGTTCAGTGCCTCCAAAGGCGCCGGGTCGCTCCACAAGTAAACCCGTTCTGTTGACGTCTCTTCAAGCAGGGAATACCGGGTAGAGTACAAGTCAATGTTCTCTGGATTTCGAGCATTGGGCGTTTTGATGGCCAAGTACAGTGAGCGATTGTCGATGGAGATGGAAGCACCGCCGTAACCCACAGTCTCATTGAATGGCGAGGCGAGCGCAACGCCTGAGTCGAAGGGGAAAGAAGGGCCATTTCGGCGGGCCCAAGAAAAAGTCTCAAACGCGCGGCTGACAAGGTCGCCCTTGGCTTTCCGTTCTCCGGCCCGGGTGAAAAAGAGGAGTGTTCCGTCCGCAGACAGGGCCGGAAGGTATTCCGCGTCTCGCGTTGCTACCGCTTCCAATACGCGCGGCGCGGGAGCATCGGCGTGGGCATTGTACTGTTTCAGAAACGTCAATTCGGGGAGCACGGATTCCACTTGGCTCACCTTTTTCAGGTTGCGTGGTGACAGGGGGTGTCCGGTGAAGTGTTTCCACCGAAGGAAGCGGTCAAACCACTGAAGGGCAGGGTTGTATTCCTCTTCGGTGTAGGCGATGACGCCCAATGTGTACGGGACTTCAGCCGCATAGGAGGGGCATGCATTGTGGACCTGCTCCAAAGCCTGTCTTGCTTCGGAAAAAGAGCCGCTTGACTTGCGTGCTTGCGCAAAAGACAACAGTCCCAATTGAAATGTCGCCTCGAGGCACTCTCCATCCTCGTCCAGGGCATTTTCCAAAAAAACCCTTCGTTTTTCAGCGTCGTATTTGTTCTTGTTGGTCCCCTTCTCAATCCATTTGGCCGCCTTCTCCGTGGGCTCAAGTGTGCAAGGATTGTCTTGTCCTGTGAGAGACAAGTGCCCGAGACACAACAATGCCAGCAGCGGAGCCATTTGGAATGGAGCCATTCTCATGCAGATTCAACCGGGATGTCGAGTTCGCCTTCGCTTTGTGCAATCAAGGTGGACACAGCGCCATCTCCCGTGACGTTCACAACGGTCCTGCACATGTCCAGTATGCGATCAACAGGGAAAATCAAGGCAATCCAAGCGGGATTGAGTCCCACACTTTCGAGCACAATGATCATGAGTACGAGTCCTGCACTTGGCACTGCAGCCGCTCCAATGGAAGCCAAGGTGGCGGTCAACACGATGACCGCTTGTTGCGCTAAGCTTAGTTCTACCATGTGAAATTGTGCGAGGGACACAACGGCAACCGCCTGATAGAGGGAGGTGCCGTCCATATTGACTGTGGCGCCAATGGGAAGGACAAAGCTGGTGGTGCGTTCCGAAACGCCGATTTTGTTTCTCACGCAATCCATGGTTACCGGCAATGTCGCCACAGAACTGGAGGTCGAAAACGCCGTGATTTGAGCATCACGCATTCCCCGGAGGAACCGGCGGAATCCGAGCTTTCGAATCATCAGGGCAACCAGCGATGGATAAAAGACAAAGACCATAAAGGCCAGTCCCAAGACCACGACGAGGCTGTATTGGAGCAAATATTCCAAGAGCTGCTGAAACATGTCGGGGTCACTTCCGGCCGCATTCACGATTTGCCCGGCCATGAGCGCGAAGACGAAAATGGGCATGGCTTTCATCACAATCCACACCATTTGCACGAAGACCTCGTTGAGCGCATCAATCGCACGCATCAAGGGTTGGGCCGTTTCTTTCGGCATGCCGACCAAAACGATGCCGAAAAACACGGCAAAGAAGATGATTTGCAGCATGGACATGTCGGCCAGCGCTTGAAAAATGTTGGTGGGAACCACGTCCACAAGGGGCTGCAAAGGCCCGCTCGACTTGGTCCGTTCGGCCTTGGTCAGTTTGTCGGTGACCCAGTCGTTCATGTCCACTTGCTCTGCCGTGATCATGGCCACCTTCCCCGCCATGGCAGGATCGCTCACCAGGTCCACGTCGTCGAGGACCTCAATGCCGTTCGCGTCTCGCCAAAGTTCATATCGAATCCGGTTGGACTCAAGGAGGTCTTCGGAGACCTTGGCACCGGGTTCGAATAAGTTGACCAAAACCAATCCCACAATCACAGCCGTCATGGTCGTGAGCAAATAGGTGACCACGGTTTTGATGCCAAGTCGTCCCAACTTGGAGGGGTCGCCCAAGCTCGCAACACCTGAAATAATGCTAAAGAGAACGAGGGGTACAGCGATGAGCTTCAGGACATTGATGAAGATGTCGCCGAAGGGCTTGATGTAGTCGATGGTAAAGTCGTTCCATCCAAAGGTGATGGACATCCAGGCGTACAAGATGCCGATTGCAAGGCCGATGAGGACTTGCCAGTGAAGGGCGAGGCGCATAAGGGAGGGTGTTCGATCCGTTGTGGTTGCAAGCTACCAATTCAAAGGCGTGCGGAACGTTGCCTGAGTGCATGGTCTGCCAGTACGAGCAGAACCATGGCTTCGACCAATGGAACGGCCCGGGGCAGAACACAAGGGTCATGTCGTCCTTTTCCTTTGACTTGAACAGGTTCGCCGGATTGGTTCACGGTGTCTTGGTTTTGAGCAATGGTGGCCACGGGCTTAAAGGCCACTCTGAGCACCAGGTCTTCGCCATTGCTGATTCCGCCTTGGATGCCTCCAGAACGATTGGTCAGTGTGCGGATGCTGTTCCCGTCTTGGGCAAAGGTGTCGTTGTGGGCAGAACCGCGCAGAAGGGTGCCGCTGAATCCGCTGCCCACTTCCATTCCCTTGACTGCGGGCAAACTCCAGATGGCCTTGGCCAAGTCGGATTGTAGCTTGTCAAAAACGGGTTCTCCCCAGCCAGCGGGTATGTTTCTGGCCACTACAACAACACTGCCCCCCACGGTGTCTCCCGCTTGGCGGACCTCAACAATGCGACTGGCCATTCGGGCTGCAGTCTCCGGGTCAGGGCAGCGCGTTGGACTCGCATCGACGATTTGTCTTTCGTAGAACTGAGGTGGAGAAGGCATCCCGATGTCTTGAACCCGTTCTACGTAGGCGCTGACTTGAGGCAGGGCATCCGGCGCGTGCATTTGTTCGAGCAGTTGCCGGGCAATGGCACCAGCCACGACACGGCACACGGTTTCTCTGGCGCTGGCACGCCCACCGCCTCGGTGATCACGAAACCCATATTTCGCGTCGTAAGTGAAGTCGGCGTGGCTTGGGCGGTATCGGTCTTTAAGGTGCGCGTAATCTTCACTTTTCGCATCGCCATTCGGGATGGAAAAACCGATGGGCGTCCCTGTGGTTTTGCCCTCAAATACGCCGGATAAGAGCGCAACTTGGTCGTCTTCTTTTCTTTGAGTGGTCAGGTTGGACTGCCCTGGTTTTCTGCGTTGGAGTTCAGCTTGTATGCGGTTCACATCGAGAAGGAGGCCCGAGGGTATGCCGTCCAAAACGCCGCCCACGGAAGGGCCATGTGACTCACCAAATGTGGTCAGTCGGAATGCGGTGCCGATCGAATTTCCAGCCATGTGGCAAAGGTACGCGGGCACTGTCTAGAGATGTGCGATATTCGAGACCATGGATTCTGGATTTGCAGAAGGTCGATTGCTCCTCAAAGACATTGGTCATTTGGTTGGCTTCGGACCCGCACCTTTAAAGAGAAGGTACGGGTCGGAAATGCGGGGACTTCCCGTGCTTGAAGATGCGTGGTTGGCCATTGAAGATGGCCGGGTGATCGATGGAGGAAGCATGTCTGACTTTCCAGGCATCGTGGATTGGAATCGGCTGGAGGTAGTGGATGCGTCAGGGCGCATCGTCTTGCCATCTTGGGTCGACAGCCACACACACCTGGTGCATGCGGCATCTAGAGAAGGAGAATTTGTAGACCGGATTCGCGGGCTGAGCTACCAAGAAATTGCCGCACGCGGAGGGGGGATATTGAACAGTGCTCAGGCCTTGCGCGCCATGCCCGAAGACGATTTGTTCGCCGTTTCATTGGAGCGAATGAAGCGGCTCATGCGCATGGGAACCGGGGCCATTGAAATCAAGTCTGGCTATGGTTTGGATCTGGAGTCAGAGTTGAAAATGTTGCGCGTTGCGCGTCGGTTGGGGGCGATGGAATTGATGCCTGTAAAAACCACGTTCTTGGGGTGTCACGCCGTGCCCGAACCTTGGGACGGACCGGCGGCCTACACGAAGTACATGGTGGAAGAGGTTTTGCCCGCTGTGGTTGCAGAAGGCTTGGCCGACCACGTGGACATTTTCTGTGAGGCGGGTTACTTCGGTTTAGAGGAGACCCGATTGCTTTTGTCTCAGGCCAAGTTGCGGGGGCTGCCTGCAAAAGTTCACGTGAATCAATTCACAGCGGGAGGGGGTGTTGGCCTCTGCGTGGAATTCGAGGCCTTGTCTGTGGATCACCTAGAAATCCTGGAGGCAGCGGATGTGGCGGAATTGGCCAGTGGCAGCACCATTCCGGTCGCATTGCCCTTGTGCTCCTTGTTCTTGGACCTGCCGTATACGCCGTGTCGGACCCTTGTGGACGCAGGGTGCTCTGTCGCCATTGCCACGGATTTTAATCCAGGATCGGCTCCCTCTGGGAACATGCACCTCGCAGCTTCATTGGGCTCCTTGCGCATGGGGCTCGAGCCACTCGAGGCCATTGCAGCGGCCACTGTGAACGGGGCGGCTGCATTGAATTTAGAAGCTGAGGTCGGCGGATTGGGGGTCGGGCAGGAGGCCAGTTTGATGTTGACCCGACCGCTGGGCTCTGTGGAAGAGGCCATTTATGCCTTTGGAGATCCATTGGCGGACCGGGTTATGGCGCGAGGCCATTGGGTCCTTTGAACCCTTTGTATCTTCCATTGTTCCTTTTCGGTGGCCCACAGTTGGGCACATGGAGCGGATGTGGATGCGACTCTTTTTGACCATACTGACCGGAATATTGGCAGGACAGTTGTGCTGTCAGGTGCCTCAGTTTGAGGACCACAGCATTGCGGCGGGTCTGCTGGGCAATTACCTCAATCACACCGCCTCCGTGGCCGATTATGATTTGGATGGAGACCTAGATGTTTACATCGGGAGTCGCTTGGCGCCAAATGCGCTGTATCGAAACGACGGAGGGGCGCAGTTCACTGCTGTGGAAGTGGGAGTGGAGGATCCCGGTTTCACCATGGCGTCTCTGTTTTTCGATTACGACAATGACGGGGACCCGGACTTGTTGAGTTGCAACCTGAGCGAGGCGAATCGGTTCTGGAGAAATGATGGCGGGGATTTCACGGAAATCTCGGGCGATCTGTGGCCTGCGACAGCGCATCAATGCCGCAGTGCTCATGCCGCCGATGTGAATCAAGATGGTTGGTTGGACCTGTATGTGGTCAACATGAACGAGGCCAATGAGCTCTGGATGGGAGATGGCAACGGCGGATATACGGATGGCTATGCAGCATCTGGAGCAGTGGATGAGTTGGTGGGCATGGGCGCGCTCTTTTTTGACATCGAAAACGATGGCGACCTCGATCTGTATTTGACCCACGACGCCAATCAAGCCAACAAGCTCTACATCAATGATGGGACGGGGACGTTCGATGAGCAAGCGGCGGAATGGGGCTTGAATCTCGAAGCCCAAGGCATGGGAGTGGATGCAACCGACCTTAACCACGATGGGTACATGGACCTGTTCATTTCCAATAATTTGCCCAACGACCTGTTTTTGAGCCCGGGCCCACAGCCCGATACGGGGGCCATTTTGCCCTACACAAATGTGACTGAAACGGCAGGTGTTGGCGATGTGGGCATGGGATGGGGTACGGTCTTTATTGACTATGATCACGATGGTGAGCGCGACTTGTATGTGTCCAATGAATACCTGTTTAGTCCGCTGCTCAACCTCATGTACCGCAACAATGGAGACTTGTCTTTTACCGATGTGGCACAGGGAACCCTTCTAGAAAGTCCGTACAGCGGTTACGCCACCGTTGCCGCAGACTTTGATCAAAATGGAACCGAAGACTTGCTGGTGGTGAATCCGCTTTCTGGCGTCAGTCCGGGGTGCCAGTTGTTTCTCAATCAAGACACCGTTCACCATTGGATTGGGTTTGAATTGGAAGGCGTGGTTTCTCCACGCGATGCGGTTGGGGCCAGAGTGGTGGTCTATTCTGGATCTGATTTTGTGCGAACCGATCAATCTTTTTTGGGCAACAGTTACAGCTCTTGTGGGCCGATGACGTTCAATTTCGGATTGGGGGAGCGGACCCAGGTCGACAGTGTGTCCTTCTTCTGGCCAAGTGGTGTGCACACGGTGGTATACGGCCCAGAGGTGGATGAGTATCACACGATTTTGGAATCTCCGTGTGCGACAGAGGTTCCGAGTTTGAATTGGCCGGAGTCAGAGGAAATTTGTCCAGGGGAAGAGGTGGTATTGGCTTTACCGGAGGGTTGGGTGGCCGATTCGTGGACGGGTGGCACACCTGGTCCACTTGGGCAGGTGTTTGGTGAGGCAGGGGTGGCCCAAGCCCTGTTGGTCTCCACCAATGGATGCAGTGTGCTGTCTCCGAGTGTGGTCATTTCTGTTGTGGAGCCTGTTCCACCGGTTGTTTTGTTGGACGGGCCTGCTTCATTTTGTTCCGCGCAAACACGGGCCTTGACGATTGACGATTCGGCATTGAGTGTGTTGTGGTCGACAGGAGCAACATCCGATACGTTATGGATGAGCTCGAGCGACACAATCAATGTGACCACGACCAATTTGTGTGGGCACATCGACACTTCGGAGCCTGTGGTGTTGGAAGTTTTTGCGTCGCCGTTGCCACCCATCGTGGCTCCAGCACTCATTGGGGTGGGCGAGGAGCACACGTTTTTCCCCACCCTCATGGAGGATGCACCATTGCGATGGTATTCAGGCGGGGTGGCGTCGACGCTAGACGCTTTGGAGGCCACAGAAGTGGGGGCTTTTCTTCTGGAGGGAGACTCCTTTGTGACGCCTCCTTTGGCCGAGAGCACAGGGTGGTGGGTAAGGTCTCAAGCGCAACGCAATGTGGAGCTGGTCTCAGGTGGAAAGGAAACCACGTCCAGTGGAGGGTTCATCAATTCGGACAGTTACGGATTGAAGTTTGATGTGTTTGAGCCCTTGGTTCTGGAAACAGTCAACATGAGAACTGCGTCGCCTGGCCCTCGATTGGTTGAGCTCTCTGTTCCTCAACTCGGTGTGATTGATTCCGCTTGGGTTGACTTGGCCGAAGGATGGAACACCGTAGCGCTGGGGTTCGACCTGCCTGCAGGCAGTCAATACGCCTTGCGTGTGTCTGGGGAGGACATTTCATTGTGGCGAGACAACGTGGCCTCGGAATTGGATTACCCCTATTTGTTGGGCGATTTGGCGGCCATTACAGGATCGACCATTGCCAACTCAGCAGAGCTCAGCTATTACTACTTCTTTTATGACTGGGTGGTGAGGGGGAAAGGGCTGTCTTGCTCGAGTTCTCCAGCGGCGGCATGGGCAGAGGTGGTCAATGTATTGACTGGATGCACTTATGCCTTTGCTGCGAACTACAACCCCTCGGCGGATTTGGACGACGGCAGTTGTGTGTTGGCTGGGTGTTTGAATCCAGAAGCGGCCAACTATCAGCCGTTGGCTACCCTCGACGATGGAAGCTGCACAGTCCTCTGTGAGAGTGATGTGAATGGGGATGGCCTGGTTGGGGCGCCTGATTTGTTGTTTTTGCTCGCAGATTGGGGCAGTTCGTGCGAGTAAATCGCAGTAGTTTGGCGACCCGAAACCCGCCACCATGAGTATCCGTTTGATTGAATGTGTTCCCAACATCAGTGAGGGACGAGACCGTGCGAAAATTGACGCCATTGCCTCTGTTGTGGAGACCGTAGATGGCGTCCGTCTTTTGGATGTGGACCCCGGAGGTTCAACGCACCGTACAGTGATCACGTTCGTGGGACCGCCAGAGACCATCGTAGAGGCGGCTTTCCGGTTGATGGCCAAAGCGGCGGAATTGATCGACATGTCCAAGCACCATGGAGAGCACCCGAGGATGGGGGCAACCGATGTGTGTCCTTTTGTTCCGGTGGCAGGCGTCACCATGGAGGATTGCAAAGCCGCTGCCCATGCGCTAGGAGCGCGCGTAGGAAAAGAACTGGGGATTCCCGGTTACTTCTACGAGGATGCCGCCTTGCAGCCAGAGCGACAAAATTTGGCCCATTGTCGAAAGGGAGAATACGAGGGCTTGGAGAAGTTGTCGCAACCGGCTTGGGCGCCAGATTTTGGTCCAGCGGAATTCAACGACCGGGCGAAAGGAACGGGGGCCACAGCGATTGGGGCACGTGACTTTTTGGTGGCTTACAATGTGAACCTAAATACCACCTCTACGCGACGCGCCAACGCGGTTGCATTTGACTTGAGGGAGAACGGCCGCATCAAGCGGGAGGGAGGCTTGACCGGGAAGGTGATTCAAGATGCCGATGGGAATCCTGCACGCGAGCCAGGCATGCTCAAGTGTGTCAAAGGCATTGGCTGGTACATCGAAGAGTATGGCATCGCCCAATTGTCATTGAACCTCACCAACATTTCGGAGACCGCGGTCCACACCGCTTTTGATGCAGCCTGTGCGCGTTCCATTGCCCGAGGCATGAGGGTCACGGGCAGCGAAATTGTTGGCCTGATTCCCAAGCGTGTGCTGATGGATGCCGCCGACCATTATTTACGCAAGCAAGGCCGAAGCCTCGGCATCCACGAATCGGAGAAAGTCAAGGTGGCCGTGAAGTCGCTTGGGTTGGATGATTTGGCGCCTTTTGATGCGAGAAAACGGGTCATCGAATACCTATTGGAGGATGCAAAGGGCAACACGGCACCCTTGGCAGCGATGAGCTTGGTGGCTTTTGCCAACGAGACGGCCAGTGAGAGTCCAGCTCCAGGTGGAGGGTCGATTGCGGCTTATGTCGGTGCCTTGGGCGTCTCATTGGGCACCATGGTTGCCAACTTGAGCGCGCACAAACGCGGATGGGATGACCAATGGGAGACCTTTAGCGATGTTGCGGAAAGGGGCATGGCCCATCAGACGCGCTTGCTGGCCTTGGTCGACGAAGACACGGCGGCTTTCGATGCCATCATGGCGGCATTCGGTTTGCCAAAAGGCAATGACGCACAAAAGGCAGAGCGAAATGCGGCCATTCAGGCGGCCACTCTGGGCGCAATGAACACCCCACTCGAAGTGGCCGAAGTGGCATTGGCTTCGATGGAGGTCATGTTGGATATGGCCATGCGCGGCAATCCAAACAGCATTACGGACGCCGGTGTCGGCGCCCTTTGTGCGCGGACAGCCGTTTTGGGTGCGGTCATGAATGTGCGGGTCAACGCAGCGGATCTCAAAGACAGGTCCCAGGCCGAAGCCATGCTGTCGCGGTGTCTGGAATTGGAGGCGTTGGCAGAAGCCAAAGAGGCCGAGGTTCGTGCCCGCGTAGCGGAAGTATTGTCCTGAGTCTTAAAGTCAGGAAAACGGAACCCCGTGGAGAAGCGGTTCCTTCTTACGGCTGTTCGGATTCAGACGAAGGCGCGTCTGTTTCTTCCTCCTCTTGTGCAATGGCGCGTTGAATGGCCTTGACAAGCTGGGCAACCCTTTGGGCGTCCACCGGGTAAATTTCGCCTTCGAACCAGCGCCCTTCGTGGGCCACACCGCCGCTTTTACGAGCCGACGCGCGAAAGCAGGACAAGCCTGCAGACCACATTCTCCCTGCGCCTCCTGGCAAAACGGCACCTGAAGCGTAGATGTCAAAATCGACTTCAGATTGCCAGTCAACAAGTTGCTGATGTCCTTTGATGGCGTTTCCCAATCCTGCACTGGAAGCCAAGGCTGCGATGGGCAGGCTGGTCAGGCGTTCAAAATCGCGCAGGGTTCTTTTGGCGCTGTCCAAAGCACGGTTGACCATAACCTTGTCTCCGCCAAAGCGATCGATGGCAGTTTCGATCAGATCAAAGTCAAACTCCAGATGGCCAGTTAAACCGCCAATGAGGACGCCCGATGCGCCTTTGTCGAGGCTGTATGCGGCGTCATTTAAGATGATTTCTCGCTCGGAAGGGCTGTAGACCAAATGGCCTTCTCGTGGACGCATGGCCACCAGGACCGGCAAGTCAGTCGCAGCGATGCAGGACTGAATGGTGCCCGGTGAAGGGGTCATGCCTCCCGCGGTGTATCCGGCCGACAATTCAATTCGGGTGGCACCACCGCGCTGTGCGCGCGCCACGTCTCCGGGCGTGCTGCAGATGATTTGAAGGTCGAAAGGGCTGTCCATCAGTCTTCTGGCAAGATACAGCTCACTTCAGGTCAAAAAACAACGAAGCCGGACCTGATTCGGACCGGCTTCGTTGCGCTCATCAAGAGCTTGAGCATCACTTGGTGCTGCGGAAAGAACGCTTCTCTTTGATTCGAGCGGACTTACCTGTGAGGGCACGGAGGTAGTAAATGCGCGCACGGCGAACCTTACCCACCTTCATGATTTCTACGGCTTCGAGGAAGGGGCTTCCGAATGGGAAGACACGCTCCACACCGACACCGGAGGCCATTTTACGTACCGTAAATGTTTCGGTTGGGCCCTCGCCCTTACGTTGAATGACGGTTCCTTGGAAGATTTGAGTACGCTCTTTCGAGCCCTCTTTAATCTTATAACTCACCTTGACTGTATCACCGGCTTTGAAGTCCGGCCATTCTTTCAATGGGTTGAGTTGCTGGGAAATTTGACGAAGACGATCCATGACACTGCGTTGTGGGTCCGTTGTAAACGGGGTGCAATATTACGACATTTCAAGCCTCGTCCAACAGGTCAGGGCGAAGTCGTTGTGTTCGGTCCATGGCTTGGTCCATTCGCCACTGGTCAATGTCGGCGTGATGGCCGCCCAGAAGGACATCTGGGACTTTGTGGCCTTCCCATTCAGAAGGACGTGTGTACACCGGTGGAGCCAAAAGTCCATCTTGAAAACTGTCGGTTAGGGCACTTTCACCGTCGCCGATGGCGCCAGGAACGAGACGCACAAGGGCGTCTGCCAAAACGGCTGCAGCGAGTTCACCGCCGCTCAAAACGTAGTCCCCAATGCTCAGCTCGAGCGTGATCACATGATCTCGGATACGCTGGTCAATGCCTTTATAGTGACCGCACAACATCAAAAGGTTTCCGGACAAGCTGAGTTGGTTCACGCGCGATTGACCCAGGCGCTCTCCATCGGGCGTCAAGTAGATCACCTCGTCGTACTGGCGTTGTGATTTCAAATCCGCTATGGCGTCAACAATGGGCTGGATGGCCATGACCATGCCCGCACCGCCTCCGAAGGGGGTGTCGTCAATCTTGCCGTGTTTGTCGGTGCTCCATTTGCGGATGTCGTGCACTTCAACTTCCACAACTCCGGCCTTTCTGGCGCGTCCGACGATGCTTTCGCTAAAAGGACCCTGAAGAAGGGCGGGAACGGCGGAGAGGATGTCGATGCGCATGGTGAGATGGATCAAGAAACCAAAGTGGCGCACAAAAGTGCAACACTCGGATGTGGGTGGACTGCGAAGGTACAGGGCAGGGGGCAGGAACAAGCTCGGGCTTTGGATTGTACCTTTCTTGTGCCGTCAATGCTCCGGTGCCATTTTACACCCTCTCAACATGGAGCATTCGAATTACGCAGCGGCGGTGACCCGCCCTTTTGAAGTGTACAACAGCATCTTCCTGACCCTGCCTTTGGACGGCATTCGGGGCACAGGATTGCGCGTCCCCCTGTTTTCCGAGGCCTGCAGAAATGGGTTGTCTCTGGGCCGTTCTCCTATGGACTTGCTCACAGAGCATCTGGATGACAGCAATGTTCCGCAGGAGGAAAGGATCGGCCTTCTGTTCCGGTACGTGCAGTACATCGAAAGACAAGTCGTTCTGGTGGATGCACTGGAAGACGCACGGTATGAGCGGTTGAATGATCTGGAGGGTGCCGAGTCGCTTTCTGGGGTCTTGCCGCGCATCGCCCGAAGGGGATTGCAGGAAGAGCTCAAAGCTGCGATTTCAGATCAAAAAGTTCGCGTGGTGTTGACGGCGCACCCCACGCAGTTCTATCCTGGTTCGGCATTGGGCATCATTACGGACTTGACCAAAGAAGTCAGGCAAGGAGACCTAGAGTCGGCGCACAATTTGTTGCACCAATTGGGGTTGACCCCCTTCTTTCAGGCACAAGCCCCCACACCGTATGAGGAGGCCGTGCGCCAAACATGGTACTTGGAGCATGTGTTTTTTCAGGCGTTACCAGCGTTGGCGTTGCGCGTGGCACAATCCACAGGCGTTGAGCCCGAGCAGGCAGCGGACGCGTTTTCCTTGGGGTTTTGGCCGGGAGGCGACCGGGATGGCAATCCCTTTGTAGACGCAGGAACCACACTTCGGGTGGCCCGACGACTTCGTTTGACTTTGTTGCGTTGCTACAGAAGGTCCTTTCGACAGCTCCGGCGCCGCATCACCTTCAAGGGATTGGAGGGCGAATTGGATGGGCTTCAGGCCAAAGTGGAAGAGGCCATTTTGGCCATGGACGTGCGTGTTTTTGACGACGAAGGGGTCATTCAAGGGCTCATGGACATCGAAGCCAAGGTGCGTGCAGACTTCGGAGGACTTCATGCCGAAGACATCACGAGACTGCGCTTGTCTATGGTCATTTTCGGCAGGCATTTTGCGTCGATGGACATTCGCCAGGATAGCCGTGTTCTCAAACGTGCAGCCGATGCTGTGGGGCTTCCTGAGTCTCCGGAAGCCTTGCTGACGGTGACCGAACACGGCATCTTGCCGGACGACGCGGACGATGTGGTCAAGGATGTGATCGAAGTCATGGGGGCCATCCGGGAGATTCAGGAATTCAACGGACCTCGGGGATGCCACAGGTTCATCATCAGCAATTGCCGGGGAGCGAACGATGTTTTGCGTCTTTTCGCACTGGCCAGGTGTGCCAATGGGAACGGTTCCATGTCCTTGGATTTTGTGCCGCTTTTCGAAACGGTCGATGATTTGGCTGGAGCGGCCTCAGAAATGAGGCGCCTGTTGGCCATGGACACCTACCGAGATCACTTGAATGCGCGCGAATCTGTTCAGCACGTGATGTTGGGATTTAGCGACGGCACCAAGGACGGAGGGTATTTGATGGCGAATTGGTCCATTCACCAAGCGAAAGAGTCCCTGTCTGCAGCGTGTGCTGATTTTGGTGTGGAGGTGGTCTTTTTTGATGGCCGAGGTGGGCCGCCAGCGCGCGGTGGTGGAAACACACATCGGTTCTACGCATCGCTCGGTCCGGACGTGAAAACCAAAGAGGTGCAGACCACCATTCAAGGGCAGTCCATTAGTTCCAATTTTGGGACGCCTCAAAGTGCATCCTACAACATGGAGTTGCTGCTGACGGCCGGATTGCAGCACCGTTTGATTGATCCAGAACAATCCAAGTGGACAGAGAATCAACGGAGATTGATGAACCTCTTGGCGGAACGCAGTTATGCGGCCTACGCGGAGTTGAAGGCCCATCCTGCGTTCATGGAATACCTGTCCACCTATGGAACCTTGAGCCATTATGGGGCCACCAACATTGCGAGCCGTCCAACCCGGCGAAAAAAGACGGGCCCTTTGACTTTGGATGACCTGCGTGCCATTCCTTTCGTGGGCTCTTGGAGCCAGCTCAAGCAGAATGTGCCGGGATTCTATGGCATAGGTGTGGCCTTGTCTGCCTTGGAAAAGGAGGGACGTTTGGAAGAGGCCGCGCAGCTCTACCAAGATCAGCCTCTCTTCGCTGCGTTGCTGGAAAACAGCATGCAAAGCATGCGAAAGTGCAACTTTGAACTTACGGCGCACTTGGCCAGTGATCCCCGATTCGGTGAACTTTGGCACATGGTCAAATCGGAGTTCGATCAGACCCAAGCCTTGCTCCTTCGCATCACGGGGCAGCAGCAACTCATGGAGCGGTCACCTGCGATTGCCGAGTCCATTGATCTCCGAGAGTCAATCATTCTGCCACTGCTTGTGATTCAGCAAGCGGGACTGCAATGGTTGGACGGTCAAGGAGAGGCACCTGCGAGTAAGGGCGCATTGGAAAAGCTCATTGTGCGCACCATGTTTGGCATTGTCAATGCTGGGCGAAACGCGGTCTAAAGCGATTGCTTCAAAAGAGGGTAAACGAAAAAGCCCCGCCGGTTGGCGGGGCTTTTTTGCGAAAAGGCTTCGAAATCAGCGCCCTTTCTCGACAGGAACGGATTCCTCGAGGGGGGCAGCGGGCAACGTCTCTTTCGGTGTGGTCACAAATTCAATCTCGTCGATGAGGTTCTGAGCACCGGCCATCTTGTCGATGACCCACATCACGTAGCGAATGTCCACGCTGATGGTACGCTGAAGCTCTGGCTCAAAGGCGATGTCGCCACTCATGGCTTCCCAGTTTCCGTCAAACGCGAGGCCGATGAGGTCACCGTCTCCGTTGAGAACGGGGCTGCCAGAGTTGCCTCCTGTAATGTCGTTTCCGGAGATAAAGCAAAGCACCAGATTGCCATCCTCGTCGGCATAGCGTCCGTAATCTTTGTTGCGGATAAGCGTTTCAAGAGTGGGGTCGACCACAAACTCAGGGTTGCTGTTGTCCTTCTTTTGGAGGATGCCCTCGGCAGTGGTTACAAAATCATAGTGGACCGCATCTGCAGGGTCATAGTCGCCCACAGTGCCATAGCTCAACCGCATTGTGGAGTTGGCGTCTGGATACCACATTTTTTCCGGCTGCATTTCGCGCAGGCCAGCTGTCAAGAGGCGGTAGCCCTTGTCAAACTTGCTTTGTTCTGGCGAGGCGAAGTAACCCCGGTAAGTTTCGATCATGCTCGAGGCAGCGGCCACAGCGAGGTCTTTGTCGAGCACCTTCTGACTTGGATTGGCGAGGAATTCAGCGAAGCGTGTTGGGTCGGTCAAAACGCTCTTGGGGTACATCTTGTCGGCGTACCGGCTAAAGTCTCCTTTGTACTTGTCTCTGACCGTGTTGAACAACGCAGGTTGTTGATCGGGGGAGATGTCGTTCATGTACTTGGTCATCAAGGCCACAAACAAGTCGCGGTCGGTTGCGGCGTCGTAGTCCTTAAAGAACCCCTCTGCGAGACCTTGAAGGTAAACGGTGACTCGGGCGGCGCGGTCGGCATCCTCACCGAGCAAGCCAGGTGCATTGGCGGCAACACGATAGGCAAACAGCATCAGGTCGCACCCAATCAAACCGGCCTCCAAAGAGTAAACCTGGCCTTTCACTGTGGCGTCGGTGTTGTTGTAGTACTCTTCGAGCAATCCAAGGGTCTCACCATAGGTCGACTCGCGGTTGGGATCTTCCGACATCCAAGCCGTGAATTGATCTTCAAGGCCTTTCTTTTTGCCATAGACGTCCAATGCTTTCAGGCCTTTGGATTGTCCGATGTAGTACTTCCAGTAGTTGGCTGTTTGTGCATACTTGGCTGCGTACTGAATGCGCACGGCGGGGTCAGCGTCCATGTGCGTCTTCATGGTCTTGAGCTTCAAGTCGCGCACCTCAACCACGCTGGGATTGTACAGGTCTAAGGCCTGCTCCACGCCATAGCTGCTGAGAAAGCGATCGGTGCTTCCTGGGTAGCCCATGATCATGGTGAAGTCTCCGTTGTCCACACCGTCCAAAGACACCTTCAAGTGGCGCTTTGGGGTGTAAGGGACATTGTCTTCGCTGTAGTCTGCAGGGTTGCCGTCTGCGCCAGAATAAATACGGAGCAAAGAGAAGTCTCCGGTGTGGCGTGGCCACATCCAGTTGTCGGTGTCTCCACCGAACTTTCCGATGCTCTCTGGTGGGTTTCCGACAAGGCGGATGTCGCTGTAGTCGCGATAGACAAACAAGTAGAATTCATTCTCGTGATAGAAGGATTTTACTTGGGCACGAAAGTCGGGATTGATGCCCTTTTCTTCCTCTTCAATTTGTGAAATGGCCGCTTGAATCGCCTGCTGGCGGGTTCCCTCATCCATGTCGTCGGTCACATCGGCCAAGACGCGTTCGGTCATGTCTTCGATGCGCTGCAAAAACGTCACGCTGAAATCTGGAATGGGCTTTTCCTCTTCGGTGGACATGGCCCAGAAGCCGTTGGTGAGAATGTCGTCCTCGACCGTACTGAACCCTTGAATCGCACCATAAGCACAGTGGTGGTTGGTCAAAACCAACCCTTGGTCAGAAATGATTTCCGCAGTGCAGCTGCCGCCGTTCAGGGTAATCACCGCATCGCGAAGGCATGCCTGATTCAAGGAGTAGATGTCTTCGGCACTCAGGTTGAGGCCCATCTCTTGCATCTCGGCTTCGTTAATGCGTTGGAGCATGTGCAAGAGCCACATGCCTTCATCCGCCTTGGCTGTGGTGGATACGAGTTGAAATGCTGCGAAAAGCAGCAGGAAAATGCGTTGCTTCATGGTGTTGTTCATCGTTGTCCATTGGTCAGTGTTCAGGACCAATGCGCGGCGCGAAAATAGGAGGCGTGAGGGTTTCCCCCTCATCTGCGCCGAAGCAACTGCCTTAGCGGGGCTCAGGCACCCATTTGGAGGCCGAGATGAGGCTATCCAAGACGTTGTAAATCGCCTTTAAATCGGGTCCGTCGATCCGGTCTAAAACGCGGTGCTCGCCGAAATGAAGGCGAGTCGATGGCAAATCCATGATCATGGGATTGTCGTAAGTGCCTGCCTTTTTGTCGAGTTGAACGTCAACGGCCGTTTGCGCCAGTTTAGAAAGGTCTGCCGGGGACCATTGCGCGCGGTATTTCCCCAAGGGTTGGGTATGTGCCCGGCCATGGAAGAAGACGGCGCCATCGGCTTGCATGTCCAGCTTGAAGGCAGGACAGGAGCCATAGCACATGGTTCGTTCGTAGGACAACAACGGGGAGGCATCACTTTTTAGGAAGGACTGTGGCCCACGGCATCCCCATCCCATGAGTCCGAGCAAGATTAGACCTGCTGTCCAGGTTGTAAATCGCGTCAGTTGAAGGCTCAGGCGTGCGCTCACTTCTTGCGCTTTTGGTTCCTTGACTTTCGCGTTTGGTCCCGCTGGGTCTTCATCTCTTCCGACCTTTTTTGTTGCTCTTTTTGCATGGCCTCCAAGCGCTCTGCGAAACCACTCTTCTTTTTCTCAGGCTTGGGTGCGGCCTGTTTGGACTTGATTTTCTCGCGGATCTTGTCTTCATCGATAAAGAAGCGCTTGACGGCGCTGACTTGGCCAATGGTGACCAGGTTGGCTATGAAGTAGTACAGGCTCAATCCACTGGCAAACTTGTTGAAGAAGAACAGCATGAAAAACGGCATGACCTTGGCCATGATGCGCATGTCAGGCATTCCCGGTTGAGTGGGGGCGGCCTGCTGCGACATGGTTTGTCCCATGTAGAAAAACATGGAAGCGGCCATCAAAAGGGTGAAGCCGGAAACGTGTGCTCCATAGAAAGGAATCTCGAAAGGCAAGTCCAGAATGCTGTCGTATGCACCGAGGTCGTCTGCCCACAAAAA
The DNA here is from genome assembly GCA_965657965.1 of uncultured Flavobacteriales bacterium. Taxonomy (GTDB): domain Bacteria; phylum Bacteroidota; class Bacteroidia; order Flavobacteriales_D; family Sanyastnellaceae; genus UBA8752. Next base: position 42,459 of record CBFHQM010000008.1, on the reverse strand, counting down.
GGACTTTCCGCGCAGTTCGATGTTGGCCGGGAAAAAGCGGAACATCGCGTAAAGCAGTGGCATCTGAATCAATTGCGGGAGACAGCCTGCCAAAGGATTCACACCACTGTCGCGGTACAATTTCATGGTGGCTTGTTGCCGCTGAACCGCATCATCTTGGTCAGGGAACTGGGCGTTGATTTCCTCAATGTCTGGCTTCAACAGGCGCATTTTGGCCGAGCTCAAGTAGTTCTTCCAAGTGATGGGAGAGAGCATGGTTTTGATGCACAGGGTCATGATCAAAACGATCAAGCCAGCGGACCCGATGTATTTCGCCAACAGGCCGTAGAACGGGAAGATCAAATTGCGGTTGATCCATCCAAAAATCCACCAACCGAAGTCAATGACACGGCTAATTTCACCCCAGCCTGTTGTGGCCAATTGAGAGGCGTCATTGGGCCCAAAGTAGAATTTCAGGTCAGCCACTTCGCGGCCATTTATGATCTCGGTGGGCATTTTCACGTCCATACCATAGCGCATGGTCCAAGACGTGTCTGAGGATTCGATTGGGGGAAGACTCCTGATTTCACCAGATGTAAATCCGGCTTCGGTTCCGACGATGGCGGAGAAATAGTTTTGTTTGAAAGCCACCCATTCCAGTGGGTCTTCAATGGTTTCAGTCTTGTCTCTTCCTTCGCTCAAGTAGTCCCTTCCTCGCCCTTGCTCGCGATAAAAGATGCTGCTCTTTTGACGTTCAACGTCGATGCCTTTCTCGTTGTGGGCGCCATCGGCTTGCCACTGGAATCCGACCTCTCCCCGGGCATCGGCAAACTCTGCACTCACGTCGAGCAGATAACCGTCAATGGTGTATGTCAGGCTCCTCAACGGCCCCGTACCGCGGTTTCTGAGGATTACCTCGGTTCCGTTGTTTGAAACGACGTCGAAATTTTGATCATAAGAGCCTTCTCCCCGCGCAATCCAATTCATGGCGGAGCCATCAGGGGTCCAGAGACGAATGGGCGCCTTGGACCAATAGTCCAAATAACCATCCTGCAATTCAGCCAAGACAGGCACACCGCCGTCTGTGGTCAATTCGACTTTCAAAACCTCCGACGTCAGGACCACCGTTTGCGCGACATAGGTGCTGTCGAGAAGGTTGGCGGTCCCTCTGGGGATTTCAGTAGCGGCTTCCGTCACCTCCGGGGTGGGGGCCGTTTGAGCCGTGGGTTCTGCTTGAGGTTCCGGAGCAGGAACGAAATAAAGCTGATACACGATGACCATCGCGAAAATCAGCACGAAACCGGTAATGGTGTTGCGATCCATAGATTGGCAAACTTACGCTTTCACCACGCGTGGGCGAGCTCATTCATCCACAGTCCTTTCACTTTCATGGCTTGCTCCAAAATATCACGAACACAGCCATAGCCTCCGTTGATTGGACTGATGTAGTCACACACCGCGCGAACCTCGGGAACCGCGTCGTGCGGACAGCAGGCCAAACCGGAGGCTTTGAGCACGGGAATGTCGGGAATGTCGTCGCCCATGTAGCAAACTTGATCGAGGGTGATGCCCCATCGGGCGCACAAATCTTCAAGTTCTGTGATTTTAACTGCAGCCCCTGTGATCACTTCAGTCACGCCCAAACCATTCATGCGTCGAATGACTTCGTCACTTTTTCCTCCGGTGATCATGGCCATTTTCACCCCGCATTTTGCAGCGTGTTGGACAGCATACCCGTCTCGCGTGCTGGCCGTGCGTACTTGCTCTCCACCGGGCATGAGGTAGACCGTGCCATTGGTAAAGACGCCGTCGTTGTCGAAGACAAAAGCCTCAATCTTGGCGAGTCTCTGTTTGAAATGGGGGGAGGGGGAGGTGTCCATGATGCGCGAGAATGGATTGGGTAAGGTGGTGGTGGAGGAGGGCCAGCTGCGGCTGGATTTCCGGAGATTGAAGCAGTTCCGCTTGTGCGGTCAAAGTGGTTCTGTCGTTTCGGGCGGCTGGGCCCGTTACGGTGTCTAGGGCGTTTCCTTGGAGCGCCTTGTCCACGCTCGCTTGAACAAGCGGGGAAAGAATCGAGGGGTCAAGCTGCATCTGTTGAAGGTGCTGAGCGACAGTGCCAATCCAGGCCGCCGTAAGGTTGCCGAGCATGACCGCACCAAGGTGGAGGTGTTTGCGTTGCGCCTCATTCACAGCGAAGGAGCGGGGGGCAATGCAGTGCGCCCAATCTTGAATTCCGTGGTGTTCGGAATCCACGGCCATGGGCAGTGTTGGCCAATCGGGGGTTTCGCCCGGGAGAAAGGTCATGGGGGGCCAGAGCACACCCGTTTGACTTTTTGGCCAAGGCAGAATGTCACGCGCTACAGATCCGGCATGGTGAATCAGACAAGAAGTCTTGGGCAACGTGTCCACCAACGATTGGGCAACTTCCGAAATGGCGCCATCGGATACGGTGAGAAAAACGGCGTCCAAGCCTTCTTCTGGTTTCCAATTGGACAAGGGCAGGGCGCCGGGATGAGGCGTCCGGTTGAATCGGGTCACCACGACGCCCAAGGCGGCCAAACGCACAGACAAATGTTGTCCGAGTCGTCCCATGCCAATCACGTGGGCCTTGGCCATCATGATGACTTCGAAGGGCGTTTGCGTTGCACGCGACGGGTCTGTCTGACCGACATCAGTGCGCCGATTGTCATGATGATGCACCCGAGCCACAACAGGTTGATTTGGGGAAATACGGTGGCTTGCATCACAATGAAATCTCGGCGAATCGACAGATTTTCCCAAACGACAGTTTCGAAAGTGGCTTCAGCGGGTCGAAAGCCATCGATGCGGAGCTTGACGCCTCGGCCGTCGAGTGTGACCATGTCGGGAATCACCAAGCTGTCTCGGACAATGTAGAGTGCAGTGAAGTTGGTGTCGGGGCCGTTTCCGGTCAGTCGAAAGTGAGCGGCCACACCCAAGTCTTTGTCGAGCAATCCAAATGCAGGCTTTTGTTGCATGGTTACAGCGGAAATGGAGTCCAATGCCAAGACGCTCTTGCCAATCATGAGGCTGTCTCTGCGCATCAAGTCGTGCTTTCTGCCGTCCATCCAGCCCTCGTCGTCGGCCTCTGGGTCAGATACGCGACCCCACTTGATGTGCGTGTACAAATCTCGGTTCCAGAACCTGTGTGTATCCGGTTCAGGGGCGTTGCCCATTTGCTCGTTGAGCTGAATTTTCGGATCGAGCGTAAAGAGGAACGGTCCGGGACGTCCAGCGGACCATGGCTTGGCCTCACGCTGTTGCCGCGCGTTGGGAATGGGGACGAAGGTCCAATGGTCCTCCATGTCGTCCTCGAATCGGGGCAAGGCTGTATGGTCTTCGGTACATTGGAAGAGGAACCCATCCTTGGCCACGACCTCGCCAGTGGTGTAGTTCTCAGGCAAGGTTTCGAAATAATCCACCGAGAATTTGGCGTGAATGCCTTCTTGTCTTCGTTCACGATAGCACACGTAGTACGGTCCCATGGCTAAGGTGTCGCCTTCAAGCAATAGCAAATCTTCTTCGTTGGAAAGGGCCTCATTCAACATGGCCAGGTCGCCGAATTGATTGCTGCTGATGACATCTTTTTTGGCGTTGGAAATCACGGCGCCCAAAATGACCAGTGCAAATCCGATGTGGGCCACACTGGCGCCCGCGTGGTCCCATTTGCCCTTCAACACTTGTAGGATGTAGTCGGCGTTGGCGAGCACAGACCATAGGCAAGCGAAGATCAAGGCCACCCTCGGCGTCTCCCAGGCGTGGAAATCAAAAGCGAGGGCAAATGCGACGGTTAAAACCACGGCCGAAACGAGGCTCCTCAAGGGCTGAAAAAAGGCCTCTTTCCGAGGTGCCTTTCCATAGCGCAGGTACTGAGTGAAGGCGGTGATGCCAATAAACAAAAAGGCCAAGGGCACTTGAATGGCGTGATAGGTAGAGTCAAAATCAGTGCCTGGCGCCAAATTGTGCGCGGCCAACTTCCGAGCCAAGTTGGAGCCTGTGGATTCAAAAATGCTTTGGAAGAAACCGCTAAAAGGGGTCAAGAAATGATTGAATACTGGTAGACTCGTTTGAAATGTAATGTGCACGGCAGAGGCAAACATGAGCATGCCACCAACAAACATCCAGAACTCCCGCGTCCAGAGGGGGCTTTCTTGGTCGGTTCGAGGGAGGTGATTCAAGTGCCCTCTGAGCCCTGCGAGTACCATGACCACAACCATGCCCAGTAGGCACAAGGCCGGGTCAACCAATATTACGCCCACGGCCAGTATGGCTTGGATGCCGCCGTAGATTTTCCTGTCCGACCCGGGGCGAAGGAGCATGGCGCAGAACAAGCCACTGCACCCCATCAAGAAGGTGAGCAGTTGGGGTAAAATTCCACTGTCGACGAAGCTGTGTACGGAAGTGTCACCGAGAATGCCGCTCTTGGTCAAAAACGTGGAATAGACGACCAAAAGAAAGGCCAAGCCAATCATGAGGTAGGTGGCCGTAATGGCGGTGCCGGGCTTGCTGCGGTTGATCAAGAGCAGATGGGCGCCCGCGACCAAAACCAACCAGGGGACCAAAGAGCTGTTTTCGACGGGATCCCAGGCCCAAAAGCCGCCAAAGCTGAGTGCTTCATACGCCCATGCACCGCCCATGAGGATGCCAGCACCGAGGATGGCCACGCCGAAAAAGGACCATCCAATGGCGGCCTTCATCCATGTTTTGTGGTCCTTGAGCCACAAGCCAGCCATGGCCATGGCGAAGGGCATGAGGGTGCTTGCAAACCCGAGGAACAACGTGGGTGGATGGATGACCATCCAGTAATTCTGCAGCAGAGGATTGAGTCCTTGTCCGTCTGCGAATTGAGGAATCAATGCCAAATAGTCTGGATTGAACGTCCACGGCATGCCCACATTTTCAGGCGCTTCCCTCAGCAGTAAGAAGGGGTCCATGCCGAACTGGAACTCACCAAAGTACAATCCCAACAGCATGGAGCTCAGTGCGGTAAGTACGCCTCCGTGAACGGCCATGACAGGGGCCTCTAACTTGCCTGGAAGCCGCCGGAGAAAGAGGATGGCGAGCAGCAACATCCAGAACATCCACAACAGGAATCCACCTTCTTGACCGCCCCAAAAACTGGCAAGAGCCAACTTGGTGGGCATGGCATCATTGAGGTGTTTCCAGATGTATTGGAACTCGTACCGGTGCGAAAAGATGAGCAAGTACATCAAGCCGATGGCGCCGAAAATGGCAGAGGCATGAAAACGGAACCCCCACCGACCGAGGGCCATCCAATTGGATTGGGGGCGCCGAACAGCGGCGACATACCCAATGGTAGAGGCCAGCCCAGCGGCGAAGGCCAAAGCGAGAAGAAGGCGGCCTAAAGAAGCCGCCCAAGTCCATTCGTTGAGGTAAGTGATGTCCACGTTTTGGAATCAATTTTGTTCGACAGCCTCTGCGAGGTTGTGGGACTGTTCATTGTATTTGCTCGGACACTTCATGAGCATTTCACCAGCGACAAACTCTCCATCGACCACCTGTCCATACAAATCAATGGATTCACTTTGCTCAAGACCTGTGGGTTTGGCTTTTCTCAAAACCACCGCATGGGAGGCGCCGTCTTTGTCCCGCATGTGAAACCGCGTTTCGGTCACATTGACTTCGGGGTTGTACAGCACAGGATGGTCGGTGTTCAGGGTGCCCGAAATTTTAAATTCTACACCGGGTTCGGCAAAAGCGCGTGCAAAGACCACCGACTCGCTATTCTGGCTGAATACGCTGAACAGGCTTCCCATGAGGATGGCCACCAAGAGGATCACAAAAATGTTTGTGCGGCTCATGCAATTAGGATTTCGGCGGGTTAAGGTCGTCTTCCATTTTGGAAAGCCTGCGGTCCATTCTCCACAGGGATAGAGCCAAACCGGCTAAAATGACCAGGGCGACCCCGGTGACGACATGTGCTTTGCCACTGCCAAAAAAGAAACCTTCCATATTGGAACAAAAGAATAGAGCAAGCATACTGGCTGTCATTGAGTCAACAAGTGGTGTTGGATGCGGTTCATGCGAAGGCGTAGGCTGTACATCCAATAGCATAGGGCGCCCCATCCGATGACTGCGGGGTAGAATACAGCGCGAAGACTGTTGTCCAAGTCGTAGCTATTGAAACCGGGATTCCCATCCTTTCCCGGGTGGAGGCTCTCGGTATAGCGGGGCAGGACCATGAGTAAAATGACCAGCATCACGAAGGCAAAAACATTGTACACAGCAGCGAGTCGCCCAACCCGATCATCGTCGCCCATGGCGGCGCGCAGGACCATGTATCCGGAATACAGCAACACGGTGACCAAGGCCCCGTTGAGTTGCGGATCAGAGACCCACCAAGCACCCCACGTAAAGCGGGCCCACAAAGATCCTGTGATCAAGCCGAGAATGCCGAAAACAAGGCCTGTGCGCACTGCGGCTTCTGCGCGGTGGTCCCAATGAACTTGGCCGGTTCTGAGTTGAGCCAAAGAGGCGAAAAACCCAATGCCCATCACAAAAAACATGGCAAACCACATCGGAACATGCCACAGGAGATTGCGAATGCTCTCCATGATGTTGGGTTGGTAAGGAAAGCTGAACCCCAGTTCTGGCGCAGGGTTCTCCGGGATGGACGTTTGGAAGTTCGGTGGAATAGGGCCTTTTGCCGTTCCTTCGACGAAGAAGGCATTGCCCAAAAAGAGGGTGCCTGCGGATGGGGTAAACAAGTACGCATCCAGCGCAGGTGAGGGAAGAGAGGAGGGGATGTTGACCTTGGCGCTCACCTTGTGGGCATCGACCGCGGTCAATTCAGTTTGGAGCAAGTCGTTGCCCGACTTCAGGATGAGCTGGAAGTCCGACTCTTTTTCTCCGGGGCGCAGGAAGGGCTGCCCCACGGCCAAAAAGGAGATGTTTTGACGCCCTTCCGACAAGGCGTTGGGTTCTGCTTCAACCAAACCGGGTTGAAGTGGGGTAGAAAAACCGCGCACAACGACGTACGCAAGGAGCAGGATGCTCCCGAATTTCCAGAGACGATTCCAGTGACTCATGCCCGCCAAATGTACGGGAAGAGAATGCACGCGATGACGCTGGTGCCTGCACTCAACGCAGCGAGGAACAAAGGCAACTCACCGAGCATTCCCCAAGGCGTGCCATCCAGTGCACCACGTGTAAAACGGGTCACCAAAATCAACTGGGGCAGGAGCAAGGGTAGACCTAAAACTGCGCCCAATGCGCCGCTGCCAGATTGCACTTGAGAGGCCATTGCGGTCACAAAGACAAGGGTGGTGGTCATGGAGAAGCCGCCCAGCCAGGCACTTAGAATGAGCAAGCCGGGGCGGCTGGCTGATTCGATGCCAGTGGGCCATCCCAAAAAGAGAACAAATGCGGCAAAGACCAAAGCGGTCAATGCGGTGGTGGTCAAGACGGCATGGGCCAACTTCCCCACAATTAGGCCCATCGGTTCGACTGTCCATTGGAGATATCGACGGGTTGAAGTACGCTCGCGATCGAAGAGGCGGCCGACGGCTGTGAATCCACTAAAGAGGTAGACCAGCCAGAGCATGGCCGTCCATGCGCCGGTCGCAGTTTCACGGTCAGCCGCTTGAAACGCCACGTAGACAGAGGCGATGGCAAAGAGGCCGACGGACGCCAGTTGATGTCCCTGGCGCCATTCAAGGCGCCACTCCATACTGGCCACAGCAAGCGCTGTTTTTAACGTACTGGAGAAGCCAATGGCCATCAACCAAGCTTGAGGCTCGGGATTTGCCCGGCGACTTTACAAAACAATTCGGCCATGTTTCGGGCATCATCAATGGCGCGGTGTTCAGTTCCAGACCAAGTGATTTCTTCTGTTTCGAGTGCGTTCTTGAGCCCAACTTGGTTTTTGGCAGCCTTCCACTTTCCGTAGTGTTTTTGAAAGCAGACGTGGGCATCCAACCAGTCCAATTGCATGCTGTGAAGTTGGGCATCTGTATTGAGCTGACGCTTGTCAAACTCGCCCCAGCTCAGTGGGATGACGTCTTTTACGCCCACGCCCATCCAATCTTCGTAGTCTTCCATGACCTCATCAAATTGGGAGGCTCTGTCTACATCGGATTGACGAATGGAGGTCAGTGAGGTGCAGAACTTACTGATGACAGGGTGCATGATTGGCCGCACGAAGGCACAAAACTCACTCACGACTTCGAGTTTCTCGTTGACTTTGACGGCCCCGACTTCGATGATCTCCACGCGCTTTGGACGGCTGGTTCTCCAGCACGTCGCTTCCAAATCATACAGGATAAACGCTTTCTCCATGCGCGGCAAAGATAACGAGGGAGCCAAAGGCGTAGGCGCACTTTGGGCCCACCAATTTGCGGTTCATTTCACGGAGTCGGCAATCGCGGGGGTTTTGGGCTTGGCTTGGTCTAAACCGTGGCATTGAATAATGTATTCAATGGCCGCATCTTCCCCTGCGGCGTCGTATTCACTCTTCAGGTCATGTCCAAAAATCCGCGCGAGGCCCTGCCACATGAATGCGCTCAAACGGCCTTTCAATTCTTGGACCACGCCAAAAGTGGTTTTTTGAGCTTGTCGGTCGATGAGCCGGATGAGCAAGATGCCTTCCCGAATGGTCAACCGGCGGAGCTCGCCTTCGAAACGTGCTTTGAGGGCTTCTTCTTTGGCAGCGATCAGGGCTTTCCTGTTCTTTTTGGCCGAAATGAATGCGAGCTCATTCTCGAGAGAATCCATTGCCAACCCGGCAAATTCAGCATACGGCCAAACTTTAAGGACACGTTTTTCGAGGCGGTGGAAACGCTTCGACCCAGGTTGACATTTGTGGTCCTTGGGGAGTGATGGCCCCGGTTCGATCACCGCAGTTTCGAGCACAACGACGGCTGGAATGCTGTCGGGTTTTGTTGCGGACTGCGCGCAGACTTGATCCCCACAGAGGAACAAAAAAGTCAGTACAGCAGAAGTCAACAGGCGCATCATCGCGCAAATTCAACGAGAATGTCACTCAAAAGTTGCGCAATGGCCCGACTATTCAAGAGTTGTACCTCCCTTTCCACGCCGAGGGCGTCGAGGAGATTGGGGAAGCGGTGTGTTGGGTTTCGTTCGATTCGAGTGCAGCTGTCGCCGCGGACCAATCTAGCCCCGCAGCGCGGTCTTGACGGTATTGCTCAAAGCGGGTTGCATCGAAGTGGGTTCCCACAAACCCGGTGTCAAATTGGCCGGAAACAAAGGCGTCGTGGTCCAAAACGTAGCGGCCAAATTCAAGTGTGGTTTCCAAGCCGTGAATGTGGTATTCATCGATGGCCCGTTTGAGCCTTTCGATGGCTTGGTTTCGATCCATTCCGTGCGCACAAAGCTTGGAGATCATGGGATCGTAGTGGATGGAAATCTCATCGCCCTGTTCCACTCCGGAATCTACGCGGATGCCTGGACCCTCTGGTGCGACATGGGTGGAGAGTGTTCCAGTTGAAGGCAGGAATCCCGCGGGGACATCTTCGGCGTAGACGCGAAGTTCAATCGCATGGCCTTGGATGTGCAAGTCTTCTTGGCACATTCGAAGGCGTTCCCCTTTGGCGATGCGCACTTGTTCCTCCACCAGGTCGACGCCGGTGATCATTTCGGTAACAGGGTGCTCGACCTGGAGACGCGTGTTCATTTCGAGGAAGTAAAAGTTGCGCTCTGCGTCAACCAAGAACTCCACTGTTCCTGCTCCGACATACCCACAGGCTTTGGCACAATCCAGTGCGCACCGACCCATTTTGTCGCGCAAAGCTGGGCCGAGCAAGGCACTGGGGGCTTCCTCCACAACTTTTTGGTGACGCCGCTGAATGCTGCATTCCCGCTCGAAAAGGTGAACGCCATTTCCATGGGCATCGCACAGCACTTGAATCTCGATGTGTCGAGGCTCGGTTACAAACCGCTCTAGGAACACGGCTCCGTTTCCAAAAGCACTTCGGGCTTCACTCATGGCGCGCTCCGTCTCCCCCCTGAGTTGGGAAGGGTCGTGAACCACGCGCATGCCTTTTCCGCCACCGCCTGCACTCGCTTTGACCATGATGGGAAAGCCAATGGCCTCCGCGAGGCGCTCGGCATCATCCAAGTTGGTAACCTCTCCATCGGAGCCTGGTACCAAGGGAACGTTTTGTTTGGCCACGGCTTCTTTTGCCGAGAGTTTATCGCCCATGGTTTGAATGCTCTCGGGACGTGGGCCGATAAAAGCCATTCCCGCCTGCTCCACGGCAGAAGCGAAAGCGGCGTTTTCACTCAGGAAGCCATAACCGGGGTGAATGGCGTCGGCCCCCGCGTCTTTTGCGGCATCCAAGATGCGTTGTGGAATCAGGTAGCTTTCGGAAGCTGTGGCAGGGCCAATGTGGATCGCCTCGTCGGCATAGCGTGCAAAGGGCATGTGGGCATCTACATCGGAGTAGACGGCCACACTTCGTATGCCCATGCTGCGGAGGGTGCGCATGATGCGAAGTGCAATCTCTCCGCGGTTGGCCACCAGTACTTTCTGAATGGGACGAATGCCTTCGGGGGCGATGTCGGTTCCGGTCATGCCCCAAAGTTGGGGAAGACGGTGGTTTAATTCGCGTTAAAGCGGATACCGTCTTGCAATCAGCTTCTCGAATGCGCGCGCCGGGAGGCACCGTTTGAGCGCAATGGCCAATTTTTGGAGGGGAGGAGCCACCGTGACATACAGAGGAGGCCGCTTTTGACCGAGCAGTTTGAGCACCGCCTTGCCCATGTCTTCCGGGTCTTTTGCGTGGGCAACTTCTGCATTGACAGCTTCGCAAACCGCTTCAAATCCGGGGTTGATTTGCAAATCGGGCGCAGCCACCCTCAAGCGGTTGTTGTTGATGGCCGTTTTGAAATCGCCAGGCCTCAGGACGGTCACTCGAACGCCGTGTCGGGCGAGCTCCATGCTTTGCGCTTCTGCGATCAGTTCCACCGCCGCTTTGGAACTGCAATAGACGCCGCGAAAGGGAAGACCCACGACACCCGCGACGCTGCCCACATGCAGAAGATGCCCTTTGGAAGCCACCAAATAAGGTGTGCTGAGCCGGCTCACCGTATGCAGGCCGAGAACGTTGGTTTTATAGACCGACAACAACTCCTCTTCATGAGTGTCGCTCATTGCGCCCATCATGCCAATTCCCGCATTGTTCACAACGGCGTCGAGCCGTCCATCGTGAGACGCAATCATTTCTAGGGCCCGGGCTACTGAATCCGGTTGGGTTACGTCAAGGGCAACCGATCCCGGAATCCCGGGCTGTGGCTCACGGGTTTCTACCCGCCGACCTGTGCCCCAAACGCGATGTCCAGCCTTGGCGAGAACACCTGCAATGGACGCGCCAATTCCGGTGGTGGCACCGGTAACGAGGACGACCTTGGCTTGGGCGTGGAAGGATGTTGACATGGGAAAAAGAGAGGGCAAGCGATTCCCATCGCACCGCATCGACCACCTACCCTTGCTGCCTTCCGACCCTGGGGGATTGAGTGGGAGCTGGTCGTGGGAGACTTGCCCTCAGAGACAAATGTAGGACAGCGGGACGGCAAGTGTATTTTCACCGGGCACTGAGTTGCCAAAATGATGGAAAAAGACACCGAAATCCCACCTTCACTGTTGCCGAACTGCGTGTTCGGACATGCCTTGGCCGGTGCATTCTTGATTTTGGTAGGCTACCTGCTCATGTACCTGGTGAATTTTGAGTCCATGTTGGGGTCATGGGCCACACCTTTTGTTCTCATGGTGGTGGTGGCTGTAATGGTCATGATTTTGCTCACGGTGCGTGAGCAAGAAGGCACATTGTCTTTTGGGCGGGCTTTTGGCTTGGCTTGGTTTGGAGGTTGGTTGGCGCGTTTGGGCTACAATCTTTTCAATCTGTTGCTGTTTCATGTGTTACGG
>CBFHQM010000008.1:11817-30464 GCA_965657965.1 uncultured Flavobacteriales bacterium | reverse complement strand
CGGCCAGACTTGAAAGCGCCTTATGTAGATCTGGTGGTGGAAACCTCAATGGAAGCTTATGCCATGCTCGGATTGAGTGCCTCAGCCAATGGAATGAGTGCCTCGGATTTGATGTCCCTCTTCCAAGAAGAGGCAGAAAAGACGCTGACCCTTTGGGGGCAGGTTAGGGATGGCATGCTGAGTGCAGTTTGGGTGGCGCTGTTTGCCCTCATAGTTTCGGCCATTCTCCAGCGCAGGTCCAGCTCACTCGGCTTGAGTGGCAAAGCGTAACTTGCACATCACCTTTGGTGAAGACACAATTGACCCGTGGATACAGAAGCACTGACCTCCCCGCTACAGGCCGACATGGACTTGAGCATTGTTGTTCCCCTTTATAATGAGGAGGAAAGCTTGCCCGAGTTGATGTCTTGGATTGACCGTGTTCTTGAAAACAGACGCTACGAAGTGGTGTTTGTCGACGACGGGTCAACCGATCAATCGTGGCAAATTGTCCAAGATTTGAAGGCGAGTTACGGTGAGAAAGTCAGGGGCATCAGTTTTGCAAGAAACCACGGGAAGAGCGCAGCGCTTCATTCTGGATTTAAGGTGGTTCGCGGCAAAGTGGTCATTACCATGGATGCGGACTTGCAAGACAGTCCAGACGAGGTGCCTGAATTGGAGCGTCGCATTCTAGAAGATGGCTTGGACATCGTGAGCGGATGGAAAAAGAAACGCTACGACCCCCTTACAAAAACGGTCCCGACCAAACTTTACAATTGGGCGACCCGGCGTGTGAGTGGCATCCACCTTCATGATTTCAATTGTGGACTCAAGGCCTATCGAAGAGAAGTGGTTCGGGCAGTGGAAGTCAATGGGGAAATGCACCGCTACATCCCCGTGCTCGCAAAGCAGGCGGGCTTCTCCAAAATCGGAGAGCAGGTGGTTCAGCACAGGGCGAGGAAGTACGGCACGACCAAGTTTGGCTTGGAGCGCTTTGTCAATGGCTTCTTGGACCTTCTTACCATTGCTTTTCTCGGTCGGTTTGGCAACAAGCCCATGCACCTTTTTGGGGTTGTGGGCACCCTCATGTTTGTTGTCGGTCTCCTTCTGTTCACCGGAATAGGGAGCTACAAAATGGTGGCCTTGTCTCAGGGTTGGCCAGCCAAAAACATTGCAGACATCAGTGCTTTTTACGTGGCGCTGGTTTCCATGATGATGGGGCTGCAATTGTTCCTTGCGGGATTCCTTGGGGAGCTCATTACCCGGAATGCCCCAGGACGCAACATCTACCTGTTAAAGGGCAACGTTTAAGTCAAACGGGCAACGGGATCAGGAGATGACGCCGCTGCCGAGCACTTCCTCTCCGGTTTCGGCATCGTGCCAAGCGGCGAATTGTCCCGGTGCAATTCCAGATTGAGGGGCGTCAAAAACAAGAGTGGCCGGTTGATCGTCGCCCCACAAAGTGAGCGTGGCCGCTTGCAGAGGTTGCCTGTATCGGAAGCGAGCAAGCACCCGCATCGGTTCGGCCCATTCAGGAATCAAATCGGTCCTCAGCCAGTGCACTTCTGTCTGAGCCATGCTCAGACCCCTGCGGAGCAATCCGGGATGACGATCAGACTCCCCTACAAAGAGGGTGTTTTTGGACATGTCCTTTCCAATCACAAACATGGGCTCCTTGCGTCCTCCCAGATGCAGTCCTTTTCTCTGACCGATGGTAAAGAAATGCGCACCAGGATGATGTCCCAACTCAAGGGATTGACCGAGGTCAAAAGCAGGGGGGTCCCAAAGGTTTTCGCCTTGGATGACCGCTCCAGCTGGGATTTCGACGATGGGGCCGTGTTCGACGGCAAGCTGCTGTTGTAAGAAGTCGGGCAATTTCACCTTGCCGATAAAACAAAGTCCTTGGCTGTCTTTTTTGTCGGCTGTGGGCAAACCGGAAGCTTTGGCCAACCGGCGCACTTCTGGTTTCTCAAGCTCACCGATCGGGAACAAGGCGTCGGCCAGTTGGGCTTGATCGATTTGGCACAAAAAGTAGCTCTGGTCTTTGTTTCCGTCTTGACCGGCCAGCAATCGGTGGACGCCATCGGGCGTGGTGTCTTTTCGGCAGTAGTGACCTGTGGCTACGGCGTCTGCGCCCAACTGTTTTGCCGCCGACCGAAACAAGTCGAATTTGATTTCGCGGTTGCACAAAACGTCTGGATTGGGCGTGCGTCCTGCAGCGTACTCAGCAAACATGTGTTCTACGATGCGCTCCTTGTAGGCGTCGGATAAATCAATCACTTGGAACGGGATGCCCAAATGTTGGGCCACCAGTAGGGCGTCATTGGCGTCATCCACCCAAGGACAGGCATTGTCAATGGTCACGGTGTCATCGACCCAATTGCGCATGAAAATGCCAATGACTTCATGGCCTTGTTGTTGCAACAGCAGAGCCGTCACACTGCTGTCCACTCCTCCAGAAAGGCCTACCACAACACGCATGGTGCGAAACTAAACGCTGGTGGCGTTTAAAAGTGCTTTGGACTTTCGATATTGCTCGAGTCAGCGTCTTGATTCACTTGATTTGTGAATGGGCGAAGTCTTAGAAGCAACCATCCGTGAATCGTTTCGTCAATCCTTCGTTACAACCTCCATCGCCAGAACAGCTGAGAAGTTGGGTTTTGGCGGCGCAAGCGGGTGAGCAGTTGGGTCAACAACGCATTTACGAGGCATTTGCATCGAAAATGTTGCTGGCGATTCGACGCTATATCCCCAACGAGCAGGAGGCGCTGGACGTTTTGCAGGATGGATATCTTAAAGTGTTTCGCAATGTTGGCGGATACACGTTCAAAGGCTCCTTCGAAGGTTGGATGCGGCGCATCATGGTCAACTTGGCCATCGATGCCCTTCGAGCCAACAAGAACCTGCATTGGGTTGGGGAGAATGAAGAGATGTTGGATGTGTTGTCCGAAACAAGAGTGACGGATGAAGAGGAAGGACCGGAGTGGTCAGGGTTGGGGCAGATGGACATCTTAGAAGCCATGGAAGGGTTGTCGCCGATGTACAGAGCGGTCTTCAATCTCTATGCCATAGAGGAGTACAGCCATCGTGAAATCTCAGGTCAACTGGGAATTTCTGAGGGCACGTCGAAGTCGAACTACGCCAAGGCACGCCGCAATTTGCGGGAGTTGCTGAGGCGTAAACTGAGAGAAAAGTGAGCGAAGAAGAAGAAAACAAGCGGAAGCACGGGGCCGCAGGTGGTGGATTTGAAGGGGGGCTGCGCTCCACTTTGGAAAAAGCACCGGGAATTGTGGCGCCGAGTTGGGCCACCATGCAGTCGGCCATGGCAGGTGGAGCAGCGGGAGGTACCGCAGCGGCTTCCTGGCGTTGGTTGATTGGACCTGCTGCAGGAGCGGCATTGGTTGGGGGGGCATTTTGGCTGTCTGAACCCAGTGATCCATTGCCAGAAGCACCCGAAGTTCATCCGGTGGAAGAAGTGGTCTTGGTGGATTCGCAAGGGCCAGCGACTGGAGATCCCGAAGTCGCGGTTGTTGTTGCTTCAGAAGAAATGGAGGGAAATTCAGGCCAAGAGCTTGAACAAAGCCAATTTCAAGGCCCAGTCATGGAGTCTGCTAACCAGAATGCACAGCCTTCTGAAACCGCCACGAATTTGAGGGGGATGGCCGACGTCGAGGGCACTGAGATTCCCTCGAACTGGGCAGAATTGCCAGTAGAAGAAGCCGCGGCCTTTGTGATTGAGACTTCCGAAGCTTGTGTGGGTACGGAAATCAGTTTTGGCATGGACAATGCCCTGAAAGACGTTCGCGTATTGTGGAATTTCGGCGATGGTCAATTCAGCAGTCAAAATGAGCCAAGTCATGTGTTCAGGGCGCCAGGTACTTACGACATTACACTGAGCATTACCCGCATCAGCGATGGCGTGATTCGGACCCGAACGATCGAAAACTTGGTGACCATTCACCCCATTCCGGAAGCGGAGTTTACGTGGGAGGTGCCTTCTACGGCATCCGATCTACCGTTGGTCTCATTGCGCGACAGAAGCCGGGATGCATCGTCATCCACATGGATTGTAGATGGAGAGTCAAGTCGGGCAGGCGAAGCCACCGCGTTTGAATTGTCACGTGTCGGAGAGCATGTGATTCAATTGGTGGCGAGTTCCGCCCACGGCTGTCAATCGGTGGCCCATCACAGTGTGGTGGTTGGGAACCGTTTTGGATTGGGTGGAGCGGCTCGGTTTAGTCCCAACGGGGATGGGCGATACGACGCCTTTCTCCCACAAAAGTTGTTGAGAGAAGATGCGGCCTTTGTATTCCGAGTAGAAGATGACCAAGGGCGAATCGTGTATGAGACCACCAAGGTGAAAGCTTGGGATGGGATGCTCCCCAATGGAACGCTCAGCCGCTCAGGTCAAGAGTTTCATTGGACAGTTGTGATTCAAGGCGAAAATGGTCCGGCTTATTTCTCGGATGTTATCCAAGTGGAATAAGTCCATTGTCGCCGGATTGATTTGTTTTTAGGTTTTGTCCCCAAGCAACGAAAGTGAGACGTTTTGAGTTTCACCTTTGCCTTTCTGAATGAACATGCAGCGCACTTCTTTTTTTAAAGTTCTCCTTGCCTTGGCGATGGGGTTCTCCCTGTCCTCAGAGGCTCAGGTTTTCATCATTGGAAACGAGACCGAAGAGACCTGTACGGGAACTTTTGTGGATGATGGAAACGACGAGACGGGCGTTGGCAATCCATACACAGATGCGAACTACACTTACACGCTTTGTCCGGACAATCCTGGAGATGCGGTGTCGGTGACTTTTGTTGCTTTTGGATTGGAGACCAACCCAAATCCAAACAACAGCGACTACCTGTTTATCTACGACGGGCCTGATGCAGGCTCACCGGGAATGGGAAACTATACTGGAAACACCCTTCAAGGACTTCCTGTGACGGCGACCATCAATAACCCAACGGGATGCCTCACGTTTGTCTTTCAGGACAACGGACCGGGCAACACCACTGCGCCAGGCTGGGAGGCGAACATCAGTTGTACTACACCCTGTGCCACGCCCACTTCTATCAGTTCCATAGTAGACCCCGCTTTGCCCAACCCAGACTCGTTGTCCATCGGCGTTTGCCTGAATGAGGAAATCACGTTTGGCGATGCCGGTTCTTTTGCAGAGCCTGGCTTCAACTTGGATGATTGGGTATGGAACTTCGACGACGGCAGCATCGACACCTTGTCTACTGGCGCGAATGTGATTCACAGTTTTGATGAGCCTGGAGAATACATTGTGAACCTGACTGTGGTCGACAACAATGGGTGCGTGTCTTTGAACCTTCAGCCGCTTCAGGTTTTGGTGAGCACGATTCCGTTGTTCAACAGTGTACAGAGTACGCCTGTGTGTGCTGGTAGTCCCGCTTTTGTCGATGGCAATCCCGTGCAAAGCGTGACCTGGACTGCACTCCCACCTCAAGTGGTGGCTGGGGAGACTTACTTGGCGGATGGTGCAGGATTCAGTTACACGAGTGAGTTGAACTTCGACTTTTTTGAAGATGGTGCGACCCTCGAAAACTGCGATGATTTAGAGTCAATCACGGTCAACATGGAGCACAGCTACATGGGGGACTTGGACTTGTCCATGTCTTGTCCAGATGGAACCACGGTGTCTTTGATGAGTTTCCCGAATGGTGGGGGAGGTTGTTTCTTGGGTGAGGCTGTCGACGACGGTTCGAACCTGCCTGGTGTCGGGTACGATTACGGTTGGTCTCCGAACCCAGATGTGGCCACCAACATCAACGACAATGCCAATTGGACGCAGACGGCTTATGTGGACAATGCAGGCAACAACGAGAACAACAACATCGCCAATCCAGGCATTTATGCCTCAGAGGGCAACCTGTGCGATTTGGTGGGGTGCCCTTTGAATGGAACGTGGACCTTTTCTGTCCTCGACAATTTGGCCATCGACAACGGCTATATTTTCGAGTGGGGTTTGAATTTGAACCCTGCCTTGATTCCAGGGGTGACGACTTTCACGCCGACCATCGGTCTCGATGCCGACAGTTCGTTCTGGACGGGGCCTGGCATCATCGATCAAGACTTCGATGCGAATTATTGCGACATCGTGCTCGATGATCCAGGTTTCTATGATTACGTTTTCACTGTAACCAACAACTTCAACTGCACGTTTGACACCACGCTCACCATTGAGGTGGTGGAAGGTCCAGAGAACAGCATCACAGCGGGTCCAGACCAAGTGTTTTGTGGCGACCCTGTGCAGTTGCAAGGCGCTTTCGTTGGGGGCGGTCCTTCACCTTGCGGCGCAAGCCAAGGCACAACATCGTATTGCTACGGGAACAACGAGAACACCACCTGGACCTACTGTCCAGATGTCCCCGGAGATGGGACGATGATGAACATTCTGTTTTATGACGGCGCCATCGAGGGATTCTTCGATCACATTCAAGTGTTCGACGGGGCGGACGCGACTGCGCCACAGTTGGCAGATTTAACGGGAGACTATCCAGAAACTTCGGTGACCGCCACCAATCCGGATGGCTGCCTTACGGTACTGTTTACTTCCGATGGCAGTGTCAGTTGCGAGGCCAGTGCTTTTTACGAGGAGGTCAGTTGGTGTGTAGGCTGTGGCCTAGACGCCTGTGGCTTTGTTTGGAATTGGGAGCCGGCAGACAACTTGACCAACCCCAACAGTGCCCAGCCTACCGTGAATGATTTCGATGGGACGCCTACAGAGTATGTTGCTTTTGTCGAGCCCATTGGTTTGGACAACTGTGCAACGACCGATACGGTGATGGTTGTTCCTGGGTTTTCCTATACCACAGACTTTAGCGACCCAACCTGCCTCATTACCGATGGCACCATTCAGATCAACATTTCTGAGCCTGCGGCCGATGGGCCATGGGAATTGGTGTTGAGCAATGCAGCGGGCATCCTTGTGCAAGAGTCCTTCGGTGGTGGCCTTTACGTCTTTGAAGACCTCTTGGCTGGACAATACACGTTAGAGGTGTCCGATGACACCGGATGCTCCTATATCACGGAATTTGATTTGGCCGACCCGGAGCCTCCGGGCATTGTGGTGAGCGATGACGTTGTGATTTGCATTAATGGCACCACCGTTCTTACTGCAGAAGCCGAGTCTGGCGGTCCTTTTGGTTACAATTGGACGGTCGAGGGCGACCCCGTTGGCTTGGGTGCCTCGTTGCTAGTGAGCCCCGAAACCACCACGACCTATACCGTTGAAGGTGTCGATGGAGCGGGGTGCATTACCCAATCAGGTTCTGTTACCGTGGGCATTTACGATGGGTTTACCGTGGGGATTGCCGCCGATGATCTGATTTGTCTTGGAGACGAAGTGTTGCTCTCGGCCATAGATGTGACTGGAGGAGAAGGCAACGGCTACAGTTTTGACTTTTCGTACGACGGCATCACGTTTGCCTCTGGAGAAGAAGATCAGGTCGGATTTGTGCCCCCAGTCACAGGTGAGTTTTGTGTGACCGTATCAGAGGCGTGCACGACACCGACAGCGACCGCTTGCATGGAGGTAGAAGTTGAACAGCCTTTTGATTTGTTCATTACGGCCGACACGACACGGGCGTGTGTGCCCGAAGCCATTCCTTTTGTGCACAGCATTCCTTCGGTGTTTGTTCAAACGCAGGCTTGGGACTTTGGAGATGGCGGACAAAGTGCGGATGAAGCCCCGGTCCACATTTTCGATGCGCCAGGCGTTTACGACATTTCTGTTTCGGTCATCACCACCACAGGGTGTGTGAACACAGCGATTGCAGACAACTACATTCAGGTGTTCACACCGCCAAGTATTGGATTTGACGCTGGGCCACAGCCCACAACAGCACCAGATACCAAAATCGATTTTGTGAGCAGCGTGTCTCCAAACGTGGTGGAATGGGATTGGACCTTTATTGTTGGGCAGGAAGACGCCACGAGTTTCGAGCCCAACCCAACCTTTACCTTTCCTTTGGGACAGGGGGGCATTTATCCAGTGACGCTGGCGGTTTTGGATACCAATGGTTGTGAGAGTCAGTTGACCCGAAACATCGAGATTTTCGACTTTTTCAATGTTTTCATCCCGAACAGTTTCACCCCGAACAACGACGGGTTCAATGACCTCTGGGCCGTTTACGGAACAGACATTGACCCGGATCGTTTCGACATGAGTGTCTACAACCGTTGGGGAGAAGAGGTCTTCCACACCACAGATTTGGACAAAGGCTGGGTTGGCAATTCGTCGAACGAAGTCACCGACCCTGCGCTTTGGTACTATGCACTGGATGGGGTTTACGCCTATCGCATTGTGCTGTATTCTGAATCCACCAACGAAAAGCGAGAGGTCAAGGGGTTCATCAACTTGAGCCGTTGAGTTCCGTTCGCAAGATTTGACCATGAAAAAAGGCCACCCTTCGGGGTGGCCTTTTTTGATGCGTTGAAGCGTGTGTTCAGTTGGATGGGCTCAATTCCACGCGAGCAGCTCGTCCATGGTTCCTGTGGCCACGGCATGGTAGCCAGGGCGAGCTTGCTGATAAATGTCCAGCGCCATGTCCATTTGGTCGGTGTCTTTCATGGCCCGGTAAAGTGGGGTCAAGAATTTACGACGGCCCACCTCGACGAGGAAGGATTTCAGGCGAGGGTAAGCCGGCTTGTAGCCGCTTCGAATGGCCTGTTCCATCCAAGCAAAAAGGACTTCATTGTTGCCGGTGGACCCAATGGCCCAAGCGGCGTCTAGCTCGGCCATGCGCGCAGAGGAGGTGTTGTCTGCAAGGTTGGAGAGGAAACGATAACGCTCTTGGTAAATCCAGTCTGCCCAAGGCAAGTCACCGGTGGTCAAGTCACCAGACTCCCAAGCGGCCAAGGCGGCATCCACACGCTCGATGCGAGGGCTGGAAACCGTGGGGCAGTTGGGGGGAAGACCCGGACCATAAATCCACGATTCTAAGTTGACGGCATTCAGGGTGGCGGGGTCACTCAACAACGTGCGCTGGAGGTAGACCACAAACTGTTCGGTGTCCATGCCTTTGAAGGCATAAGTCTCGAAGTAGTTTTTGAGCCAAGCGTCGAATGCCTCACGGCCCACAGTTTCCTCCATTAGACGGAGGAAGAAGTAGCCTTTGTCGTAAGCGATGGCGGTCATGCCGTCGTCGGGGTTGCGGCCTTGCAGGTGAAGCTTGAGGTGGGTGTCGTCGGGATTGAGGTCTTGAATGGCATCGACCTCTTCCACCAGGCCCTGGTAGCTTAAAGTGGCCAGCATTTCACTGATCTCACGGCCGTATACCGCTTCCATAATGCGCTGCTCGAAATACACCGTAAAGCCTTCATTCAACCAGAAGTCATCCCAGGTGGCGTTGGTCACGAGGTTTCCACTCCAGCTGTGGGCCAACTCATGAGCGACCAAGGCCACCAGAGAGCGGTCTCCAGCAATGATGGTGGGCGTAGCAAAAGTCAGGCGTGGATTTTCCATGCCGCCAAATGGGAAGGCGGCCGGCAAAATCAGAAGGTCATAGCGTTCCCATGCGTAGGGGCCATATAGATCTTCTGCAGCCAAAAGGAGGTCTTCCATTTCACCAAACTCGTAGGCAGCTTTGTCGATCAATTCAGGTACAGCGTACACTGCGCATCGTTCGCCCACGGTGTGGTACTCCACTTCTCCTGCAGCCAGTGCCAGCAAATAAGCGGGTATGGGCTGTGTCATCTGAAAGGAGTAGCGGCCATCGGGATCAATGGAGGTGGGGTTTTCCGCACTCATGAGGGCCATCAAGCCTTGGGGTACACGTACGTTGGCTGAGTAGGTGAAGCGAATGCCGGGAGAATCCTGAACAGGAATCCAGGTACGGGCAAGGATGGCTTGACTTTGGGTAAACAGAAAGGGAGCTTGGTCGCCTTGGGCTTCAACCCAAAGAAGGGCGTCTGCGCCGGGGTTGGAGGTGTAGCAAACCGACACCTGTTTGGTGTTTGGCGTGATGTCGATGGTCAAAGGTTGTCCAAGGTGTTCTTGGCCTGCACCCACCGCAAATTCAGCAGGAACGCCGTCTACGGTCACACCTTCGATGTCAAGCTCATGGGTGTCCAAAACCAGATGCTTGGCATCGGCGGCGGTCTCAACGTCGTAGGTCGCACATCCGGAAATGGTTCGCGCATCAAAATCGACATTGGCGTCCCATTGGAGATGGACGATTCGGGCCTCGTTGGGGCGCGCGAAGCTGTGGTGGTCTGTGACTTGTTTCATGGCGGCAATGCGCTGGGCTTTGGCTGTTGTCGTATCCGACGGCGAATCAGATCCACCGGTGCAGCCGACCAGCAATAGGGTCAGGGCCGCAATTCCGGCCATGCGATGGCCAGGAGAAAAATACAGGTTCATGCCGGCAAATTAAGCCCGGCCTTGAACGGTTCGCATGAGAAGGACACCCAAAAGTAATCCGATGGCGGATTTAAGGGCAATGGGCCGAAGCAAGCGCTCGATCAACACCGTCACATTCAGGTCGGGATCGAAGCGGGCTTGCCAAGGAATACCAAAGGCCAAAATCAACACATGGCCCAAGACCATGCCTGCAGCAATGGCCAAGAATTGTGTGCGGATGGGGCGGTCGACAAAGTTGTCGGCCATCCAGCCGAGCAGGGCGGCGACAATGGGGAAACCGAGGAGGTACCCGCCTGTAGGTCCAGCGATCACCCCCATTCCACTGGCGTGACCGGCAAAAACGGGCAAGCCCAGAACTCCTGCGCCCAAATAGAGAAGCAGTGCGGTGAGCCCGGCTTTCCAGCCCAACATGAGCGGAATCCAGCAGACCAACATGGACTGCAAGCTCAATGGAAGGGTGCCCTCCATTTCCAATACGACTGGGCCAAGTCCGCCGATTAAAAGGGCGGCAAGAAGGGCTTGGATGGGCCAAGCCACACCGCGGGTTTGAAAAGTGTTGGACAGCACGGGCTCAGTCTTTGGCGTTGCCGCTGGTCCATTCCTGAATCACACCCGTGCCCAGGACAACTTGATTGTTGCTGCGGTCTGCATCGGCGGTCTGCTTCTTGGCATCCACCGTGACGGTGCATCCGGGCATAGAATTGGCCAATGCGAGGGTGTAAGTGGGGTGAGTCCAAGGCCAGCTGTTGTGGAGTACTTCTCCATCTGCGATTGGACGATGGCCTTGGGTGACCACTTGCGGGATGTGATGATCGACCGTGTTGCCGTCGGCCGTCTCAATGCGCACGTCGACGGGCAGTGGAAGGAGTCCGATACGTTCGAGCACAATGAAGGTGCTGTCGGAGGTCACTTTTACAGATTTCACGGCCACATCCACATGGTGGGTGCTGTTCAACATGTATTGGAAGTAGGTGTCCAATTCCAGTCCGCTCTCGCGTTCCATGACCCGTTTAAAGTCAATGGGGCCAGGGTGCTTAAAGGACCATTCATCAAAGTATCGCTTTACGCCTGCATTGCGTGCGTCTTCGCCAATGATGGCGCCCAGCTGGTTCAAGAGGACTTCGCCTTTGCTGTACGCCCCTGTGCCGTAAGCGCGGTTGGTCACGTAGTGATCCGCATGCGTGGAGAGTGGCTCTTCGCCACCATCTCTCACAAGATTGAGGTAGCCGCCATAAGCCCAATAGTGGGGCTGGTCTTTGGATTCATTGAATTCTTCGGCCAAGAATTCAGATTCAATCCAAGAAGTGAAGCCTTCGTCCATCCATTCATGCAGGCTTTCATTGGTGGCCAGCAATCCCTGGAACCAAGCGTGGGCCATTTCGTGGGCTGTGACCCCCACCAAACTCCGGAGGTTGCGATTGCCTCGAACCAAGGTGCACATGGGGTATTCCATGCCGCCGTCACCGCCTTCGACCACGGTGTATTGAGGCCAGGGGTAATCTCCAACGTGTTCAGAGTAATAGCGCATTGCGCGCTCCGTGATGGCGGGAAGTTCGTCCCATGCGCCATAGCTGGTGTCGTTTTGATGGATAAAGTGGAGGGTGGGGCCTTGTTCGACTTGGCGCACCGTGTGAACGAAATCTGGATCGGCGGCCCAAGCAAAATCATGGACGCCCTCGGCTACGAAATGCCAGTGGAGATCGCCTTCAGTCGGGGTGTCGACGTCGGCGTATCCATGGCCACATTCCTCGGCATTTTCGAGTTGACCTGTGCCGCCAATCATGTAGGCTGCGTCCAGATGAATGGTGACATCAAAATCTCCCCAAATGCCATGAAACTCGCGCCCCACATAAGGATTGGTGTGCCAACCATGGTGGTCGTACTCACACGCTTTGGGATACCACTGGGTCATGCTCAATTCAACCCCTTGGGCATTCATCCAGCCGGAACGGCGAACCTGCCTCGGCACCTGTGCATCCCATTCGAGGTGAATGCGGGTTTTTTTGCCGGGAGCCAGAGATTTTGGGAGCGTAAGCCAGCCAATGGTGCCATTGGTTACAAATTCAGCTTCGGTTTTGCCCACCCGTGCAGTGTGGACTTTGAGCCAGCCCCATTCGTCTTCTGGCAAGTTCAAGATGCGGTCGCCTACACGGCGATCTGGATCGGCAATGTTTCGGCTTCGCACATCCATCATGCTCCCGGGTTGGAAGGCGTTAAAGAAGAGGTGGAACGGAATGCGTTCTAGCGCATCAGGACTGTGGTTCACATAGACCAAGTCCATCACCCCTGCATATTGATGCTGAGGGGCATCCACAGTAATGTCCATGGTGTAGTCCACCTCTTGTTGCCAGCCGGGGTATTGGGCGAGTACAAGTTGGGGAACCAGGAGAAGCAGGGGCGCACAGAGGTGGCGCAGAATGGAGGTCAAACTGTTCATGGAGGAGTGCAAGTTACGCGATTAGCCAGCCTGCAGGCCGGAACGAAGGAATGCGCGCATGGGGGCTGCGGCGTCAAAAAAGCCCATGACCACATCCACGATATCCTCTTGCAAAAGAACGCGCGAAGGGAGCTCGGCCATATAGAAAAACTGCTTATTGAGCAGGTGAGGACACTGCTCAGCTGCCGCTTGAAACTCTTTGGGTAGTCGGACGTTTCGCTCTCCGAGGACGGGGCCGTATTGACTGGCAAAAGCCGGGGCTTCCATCAGGGCATTGAATGCCTGCGGGTCGCGTGCGATTTTTTCCCTGAGGAAGTAGAGGTCCTCTTTTTCCACCCAATACACCCCGCCACCAACGACCACTTTGTGAGCATCGGCATGGATGTAGAGTCCGGGATCGCTGGATTTCTTTCCCCCAGGCGAAATGCCAGCGGAAGCATGCAGTTTATAGGGGGTTTTGTCTTTTGAGAATCGTGTGTCCCGATGGATTCGGAAGATGCAATCCTTCGGCGCAAGTGTGTCATATCCCTCTTCTCGTGAACCGCAGGCTTCGATCAATTCGGTCACAAAGGCTTTGAATGGGTCGCGCACATGTTGCTCGTAGTCGGATTTGTGTGCGGCATACCATTCTCGGTCATTGTGGGCTTCAAGTCCGCTAAAGAAGGTGTGGAAAGAGGGGGTAAAATGCGACATCTCAAGGGCAGGGTAGGGCATCCTCCACCGCATAAATCATGATGCGTTCCGAGGAGTTGATGGGGTTCAGGCGACTCAGCCATTGGTCGATTCTCCCAGATTGAATGGTGGTCACATAGCGCATGCCAGGCAACTCCGCCTTGTAGGCTTGAACAGCCTCACCGAGGTGTTGATGACCTTGGAATAGGAAATATTGTGGCGGATTTCGGCACCACTTGGAGGCCACTTCCAGTGGGGGCTTTCCTTGGCCATCTCTGCGGTTGTCGACGTGATAGGCGCCCCATTGTCCACTGTAAAATTGAGGGGGCATGGCGCCACTGTCGACTTGAATCAAAGCGAAGTTGGTGGCCTCCATTTCGTACAGGAACGACATGGCTTCGACACGGCTTTTTTTCGCGGCATAGGGCAGGGTCAAACCCAGCAGGGCGATGTTGAGTACCCAAAAGGAAGCCCAGAGCGCACGGTGCAATCGGGGATGGAGGGACCACCATTTGCTGCGCTGCTGCCACAGGGTCCAGCCGACGGTACCGATCACGATGAGGGCGGGAACAACAGGCAAAATGAAGCGCTCTTGCTTGTTGATGAAGGCACTGTGAAAGAACAAAAAGGCGGCAATGGGGACAGCCACTCTCCACCAGATTGCAGGTGCCGATCGCCCCCTGTGGAATGCACCCCAGATCAACAAGAAACTGACCGGGGGAAGCATGAGGCCGAGCAAGGTCAATATGTATTGGTACCAGGGTCCGGTTGGGTAGTTGCCGGCATGGGTCTGGTTGTAGTCGATGTAGCCTCGAAGTTGGACAAAAGGTTCACCCCAAACGTAAAGATCGGGGGACTGTACCAGTGCGAACGTGGCCAGCGCGGCAGTGCCAATGCCCAGCAGATCTTTCCACCGACCCTCCAAGAGCAACACAGGAACCAAGCCAATGCCAATGATGCCGCATTGAAAGCGGAAGCCTGTGGCCAGACCAATGCCAATGCCGGCCCAGAGTATGGAGGACCAGCGCATTTCCGTGTGCTTGGCGAGCATCCAGAAAGCCAGCATCAAGGGGGGGACGCTGATCATCTCCACCAGTTGGTGTACGCTCAACAAAGGCCAAAATCCGCCGGCGGCCAACATCCATGCGACCAGGACAGCGGTTTGGGGTGATTTGGGAAGAAGAACACGGGCGAGGAAGAAGCCGAGTACAATGGTTAGGCAGCTGTACAATCCGTGCAGCAGTCGGAGTGCAAGAGCCTGGCTTTCAGGGTGTTCTATCCCGACTGTTTGGAAAATCTTGAACAGTAAAAATTGACTTCCGGCATAGGCGAAGTTGGCCGGATGAACTTCTGGTGTGCCGCTTTGACTCCAAGGAAGCCAGTCGTTGTAGTCTTCGCCATCTGCCCAACTGGCCGCGACTTCAACCACAAGAAAGTGGTCGTCGTGCATCAAATATCCCGTGCTGAATTGCGCGGCGATGAGCCGGAGGAAGAGCCCCACCAAAAGTGGAGCCAAAAGCGGGTGTTTTGCCAGGCGAACTGTCACAGTCCGATTCCCCAGTGACGCGCGTTCAGTGCTTCGCGCATCTTGGCCATTTCCAAGGCTGCCACGGCGGCTTCTGTGCCTTTGTTTCCATGTTGACCGCCGGATCGGTCGCGGCTTTGTTCGATGTTGTCATCGGTCAAAACACAGAAAACTGCAGGACGGTCGGCATCCATGCCAGCGCGTAAAACACCCGAAGAAGCCGCTTGACACACAAAGTCAAAATGGGACGTTTCTCCCCGAATCACACTGCCGATGGCAATCACGGCATCACATCCACCATGTTTCAGGAGCCACTGACAAGCCAAGGGCAATTCAAAACTGCCGGGCACTTCGTGAATCAGTACATCCTCTACGCCGGCAGACTTGAGCACGTCGAGAGCGCCATCCCTGAGGGCGTGGGTGATTTCGGGGTTCCACTTGGAGACCGCCAGTCCAATGCGAAAGTCCGCACAATCTGCGATCTGCCCCGCATTGAAGGCAGACAGGTCGTGTCCCTTGGTGGCCATGTTTCTCTTAGCGCGCAATGGAAGCCGCAAGCCCTTGGGCCGTGGCTTGCAAGTTGCTGCTGGCGTAATCGTCAGCGATTCGGCTCAGCTTGGCCTTGGCTGCTTTGTCGTTGCCGAGCTCGAGATCCACCAATGCGCCTTTGTAAAGCGCGATGGGCGCCAGGTAGTCTTCACCAGCGGAACTGGAAGCCATGCCAATGGCTTTGTCGAAGGCAGAGGAAGCCGCATCATAGTTGCTGAGTTCAACTTCGCAATCGCCAATGTTGATGGTGGCGATGGTGGCCAAAATGTCGTCGCTCAAATCCGCCGCCTCGAATGCAGCAATGGCCCCAGTAAAGTCGGATTGTGCACGCAAGAGAACGCCCAATTCATAGCTGGCGCGGGAGGCTGCCTTGGTTCCACTGTGGTCCTCGGAAATATCAAGTAGCCCTGAATACAAGCCGTCGCCGTTCAGTGCGAGGTCGGTGCTGTCCATCATGAAGTACTGCTCGGCGCGCCAAGCGTCCTCATTGGCGGCCAATTCTGCTGGCTCAACCATGAATTTCCCGTATCCAACGATGGCAACAATGACAATGGCCACTGCAGCAATGGCAAGGACCAGATTGCGGCTGTTGTTTTCAATAAACTGCTCAGTCTTTCCTGAGAGGTCTTCGATTGAAGCACCGGTGTTGTTCTCTTCGGCCATGGAGGTCGTATCCTGTTTACGTTCGATTTTCTTTTCCGGTCCGGGATTCAACGTTGAAAACCCTTCTCGTTGCATCTGCGGGGTTTGACCCACTTTTGCAGACGGCAAAAATAGCCAAAGTGAACGAGTCCACACCCCCTCCCATGAGCATGCGTCTTTCGAGACTGCAATTGCTGGATTTTAAGAATCACGCAGAGGTCGAATTGGACCTCTGTTCGCACGTGAACTGTTTCCTCGGAGACAATGGAGCGGGGAAGACCAATGTTTTGGATGCGGTCCATTATTTGGGCAATGCCAAAGGGTATTTCAATCCCATCGATTCGCAGAACATTCGACACGGGAAGGAGGCTTTTCTTGTCGAAGGCACCTTTTCGCTGGATACCTCCGACGGCGAGGAGTTGGACCGCGTGGCCTGTGCAGTGGCCAAAGGGCAAAAGAAAATGCTCAAGCGCAACGGAAAGGCGTACGCGAAATTGGCGGACCATGTGGGACGATACCCCGTGGTCATGATTGCTCCGGCAGACTCCGTGCTGGTGCTCGAAGGCAGCGAAGTCAGACGCAAGTGGATGGACATGGTGATCAGCCAGTATGATCGTCCTTATTTGGATCGGCTGATCCAATACCATCATTTGGTGCAGCAGAGAAACAACCTTCTTCGGTTTTTTGCCGAGAACCGGATATGGGATCAGGATCAACTCGCGCCATGGGACGAACGCATGGTGCCATTGGCAGAGGCCATTTCTCAAGAGCGCGGTCGATTCCTTGCCGAGTTTGAGCCTGAATTTCGGCGGATTCACACTTCCCTTTGTGCCGGGAAAGAAGACGTGAGTTTGGCCAGATTGACTCGGGTTGAGCAGGGTGCTTTTGCCGAGGCATTGATCGAGGCGCGGGAGAATGACCGTCGGTTGCGTCGTTCTACCGTGGGGATACACAAAGACGACATCGAGTTTAGGATCGGGGATCATCCGCTCAAACGGTTTGGAAGTCAGGGCCAACAAAAGACCTTTTTGCTGGCTCTCCGGCTGGCCCAAGTTGAACACTTGGCGAAACGGGTTGGCCGGCGTCCTCTTTTGTTGTTGGACGACATCTTCGACAAGATCGATGCCCATCGGGCGGGCGCTTTAATGGAAACGCTGGGACAAGCGCGATTCGGTCAGGTGTTCATTTCCGACACAAATCCGCAGCGCATTCCCAAATTGTTGGAGGACGCCCAGGTGCCGTTTTCGGCGTGGTGGGTGCAAGAAGAAGGCATTGAGCGCATGGCACATTCTCCAGATACCCCCGCCGAATGAGTGGGAAGGGCCGCCGTGGAAAGTTGCGCGCTCGAAAGGCGGAGGCGGTCTCGTTGGGAGACGCGCTGAATGAGTGGCTCAGGTTGAGTGGCCACGGTGCTCGACTCAATGATGCCAAAGCCGAAGCCGCATGGCGTGAAGTCATGGGGGAAGCCGTTGCTCGGAAAACCAGATTTCTGCGGGTAAGAGGGGGCGTCATGACCATTGAATTGGACTCAGCGCCCATGAAGGAGGAATTCATGATGGCGCGGACGCGGATTCGGACCATGCTCAATGAGCATTTGGGTGCCGAATTGATTCGAGAGGTCATCATCCGCTAAGGCGATTCCCAAGGGGAGAAGGCACAGGGCAGAGGCGGGTTATCTTTGCCACACCATGCGCGCGCTCATCTCTTTCGTTACCCGATTTGTTCCTCGGCACTTGCTACAACGGGTGGCCCACTTGGTCCTTCAGATTTTGTCTCCTCTTTATTGGGGCAACACGTTCGAAGACCCCATCAATGGACGGGGTTACCGGAAGCTCTTGTCATACGGCAGAGCGGACCGAAGCCGGCCCAATGCTTTGGCGCCAGACACGCTGAGTCTTGAGCGCCACAGGGCAGTGTGGATTTACCTGACTGAGTACAGCAATCTGATGGATGGAGGTCTCGGTCGACGGATGTTGCACTTGGCGCCGGAATACTGCTTCCTCACGCGTTTCAATCGGGCAGAGGGCTTGGAGATTGTCCGTGCAGACTTGGTTTCACCCTGGGCAGATGTCCACTTCGACGTCCACGAGATCCCTTACGAGGACAATCACTTCGACATCATCATGGGCAACCATTTGATGGAGCACGTAACCGACGACAACAAAGTCATGTCCGAATATTTCCGGACCATGAAACCGGGAGGCTGGGGCATTTTTCAAGTGCCTTTGGACAGGAACAATGCCCAAACCATGGAAGACCCCAACGTGACCGATCCAGCAGAGCGAGAGCGCTTGTATTGGCAGCGTGACCATGTGCGTTTGTATGGCATGGACTACGCCGATCGCTACCGTTCGGTTGGCTTTGAAGTGGAGGAGTTGGACTTGCGAGAGCTGTTCGGTGCAGAGCGTTTTGAACGGTGTGCCTTGGGCTCGGAGCGTTACTTGCATGTGATTCGCAAGCC
>CBFHQM010000008.1:5324-11809 GCA_965657965.1 uncultured Flavobacteriales bacterium | reverse complement strand
TACGAGAGCTGTTCGGTGCAGAGCGTTTTGAACGGTGTGCCCTGGGCTCGGAGCGTTACTTGCATGTGATTCGCAAGCCCGCCTAACGTCAAACTGCGGACCGGTTTTTTGCCCCGAAAGACTCCCTGCCGATTGACACGGGGGCAACTACAAAAGGGTGGGGATTCACCTGCCTTTTAGGACCTGAATTTCGCCGTGAGTATCCACGGCTTGGACCACGTATATCTGAGGCAAGTTGGGTGTCCAGACTTCTCCGTTCGCCATATTCTTTCTCATGATCATGCGGCCACTGGCATCAAAAACGCGGACTTGTGCGTCGCGTTGAACGCGAAATCCTTCCCCTTGTGGAGTCAACCACGGCTCGGGTGCGTATGCTTCCGTGACGTCTGTGAATTCGCCGGAACATTGGGCAGAAAAAAAGTCCCAAAGCACTTGTGTGGACGCGACGTCGGGACTTCCCCAGGCTCCAAACCATACGTGGCCACCACCATTGACGCGATAGTGATGGAACTCCTGTCCTCCTGGGGCACCAGCATACCGCATAAAATCCACCGATGTGAGGTCCACCAGTTCGACATTGGGCAGGGCAGATTCCTCGATTGTGGTGGTGCCCATCAGGTCAGTCCAATGATCGATGATGTCGGTAACCCCCGCATTTCCCCAATTGCCAAACCCGACTCCGTTGTCGTAGGAGACGGTGTTGTCTGCTGTGCCATGTAGGTGCACTACGGGCACCACTTCAGTCGGAATACAGCCGAAATCTTGATCGCTCATGGCCCCAGTCACCGAGCCAATGGCCCGGAAGACCTCGGGGTGCTCACAGGCCAATGAATAGCTCATAAAACCGCCATTGGACATGCCGCAGGAGTAGGTGCATTCAGGACTCAGCCCATGGGCCTCTTGCAAGTGCTGAGCCAGTTCAACCAAAAACCCGTGGTCGTTGGTGGTGCTGATCCCCAAATTGGCATTCCAGTGTGAGGTGCCTCCACTGTCTGACGTTCCTTGGGGGAATATGGCAACGAAACCTTCCGAAAGCGCCAACTCATCCCAGTTGCTGTAGGCGCGAATAAGGGCTGCACTGCTTGAATAGCCGTGCAGAACAAAAACCAGGGGTGCTCCAGCGGGGATGGGGTCCGGCGCGTCCATAAAGTAGGTGCGCGTGAGTCCGCCATGCTCAAATTCTATTTGTCCAATTCCACACAGGGCGGACGACAAGACCAGGAGAAGAATCAGGAGACGCATGTTTCAATTGGATGAGGGCTGTTTAGGTTTTACCTGCTCAACACCATGGATGTTCAAAAGCGTGTCGGTCAATGTTTGTGCGTTGCCGGATGCCACAGCAACATCGAGTAAGCATTGGTCGGAGTAGCGCTCGCCGAGAATGTCGGCACCTTCTTTTTGAAGGGCTTGCATCACGTGTCGGGTGAGGTTCGGGGCATACCCAAAAGTGAGGTGGGTTTTGAGCACCGTGGAGCCGACTCCGGCATGATCAACGGCTTCTCTCCCTGCGGCGCGGTACGCTTCAATAAGGCCGCCCACCCCCAGCTTTGTCCCGCCAAAATACCGGACCACAGCAATGAGTGTCCAATGCAGATCATGCGAACGGAGGACGCCATGAATGGGCGCCCCAGCGCTGCCCGAGGGCTCTCCATCGTCGGCTGCGCGGAAGCGGTCGGGACCAAATTGCCAGGCGAAACAAACGTGGCGAGCGGCGTGGTGTGCTTTTCGAACGTCTTCTAGATGCAGTTCCACTGCATTTTCGGCAGCCGATTCATCGTTAAACGGCAACGGAAAGGCATACCCGTGAAACTTGCTTCCCTTGGCTTTGAAAAGGCCCTCTCCTGGACCGAGCAATGTGGGGAACGTGTCTTTCACCAGATCAGCTCATAGGATTGAGCATCACGCTGAACACCTGCACGGTGTGGGGGTCCCTGCCGGCAAAGAACTTGTCCAGTGCCATCAGGATGTTTCCCGCACTGAAATAGCTCGTGTGAAATTCCACTTCGCCAGCCACCCGCCATTGAATGGTGTAGCTCAACTCCCGGTCCCTGTGGGTTTGGGTATAGTCCAACAGGGTTTGCAACGCTTGAATGCGGGTCGACCCCGAGGACTTGTGAAACAGAAACCGGTGCGTATGCCGCGGGTTGTAGGTAAACAAAGCCACTTCGTGGATGCCATCGGACTCCGACCAAATGAATTCTACTTGGTCTTGGGTGTAACCAAAGTAGCTGCGAAGGTCCAGCAAGAGTCGGTCTTCAGTCGGGTGATCCATGCTCATGGTTGAATGGGGTCAGAGGAAGTCGGCGCGTATTCCGGCAAATGTCGAGAAAAGGCGCGTTTTACATTCTCGGCTGTCCAGGGTGTGTCGAGCAGGGCGGCTTGGCTTTCCCGAATGGTGTTGCGCACGTGTTCGCGGTTGACTTCTGCTCGAGCGGCTCTGAGGATTTTGGGGTGATGGGTGGCCAACAAGT
Source organism: uncultured Flavobacteriales bacterium (assembly GCA_965657965.1). GTDB lineage: Bacteria > Bacteroidota > Bacteroidia > Flavobacteriales_D > Sanyastnellaceae > UBA8752. The sequence continues at coordinate 9,338 of CBFHQM010000008.1, read as the reverse complement.
TTTCCTGTCCACTCATCAGCTCTTCGTGCAATTTCTCGCCGGGGCGCATGCCCACAATGTCGATGGCAATGTCTTGGCCCTCCACTAGGCCCGCGAGGCGAATCATGCGATGGGCCAAGTCAATGATCCGCACGCGTTCGCCCATGTCAAAAACAAAAATGTCGTCGCCTGCACTGGTGGCGGCCGCTTCCATGACCAATTGGACGGCTTCGGGAATCGTCATAAAGTACCGGGTGACTTCGGGATCGGTCAGCGTAATGGGCCCGCCGCTTTCGATTTGACGCCGAAACAAAGGGATCACACTCCCATTGCTGTCGAGCACATTGCCAAACCTCGTGATCACACACTTCATGTTGCCTCCCTCTCCAAAGCTGCGCACGGCGAGTTCGGCCATGCGTTTGGACGCCCCCATGATGCTCGAGGGATTCACGGCCTTGTCGGTGCTCACCAAGACGAAAGTTTGGGCGCCCGCTTCTTGCGCTGCCAACAGGGCTTGCGTGGTGCCAATGACGTTGGTGTGCCAGGCCTCCTCGGGTTGTGTCTCCATCACGGGCACATGCTTGTAGGCTGCGGCGTGATAGACAAGGTCGGGTTGAAATTCGGAGAAGTGTTGAGCTAAACGCCGGGCATCGCGTACATCTGCAATCTTGGTGGTCAAGCGGGTCGACGCAGACCCCAGCCGGGTTCTTGCCATCAGGCCCAAATCGTGCAGGGGCGTCTCTGCCGTGTCGAGTGCCAAAACTTCTGCGGCCCCGCGGTCAAGGGATTGCATTACGAGTTCAGAACCAATGGACCCTGCACCACCGGTGACCACGATACGGGCACCCTTCACTTGTTTCGCAATGGCCGAAGCGTCCAGTTCGATCACGGGACGGCCGAGCAGGTCTTCGATTCGTGCATCCCGCAATTGTCCTGCGCTCAGTTCGCCTTGGATCCAGCGTTGGGCAGGTGGAACGTCCATGACACGCAGGCCCGCATCCAATGCAGCGTCGATGACTTTGGCTTTTCTCGCGGGATCCAGTTGTTGAATGGAGACGATCAACCGTTTGGCATTGTGGTCTCTGAAAATCCGGTCGGCATCCGACGCGGAGAAGATGGAGGCGCCGTCGATTCGTTTGCCCTGTTTTGCGGAATCGTCGTCCAAGAAAGCGACCACTTTCATAGGGTCTACGCTCGGACGTTCTACTGCTTGTTTGGTGATGATGCCGGCTTCTCCCGCACCAAAAATGATGACCGGGGTAGGGCGCGTGGTTTGGAACCGTTCGTAAACCGATCGCACAGAAACCCGAAATCCGATCAAAAATACAGCAGAGGCCAGCAGTTCAATGGCGGCTACGCTCAAGGGCAGAGGGTAGGTCTTGTCCATCCAACCTGCTGCGATGTCCAAGGCCAAGAACAACAAAGTGCCCAAAGACAAAGAAAGCAGCACCCGACGCGCATCGCGGCTGCCGCTGAACCGAATGATGCCCGAAAATGTCCGGAAGACGAGCATGCCGAAGGCGCGAATGACCAGGTAGAAGGGGAGAAAATCGCGCGCCGCGACCAATTCGTGGGCAGGTGGCGAGAACTCAAACCGTGCGGCATAAGCCAGTCCGAGGGCCAAAATCCCCAAGGACATGTCGATGCAGAAGATGACCCACCTTGGAACCAACTGTGGGCGGGATTGAATTGTGCGCAAGAGTTGGAACATCGGAGGGGCCAAGATACCGCCGGCGTCCTCGGGACGTTTACTTTTCGGAACGATCCATGAAGACGCTTGTAATTCGCCCTATGGCCATACTGGCCTGCCTGTTGTTTTTGGCCAAGCCTGCTTTGAGCCAAGACACTGAATTGGACATGGTGGCTTTGGAAAAGGCCGTGGCAGGCTTGGCCGAGGCTGTTGAGCCTTTCGACAAGGATGCGGCGCGTTTCCTCCAACGGAAATTGAAGCCGCTGCTGATTTCACCCGCTGCAGACACGGCCATCACCGGGAAGTTCATCGCGCGTCTCGCGCAGATGGAAGAAAGAAGTTTAGGGGTGTTTCCGGAGCAGTTTGGTTATGCCAGAAGTGTGCAAGCGGCGCTTTCAGGGGACTCCTTACGGATTCCATTTGCGGCATGGGATGCCGCGGTGGAGCGTGCGTTGGAAAAGCGAAGGACCGCTTCAAAATTTGCGCCCCTTTTGGCGGTGGGAAAGGACTTTTTGTTGCGGGGGGTTTTCCATCAATCGAGCAGCGTAACCTGGCAATTCGATGGCCCCATGGCCATTTCTGTCCCAGACAACGGAATGCCTCGTTTGTTTTTGGGCCCGACCGGAACGCTCATGGGGTTGTCCAAAGGCGACACGCTTCAGGTCAAACGGACTGCGGGGGAGTACGATGTGAGTGCGGGTCGGTTTTTGGGACGAAGTGGTCGGGTAGACTGGGGGAGGTCTGGTTGGGACCCGGCAAAGAACCATGCGGACTTTGATGAATACGCCATCCGGTTAAAGACGGCGAGCTTGACTGTGGATTCGGCTCGCTTTACTACCGAGCTTTTCCCCGACCCACTTTTGGGTCAATTGATCGACAAAGCCCGGGTTCGGACGCGAGACAGTAAAACAGGAGCGGCCATGGAGGCGGCGAAGTACCCCCGATTCGATACTTATGTGAATCGATTGTCCATGCCGGACATTGTTCCAGGTGTTGATTTTCAGGGGGGACTCACTGTTCGTGGCGCAGAGCTTTTGGGCAAGGGCAATGAAGATTTGCCGGCCACCTTGAATTTCAGAAGAGGCGATACGGTTTTGGTAGAGTGTCGGTCCAACTTGTTCGTGTTGCGCTCGGATCAATTTCGCGGAGCAGGGGTCGAGGCCATTGTGCACTTGGGAGAGGACAGTCTCCACCACCCCGAATTGAACTTGAGATTCAACCTGGCCGATGAAAAGTTGTCCTTGGTGCGAACCGACGTTGGACTGGGCCCCCAGCCATTCTCGAACAGCCACCACAGGGTAACCCTGGATTGTGATGTGTTGTCGTGGCGCATGGGTGACACGCGGATTCGTTTGGAGGGGCCACCGGGATCCAGTCGGTCCACGGCGATTTTGTTCAGCGAGGACTTCTTCGATAAACAGATGTTTCAGGAGATGCAGGGGATTGACCCCGTGCATCCGCTGGTGCGGGTAAGGAACCATGTCAAGTCAACTGGGGACACCACGTTCACCAGCCAACAGTTGGCCCAAGGCATCCGCTTGAGTGAGCCCAAAACAAGGGCAATGATGATTCAAATGGCCCATCAAGGCTACCTGAACATGGACTTGGAGACCCGCGAGGCCGTGGCCACGGACAAACTGTTCGAAAGCCTGTCCAATGCGGCGGGGCGACGGGATTACGACGTTTTGTTCTTTCGCTCAGAAGCGGTGGGGGCTGCACACGGAGAAATCAGTTTGCTCAATATGCAGTTGACTGTAGAAGGCGTTTCGCGGGTGGATGTATCGCGAGACCGAGGTGTGATCATCGAACCTCGAAATGGAAAGGTGGTGATTGGCAAGGACCGTGGTTTCAAATTTGCAGGCAGCGTTCGTGCAGGGAACCTGCAATTTGACGGGTCCGATTTTGAGTTCGATTACGCGTCGTTTTCCATTGAAATGAATGCCGTGGAAACGTGCAAATTCCGCGTCAACGACGACGAAAAGAAAGACAAGAGAGGGCGTGCCAAGCGCTTGCGGGTTAAAAACGAACTCGAGAGCATTCAAGGGGTTCTTCGCGTCGATGTTCCGATCAACCGATCGGGTCGATTGAGTGAGGCTTATCCGGAGTATCCCGTGTTGGTGACCGAGGGAGTGAGTTATGTGTATTGGGACGAAGCGGCCATCGAGCAAGGGGCATATGAGCGGGATCGTTTTCGCTTCGTCATCGAGCCTTTTACGCTGGATAGTCTTGATGCATTGGGCCGAAAGGAACTTGTGTTTTCGGGCACGCTTGAATCTGGGGACTTGTTGCCTCCATTGCAGGAGCAGCTTAGGGTCATGGACGACTTGTATTTCGGGTTTCAAACC
>CBFHQM010000008.1:0-5297 GCA_965657965.1 uncultured Flavobacteriales bacterium | reverse complement strand
TACGGTGGTGCGGGAACCTTTGATGAAGACCTGACACTCAACGGAGGGGGATTGCAAGGCGGTGGAAAGCTAGATTTCGAGACGGCCCATGCAGAGAGCGACCGGTTTGTGTTGCTTCCCGACAGCACCAAAGGCTTGGCTCGGGTATTCACCAACAGAGAGTCCGCTGGACCACCACCTGTGCCAGAGGTACAGGGCGAGGATGTGTTCGTCTTGTTTGAGCCGCGAAAATCTTCACTTTCCGCTACTACAGAGGACATTCCCATTCGCTTCTTTGAAGGAGAGAGTGAGCTCACGGGCAGCGTAACGTTGGGCAAGAGCGGCATGACGGGCGATGGAACGATGAGGTTTCAAGGGGCAACTCTTCGCTCGGATTTGTTCGAATACGACCGCCGGCGCATCCTTTCGGATACTGCGGGCTTCCAGTTGGACCGCACGGTCGAAGGTGCCCTCGCGTTCAAAACAGACAACGTGCACTGCACCATTGACTTTGACGCTCGCATCGGTGAATTTGCCAGCAACGACGGCGAAACCAAGATTGAATTGCCCGCCAACCAGTACCTCTGCTACATGGACGAGTTCAAGTGGTTTATGGACAAGGACAAGCTGGAAATGAGCTCAGAACGCGAGCCGTTGACCGACTTTGTGATCGACACAGACGACGCCGTGTCCAAGTCCAATTTTTACTCCACGCGCAGCGATCAGGACAGCCTGAACTTCTTGGCGCCAAAGGCGGTGTATGACGTGGCCGAAGCGGTCATCCGATGCGAAAGTGTCAAGTTCATCCGGACGGCAGATGCGTTTGTAGAGCCCGACAGCGGCCGGGTCGTGGTAAGAAAACGCGCACAAATGGACCAGCTCACGCGCGCGGTCATTGTGGCCAATGTGGTGTCGCGTCACCACCGTCTGTTCGACGCCGATGTGAACGTTCTTGGGCGATTCGACTACGAAGCAACGGCAAGTCTGTTTTATGAGGACGAGAATGGATTGGAGCAATTGATTCGACTGGAACAAGTCGAGGTGGACACCAGTGGCGAAACCATCGGGCAGGGCACCATCCCTGTGCAGGAAGGTTTTGGCTTGAGCCCTTTCTTTGGCTTCTCTGGTCAGGTGAACCTGGCGGCAGCCAGAGAACACCTGCTGTTTGAAGGAGCGGTATCCTTGGAGGCAGCCTGCCCAGAAACGGACAAACAGCAATTGCTGTTTTCTGCGGTCATCGACCCCAAGGATGTTCGCATTCCACTGGACTCAACCCTGAGAACGCCTCTGATGGAGCATTTGGGATTCGGCGCGTACTTCCGCGATGTCGATGAGCCGGGTGGAGGACCTTACGGTGCCTTTTCAGATGAGGTCAGAAGCCACAATGAGTATCCACTGTTGGCCGCCACAGGCGAACTCCGGTACGACAAGCGCGCTGGAAAATATCAAGCGGGTACCCCAGAGAAGATGATGCAACCCGATTTGCCGGGGACATTGATCGAATTGGTCGCCGGTCAATGCGAAATCACAGGATCCGGGCCGCTTCAACTCCCACTGGACTATGGACTTGTGACCCAGCGTACCGCGGGTTCAATCAAGGCATTCCCTACAGGAACGGGTTTGGAGGCCTCGCTGACCACGGGCATGGACTTTCCTTTCGACGACAACATTTGGAAAGCTCTGGCAGAGCGCATTCAGGCATGGCCAACCGCGGTGCCTTTGGATGTGACCTCCACCACCTTTGAACCCGCACTTCGAGAATGGTTGGGGTTGGAAGGGGCCGATGAGGTTTTGGGTGGAATGACCTTGATGGGGGCGTTCAAAAAGACGCCAGCCAGCATCCAACACCGATTGCTCATGACGGGATTGGACCTCACGTGGGATGCCAGTGAGGATGCGTTTGTGAGTGGCGAAAATGGAATTGGGATTGTCTCCATGGACAAACAACCGATTTTCCGGCGCATTCCCGGGCGCATTGAATGGAGCTTGGCCGGGACCACGGGCATCCTCCGGATGTACTTCCACTTAGACGAAGAGAATTGGTACTATTTCGAATACCGAAACGGTGTCATGAACATCACCTCCAAGGATCAAGCCTTCATTGATTTGATCACGGAGCTCAAAGACGACAAACGGAAAATTAAAGAAGGTGACGAGCGGTTTATCTATCAAATTTTGCCATCTCGGTCGCGTCGAAATGAATTTGTAGACCGCTTTCCTGAGTTGGATTGAGGATGAGTTAGACTCATAATCTGTATCTTTCTTGTATGTTCTCCTTGACTTTAGAGTCATTTTTTTCGCCGTGTCGAACCGTTTTGCTGGTTTTCGGTGTTCTGTGCTTCGGTATGGATTCAAAGGCTCAATTTTCTGCCTTGGACCCAGATCCTATGTTGGAGGCTTACACGGACATTTTTGGTCAAGGCATAAGTTTGATGGATTTCAACCTAGACGGTTGGGATGATTTGACACTGACAAAATCGACAGGTGAGATTAGTTTCTATACGGGAGGGCCAAATGGACTTTCAGCAATTGATTTGGGCATTACCGGAGGGATTGGTCGCCCGATTTCTTTGATGTGGCTGGACATTGACAACGATGGAGACCGCGATTTTTTGAATTCTGGATCAATGGGTTTCTCCTCATTTAGTGGATTAAGTTTAGAATCTAGGAGTCAAGTTTGGATCAATGAAGGCGGTGTGTTTGTAGACCGTTCTTCAGAATGGGGCTTCGACGTTTTAGACAACCGTTCCTGTCTTGGAATGGCCTTTCATGATTTGAACCAAGATCGAGACTTGGACCTCATGGTATCTGTTTATGCTCTTCCCTGTTCTGATGTTTGGGAGTCAGAAAATGTGCTCTTAGAGCACACGGGCAACACTTTTACCGATATTTCAGTCGCATCGGGCATTGCAAATGGCTTGCAGCCTTCATTTCAAGGGGTTTGGATGGACCTCAATGGAGATGACCTTCAAGACTTGTTTGTGATCAATGACGCCGGGGTCGAGATGAGTTGCGATCACGTCAATTTTGCGTTCTTGAACAATGGAGATGGGACATATACCGAAGGGGCGGCATCAATGGGGCTGGATGTGGCGATGTCGGCGATGTCGGTCACGGTGGGAGACCCGGATGGAGATGGAGATGAAGAGGTGTTTGTCACAAACCAATCCATGTCATCTACGTATCCCTATGCACAGGAGACAGGAGCGTATTTCGACCCCGTTAGTCCGGGAAATTATCTGGAAAAGTCAGCTGAAGTTGGTTTGGGAACTGACCGCTGGTCTTGGGGGGCCATATGGCTCGACTTTGACTCAGATGGATGGGAAGACTTATTGGTTCCTACGAGTGAGTTTGTCAATCCGGGAGTTCCTGTATTTGAAGAGTTTTATGACAACTACATCCTAAAGAATCCGGGCAATCTATTGTCTGGCGGGCAGTTTACAGAGACTCCTTGCACCTGGGGTGGTTGCGACATGCACCTGTACAACTTTGTTCGAGGAGATTTGGATGGTGATTTGCGACCGGATGTTGTTGGGCTGGGATTGGGACAATTCGCTGAATTCTGGGTCAATGAGGGCCAGACAATCTATCCGGATCACCATGCGCTAACGGTGGCGGTTTGTGGAAGCTACTCGAACAACGAAGCCATTGGAACACGAATGGTTTTGCATGCCGATGGTCATGCACAGCAGCGGACATTGCGCGCGGGTCAAGATTTATATGTACAGCACAGTGCTACACAGTTTTTTGGTTTGGGAGCAGCGAGTGTTGCCGATTCATTGGAGCTTTTTTGGCCAACTGGAGCGCGTGAGGTCTGGTACGATTTACCTGCGGACAGTGCGTATCAATTTGTGGAGGGGCAATCAGAGTTGAGCCTCACCATTGGAGACGCCTTGCCTGGTGATTCCGTTGTTTTGATGCTATCAGCTCCTCCCAATTGGACGAGTTTAACCTGCAACGGGGAAGTGTGTGCAGGAGAGGGACTAGCCGTACCTATAAATCAGCTTTATGAATTTCAGTGGTCTTGGCTAAACGGTTTGTTTGCGTTGACTTTGGATGTTGATTGGGGTGACTTGGATTCAGAGGTGGAGGGGTGCACAGTGTCAACGGCAGACAACTACGACCCTTTTGCTACGGAGGATGATGGGTCTTGTACTTTTCATTCAGTTTGGTGTGGAGAGGGAACGGTTTGGTCGGAGCAAGCGCAGCAGTGTGTAGCGGCCTCCGTGTTATGTCCTGAAGATGTGAATGGCACGGGTGTAGTGGGCGTGGATGACATCCTCCAAGTGTTGTCCATGTTTGGTGAATACTGTGCGGACTAGAGTGTCAAAACATCATCGCTGTTTTGCAAGTGGTGACGATTGGTGGTTCAGTGACGATTGTCCGAACTTGGAGGCATGACCGGAACTGCGCCCCGACATCCGAAGTACCCCCATTTGTTGCAGCCGCTTGAAGTGGCGGGCATGACCATGCCCAACCGGTCCATCATGGGCTCCATGCACATGGGCCTCGAGGAGGAGCCGGGCGGATTCACCAAGCTCGCCAAGTTCTATGCCGAGCGGGCCGAGGGTGGCGCTGGGCTCATTGTCACAGGCGGCATCAGTCCCAACCGCGCAGGCAAGCTCGCCCCGCACGGTGCAGCCCTCATGCGTTCCAGCCAAGCGGTCAAGCACCGGGAGGTGACCGATGCTGTGCACGCAGCCGACGGCCGCATCGCCCTGCAGATTTTGCACGGCGGCCGATACAGCTACCATCCTTTCTGCGTTGCGCCCTCCAAGGGCAAAGCCCCCATCAGCAAATTCAGCCCATGGGCCCTCAGTGGCCGAGGCGTGGAGCGCACCATCCAGGCCTACGTGCGCTGTGCGGTGCTGGCCCGCGAAGCCGGCTATGACGGCGTCGAAGTCATGGGCTCCGAAGGCTACCTCATCAATCAATTTTTGGTGCGCCGCACCAATCACAGAACCGACGCTTGGGGTGGCGATTTCGCCAACCGGGTGCGCTTTCCAGAGGAAATCGTGTCGCGCATCCGACAGGCCTGTGGCCCAGACTTTGCCATCATGTACCGCTTGAGCATGCTCGATCTCGTAGAGGAGGGCAACGGCTGGGGCGAAGTGGTGGAGCAGGCCAAGGTCATCGAAGCCGCAGGCGCCGACATCATCAACACGGGCATCGGTTGGCACGAGGCTCGAATCCCCACCATTGCGGCCATGGTGCCGCGAGCGGGATTCGCTTGGGTCACCAAAAAGCTCATGGGGCAGGTGGACCTGCCGCTGGTCACCACCAACCGCATCAACATGCCTGAGGTGGCCGAGCAGGTA
>CBFHQM010000007.1:61431-87153 GCA_965657965.1 uncultured Flavobacteriales bacterium | reverse complement strand
AACCCCCAAGGAGACATAGTCGCCACTTCTTTGACCATCGACGACGACATTCCAACGGCCAACATTTATGGCATCCAGGCTTGCGGGGAGCCCAGTTCATGTGGGTTCATCGAGGTTACGTTTTTTGACAGCTCACAGGACGGCTTGTTTTTAAGTAGCCTCACCGTGACCTCTGAAGAAGGGCAGGAGGCTTTGATTTATTTCGACAATTACGTGGGTGGAACGATACGGCAATCACGTGTTTTGGTGCCTGCGGGGCCATTGGACTTCGTATTTGCCCCCGGCTTCAATCCCGCCAATTTGGGGTATTCTGTCAGGGCGCCCAATGGCGCTACCATCGCCGACGAAAATCAACCTCTGTCCGTTCCTGGAAATGTGTTTGGAGCGGTGGCATGTGAAGGTCTAGTTTCCGTTGGATCCAACGACAATTCGAGCGGATTGCAAGCCTCTTTGGCGGCATCGGCTTCGGCCATTCGCGTCCAAAACCTGAGGGCTGGAGAAGCATGGCATGGACAGGTCACCACTTTGTCCGGCCAAGTGGTCGCGGATTTAAGGCCTTCAGCAACGAATGTCAGAAACATTGAATCTCTTAAGTCTGGGGTCTATTTGCTCCAGGTTTGGACAAACCAGTCGCGCTGTCTCACGACCAAGCTATTGGTGCAGTAGCGCGGGCTCACCGATTGGGCTTCATTTGTTTGCAACTCTATTGGACCGTCGTGGGAAGCCTACGGCGAAGTTTGAGCTTGCTTTTTAAATCAAATGCTATGAGACTCCCCCTATTCCTTGCCGCAGCCTTGCTCGCTGGCTGTGCTTCCCAGGCAGACAACGCTGCCAACGAGACCTATCAAAAAAACTTGGCCACGGCCAAAGCCGCCATTCAATCCCACATTGACGCCGATTACGACAGTTGGATGACCTATCATGCAGAAGACGCTGTGGTTTGGGGCGCCACTTATGGCAGCGAGAAAATGTCAGGGGCAGAAGCGGCGGAGCAATTTGGTGGCCACCACGACGCTTTCGATGGCATTGCCACTTCGCGTGAGGTGTGGCTTCCTGGTGTCGACACCTTGAACCTTCAAGCCGATGGAAGCGTTCGTGCTTACATCAATTGGACAGCCACCTCTAAAGCCAATGGGCACGAGGTGAACTTGCGCGCCTATCACTACTGGAACTTCAACGCTGACGGCAAGATCAACCAAGAAGGCGGCTTCTACGATGCCGGCGGACTGTTGGTGGCGTCCATCCCTCCTCCACCAGCACCAAAAGCTGAGGCCACTGAGGAGTGAAGCCCTCCTGAACAATTGCAATAAAAAAGGACGGCCTCAGAGCCGTCCTTTTTTGTTTGTTGCTTGAGCCCCGTAAGGCAAGTCACTCTTGAGACATGCGTTTCTCAACAGACCCATCGGAGTATACGTGCAACAATAGTTGTCCGGGTCCTGCCTTCGCTTCGCGTCCCAACAGGTCCACCACCTTGACCAAGGTCTTGTCCTGCGCATTGGGTTGCGCTTCCACAGACATCACTTGATTGCAGGACTGAACGAAAAAGTCCCATGCCTCTTGAGACGCATTGATGTCTTGGTTGCCCCACGCACCAGGCCAACTGTGCCCGCCACCGTTTATGGTGTAAAGCCAAACCTGAGCACAAGACCCGTCGGCACCCCACTTTTGATAGTCGACGGTAGAATCGTCACCGGGGTTCGTGTCTGGAAAAGAACCTGTTTCTTGGAGAGCAATGCCAAACATGTCCACGAAAAAGGCCATGGCTTCGGGTGTGCTGGGGTAGGCACCCCAACCGTCTGCGTTTTGCATGTCGCCTTCATACAAGCTTACGTTGTCGGTCGTCCCATGGATTTCCAAAATGGGAACCATGTTGCTGGGCGCGCATTCTGTCCGAATGTCTTCCATGAGGATGCCGGCAATGGGGGCAACCGCCCTGAAATCTGCAGACGCTTCACAGGCCAATAGATAGGAGAAGTCGGCGCCATTCGAGAACCCGGTTGCAAAGACGCGGTCGGAATCCAGCCCATTCTCTTCCACCAACAGGTCCCTCAACCCAAGGGTGAAGCTAATGTCATCCACCGATTCATTCTGATGAAAGGCATAGCCGACATTCCAAAAGGCTTCACCGCCACCGTCAAATGAGCCTTGGGGATAGCACACTGCAAACCCATTGGCGTCGGCCAATGCGTTAAACCCCGAATACTGCATAATGCCCAAGGCGTCTCCAGTATAGCCATGGTAAACAAACACCAAGGGGCAATTGTCGGGCGCACTGCTTGGGTGGTAATAGAGGTAATCGCGCAGCAACTTGCCATCGGAATATTGTGCGGCCAACACCGCAGAGGCAGCCACGGCTTGGCTGTTGTTGCTTGCAAGATCATCGGCCACCCCATTGACCGCTGTGATGGTGGCCTGAATGCTCAGGCTCCCTGATCCCGTCACATTGAAAGCCGAGGCCAAATTGAAGTCATCTGTGTCTCCTGTTCCTAAGGCCACGCCGTCGATTGTGGTGGTGCCATTGTCACCATTCAAGGACCACTCCAAAGTGTAAGAGAAAATGGAGTCCAACCCCAAATTCACCACAGAGCCACCCAGGTCTTCGTTGGAAGGCGCGAACACAACAGGCTCAACCACCAAGCCAGAAAGGGCAAGGTCCAATCCAGCGGGTTCAAAGACACTGACGTCGTCGAGTCCCCAACCATAGAGCCAGCCCCCATCGTCGTTGTAGCGAAACGCCAGAAGGACGTCCGATTCCCCCTGCAGATCGGAGAGGCTCAATACGTCAAATCCCCACTGACCGTCATCGCTTCCGGAGATGGTTTCCAATACCGACCATGAGTCACCACCATCCAGAGAGTATTCCACGGTGGCCACTTCAACCGCCCCCTCATATTCGCCTCCGTCATAGTAGCTCGCAAAGGCCAAGATGGCTTGGGCCGCGTCGGAAAAATCCAAAGGAGGTAGAATCAAGTAATCTGCGCTTTTGTCGCAATCGCAACCATCATCATTGGTTGCCACAAATTGTCCATGAGGCGCGATGCCCCACCACTGGCTTTGGAGCGTTTGATTGTCCCCAATGAGCCAGCCCCCGTCATTGGCCAGCGTCTGTTGACTCCATCCTTCGGGCAACTCGGGCTGGTCAAATGATTCTTGTAAAAGGACATTCTGGCACACAGCGGAGACGCAGAAAGTCAAGGAGAGCAAAAGGGCCAAGGCACGCATGGGGTTCGGTTTGGGACCCAATTTGCTTCATAAAAACAGCGCTTCCAATTTTTTAGATTGGCAAGCAACGCTTTGACACTCAAAAGCGACCTTATAGCAACGCGTAACTTTACCCAAAACCAAAACCCAATGAAGCAATTTAACCTGCTTGGCCTCTTGGCCGCACTCGTCCTGGTTACAGGATGTAGCGAAGACCTCGAAACATGCGACGACGGCAACAAAGCGGTCATCACCATTTTCAACAACTCGCTCTGCACACCCGACGTCAGCGTAGGTGGGGACGACGTGGCCTCTGATATGGGCATTTTGAGCACGGAGACAGTAGAAGTGGATGCAGGCACGATGGACGTTGAGTTCAACTTGGCTTTCATTTCCCTCTGCACCGCGCTGGACACTTCTGTCACAGTTTCTTGCGGAGACTCCATCTACATCGAATTCACTGGACTCTGATTGCATTCAGGTTCAAACGGAAAGCCCGGCATTGTCGCCGGGCTTTTTTTTTGTGCGCGTCGAACCAATGTCACAAGACAAAGGTTCCCTGAGTAACCCCACCTACATGCGCACCCTTCTTTTCCTCGCATTTGTTTGTTTTTCAACCTTTGGCTCCATGGTCGGCCAAGTGGAGTGGACCCCCATGGCCTCTTTCGAGGGGACCGGTCGTCACCACCCCATTACAGTCGCCAATGATCAATATGGCTATGTCATAGCGGGTCAAGCCGGCTTTGCCGCGCTCAACTTGGATGACGTCCACCGCTATGATGCCGCGTCAGACACCTGGGACACCCAAGCGCCGTTTCCTGGTGGAGGGCGTGGCTACGGGTACGGCGTTTGCGAAGGCGACGATGCTTTTGTTGGGTTTGGCTCGAACGATTCGGGCTACCCAACGGACTGGTGGCACCTCGACATGGCGTCAGGCGCTTGGACTGAGATGGCTGAATTTCCCGGGGAAGGAAGAAACCACCCGGCCATGGTTCTTGCGGCGGGACAAGTCCTCGTTGGGTTAGGGAGCAACTCGTCTGGCAACCTTGGAGATTGGTGGGGATATGACATCGCATCCAATACGTGGAGTGCCCGGGCCCCCTTTACCGCTGGTGACCGCCACCACCCGTTCTACTTTGGCATAGACGGCCTGGCCTATGTTGGGTTTGGGCACGGAAATACAACCAACAACAGCCTGACCATTTATCGGGATTTTCACGTCTATGATCCGGCCAGTGATGTTTGGACTCAACTGGGGGATTTCCCAGGTGAAGCGCGGGTGGCCGGAACACAGTTTGCTGCCGAGGGAAAAGGGTACATTTTAAGTGGGGACGGGGACGATCACGGACCTCTCGATGGGGGGGAGTTTTGGGAATACACACCAGAGTCAGATTCATGGGCGACCATGCCTGCTCATCCAGGTGGAGCCCGATGGGCACCGGGCAGTTTTGTCTTGGGTTGTCACGTTTATTTGACCAGCGGACTAGAAGGCGTTGCCGACGTGTTTCACCAAGACTTGTGGCGCTATTCTCTCTCCTCCGATTGTGGTTGTACCGATGTCGGCGCAGCGAACTACTCGAGTTTGGCCACCATAGACGACGGCTCTTGTTGCTACGTTGCAGGCTGTTTGCAAGAATCGGCTGTGAACTACAACCCCGAAGCCTGCTTTGGAGACGGTTCATGCATCGCGCCCATTTTGGGGTGTACCGATGAGGCGTCGGAGTTTTACAATGACCAAGCCAACACCGAAGTCGCCTTGGGCGGGCCATTGAGCGCCAGTGAACTGGGGGGTGGGGGATACCACCTCAATGACAATTGGGACATGCTCTTTTCGGTTTCTGAGCCCACCATTCTGTCGAGCGTGGACGTGCTTGCGGAAACCGCATTCAACCTCTCTTTTTACATCAAAGACAATACAGGCAATGTGCTTTTTCAAGAGAATTACCCCCTCACTTCGGGTTGGAATACACTTGACATTGGCATTGAAGTACCGAACGGGCAAGATTTCGCCATGGGCATTCAAGGCGCCAACGACGGTCTTTTCCGAAACAATGCTGTTCCCAGCGGCACTTTCCCAATTGCTGTGGCCGACAGGATGTCCATCACGGCCAACACCACGGACGAACCCCAAGCCTTCTTTTACTACTTCTACCGCTGGACATTGGCCTCTCCTTGCGTCTCTCCCAATGGCGTGATTGAAATGGATGAACCGTGGAGTCTTTTCCCTAACCCATCCAAAGGCAGCGTCGTCCTGTCGGGCATTCAAGGAGCGGCGCATTTGAAGTTGCGCGATCTCCAAGGCAGGGTGGTTTGGTCGGCGAACAAAACGCTTCAAGGGAGCGTGGATTTAAACTTTTCAGGCGTGTCTAACGGAAGCTACGTCTTGAGTATTGCCGCTGGAGAAACAACCCAATTGAAGCGGGTAGCCATTCAGTGACGCCTTAAATTCAGGGCATGGAAGTCCAACCCAATTCACCGGTCAACTGCGACAATTTGCCGCAGATCGACACTGTCGATTTGGTCCCCGTTGACCTGAACTACCGGAAAATGAGACTCATGTCTTGGGGCATGGCGCAAGGAGTCTTGCTGATCTTGATTTTGTCGCCGGTCTTGGCTTCTCTTTTGGGCTGGATCGAATACCCTTCGATTCGCTTTTGGTGGATTCCCCTTTGCTTCCAAGCATTGGTTGCTGGAATTTGGTTCTTGGAGGAATGGAAAGGCTTTGCCCGCAGGGGGTATGCGATTCGCGAACGGGACGTTACCTACCAAACCGGATGGATGGTCCGCAACACAACCACGATTCCTTATGTGATGATTCAGCATTCTGAGTTGAGTCAAGGTCCTGTCTCCAGATGGCTTGGCATTAACCACATCAAGCTCTTCACGGCAGGAGGGAGCGGCAATCTGCGCATCGCCGGCATTCAAGAAGACCGAGCCCAAGAATTACGTGCCATCATTGAAGCCCGCGCGGGCAAGGCATGATGGACTTCTCTGATCCTCGGAGACAGCACCCATTGGGCATGGCCATTCTTGCCGTTCAGTTCATGGTGAACTTGAGTCGTGCAGCTTGGCCAGCGCTGATTCCCTTTGTCTTTTCGGCCAAGTTGGACCGCAGCGCCTTGGTTTGGGTCGCCCTCGGAGTAGGCACATTGGTGGCGTTGGCCCTGGCGGGAGCTGTGGCCCATTATTGGCGTTTTCAATACCGGCTAGAAGACGCGGCCCTTGTGGTTACGAAAGGGGTATTTCAAAGGGAGCGCCTGCAAATCCCCTTGGAAAAGATTCAAGCCATTCATCTTTTTCAGGGGCCGATTCAGCAGGTGTTTGGACTCACGGGGTTGCGCGTGGACACTGCTGGCTCGTCGGGGAATGAATTGCAACTCGTCGCAGTCAGCAAAGCCGAAGCCAGCGCCCTGCAAGGTTTGTTGGCTGGCCGGTTCAATGCTGACCCAAGTCATGCGGAAGAGGAAGAGGAAGCCGAGCAATCGGCCTCAAACACGGGCTATGCTGGCCAGCCCTTGGTCGACCTCAACGCGAGTCAACTCTTCAAAGTCGGACTCACCCAAAATCACTTGCGCAATGCGTTTGTTGGCTTGGCCCTATTTGCTTCTGTCGGCAATCCTCTTGAAGAAGTCATCCGGACCGCATTGGACACAATTCCGCCAGCTGCGCTCCTCGTCTTAAGCGCACTATCGGTGCTCCTTTTCGTCCCCGGTCTTCTGCTGTTCTTGCTCTCTGGCGTATTCATCTCTCTTGCGGTCACCCTCTTCAAATACTTTCGGTTTCGAAGTGCTCTCGGAAAAGAAGGCGTTCAAATTGAGATGGGACTGTTGCGCAGAAATGTCTTTCAAGTGCCTTTTTCAAAAATTCATTTGACCACTTGGCAAAGCCGATGGGCCAGCCGATTAATGGGTTTTGAAACACTTCAAATTCGTCAAGCTCAGGCCAGCGATCAACCCGGCGCCGCCATGCGGGTTTTTGTGCCTGCGATGGGGTCGAAGAACAGGAAAGTTGTGGAGCAAATCCTGTATTCAGACTTGGCCGAGCCGCCTCATTTTCAGCTTCGACCTGTGCGGCGATTGCGCTGGCTCATTTGGCTCGCTTCATGGGTCCCGAGCCTTCTGTTGCTCGGTGCTCGGTCGAATCTCGCCACGGGGGTCGCCATTGTGCTGTGGCTGTGCTTTACTGGGTACACATCCAGTCGACGTTACCGAAGCTTAAAGCTCCGGGTGCACAAAGACACTGTGGTCATTCACAAGGGCTGGTTTTGGCAGAAGCGCCATTTGATTAAAATGAGTCAGCTTCAGGGCATACAATGGCGCCGGCATTTGTTGTTGGAGCGCCGAGGGGTGGGGCACTTGACCTTTCACACGGCTGCAGGACCCAAGGCTTTTACCTATCTCAAAAAGGACGAAGCTCTCGCACTTCGAGACTTCGCGTTGAATCAGCTCCATGTCGCGCAGCACAAAAAGTACCGCTTGGAAACAGAGAAGGGTGGAGGGCCCATAGTTGCGGAATAACCGCCACTTTTTTTTTCTGCAACGTTCAACCTTTTTCGCCTCAAGTCGTTCTTTGCATCCCCTATGGACCTTACCGCGCAAATTCGACAAGCACAGATCGCCCTGCCTCGGACCTCGCTTGGCGATTTAAACGCCGTCCAATTGATGCGGAGGTTTGACTCAAAGTATGTCATCCCGGAGTCCTGGCTGTCCGAATTGATTCTCGCTTTGTCGCAAGACATGCACATTTTGGAAGTGGCGGGCCAGTGGGACTGCCGCTATCAAAATGTCTATTACGAGTTTCCCGACGATCAATTCTTGACGGACCACTTGAGAGGCAAGGCCCGGCGCATGAAAATCAGGAGCCGCAACTACGGCACCAACGGCTTGGCTTTTCTTGAAGTCAAACAGCGGTTTCCAGGAGGGAAGACGGTCAAGCAACGCATCCTCAGGTCAGAAGGGGCAGGGCTTTCTTTTGCCCAAAACGAGTTGGATTTCTTGAGTGCCTTTGTGGCCAAACCAGAAATGTTAGAGCCCCGACTTGAAGGCGCCTTTCAACGCCTCACTTTGGTAGATTTTAAGAAGTCCGAGAGAATCACCCTTGACCGAAGCTTGTCGTCCAATCTGATGGCACAGCCCCCAAGCGCCCTCATGCAAGGCCTTGCGGTTGTGGAAATCAAGCAGCCTCGACCCGACCGATACGGTCCTGCACAACAGTGGTTTCGAAGCAAAACCGAGAGAAGAGGGTTGATCGCCCGAGAAACCAGCGTCAGTAAATACACAGTAGCAAGGCTCAGTTGTGATGATCGCATCGCCGGCCGCACTTACCTTGCCACTCATCGAAGGCTCCAAGAGGCATGCTCTTGGGCCAAGGACCTGCAAGCCCAATCGAGACCATGACCGAAATTGCCCTGCATTTCGCAGCCAACATATTGTCCTGTTGGATCATCGTTCGCGCGATCTATCAGTCTAAAGCCAAGCGAAGGGACTACGTGTTCACCTTCATGATGGTGTCTGCCTCCATCTTCCTGCTGTGCCGCATGCTCATCGGGGTCGAGTTAGACTTGGCCTTTGCCTTAGGCCTGTTCGCCATCTTCGGGATCATTCGATACCGCACCAATCCCGTCCCGATTCGGGAGATGACCTATCTCTTTTTGGTGATCGCGCTTGCCGTTATGAACGCCTTGGCCCCGATTTCAATGCCGGTGTTGAGCGTGGCTCTTGGCAACCTCGCTCTTTGGGCGCTTGCTTTTGTTTTGGAGCGACTCTTGTTCGTGGAGCACTTGGTCACCAAGAAGGTGGTTTACGACCGCATTGAGTTGTTGCAAGAAGGACGACGAGAAGAACTTCGAGCTGACTTGGCGCAACGCATTGGCGAAGACGTAGAGCGAATCGAAATCGGGACAGTGGATCTCTTGAGGGAGACAGCCGTCATCAAAGTGTCTTACAAAGGCGATGACGCAAGTGATCACCTCGACCCATCGGACGGGCTTTGAGTCGGATTTCATTTCTCCTGTGGGCCTGTTTTTTGACCTTGAGCGCGCAAGGTCAAGGCCCTCTCCAGCCCGAAACGCCAGACACCTTAGACTGGCAAGGATGGGGCAGTCTATCGCTTGACTGGAAGCCCGCACCCGGCTTCAAAATCGCCTTGCAAGAACAATGGCGCGTTAAAGACAATGGAGCGAGCCTAGATCGGCATTTTCATCAGTTGGGCCTTTCTTGGACGCCCAGAGGCAGTCGCTTTGCCAAGGCGCACACTTTTGGTCTCGGCGCAAGAATCTTGTCGCGCTTCGACAATCAAGGAGCGAGCCAGGGTTGGGATCGTTTTTTCCGCTGGCATGGAGAGTACGAGGCCCAAGTGGAGCCGGGGAGATGGTCATTCTCTGGTCGAGTGCGCTACCAAAGAAGAAATGCCCTGTGGCTAAAAGGGGGTGCCGACATTGCTGCATCCCCAATCAAGAAGACATGGCGCGCCAAGTTTTCTGCGGCTTACAACATCAAGAAATGGAAATTTGACCCCGCTGCATCTGTTGAACGAATCGTTCCGGAAACGCCCGAAGGGTGGCCCACGGACGGGGCTTGGCGTGTGCGCTTAGGCACTGATTTCCAACCGGGAAAGCGCCAGAAGCTCAAGGTTATTCTGCAACGTGAATGGCGCGGTCGCTACTTGCCAAGTGGAGTAGGGGCGACACTGGATGATTTCCGTCTGTACGGCGACAACGAATGGGCCATCATCATCGGCTATCGGTATCGAATGAAGACAGGCGGGAAGCGAGACTAAAATTATCGAACCACCTTCGTCCACTGCGGGGCAGAGACCACAATCAATCCTGCAGGTGGAAGATCCACTGACCAACGAGAAGCACCGGAAGGAACCGGCTTTTTCTCTGTGAAGACCAAGCGCCCAGTGGCGTCGAAAATTTCCCACTGCACATTGGCGCCCTCCAACAAGTCCATGCACAGCCACTGTCCACGGCGCTCGATCACGTTTTCTGTTGGAGTTCCTGAAACAACAGCGGATACATCGGTAAACTCATGCCACGTCACGACATCGCTTCCTGAATTGGCGACACCCAAGATGTCCAAGTCCTGCGCGTAGCTGATGTCTGCTGGGCTGGAGAGTCCTGACCCTGTGACCACAGTCTCAGAATCGCTAAAGTTGTTGGTGTAGCGTGTGATCCGCGTTGGACTCCATGAGCTCACGTAGAAAGCTCCATTTCCATCGTCGTCGATGCCGTCCAAGTTGGATAGGCCCGAACCATTGACCAACGTTGTGACCTCTCCACTATCCAGGTCAATGGCCAAGATGTCGGCGTTTCCTCCCCAACACACAACGATGGCACGGTTGTTTTCTGTATCCACCACTACGCCATTGGGAATCTCGCCAATGTTATTGACCAAGACAGATTCGGTCATGTTTTCTGGATCCGATGCATCGATGCTGTAGATTTTGCCCGTTCCAAAGTCGCTCACAACCAAGAGTCCATCTCCATTGTTGCCCATTCCATTCAAGAATCCAACACCTGGAATGACCAAACTGCTTTGCAAAGCGCCTGTCTCTAAATCGTATGCACGAATGACATCGTTCCCAATGGCAAACAAGCTCCCATTCATGACCTCCATTCCGTGGGTGGCTTGTGCATTGCCGAAAGCCTCCCAAGAATCCCCCTGATCAGAGGTCACCAAAAGGGAAGACCCATTGCTCACAAACCAGCGTCCTCCTGAGGGGTCGTATTCAACCGCTTCAATGCTGGTGGGTACCTGAGCCTGGGCGCACAGTGTGAGGGCAGTAAAAGCGGCAAGTGCGTATTGTTTCATTTGATGGGCTTGGGGTGATTAAGACGTAGCGTCATCCCGTCAACGTGCTTCTTCGCGCTGACGATTCAACACCATTCATTCAGGAGGACCAAATTCGACCAAAAAGGACAACCCTCCAGCGGTCTTTTTATTGAATCAAGACCGTTCTGCGCGCGGCCAACCCAAAATGACCATATCCGGTGCTCGTATTGCTGTATATGCCGGAAGGATTTGCGAATGGGTTGTCTTCTGCCGACTGGTGGGTCTCCACTGATTGATAGAAGTCCGCGAGAGAAGGCGAGAGTTGATCCACCATCAAACGAAGAACAGAAGGCGTTTCGTAGTAACCATACCCCTCATCCCAGCGAATGCGGGTCAAAACCAAGTCATCCAACACTTGCCCGTCCACATTCTGGTCGTCGACCATCCAGCATGCACAAGAGGAAACGAAATCCAACCGAGGATCTTCGAAACCTTCGTTGTTGGCATACACTGGGTACCAAACCGTGTCATTTCCGGCTACATATCCTTCTTCTAGTTGCAAGCTGAATGCGTCTCGAACGCCGCCACGGTTGATCAAGGTCAAGTGCAGTTCGTCTGTAATCTTCTCACCCCAGAGCTCTGTCAGGGTGTCCGCCCCCAAAACAAATTCAGAAGCGACTTCTGGAATTCCCGGTTGAGTCGCGCTCGCAGTTAGCGGCTCTTCACCCGGGATGTTGACCTTCAACTCAAGATCGCCAACGGGCAAACTCAAAGGCGCATCCAGTGCCAGAAATAATACATCCTGAGCAGATGTAAATCCACCGTTATCTGTAATCAGGCCGACATCCTCTGTTCCCCAAGACAAAACAACAACTCCATTGTGCTCGATTGTCGCACTCACGCCATCGGGCATGTCGACGGGAGAGACACTCAATAGACTGGCTGTATTGGTCACCGATAAAATGGCTGTAGAGTCCCCTGTAGTCAGGATGCAGCTGGCTGCAGTTGTTGACTGGTGCTCAGGGAATTCAATCTCATTGACCACTCCGTCTGCCCATTTCTCGCAGCCGACCAACACGGTTAACCCGGCCAAAAGGACGAGCGGATTTAGAATGCGAATTGCCATGCTACAGAGGGGATAAAAGGGAAAAGACCATACTCGCGAATCACCGGGTTGCCCTGATCATTGGTGCTGGGAAGTGCGATGAAAGGGTTGAGATTGTTGTACGCATTGTACACGCTCAAGACCAAAGAACGCTCGCCGTGCTTGACTTCTTTCGTTCGGGTTGCACTTACGTCGAGTCGGTGATAGGGGCTCAAACGATACGAATTCCGGTCCGAGGGAACTTCAAAGGTGACCGCACTGAGCCCTCCATCGAAATCAGGGAGGAGACTGCCGTATTGAACTTCGTTGAGTGTCAAGGCTCGCCCAGTGCCATAGACCCAAGTGGCGCCCAATGTCCATCGGTCCGAAATCTCATGAATCAAGACCACAGAAAGGTCATGCCTTCGGTCGTAAGTGAATGGGAATCGATTGCCGCTGTTGATGTCGTCAAATTGCCGATCCGTCCAGCTGAGCGTGTACCCCACCCATCCAGAGGTGCGCCCTTTTTTCTTCTGCAAAAGCAATTCCGCCCCGTAACTCGTCCCTTCGCCTTGGGTTACGGCATCTTCCCAAGTAGATCCGTTGTTCTGAAATGCAGCGGCACCAAAACTGGCGCCCTCTTTATAGCTGAGCAGACCATCCATGTCTTTGTAGTAGGCCTCTACACTGAGCTCGAATTCGCTCAATTTTTTGGCCATGCCCAAGGCGAATTGCCGGCTTTGTTGAGGGCGAATCCGCGAAGTCGAAGGCAACCACAGGTCTGTGGGAAGGGTCAAGCCTTCATTGGTCAACAAGTTCACAAATTGCGTCATTTCTGCATAGCTGGCTTTCAAGGCCATGCCGCTAGCCAGCCGCTTGTTGATGGCGACCCTTGGCTGTAAAGACGAGTAGTTCGTCCCCTCCACAAACAAGGTGGAAGCATGCAGTCCGATGTTGGCCTTGAGCCCTTCGGTAAGCTCAATTTCGTCCTCGGCATAAAGAAAAGCCTCGGTCGAGAACAGGTCTGGGGACCCCAGAATGGTGTCAAAGGCAAACTCATCCGTGGCGTTCAAGATGACCTGCGTGGCTCCAGGCTTAAAGGTGTGACGGGTGACATTCCCGCCAAACCGAATAAAGTGACGGTTGTTGGGCGCGAAATCGAAGTCTATTCTGCCGCCCAAGTCTTGAATGCCTGAATTGTAAAGCGACGCAAAACGGGTCGTGCTCATGTCTGGCCCGTTGCCAGTGGACTCTGAGTAATCAAAGCCTGTATTGAAGTCATACCGACTCTTCATCAACGTAAGATTGGAGAACAGCTGTGGGCCCCATTCGTGATTCCACCTTAACGCCAAAACAGCATTGCGCCAATCCAAGCCCAGGTCAATCTCCTCACGGCTGTCCGCATACTCCGATTTGGTGCGCACACCAAAGTCATCTACGCCTTGAAACGTGCTCAAATACAACCGATCTCGTTCCCCGATTCGCCAATTGATTTTGGCATTGAGATCGTGGAAGAAGTACCGTGGGTCAACTTGAGCGTCATCAGGAGAGGAGGCCCGAATGATGGGGTTCACGAGAAGATCCAGATAGGTTCTTCGTCCACTGATCATGAACGACGCCTTGTCCTTTACCAAGGGACCTTCCAAAGTGAGTTTTGAAGCCAACATGGAAACAGAGCCGGCCCCATGAATTTCTTTCTTGTGCCCTTCTTTCATGGTCACCTCCAAAATGGAGCTCAACCGCCCACCAAAACGAGCGGGATAACCACCTTTGGTGATCGAGATGTTGCGCACCGCATCTGCGTTGAACACAGAGAAGAATCCAAAAAGGTGACTCACACTGTACAAAGGGACACCATCCAAAAGAATCAGGTTTTGATCTGGGCTCCCGCCTCGGACATAGATGCCACTGGACCCCTCATTCCCGGATTGTACGCCAGGCAAAAGCTGCAGTGATTTCAACAAATCCACTTCACCTGCAATGGCAGGAAGTCGCTTGATTTGTTCCACAGGCACTTCAATTTTGGACATTTGAACCCGCTCCTCGATGCTCTCCGAAGCCCCAGATTCCACCACGGCTTCTCCCAGCTGAAGCCCAGCGGTCAGGTTGACGTCCAGCTTCATGTTTTGGGTCATGTTGACCTCCATTTTGGTGGCTGCATAACCCAAATACGAAAACAGAACTTCTTGTTTTCCCTTGGGCAAAACAATGCTGTAACGTCCGTAGACATTGGCCGCAGTGCCCGAAGATGTCGCAGCATGCCAGACCGTGGCCCCCAGCAGTTGCTCGCCACTGCTTGCATCCTGCACATATCCGCTCAAAATAAAAGTCTCTTGCTGAGCCAAAGCCGGTAAACAACAGGCCATCCAGACAAGCGCGGGCAATGGCCAGCAGCGGAAACAAGGCCAGGGTAAATGAAGCATGAGCGGGATGTTGGTGTACGAACTTAAGACACCGCAATATGGTTGCCTTTTAAACGTGCCTCTTCTCAATTGCGAGTCGGGCCCAGTCGCCTGCAAATGATTCAGGTCAAGCGTTGGCTTCGTCGCCTTCAATCCTTGGCGAATTCGCGTGAGATTGAGACTCTTCAATCGCCTTACGCTGGGTCAAGATGGACGCTTGGTGAATGGCCTTATAAATCTCTTTAATAAAGTCGGGGCTCAACCCTTGCTCTTGGCCCAGCCCGATGTTCTGCTTCAAGATGTGCGTCCAGCGCGCATTCTGCAAAATCGTCATGCCGTGATCCCCTTTGTATTTGCCGATTTCCCTGGATACACCCATGCGCCTCACCAACAACTCAACCAAAGACTCATCGATCATGTCGATTTCGGATCGGAGAGAGGACAAATCAGCCAGATTCTCCGATTTACTGGTCGACCGGAAGACGAGTTGTTGCAAAAGTGCCTTGTAGCGTTCAGGCGTGATTTGCTGCGCGGCATCCGTCCAAGCGACATCTGGATCGGGGTGAACCTCAATCATAAAACCATCAAAACCCAGGTCCGCTGCCATCTGCGAGACCTCTGGGATCATGTCTCTGCGCCCCGTAATGTGACTGGGGTCATTCAGCAAGGGGATGTCTGGATGCTCATTCCGAAAGTCAATCGGGATTTGCCAAAGCGGAACATTTCTGTATTTCTTCTGCCCGTGCACCGTAAACCCCCGGTGAATGGCCATCAATTCCTGGATACCCGCATTTTGTAAGCGTTCCACAGCGCCGGACCAGAGCGCCAGATCGGGTTGGGTTGGGTTTTTCACTGCAACGGGGACTTGAACCCCGCGCAAGGCGTCTGCAATTTCCTGTATTTGGAAAGGGTTGGCTGTCGTTCGCGCCCCAATCCAAAGCATGTCAATGCCGGCTTTCAGTGCAGCTTCCACATGGCGAACGTTGGCCACTTCGGTACACACGTTCATTCCGTGGACACGCTGAACTTCCTGCAACCAAGGCAACCCGGTGTTCCCGACCCCCTCGAATGCGCCTGGTTTGGTCCGGGGCTTCCAAATGCCTGCCCGGAAATAATCCAATTCGCTCGAAGCCAATCCCGCTGCGGCCTTGAGAACCTGCTCAGCAGATTCCGCGCTGCAGGGGCCAGCAATTTGTATGGGTGCGTTCGCCATGGTATTAATGCCCGGAAGATACTTCTTAACGTCCTGCCTCGTCCGACAAAGGGCATATACAGGGGCCTGAAAAACCGGTTCGTGGACGTTCATGCCACCGGTCTTGATTTTGCCCACTATTTTGCTCCATGCGTCTTGGTTTCCTTCCCCTGTTGTTCTTGTTCTTATTGAATTCGACATGCGCTTTGTCGCAATGGAGCAACCCCATTGTTTCCCTTGACCCCAACGAGGTCCGTTTAACGTCGACATGGATTGCGCCTTCGGACGAAGTGCAAACGCGAATGAGGTCGGCCAACCATTGGGTTGAATTCTCCACGGACAACCCCAGATGGCAAGTTCAATTTGACGAGTTCACAGGCACCGTTCACCGGGCATATGGCCCGGCCATCGCCCAAGACACACCACAAGCATGGCTGGTTGATCAACTCAACACAGCGGGTTGGGAGGTTGAGCACACAGAATGGAGCGAAATCACCATGGGCAAGCATGTGATGCATAGGGCTCAGCAATCTCATGAAGGCATAGCAGTCTTGGGCACCGAGCTCACTGTGAAAGCGGGGTCCAATGGGATTGTGATGTGGGGCGCCCAATGTTTTCCGGAGTTCTCGTACACAGACTTCCCCTTGGAAATGGACGTGTCGGCCATGAGCTCGGCCGCTACAGAGGGCTTGACCTTGTTGTCCATGTCCTCTGAAGTCTTGACCGCCTGCTGGGTGCCCACTGTCGACAAAACAAGCGAACGCAACCGCATTGAATTTGCCCCTGCAATGGAGGTGAGGGTGAAAGGCACAGATGAAGTCGGCGTACCCGTTGACTACCGAACCTTGGTCAACGCCAACAGTGGAGAGGTGCTCCTGCGGCAAAACCAAGTGCGGCACATTGGAAAGCCCCACGGAGACAAAATCAAGCCGCGCCCAATGGGGCCGCCCGCCATGCTTCAGCTGTTCAATTGCCAAGTCACAGGAACGGTGCACCTCACACAACCCTTTGAAGCCCCGGTCGAAGTCGGGCTCGATCACGTAGAATCTTCAATCAATGGCACCGCTTATTACACCTCTGGTGGAGGCGTACTCGCATTCGACGAAGACGCCCCGGCAGAATTGACCTTATCCTTAGATGGCCTGTGGAGCACCATCCAATCGGGTACAACTACCCCTTCTTTTGACGTGACGCTTCAGGGCGATTCCCTAATCAGCTTCGACGAAGCCGCCTCGGTGAGAGAATTGAGCGCCTACCACAACGTGAACCGCATTCATGATCACATGCAGAATTGGCTCCCTGATTTCACAGGACTCAACATCTCCATGCCGACAGCAGTGGATGTAGCCGGTACATGCAACGCCTTTTACACCCCGGGATCGCCGAGCATCAACTTCTACTCAGAGGGAGATGGATGCAATGCTTTCTCCTTGGTGAGCGACGTGGTCTTTCACGAATATGGACACGGCATCAACGACCTCTTCTATCAAAGCATCGGTGGCGCATTCAGCAACGGCGCCATGAACGAGGGATATGCAGATTTATGGGCGGTCAGCTTGTCTGAAAACCCTGTTTTGGGCGCTGGATGTTATTCAGATGACCCGTCGTTTTTCATCCGACGTTATGATGAAAACCCCAAAGTCTACCCACAGGACCTGGTCGGGGAGGTGCATGCCGACGGGGAAATCATTTGTGGCGCTTGGTACGACACTCATCTTTTGATGGGAAGCGACTGGAACACCACAATGTCATTGTTCGTTTCGGTATTCCCAGGCCTTCAAGCACAAACACAAAACGGCAACGAAGGGGAGGCGTTCGTGGAAGTCTTACTCGACGTGCTTCAAGCCGACGACGACGACGATGACCTGTCCAATGGCACGCCCAATGGCGCATCCATTTTGCAGGGGTTTGCCACGCACGGAATCACCTTGTTTAGCAGTGTCGAAATCGCACATGTCCCCGAGGAATTCACCACCGAAGACGCCTCCATTTTGCTCGAAGCCGAAGCGGCCATTCTCTTTCCTTTTGGGCAATACTTCAGCAACTGCGAGGTGTTTTACCGCACAACGCCAACAGCGCCATGGGAGGGGCTCATCATGACGCCTGAGAGCGGCGACATGTTTTCTGCAATGCTCCCCGCTCAGCCAGCAGGAACCGTGGTGGAATATTTCTTCGGCATCAACGACACCTTTGGGGCGACCAGTGCCATTTCTCCTTACAGTGCCAACAACGCAGCCAACCCCAATCTCCCTTACAACTTGATCGTCGGCCTAGAACCCATTTACACAGATGACCAAGACGACTATTCGGAGTTCGGTTTTTGGGAAATGGGTTTGTCCTCGGACAACGCCACGACAGGAGAGTGGGAGTCCACTATACCTGTGGGGTCCTTTGGCACAGCTGGAGACCCCTCTAGCATTTGTGCCGCCGATGAAGACCATACGCCAGGCGATGGCTTGTTTGCCTTTGTAACCGGGGTCAGTCCTGGTGCAGATGCAGGCATCGGCGCCAACGATGTGGATGGAGGTTCAACAACACTACAGAGCGAAGCCATCGACATTAGCGACCTCACCTCGCCGGTCATGAGCTATTGGAGATGGTATGTCAATGCACCCGCATCTGGCGCCAACCCCGGCGCCGATTGGTGGCAAGTCCATGTAAGCGCAGACGGAGGGAACTCATGGGTTCGGGTGGAAGAAACCTTAACCCAAGACATCCGGTGGAGAAGAAATGCCTTCTCTATTGCCGAATATGTGCCGCTCACCGATGCCTTTAAAATTCGCTTTGTGGCCTCTGACAGCATTCGCGTTGGCCAGGAACTCGATGGAGGATCTTTGATTGAAGCTGCAGTGGATGATTTGGTGATTCACGACCTGGTCACATCCAACGTCGATGATTCACGCACTTCTACAGGCGTTATGGCTTGGCCTGTCCCTGCAACGACAAGACTCTATTCTGCTGGATGGGCACCCTACACTCGGGTGCAGCTCTTGGATGCTTCCGGTCGATTGTGGGCGGAAAAGAAAAGCGATGCGCAAGGCGAAGTTCAATTCAACATCGAGAGATGCCCGCCAGGTCAAGTCATCATGACCGGAACACATCGCCAAAGTGAACACATTGTAAAAAAAGCACTGATTCGAAGGGATTGAGCTACAAATGCCCTGAACAGGTCGCATCTTTGCGCCGCAATTTTTTCAAATGGCAAAAACAGAAAAGCCCCGTCGCAGGGCCATTCAAGCGGAATGGCAAAGAGACAGCTCCTCTTCTCCTGGGTTCAATAAGTACTTGATCACCATCCGTGAAATCGATGGGAGTGAGACCCGAGTCCCAGCCTACGGACGAGACATGCAGGATGCGTTGAGCCGACTTGTAAAAACAGAGCGGACAGAAAAGCTCGTGGAGACCACGGAACGCATTCCGCAGTTTGTCTTCGTGCTGGCCTTCTTAGGCACACTCGGTGTCGGCGCTACATTGAGCACAGCCACAGACAATCCGCTTTATTTTGCGGTTGGTGCTGGAGCACTGGTTCTTTTGGTGGGGTTGTACCTCCTTAAGACACGTCGCTAAAGGGAACGTGTTTGTTCGCCTTATTCACCGATCTGGCCTTGTGAACCGGTCGGCGTTATCCACATGAGATAGACCAAGTGGCTGTTGGCTGGTAGGTCGGTCTTCAAATCTGACAACCCCTGATGGGCGGCCTGTTGCGTCCCAAAGTATTGGCGGATTTGTAAGGTTTTGAAAATGCCGGGGGACACCCTGACTTCAAAAGCGGCGTGAAAACCATACCGCTCATTGGAACCTGCCCGTACGTTCAAACTTTGGGCACTTCGCTCCGATAAACCCGAGTCGCGCACCACATCTCCCTCGAGGGTGAAGGAACTTTGTGCCACAACAGAGGGGGAACATAAAAAGCCAAGGGCACAAATCAAGAGCGAGGCGCGAAACAGCATTGGGAATGGGTTTGAATTCCATTACGAACACCCTGCCGTCAAGGTTTCAATAAGAACGGACGAAAAAGAACCTGCAACCGCAGGTTATCTTCGCCACATGGGACGAGCTTTTGAATTCAGGAAAGAGCGCAAAATGAAGCGTTGGGCTGCGATGTCGAAGACATTCGCTCGCCTCAATAAAGACATCATTCTTTCCATCAAAGAAGGGGGAGGTATCGCCGATCCTGATTTGAATGCCCGCTTGCGCGCAGTCATTCAAAATTGTCGTGCGGCGAATATGCCGAAGGACAACATTGAGCGCGCCATTAAAAAGGCGACAGACAAGGATGCTGCAGACCTCAAGCAAGTCACCTTCGAGGGATATGGACCTCATGGCATTGCCGTATTTGTAGAAACCGCGACCGACAACAACAATCGCTCGGTGGCCAATGTGCGCAGCTACTTCAACAAATGCAATGGCAATCTCGGTACAACGGGGAGCGTTGAATTCATGTTCACCCACGTCTGTCACTTTAAAATCGCAGCTGAAGGAAGGGATCCAGAAGAACTGGAGCTCGAGCTGATTGATTTCGGTGCAGAAGACATTGGGGTCGACGAAGACTCCATTATGATTTACGGCCCCTTCGAAAGCTTCGGCGCCTTGCAGAAAAAGCTCGAAGAAGAGAACATGGAAATCCTGGAGTCCGGATTTGACCGAATCCCGACCGATACCAAAGAATTGGGGGCCGAAGAGACACTCGAAGTCGAGAAACTCATCGAGAAATTAGAAGAGGATGAAGACGTTCAAAACGTTTTTCACTCCATGACTTCAAGCTCGGAAGATTAAAACTTGAGGTTCACTCGCAGGTTGTACCGAACTCGACCAGCAACTGCAATAGGTCGTTGGTGCCCACGATGCCATCTGGAATAATGTCGGCCAAACAAGTCTCGTCTGTCGCGAAGACACAAGACCCGTCGTCCACTTCTGCCACATTCGTGAAGTTGAAGGCTTGCTGATACATGCATCCGCAAACCGCGGGATGATCGAGAATGACAAAGCTTACCGTGGCTGTATTGCCCCCCTCGTCTGTAGCCTCAATGCTGTAGTCTCCTGCGGCAAGCGCAGAGAGGTTCAGCGATGTGTCGAAAGAGACATCACCATCCGCGCCTGTTACGTTGAGCTCAACCAATCCCGTACTGCTGCCACTACACCGTGTTGAATACGCGGTGGCCTCGACAGTCAATTGACTCCACAATCCGAAAGGCAGGAGCAAAAAGGACAGCAGCGAAAGGTGACGGTTGATATTTTTCATCGTTCTATGAAAATACACTGGATAAGGGGAAGGATAAAACCGAAGGCAAAATTACGTCGAATTATGTGTAATAAACACTCAATTTACATATACAAATAACCAACCTGTCACACCTTCGTTGGTCAATATTGCTGTTTCGCGCCGAACTCAGTATCTTTAAGTACCCGCGTTTTTAACCATGAACCCTGTTGTCGCCGTCCATTGTCACGGGCCCTCACCGGTAACCTACGCGCCCAAACTCCGCTTCGTCTGGACCATTCTCATGTTGTTCATGGCGCAAATGCTTCCTGTATCTGCCCAGCATTGGAGTGACGGCATGCTGCCCAATGGAGATTGGTCTGAGGCGCATCAATCCTTTGAAAATACGTGGCTGGACAGCATCCCCGAAAAGGGCAAGGGTTTCAAGCCGTTTCAGCGCTGGTGGCACTTCGCTCACAAACGCTGGGCATACGAAGGCGCAAAAAACACATTTACGCCTGACATCCTTTGGCAGCAAACAGCCTCGGAAAGGGAGGGGCGGCACATGCGGGCGACTCCCCTTGACCCCATATGGTCCCCTGCCACACCTTTTGGTTTGCCCAAGGTCGGGGCTGCGGGCAGGACAAGCCGCGTGGTGATTGACCCGCAAGACACGTCACATTGGATGCTTTGTGCACCAAGCGGAGGCCTTTGGCAATCGGTCAATTCAGGGGAGTCATGGACAACACTTGGCGTGGCGGATTGGGCCGGGATGGGGGCATCTGACTTGGCCATTGACCCTCAGGACCCGAATCACATCCTCGTGGCCACCGGCGATGCTGACTTCGGAAGCGCCTATGGCATTGGCGTGCTTGAAACCTTTGATGCCGGGCTAAGCTGGAACACCACCGGACTCAATTTTGAAGTGTCAGCAACGCACACTGTAAGTCGCGTTCATTTCCAACCCGGCGCACCGAATGCTGTTCTTGCGGGAACCTCAAATGGCGTTTGGAAGAGTGAAGATGCGGGACAGACGTTCTACGCGACATTGAATGGCTTTTGCTCGGACTTGCTTCCCCATCCAAATGCACCACACATTTGGCACGCCGCTTTGCGCCCAGGTGCAATTCATCGGTCCACCGATGGCGGCCAAACTTGGACCATTGCCGCCGGACTTCCCGACCCCATCCAAGTCTCGAGAATCACCTTGTCCACTTCTGAGTCTGCGCCAAATCAAGTGTGGGCCATTGCAGCAAAGTCTTCAACGCAAGGCCTGGAGGGGGTCTATTTAAGCGTGGATACTGGCCTCACTTACCAAAAGCTTGAAAATGTACCCAATCTGCTTGGGTGGACGTCCACAGGCGCGGATTTGGGCGGCCAAGGTTTTTACGATTTGGCACTGGCCGTAGACCCTAACAATCCGTCTCACATCATTGCCGGTGGCGTCAACTTGTGGTCGAGTCAAAATGCTGGCTTGAATTGGACTTGCCTCGGTCATTGGTACGGCGCTGACTCCATTCCGGAAGTCCATGCCGATCACCATGCGGTCACCTTTATCCCTGGAAGCTCAGACGCTTTGAGTGCGCACGACGGGGGAGTGGCTCGCATTCACAACAGTCAAATTGAAGACCGATCCAATGGACTGGCCATTGGGCAGGTCTATCACATTGGCCTGTCAGAAATTGACCGGGACCGTATTCTGAGCGGATGGCAGGACAACGGTGTCAACCTCCAAGATGCGGCACAACATGCGCGGGTGCTCGGCGCAGACGGGTTCCACTGCATGGTGAGTCCCCAACACCCTGACACACTTTACGCGGCCGAGTACTTTGGAAAGACATTCCGCAGTACGGATGGTGGTTGGAGCTGGTCAGACTGGATCCAAGGAAACGCCTCTGGTGTTCATGAACGAGGGGACTGGGACACCCCCATGGCTTTTTCTCCAGTTAATCCAGAACTGATTTTCGTGGCCAAACGAAGGGTGTATTGGACCTCGGATCATGGCCAAACTTGGGGCCAAACCCCAGCACTTCCCGGCAGTCAAATCGAAGTCATGGCACTGTCAGCCACCAATGACAGCTGTGTGATTGTGGCCAAAGGAAGCATGGCCTATCGCACGGAAGGGCTAACAACATGGACACCGCTTTTCAACTTGCCCGACCTGCCCATTGGCGACATCGTGATCGACAATGAGAGAGACAGCACCTTTTGGATTGGTTTCGGGGGTTACAACGCCGCCCAACGAATTTGGGTAACCCACGACGCGGGTCTGTCTTGGAATGAGGAGGGAAGCGGCCTTCCCGCTCTCCCTGTCAATACGCTGGTTAGGGACACCCTGACCACTGACCTCTATGCAGGAACCGATGCCGGGGTTTATATCCTGCCTGCAGGAACAAACAACTGGACACCTTACAAAGCTGGACTTCCCGAAGTCCTGTGCACCGACCTCGTTCTCCGCTACAGCACCAGCGAAGTTCTCCTGGCAACCTATGGCCGGGGCATATGGAGAGCCCCCATGTACACCCCTCCAACGCGGGATGGCGCATTGTTGGCCATCCGTGGCGCGTCAAGCGAGGTGTGTGGCGCTGTTCCAAACGTCCGCTTGAACCTGCGAAACGCAGGCGCAGACACCTTGGTGTCCGCCACCATCCTGTGGAACGGCACCGACACCCTAGAATATGGATTCGTACTTCCGCCCAACGGCAATGCCTGGTTGCCATGGCCGGGGGTGATCCCGACTCAACTTGAATGGAACGCTACACTGCAAGCGAGATTGCTGGACCTGGTTTCGCTGAACGGCGGGCTGGCCAATGGCAATTTAACCCCCGGCCCAGATGCTGTCTCAGAAAACGACATTGTACACACCCAATGGCGTCATGCCGCTCAATCTGGACCGGTCGTCTTTCACACGACTGCTGACTGCTTCCCTTTGCAATCGGCTTGGCTCTTTTTAGACAGCACCGGCACAGAAACCCACAGAAGGCAGCATTTTACGCCGGAGTCCGTCACCACAGACACCTTGTGTATGACCCACGGATGCCACACCCTTGTCTTGCACGATGGAGGAGGGGATGGACTCTCAGGTGCGCCGTGTGGCATGGAAGGAGACCTTCAGATTGAATCCGCCACTGGCGGCGTGATCTGGCGCTTATCTGACCCCGCATTGCCCGATGTCAACTTTGGAATGGGAGACGCACACACAATGTGCTTCCCCATCGAGGGGACATTCGGTTGCAATGATCCGGCTGCGTGCAACTTCAATCCCATCGCACAGGACCACGATGGCAGTTGCATTTACGATTGCGCAAACCCCAACTGCCCTGGCGACTTTAATCACGATGGATTGCTCGGTGCAAACGACATTTTAGCTGTCCTTTCCGAATATGGCTGCAACACCGATTGCAGCAAAGACATCACGGGAGACGGAGCCGTTACAGCCAACGACATCTTGGCTGTTTTGGCATTGTACGGCTCCATGTGCTCGGAATGACGATACCCGGTGCATCTTGCACTCGATTATGCCGCAAAGCTCACCCCGTCCCAAATTGGTCATCCGCAGATGGATCGCCGAAATCGAAGCCCCATTGCACGCCCTTCTCCGCTCCGAATTGGGGCTAGGGAGCACCACCGCTGCGCGCAACCTCATTCGTGGAGGTGCCGTCCGGGTATCGGACGAAGTGGTGAAAGTCCCGTCGACTGTTGTCAAAGTGGGTCAGGAAATCTCCACGCCTGAGACCAAAGAAGGCCGCAAACTCGAATCCGCCGCAGCGCCAACGTCCATTCGGCCTGCCGACGACTTGCCATTTGAGATTCTTTACGAAGACGAGGATCTGATTTGCTACCTCAAGCCAGCAGGATGGGTAGCTGCGTCTCCCAACCCTCGGGTCGACACCAGCTTTACCCGTGTGAAAATGTTCTTGATTGCGCGCGACCTCGAGGCCGGAAAACCAGAGCGCCCAGTTCACTTCGTGAACATGCTCGACAAGGACAGCAGTGGAATTGCCGTCGTGGTCAGGGACCTCGGTCTGCGACGGAGACTTCAAGAGAATTGGTCTGAATTCCGATTTGAATCCTACTTACTTCTTCGCGGCGAAATTCCTGAGGACGGTGAATTCAGCGCACGACGGAAGCCAGACGAGAAGTACTCTGGCAAGAAGTTCCCCTTTAGGCGCATGCGTTCCGGTGGACGCTTTACCATTCTCAAGGTTCAAGCCGGACTTCAAGACATTCCCGACATCCTTCCCGGATTGCGGCACCACGATTGCATGGTATGCGGACTTGGACAAGATGCGCCCGACCCACTCGGAAGACAGGGTGTCCACCTTTTCCGTGCGGTCATGACCGACGACATACTCGACGCCATGTGGGAAGTCAAAACCCGCATGCCCAAGGAATTCTTGAGGGTGGTTAAATGAGAAACGCCCCGACGTTTCGGGGCGCTTCAACCTTAACCAAATCTGCATGGGCTCTCGACCCATGCTTGAACCATTGTCGCTGCTTTCAGCTGTAGAGTAAAGGGCAAAACCCATGCCAAAGTTGCATGGACGTCCTGCTTAGTTTGCCAACGAAATACAACGGCAGAGGTGAGCCTCACCACTATCTTCGCGGCGACAAACACCATCTGAAATGAGCAGAAAAGTCGTCATCGTCTCCGCACGCCGCACTCCCATCGGGTCCTTTTTAGGCGCCCTCTCTTCCGTTCCGGCCACCCAATTGGGATCAGTGGCCATTCAAGCAGCCATTGAGTCTGCAGGAATTGAGCCCAGCATGGTCCAAGAGGTTTACATGGGCAACGTCCTTCAAGCAGGTCTAGGACAAGCACCCGCGCGCCAAGCTGCCATTGGCGCAGGCATTTCGGACAAAGCGCC
>CBFHQM010000007.1:0-61331 GCA_965657965.1 uncultured Flavobacteriales bacterium | reverse complement strand
TGCACAACCATAAACAAAGTGTGCGCCTCTGGCATGAAGGCCATTCACATGGCTGCCAATGCCATTGCCCTTGGAGATGCCGACGTCGTGGTCGCTGGAGGCATGGAGAACATGTCGCAAGTGCCGCATTACTTGCAGGGAAGGACAGCCGTGAAGCTGGGCAACCTCAAAGCTGTGGACGGCATGGTTCACGATGGCCTCACCGATGTCTACGACAACCAACACATGGGCATGTGCGCTGAATTGTGCGCCAAGGAAAACGACTTTTCTCGTGAGGATCAAGACGCTTACGCTGTCCAAAGTTATCAGCGTTCAGCCGCCGCCTGGGCAGCGGGCGCCTTTGACGACGAAATCGCGCCAGTGGCCGTCCCACAACGAAGGGGAGAGCCCATTGTGGTCGCCCATGACGAAGAATACAGCAATGTCAAGCTGGAGAAAATCCCCCAATTGCGCCCAGCCTTTGACAAATCAGGATCGGTCACAGCAGCCAATGCCAGCACCCTCAACGATGGAGCCAGTGCTTTGGTCTTGATGTCCGAAGAGAAAGCGCAGTCCCTTGGAATTGCGCCATTGGCTACCATCCTGTCCAATGCAGATGCCGCACACGAGCCAGAGCGCTTTACCACAGCCCCATCTAAAGCCGTCCCCTTGGCCTTGTCTCGTGCAGGTGTTTCTATGGAAGACATGGACTTGGTGGAGCTCAACGAGGCTTTTGCTGTCGTGGGGCTTGCCAACATGAAACTTCTTGGATTGGACGCCTCAAAAGTGAATGTAAACGGAGGGGCAGTTTCGCTGGGTCACCCGCTCGGTAATTCTGGAAGCCGGATTGTGGTCACGCTCATTCATGCGTTGCACAAAAGAGGGCTCAATCACGGTGTCGCCGGCATTTGCAATGGCGGAGGCGGAGCGAGCGCCATGGTCATTGCGTGTCCTTGATGCGCGGTGTCATTCGCGTGCCGCTGGCCCCCATTCGTTCCGCCCCGAACGACAGGGCCGAAATGGTGACTCAGGCCTTGTTTGGCGAGTTATTGATCCTAGAGCCAGTGCCGTCCGCCCCCCTTTGGGTGAAGGTGACCTTGGAGTTTGACGGCTACGAAGGATACATGGATTTCCGAATGGCAGAAACCGACCTCGAGGCCATTGCCGCGTTCGAGGGCGACTGTGTCACCTTGCCCTCACCCTTGACCGCTTTTTCTTGGGGCGAACAAAGCCTACACCTTCCTGCAGGATCAAAAGTCCCCGAAGCCGCTTGGTCCAGCTCGGAAGTTTCATCGCCAACATCCCCCATGGATGCCGCCATGCGCTTTTTGGGGGCGCCATACTTATGGGGAGGGAAGAGCGTTTTGGGCATGGACTGCAGTGGACTCACTCAACTCGCGGGCATCCTTTGTGGCCACCAAATTCCGCGAGACGCGAGCCAACAGTGGTCGAGGTTACAATCGCGTCAAAAGGAGCACGACGGTTTAACAACGGGCGACTTGGTTTATTTCCACAAGCCTTCGGGCGATCAAGTCACCCACGTTGGAATGGCCATTGTGTCTGCAACCGAACCCTGTCGCATTTTGCATGCCGCAGGTGAAGTCCGCATCGACGAACTTACGCCACTGGGCATCCTGCGCAACGGCGAATTGACCCACGCATGGCATGGCGCATCCAGTTGGCCAATCAATGCTGAATCACGACCCTCTGGGCTCCAAGGGGGCCTTTGAAGAGGTAGACTCCATTAGGCAGGTCACGGACCACAATCCGGTCGTTTCCAGAGCGGAATTGCCCGGCTTGGACCGAACGGCCATTTAAGTCAAGCAGCGCCCAATCCTGACCCACAAATACCGGATCAACCAACATTTGTAAGCGATTGGACGCTGGATTGGGCTGAAGCTGAATGCCGGGAGCCCCCCGTTCCATGGGTTCGACACTTGAAAGCAATGGCGTTTCCAAAGAAATGTCCTCGTCGCCTTCCTCATAGGGAACGTAGTCAAAGAAGACAAAGAACATCTCATCGCCAGTGTTGTCTCCATATTCGATCAACTGAGGAGGGTCGTTCGGGTTGAATGGATTGTTCGACGTGTTGTCGTAGGTGGCGATTCCGTGAACGGTGTAACCGGCAGGAATCTTAGTGAGGAACGGAAACGTAAAGAAACCCTGCCAATTGAAATCCCAAGCGGGAATCGAAATCAAAGGGAGGGTGTCTTGGTTGTTCGGACTGGTCGCAAAGACTTCCCAAGATGTACCGATGAGATGGCTATGAGGGGCAATGCTAATGAGACTGAAGTCGCTAGGAATCGTGAGGGTTCCGTGAAAAGTCTTCGTTTGGTTGGCCGGAATAAAGAAGGGCTCACCCAATGCCCAAGGACCCATAATCTCCGTGGCCACTTCGCGCTCGATGGGGCCATCGGTGAAGAAGAGATTCACCTCGGTTTGGTCCGTCTCCTCCACAGCGTTGGGGCCATAGTGCATCTGCATCAGCAGATCGCTCCCGGCCGGAATCACACGGCCAATCCCCTCGGGATAGACCAACGTCTGTGCCCCTGGAACCCATGCGCCAAAGAAACTGGAATATGCATTGAAACCGAAGTCTCCAAAACTCTCATATCCAGGCGCGGGGTCCTGGGCATCCAATGTTTCCGCAATCCCATCGGTGTCGATCCCCATAACCGCGTGATGTGCAATAGCGCCGTTGCTGGGCCGGACCTCGATGGCCCGAACCATTACGTCTTCTTCAAAACCCGTAGGCATCACAAAGACCTGATACTGGTCGGTCATGTCTCCTCCGTGCGTGTAGGGTTCTGCCATGCTGAACACGAGGTCGGGTAGCCCGATCTGGCTCCCCTCCGGAAAGACAGGAGTGCCTGGGTTGTCCGCAGGATCCCCCTCGGGCATGTCCGCGTCGACCCATGCACTGATCGTTTCTATTTCCGCAGTGGTCAGGACACGTTCTCCCACAAAATGACTGTAGTCTTCGTCCGGCGACCAGGGCGGCATGTATCCAATCGAGGTTACGTATTCGATAAACGGGCCATATGCCGACACCTCCTCATACGTCGTAAAGGGCATCGGGCCAATTTCTCCCGTCCGGTGACACTCCATGCACGCATTGTGAATGATGGGTGCCACGTCCGCGTGATAGGTCACTTGGCTAACCCCTGTAGCAGGAACAAGAATCAAAAGGCAAAAGAGAATGTGGGACGGCTTCATGGTGTGAAAATAGTGAGAAGTAGGATTGAAACTTTCCTTGTGCATGGCTTGAATCAGTCTTGAGCGGTAGTCAATTTGATGCCCTCAATGGGGCAACCCACCGCATCGGTTAGGGGGACGCGAACAACCTCTCCATTCAGTGCATCCGAGATGGCATTCCGAAGGTCCCTGTTTCTTGTCTTGTTTCTGCGGCGTCCCGGGGCGAAGTAACGGTCATTGATTCGGCCGCGATACAAGATGGAATCCTGTGCATCCAATACAAACACCTCGGGGGTCCAACGCGCATCCAGTTGCTTGACCCAACCTTCATCGTCCATGACAAAGGGCATCTCTAGCCCGTAAGTTTCTCGGAAGACTTCGATTTGGTCTTGCCCGGTCGAGGCATTGGGGAAGACACCGAGAAATTCAACCGGTGCGTTCTCAAATTCAGCTTCCAATTGTCTCAAATCGTAGCTCATATTTTGACAAATCGGACACAGCGGTGCCAAAAACAAAATCACACGTAAAACAGGGGAGGAGAGCATCAGTCGCAGTTGGAGCCATAAAGGCCAAGTAAGAGCAGCACATCGGCCACGGTGACCGCCTGGTCGTCATCAAGGTCGGCTGAGCACAGAGAGACGCAACCAAAATCTCCAAGCAGAATGAGGGCGTCTGCCACTCCGACGATGTTGTCGTCATTGAAATCAGCGGGACAAAACACCTCGTCAGGGCCCAATGCAATTTCCTCATCCCCCTCCTCGTACAACACGAGGTCAATGAAGACAAAGAACATTTCATCGGCCGTCTCTTCCCCGAAGTAAACCCATTGCGGAGGAACGTTTGGGTTGAAAGGATTGCCGGCTGTGTTGTCGTAAGTCGCTTCGCCGTGCAAGGTGTATCCTTGGGGGATTTTGGTCATGTTGGGGAAGGTGAAATACCCCTGCCAATTGAAGTCCCAAGCGGGAATGGAAATCAACGGAATCGTGTCTTGATTGTTGGGAGAAGTGGCATAAACCAACCACGAAGTGCCAATGAGGTGGCAGTGTGGAGCGATGTTCAATAAGCTCACGTCCGCGGTCACAGGCATGGTGCCGTGGAAGGACGATACTTGGTTAGGAGGAAGCACAAAGGGAGCGTCCAAATGCTGTGGCCCCATAATGGCGGTAAAAACTTCCCTTTCTATGGGGGCGTCGGACAGGAAAACGTTGATCTCGGTGAGGTCAGACTCCGGAACGGCTGAAGGGCCATAGTGCATTTGCAGCAGTACATCGGCCCCTTCAGGAATCACCCGGCCAATGCCCGGCGGGTAGTTCACGGGAAGTGCCCCCGGCACCCAAGCTCCAAAGAAGGAACTTTCCGCACTGAATCCGAAACCGCCAAAACTCTCGTAACCCAGTGCGGGGTCGGCGGCGTCCAATTGCGCTGCCGTGCCCGAAATGTCCAGCCCCAAAATGGCATGGTGGGCCACATTGTGGTTGCCGGGCTGTACCTCAAGGGCGCGAATGGAGGTGGCGCCATCCCAATCAGTAGGCAGAACGAAAACCTGATACTGCTCGGTCATGTCTCCACTGTGAGCGTACGCCTCTGGCATGCTCAACACTTGATCGGGCTCACCAATTTGGCTCCCACTCGGGAAATCCGGCAACCCCGGGTTTTCGTTTGGGTTTCCTTCCGGCTTGCCTGCCGAGACCCAGGCGCTCAAGGTTTGCAATTCGGCCTCGCTCAAAACATTCTCCCCCACAAAATGCGAATAATCGGCATCGGGTGACCAAGGCGGCATGTACCCAATCGAGGTCACATACTCAATGAATTCGCCATAAGCCGCCACTTCAGAATACGTGGTGAAGGGCATGGGGCCGATCTCGCCAGGGCGATGACAAGAAGTGCAGTGATTGTAGACAATGGGGGCCACATCTGAATGAAAAGACACATCCTGCGCCTGCGCATCACCAGAACCCAATGTCCAGAACAAGAGAAGGAGGAACCATCGACACATGCACCAAGATAACGTTGGGGATCAATTGTTGTTTAACCCCGTGAAGCCTCTTCCGCGTGCTACATTGGGCACCATGCAATTGGCTATGTTGGACTTCCTCGTCATTGGCGGGGTGTTGTTGACCATTCTTCTCATCGGCCTTGCTGCGGGCCGCAAGGGCAACAACAGTGCAGATGACTTCTTTCTCGGCGGCCGAAACATGCCCTGGTGGCTCTTGGGTACCTCCATGGTGGCCACCACTTTTAGCGCAGACACTCCGAATCTCGTAACCGACTTGGTCAGGCAACAAGGCGTGTCAGGCAACTGGGCTTGGTGGGCCTTTTTGCTCACTGGCATGCTCACCGTCTTTGTGTATGCGCGACTTTGGCGCCGCTCGGGCGTCCTCACCGATATCGCCTTTTACGAGCTGAGGTATGGTGGCAAAGCCGGGGCTTTCTTGCGCGGGTTCCGAGCCGTTTACTTGGGCTTGGTCTTCAATGTGCTGGTCATGGCCACAGTCAGTCTAGCGGCCATTAAGCTCGGCAGCATACTGCTCGGATGGCCCGGTTGGATGACCTTGCTTGTCACGTGCTCGGTGACGTTGCTTTTTAGTGTCTATGGTGGCCTTCGCGCCATATTGTGGACCGACTTGTTTCAGTTCTTCTTGGCCATGGGCGGCGCTGTCGCAGCCAGTGTATATGTGCTTGGGTTGCCAGAAGTAGGCGGGATTCAGGGCCTCATGACCCACCCCAATGTGATTGGAAAACTATCGGTGTGGCCCGATTTTGGAAAGCCCGAGGTTTGGGTGCCGGTCATGCTTGTTCCCTTGGCAGTTCAGTGGTGGGCCAGCTATTACCCGGGAGCAGAACCCGGAGGAGGCGGATACATCGCACAGCGCATGTTCAGCGCCCGCAGCGAGGACGACGCCGTGGGCGCCACATTGCTCTTTAACGCGGCACACTACGCGTTGCGGCCTTGGCCATGGATTCTGGTGGCCTTGGCCTCGTTGATCGTCTTTCCAGACCTCGACGCCATCGCTACAGCCTTCCCGCAGCTGGCGGCAGACAAAGTGGGCCATGATGTGGCCTATCCCGCCATGCTCAGCTTACTGCCTGCCGGGCTCCTCGGATGGGTCGCTGCATCCTTGCTTGCGGCTTTCATCTCTACCATGAGCACACAGGTGAACTTGGGCGCGAGCTATCTCGTGCACGATGGGTGGGCGCGCTTCATTCGGCCAAATGCCTCAGAGTCTCAAAAGGTGGCCGCAGGGCGATGGGCGAGTTTGCTCTCCCTGCTCGCAGGTGCCATGTTGAGCTTGACCCTCACCTCGGCATCCCAAGCGTTTAACCTGTTGCTTCTCCTGGGAGCCGGAACAGGGGGGCTCTTCATTCTCCGGTGGTTTTGGTGGCGCATCTCGGCCAGCACAGAAATTGTGGCCATGGCAGTGTCCTTGGCAGTGGCGGTGTATTTCACTTGGGTGCATGACGCCCTTGCCGCCGAGCCCATTTCCCTGGTGCCTGCATTGGCCCCTTGGGTCAAGCTTGTGGCAGGCAGCTTGCTTACCACGGCAGGTTGGGTCCTGGCTGCCTTCCTCTTGCCGCCTGAATCCCGGGACGTTCTTCAAGCTTTCGTCGACAAGGTCCAACCCGGAGGGCCCGGATGGCGCCGGTTTCCCCAAAGCACAGACCGAGGTGCATCTGCATGGAATGTCCCACGCGCCCTGCTCCAAGCTTTTCTAGGGTGCGTAGCGGTCTATGGTGCGCTGCTTGGAGTTGGCGCTGGCTTGTTTGCCCAAAACACGACCGCGGTTGCCATGATCGTCCTGAGCACCTTGGCCGTTTGGGCCATTCTTCGATTGCAACGCCAAGCATGACCGCAGCCTTTGCTTCTTCTGCACCAGGCCGACTTTGCCTGTTTGGCGAACACCAAGATTACTTGGGACTGCCCGTGATCGCCATGGCCATTAACCGCCGGTGCACCCTTACGTTTTCCCCTCGGGCGGATCAAATCGTGAACGTGGACAGCGTCGCACTTGGCCGGATGGCGCAGTTCAATTTGGCTCCAGAGGCCGCCATCGACACTACACTGCCCATGGGCATGGCCCTCGTCGCGCTGATTTCCGAGGGCGATTTCGGCCCCCAACGGGGTTGGGATGTGTCCATCAAAAGCGACATCCCCATTCGCG
Source organism: uncultured Flavobacteriales bacterium (assembly GCA_965657965.1). Taxonomy (GTDB): domain Bacteria; phylum Bacteroidota; class Bacteroidia; order Flavobacteriales_D; family Sanyastnellaceae; genus UBA8752. The sequence goes on along the minus strand of CBFHQM010000007.1, from coordinate 53,997 downwards.
CGGGCTGCAGCTCTTCCACCGCATTGCTTACGGCATGGATTGCCGGATGGCTGCGCATTCTTTATGGCCACTTTGACGTGAATGACGTGGTGAAGCGTTGTCATGATTACGAGGTGCTGAGGTTCAATGGAGCCGGGGGAGACATGGATCAATTCGCCTGTGCCCATGGTGGACTGCACCGTTTTGGCATTGGAGATCCCGTGCTGCTTCAACCCCCTCAAGGCGTCTTTGTATTGGCCGATTCTGGACAGCCTAAAAACACGCAAGGACACCTCCAACGTTGTCGTGACGCCAGAATCCCCCTCATGGCCCATCTCGACCACCCCGAAGGATTCAATCCCACAGACCAAGCGCTCATCGAAGGGACCCGAATCAACCGTGATCTAGAGTCAAATTGGGCGTCACGCATGAAAACCTCCGAAGTGAGTGGAGCGGCCATGGGAGCGGCCCTTTCAGAACACCATGCCGTCTTGCGAGATGTGCTGGCACTCAGCACGCCCCGGATTGAATCCATCTTGGATGCCGCATTGGCAACTGGTGCGTGGGGCGGGAAAATCAACGGCTCAGGTGGAGGTGGGTGCGCCTTTGTCCTGTGTCCAGAGGATGCGGCGAAACGCGTAACCGCTGCCATGACGCAGGCCGGAGCCAAGGCGGCATGGGTCGTCAAAATGGATCGAGGGGTATGTTGAAGCCCACTCACCCCACCATCATCATGGCGGCTGGCAAAGGCAGCCGCATGAAAGCCCAAACCTCAGATGACCCAGCTGCCTTGCAAGAGGCCGGTTCTCGGCCCAAGGCCATGATTCGCATTGGCCCCGAACAGACGCCCTTGTTGGAGGTGCTGTTAAACCGGTTGGTCCAAGAGGGAAGCCGCTGCGCTTGCGTTGTGATCTCAGCCACAGACGAAATCACTCCCCAACACTTTCGTGACCATCCCGTGGCCCACCTGCAATTGTCATTTGTGCGTCAACCGATTCCCGAGGGCAGAGACAAGCCACTCGGCACGGCCCACGCTGTCCAGCTTGGTCTAGAAGCGCATCCGCAATGGGAAGGGGAGTCAGTGACCGTTGCCAACGGAGACAACTTGCCGCCAAAAGGCTTGTTTTCCCAGCTCTTCCAGTTCCCCGCAGCCCTGCCTGCCATGGACCGAGACCACCTTGGCCTGCCTGCCAAGCGAGTCGAGGCGTTTGCCGTCATTGCCGTGGATGAGCATCAGAACCCCACGGACATCATCGAAAAGCCCTCGGCTCAAACCGTGGAGGATAACCGTTGGCCCGATGGCACCATCCGGGTGAGCATGAACACCTTCCGACTGCCCTACGAGGACCTGCTGGACTCGGTTACCCACGTTCCAGAACACCCCGAAAGGAAGGAAAAAGAACTGCCTACCGCAGTGGCACTGTGGGCCAAAAAGACCGGGTTGCTTCAGGCCATCCCTATGGCGGGCGCCTTCCTTGACTTGACCCACCCAAGCGACATTCACATCGCCAGTCAATCTCTTCAAAACGGGGGGCATCGCCTTAAAAATTGAACCAGAAACGGGCCGTGTTTGTCACAATGTCATGCCCATTCGTTCTAATCTGCTTCCAGTCGCCTTTCTTTTTGCCTTTATCGCCTTCCACACCCCGGATGCCCGAGCGCAGTGTGATGCCGCCGATTTCGAGCTCCTTTGCAACGAAGGCGTCGCGGTCAATGACGCCGTGTTTTCTTGCGGATTTAGTTGTGCGTTTGCAGGGGATTTGACCAGTTGTTTTTCCTCCTGCATCGCCGATGCCATACCCGAGATGAGCGCGGGCTGTGTGGGCTGCTTTGCCGACCAGAGCACCTGCGTCTCCAACAACTGTTTTCTAACATGCGCCTTCGGCAGTGAAGCCGAGTGCGAAGCTTGTGTTGCCGCCAACTGCCAAGAAGACTTCACCCTGTGCGCAGGAATTGTAGATCTAGACCAAGATGGCGAGGACTCCGTATGCGATTGCGACGACAGTGACCCTAGCGTTTACCCCGGCGCACCCGGAACAGGCTTTAACCTTGACAACAACTGCGACGGCAGTGTGCTGGGCGCCGAACTGGGTTGCTTACTCGACCTCACAGGTGATGCTTTCGTTACCGTTTCGGACGTCTTGATTGTGCTGGCCGAATTTGGTTGCACCACCGATTGCGAAGCGGACATTACAGGGGATGGCCTTGTGACGGTCACCGATGTCCTTTCTCTACTCAGCGGATTTGGAGACCCCTGTTGATCAACCAAAAAAGCCCCTTTGCTGTTGGGCCAATTGACGCAACAGAGGACTGCACCGGTATCGTGGCTCTCCGTAATGTTGGTGCAACGCATCCAACTTGGCCACGCATCGATCCAGCCCCATCTCTTCTGCCCACAAAAGCAATCCCTTGGGGTAGTTGACACCGCCCTTCATGGCTGCGTCGACATCTTTGGCACTGGCCACGCCCCAAAACACCGCATCTGCCGCTTCATTGACCAACATGACCAGAATTCGCCACAAAATGGCCTGGCCCAATTCTTTGTCTTGAACCGGTTTGGGGCCATCCGCGCCCTCCGCATGGTCATACCAACCCCGGCCAGATTTCCGACCAAACCAACCCGCCTCTACATTTCTCTTTTGCGCGAAAGAAGGCTTGTATCGAGGGTCGTAATGAAAGGCAGTCCACACCGTTTCGGTGACCGCATAATTGATGTCGTTTCCAATCAAGTCCATGAGGGCAAAGGGGCCCATTCGGAAACCGCCCAAGTCCTTCATGGCCCAATCTATGGTGGCCACATCGGCCACGCCCTCCTCAAGGATGCGAATGGCCTCTCCGTAAAAAGGGCGTGCAACTCGGTTCACAATGAATCCCGGAGTGTCTTTGGCCTGCGCAGGTTGTTTTCCCCACTGACGCATGGCGGCCATCATTTCTTCCGCCAACGACTCTCGAGATTGCAATGCAGGAACCACCTCAACCAAGGGGAGGAGCGGGGCCGGATTAAAAAAGTGCAATCCAATGAACCGTTCAGGATGACGCAGCGCCGCAGCCAGACCCGTGACCGACAAAGAAGACGTGTTGGTGGCCAAAATCGCGTTTGGCGCCACAATGTCTTCGAGGGATGTAAACAGACTGGACTTGACCTCGGCATTCTCCACAATGGCCTCGATAACGAGTCCTGCTGAGCCCAAGTCTGCGAGTTGGTTAGACGTTTGAATTCGTGTCAGAATGGCCCGGGCGCCACTCGCATCGATTCGCCCTTTCTCAATCAAGCGCGCGAAAATTCGATCCAGGCTTTCCTTGGCCTGAACCAGAGCGTCACCATTCTGGTCAACAAGCAAGACGGTGTGGCCCGCAGTAGCGGCAATTTGCGCAATGCCGCGGCCCATTGTTCCTGCGCCAACGACGCCAACGATTGTATTGGTCTCCATCGACAACAAAGGAAAGCAGGACGGCGACGAACCCTGCATTTGTTCAACGAAGAATTGAACGGTTTGGGTTGTTCATTGACAGGACCACAACAATTCGCCCATGATCAAACGCTGTCTATGCTGTAAACAGAAGCTGTCTGTGCGCGCGGACGCCAGTTACCCAGGGGACTTCTGTTCTGAATATTGTTTTTCCAGGGGGCCAGGTTCCGCGTCACATGCCAAACCGAGTTGGGTACGGTCCAAACCCTCAGGTGTCAAAGGGCAAATTCAACGCATCCTCAAAAAGAACCACGACATCCTCCGGGCTTTTGGCGGCCGAAGTCAGCAGCGCGTTTTCTCGGATGTAGGGGGCCTGCACTGGCTCGAAAGTCAAGGATACGATTTCGATTACCACACCCACACTGTGGCGCATGCCGACGGAAAAACTGAGGTCTGGTGTTACGATCAAGGTTATCGCATCGATGCACAAGGAAGAATTGCCCCCCTTTGCTAGCTCCTTTTGCGTCTGGACTTCTTCTTTCCTTGCGCAAAGGGCTTTCTCTTTTTCTCGTGAAAGGCGCCTTTGAAGGTGGGGTCAGCCTTTCTTTTTTCTCTGTCGATGGCCCGCGCCATGGCCTGTGCTTCCCAGCGCGGCGTAGGCTCCGTCTTCACCTCGGCAGGAAGTGGGAGTAAGGGAAGAGGCTTCCCCAGCAGAGCATCAATGCGCTTTAAGGCTGCCTTTTCGCTGGGGTCCACCAGCGTCAATGCCCGCCCCTCTCTCATGGCCCTGCCTGTTCTTCCAATTCGGTGGATATAATCATGTGGGTCTCGTGGGACCGTAACATTGATCACCAAATCCAGTTGCGGGACGTCGATTCCCCTGCTCGCCACATCTGTGGCCACCAAAAATCGGATTTCGCCAGCCTTAAACGCTTCCATCGCATGTATACGGCTGTTCTGGCCCTTGTTGGCATGCAACGTTCTGACCGAGCGGGAAACGTCGTCGAAAAGCCGTTTTCCGATTCGCTCTGCTTGGTCCTTTTCTCGAACAAAGAGCAGCGCCTGTGTCTCTATTTCCTCTTCGAGAAGCAGGGCGGTCAATAAATTCAACTTGGTCTCGAAGTTGTCGGCCCGATAGCCCGATTGATCGACTGTTTGCACAGGCGTGCTCTCCGGGGAAGCTTCGACGCGCGTGGGCCACAAAAGAAACTCGCCCGCCATCTCTTCTGTCTTGGGCGGATAAGTGGCTGAAAACAAAAGATTCTGCCGTTTGCGCGGAAGAATCTCCAGCATTTTTCGCAGCTGAGGCATAAAGCCGAAGTCCATCATCCTGTCCGCTTCGTCCAAAACCAAATGCGTGATGTGGCCCGTGGAGAAGGCCTCTCTCATGTACAATTCCATGAATCGGCCGGGGGTGGCCACCACCAAATCGCACCCGGCTTCGAGTCGTTCCTGTTGGGCCCGGTGTCCCACGCCTCCATAAATAACCTCAATGCGCAGATCCGTTCCCGCTGCAAGCCGTTTGGCCACTTCCGCGATTTGCAGTGCCAATTCCTTGGCTGGCGTCAAGATCACGCAACGCGGGCCTTGCCCCTTGGCGTGAGACAGCATGGCCATCACAGGAAGTAAAAACGCCAAGGTCTTGCCCGTTCCCGTTTGCGCAATGCCGATGACGTCTTGACCGGCTCTTATTCTCGGAATTGCTTTTCTTTGAATTTCTGTGGGGGAGGAAATACCCATGTCATCTAAGGCATCCAAATACTGCCGGGTTACCTTGAGCTCCGAGAACGTCATGTGGCAAAGTAACCGCAACCCAACTGGACTCCGTTCCTTTGATTCCGATAAGCGGGAAATGGCTGAAGATTTTTTACATCGACCTGAGGTCAAAAGGCTGCTTCAGTGGGTGCAAGACCGTGGATTGGAACTCACCCCAAGCCCCGAGGACATTCAACACGATTGGAGTTTGCCCTTCATGCGTTGGATCGTGCGGGAGACAACAACGGGTGTGGATGGATTTCTTCAGCCCGAAGACCCTCCCGGTATTTTTGTGAGCACACACCGAGACATTGTGTGTGACCCTGCATTGTACAATTTGACCCGGGTAGAAGCCGGCCGACCCACCACTCATATTGTGCTCGGAAGCAACTTGGCCAAAGCACCATGGGTAAAGGAGTTGATGTCGCTGAACAAGGCGCTTTTCATCGACAGAGGATTGTCGGGAAGGGCCGCCCTCCAGCAGCAGTTGGTCCTCAGCCAAAACATCTCCGACATCGTTCAAGACGGTGGTCACGTTTGGATTGCCCAAGCCCCGGGAAGAGCCAAAGACGGTGTTGACCGCACACATCCTGGGCTCCTTCGCATGCTCGGCTTGGCCTTGGGCGGAGAAAAGAAAGGCGCCTCGGCATTGGGTCAGTTGATTCGCCCGCTGGCCATTCGCTACGACGTGAATCCCTGCGATGCCCGTCTCGTTGCAGAGCGGCTCCGTGGCGAAAAGCCCAATCGGGACGACGAGTTAAGCATGCTCGAAGGCATGGAAGGGTGGAAGGGAAAAGTCCGCATTTCGGAGGCACCTCCCGTTTCTTTCGAAGGGCTCACCGATCGAACAAGTTGGGGAGAAGCTGCGCAACGCATTGACCAAGCACTGGACGGTTGTGCCATCTCAGGTCAATGGGCCGCCGCAGCCAAGTCCGCCCTCGTGGATGACACACCACTTCCGGAAAACCTGGAGACACGCATTGCGGAAATCGAGAAGAAAATCAAGGGCTGGATGGAATTGGAAGATGCGTCCTCGCTCCGAAGGACCATTCTCGAAGTCTATCGGGAGGGAAGCTGAAGACTACCCCCGTTGTCCGCGGGCGCGGGCAAACCACTCCCCAAGGACCATTCCTGCCGCCATGGTGGCATTCAACGACTCCGTTTTTCCAGCGCCGGGTATGTGAACTTGCATGGTGCATGCAGCGGCCACCACTTCGGTTAAGCCATGGCTTTCACTGCCAAGAACAGCCACCCATTTTGCGGGTTCTCCGGGAACACCCGGCATCGCGTACACATCTTCGCCGTCCATAGCTAGACCCATGGTTTGAACCCCTGTGCCCGCCCATTCTCCGAACAGGCCGTCCAATTCCCGCTGCCAAAGTTTAACGCGAAAGATGGCCCCCATCGAAGCCTGAACGACTTTTGGATTGAAGGGGTCGACCACATCTGGGGACAGCCACATTCCTTCGACACCAAACCAATCTGCGGTGCGAATCAAAGTCCCGAGGTTTCCCGGATCCGAAAGTCCATCCACCACCATACCGAAGGCTGTCCCTTCTTGCGCAGCCCATTCGCTCCCTGTGGGGCTTTCATGATCGGGCATGCCCACAACGGCCAAAATCCCAGGTGGAGATTTAAACGCACTCATTCGCTCCATCTCCTTCGAAGAAACAGGCGCTGCCTGCCAGGATTCCGGACACCCAGAATGCGCAGTAGAATACAATCCGAGAATGGGCCAGCCACTTTGCAAGGCCTCGGCAGTGCATTTGTGGCCCTCGACCACGAACTTTCGCTCCGTGTGGCGCACACTTTTCTCCCGAAGGCCTCGAATGGCCATGATCTCGTTCCTTGTTGGCATTGCAGGGGTGGGCAGTTGGCGTGCAAGATGGGCCATCCTCTTCTTTTTGGCGCATTTGTTCTACGCTCAAAGCCAACTTCTCGCTCAAAACCAACCTGCATCCACATCGGACACCCCTGTAGTTTGGGAAGTCAACTGGGCACTTAACCCAAACAACAATGCCGAGGTGAGCCTTCCAGATTGGGAGCGCACGTTGGGTTCAGCCCTCATTACTCAGCCTCCTGAACGCTGGCTGGGCCTTCCTTTTCGACATTGGCTCGCCACCACTTCGGGGCGTTGGAAGAAGGCCGTTTCGGAAAGTCAACCTGTCCCCACTGGTTCAGCCGCACCTTATGACCCTCTGGCCTTGGAGCAAGCCGAGGCCCTTTTCCGTTCCCGGATGGTGCGCATGGGTTGCTTGTGGGCAGATGCCGAAATCCAAGTGCAATTCGAAAGGGAACACGCTTCGCTCTACATCAACTTGATCCCGGGCATGCGTTTAAAGTGTGGTGCCATTTTACTCGATGGTGAAAGCAGCGGCATCTCTGCTCAGGCCCTTGCCGATATCGAAACCCGATGGCGTCAGTTGGAGGGGAGCTGGCTCAATCTAGACGCCCTTGACAGGGCAAGGGGGGAGTCCGCTTTACGCCTGCAATCCGAAGGGTGGTACGGCATCATGGCCGAACATTTTACGTTGGACATTGACACCGCAGGAAGCCAAACCACAGGGAAGGCCGACTTGACTCTGCACATTGCACCGCGAAGCCAAGGCAGTTCCATGTCGCCGCATCGCAAAGCCAAAATCGCATCGGTGACCATGGATTGGCAACCCCTCGAGCTCACCGTTTTGGAAAATCGCCTCGATGATGGTGTGTTGTGGCAAATCCCAAAAGGGAGGGACATCCGTGCGTTCAAGCACCAGCTTCAAGTGGCGCCGGGAGACGTCTTTAACCCACAACAATTGTCGACATCTAGACAAGGCCTTCGTGAATTGGCCATTCTGGACCGCGTCTCTTACACTGTTGAACCCGTGGTGGACTCTTTGATGAGCGCCACCAGAATGCTCGACGTCAAATACAAATTGCAACCGTCGCCCAAACGACTTCTCCGAGTCAACGGGGCCATCACTTCTCGCCAAAGGGCAGGGGGCGAAATCAAATTGGCCCTGGGCAACTTGGATTTCCGGCAACGGGCGGAACAATTGACCCTTGACCTTCAGGCCGGCTTGGAGTCCATTACACCCACCAACCCCAACTCCAGCGACAACCCGTCTCAGAGTGAGTCCACGTGGCTCAACTCCCGTGTACTGTCCGCCGAACTGCAGTACAGCGCCAATCGGCTCTTGCCTTTTGGCGTGGATCGTTTTCCCCGCTCCAACCACCCCGAAAGCCGAATCTCTTTGTCTTTCCGAGACGAAAAGCGAATTGAATTCACCCGGACTTCGGTGCGGATTGGTTTGGTAGAGCAATTCATTGAAAACGCGACGACCGGCTCCAAACTGGAAATTCGCCCTTTTGAGGCGGCGATTACTTCCAGTCAGTTGAGCACCGGTTTCGAGGCAGAATTGGCCGAGTCTGGCTCGGGTATTTTGGCTTCTACATTCTCATCTCGCGCCATTTTCGGATCGGGCATCAGCTGGTGGTTCAATCCAAAGAGCCCCTCGGACAAGCCCAAATGGCGGTCACATTTGGAGATGGAAACTGCGGGCGCGTTGTTCCATGCCCTCGACAAGCGTGCACCTGCCGAGACCAACATTGCCTTGCCCAGCTTCTTTGGTCTGGCCCAAACCGTAGATGTGGCACGCTACACGCGGTGGGTGATGGACTTGCGGGGGGACTGGCAAATCCGCCCCAGAACGGGCCTTCATTTCCGAAGCTATCTCGGCATTGTCGCGTCTTCCATTGATTCGTCTGCAGCACCATTGGAGAAGCAGTTTTATGTGGGCGGGACCAACAGCATGCGCGGTTGGCGGGCGCTGGAGCTGGGACCAGGTGGGAGTGGGGATGACGCACTGAACCTACGAGGAGACATGCGCCTGGAGTTCAACCTTGAAGCCAGACAATACCTCAATGATTGGGTTCAACTCGCCGGTTTCGTCGACATGGGCAATGTTTGGATGACCCGCTACGAAGCCGAACGGCCCGAGGCCAATTTTCAGTGGTCGCGTTTTGTCGATGAACTTGGCGTGAGCGCTGGCTTCGGAGTTCGCCTCGACTTCGGTTATTTCCTTCTCCGCTGCGACGCAGCCCGACCTGTTCGATGGCCCAATGGGCAGCCTCCTGCAGACCCAAATGGCACGCCTTCCACAATGGGGCGTTGGCGGATTCACCCTGCCGTCTCACTTCCATTCTGAACGCCACTAACTTTGACCCCTGATATGGCAGAGCAAGAAGCACCCCGCTCCAATAGAGAAGCGGAATCTCAAAACGATGCGGGACTGGGATGGTTCCGTCGCATGAAGGAGGGCATTACCACCAAAACTGCGGAGAAGAAAGAGATTCCTGAAGGCAATTGGTACAAGTGTCCGTCTTGCAAAACGGTCACCGCAAGCCAAGAGCACGAAAGCAACCTTTGGGTGTGCCCACATTGCGATCACCATGAGCGAATTGGCTCAAACCAATACTTCAGCTTCCTGTTTGACGACGGCAAATACAGGGAACTGCAAGCCAAGATGACCTCGGCGAACCCCTTGAGCTTCAAAGACACCAAGAACTACGATGACCGCTTGGAGGCGTCCATGGCCAAAACTGGCCTCAAAGACGCAATCCGAACAGGCGTAGGGGAGGTTGGCGGAAGACAAATGGTCATCAGCTGCATGGACTTCGGCTTCATTGGCGGGTCCATGGGCTCGGTGGTCGGAGAGAAAATTGCCCGTGCCATTGATTACGCCATTAAGAATGGATTGCCATACGTCTGCGTCACCAAAAGCGGCGGCGCCCGCATGATGGAGGCAGGACTGTCCTTAATGCAGATGGCCAAGACCAGTGCACGCTTGAGCCTGTTGGCCAAGGCCGGACTGCCCTACGTGTGCATCTTGACCGACCCAACCACAGGAGGGGTCACCGCATCTTTTGCCATGCTTGGCGACGTGCACCTCGCAGAGCCCAATGCCCTGATTGGTTTTGCTGGCCCGAGGGTCGTCAAAGAAACCATTGGTAAGGACCTTCCTTCGGGTTTTCAGAAATCTGAATTCCTCCAAGAGCACGGGTTTGTCGATCGCATTGTACACCGAAGCCAATTGCAAGAAGAACTGGCCACCCTCATCGGGATGCTCGTCGACTGAAAATGAGTCACTCAACCCCTTGCCCAGCTGGGGGAGCCCCCTTACTTTTGCAGACCTGAATTTTCAGGACACATCAAGAACATCCAAGAGATTTCCACATGTACCTCACACCAGAGAAGAAGCAAGAGTTCTTTGCCAAGTATGGCAAGAACGCCCAAGACACCGGAAGCGCAGAAGGCCAAATCGCCATGTTCTCTTTCCGAATTGCTCATTTGACTGATCACTTGAAGCAAAACAAAAAGGACGTCAACACACAGCGCGCCCTGATCAGCATGGTTGGCAAGCGCCGCCGTTTGTTGGATTACCTCAAGACCAAAGACATTGAGCGCTACCGCGCCATCGTGAAGGAACTCGGCCTCCGTCGTTGATCCTTTCGTCTACAGATTTAATACGAAGTCGTCGCGGCACGGGCCCCCGGTCGCTGGCGAGGACGCAATTCCCTCTCGAGGAAACGCCTTGAGAAACTTACGGGTGCCCAGAAAGACAATTCCTTCATGGAAATGAACGTAGTAACCAAGACCATCGACCTCGGTGATGGTCGTCCGGTCACCATTGAAACCGGAAAACTCGCCAAGCAAGCCCACGGAAGTGTGGTTGTGCGCCAAGGCGACACCATGCTCCTTGCTGCTGCAGTGAGCAATCGCGACGCCTCAGAAGGCGTTGACTTCCTCCCTCTCACCGTAGACTATCGCGAGAAGTATGCCTCTACAGGCCGCTTCCCAGGAGGTTTCTTCAAAAGAGAGGCACGACCTAGCGACACCGAAATCTTGGTGATGCGCCTTGTGGACCGCGCCCTGCGCCCCACCTTCCCGGAGGATTACCACTCTGACACGCAGGTCATGATTCAGTTGATGTCTGCCGACAAGGAGAACATGCCGGACAGCTTGGCTGGTTTGGCCGCTTCTGCAGCACTGGCTGTAAGCGACATTCCTTTCGACGGTCCCATCTCTGAAGTCCGTGTCGCCCGTATCGGAGGCAAATTCGTGATCAACCCAACCTACGCTCAGCTCGAAGAGGCCGACATCGACATGATGATCGCCGGTTCCATGGACAGCATTGTGATGGTGGAAGGGGAGATGAGCGAAGTCTCCGAAGAAGAAATGGTGGGCGCCATTGAGGCCGCACACGTGGCCATTCAAAAGCAGTGTCAAGCGCAACTGGACATGGCGGCTGAAGTGCCTTCATCTTCTCCAAAGCGCACTTACGAGCACGAGAAGCATGACGGTGCACTGAAGCAGCGCATGCACGACGAGCTCTACCAGAAGTATTACGACTCCGCCAAAAACGCCAAGTCAAAAGAGGAGAGAGGCGCATCTTTCAAGGCCATCAAAGAAGGTTTCTTGGAGACGTTGAGCGACGAAGACAAGTCCACCAAGCAATACATGCTTCGTGACTACTTCAAAAGCACGCAGAAGAAAGCGATTCGGGACCTTCTCTTGAATGAAGGCATTCGTTTGGATGGACGTGGAACAAAAGACATTCGCCCCATCTGGTGCGAGGTCGACTATCTCCCTGGCCCACATGGTTCTGCCATCTTCACTCGTGGAGAGACCCAAAGTCTCACCACATTGACCTTGGGAACCAAGGACGATGAGCAGCTCATTGACAACGCCCTCGTTCGCAAGACCGAGAAGTTCTTGTTGCACTACAACTTCCCACCTTTTTCTACCGGAGAGGCTCGCCCCATTCGTGGAACAAGCCGTCGCGAGATTGGACACGGCAACTTGGCCCTTCGTGCACTCAAGCCAATGCTTCCCCCCGTGGAAGATTGCCCCTACACCATTCGCTTGGTGAGTGAGATTCTTGAGTCTAACGGATCCAGCTCCATGGCCACAGTCTGTGCCGGAACCCTGGCTTTGATGGACGGTGGAATTCCAATGACACGTCCTGTGAGTGGAATCGCCATGGGTCTGATCACCGATCCTTCTACAGGAAAGTATGCTGTCTTGAGTGACATCCTCGGTGACGAGGATCACCTAGGCGACATGGACTTCAAGGTGACCGGTACATCCAAAGGCATTACTGCTTGTCAGATGGACATCAAGATCAAGGGGCTTTCCTTTGCTCAGTTGACCGAGGCTTTGCTCCAAGCCAAAGAAGGCCGTGCTCACATCTTGGGCGAAATGCTCAAGACGATGGATACCCATCGCGATGACTACAAGGATCATGCACCACGCATCATCTCCTTTGAGGTTCCTGCAGAAGCCATTGGTCCAATCATTGGCCCTGGTGGAAAAATCATCAACGAGATCCAAGACACCACAGGGGCCAACGTGTCCATTGCGGATGCCGACGGAAAAGGCCTTGTTGAAGTTTCAGGAGACAACAAAGAAGCGATCGACACCGCTGTCGCTCGAATCCGGGCCATCGCATTCCCTCCAACTGTCGACGTTGGAGAGGTCTACGAAGGTCTGGTCAAGACTGTGATGCCTTACGGCGCTTTCGTTGAAATCATTCCTGGACAGGATGGATTGCTGCACATCTCCGAATTGGACCATGGCCGCGTCAACGAAGTCACCGACGTCATCAATGAAGGTGACATGGTCAAATTCAAGGTCACCGGTCGCGACCCACGCTCAGGAAAGCTCAAATTGAGCAGAAAAGTGCTTCTTCCGAAGCCTGAGTGAAACGAAACCGGAAAAAACACGTTATACAGGAGGTCACTGGCTTCAGTGGCCTCCTTTACACTGATTTGCAACGCCCATGAGACAGCTAAAAATCACAAAACAGGTCACCAACCGGGAGACCGCTTCCCTCGATAAATACTTACAGGAAATCGGCCGTGTGGACCTGATTACTGCAGAGGAAGAGGTGGAGTTGGCCCGACGCATCAAGCAAGGAGACCAAGTCGCTTTGGAGAAAATGACCAAAGCCAACCTTCGTTTTGTGGTGTCTGTTTCCAAGCAATACCAGAATCAGGGCCTTTCATTGCCTGACTTGATCAACGAGGGCAATCTCGGATTGATCAAAGCCGCCCAGCGTTTTGATGAGACGCGTGGATTTAAGTTCATCTCTTACGCCGTTTGGTGGATTCGCCAGAGTATCCTCCAAGCCTTGGCCGAACAGAGCAGAATTGTCCGCCTGCCCCTCAATAAGATTGGCTCCATCAACAAGATCAACAAAGCTTTTGCCCGACTCGAGCAAGAGTTTGAGCGTCCTCCAACTCCAGCGGAACTGGCTGAAGTTCTGGACATGACCTTGGACGAAGTCAAGCAGAGCTTGAAAAATGCTGGCCGTCACGTATCCATGGATGCCCCATTGAAAGATGGTGACGACAGCTCAAGCACGATGTACGACGTGCTTCAAACCAACGACACACCTTCTCCTGACACGGTGCTCATTACCGAGTCTTTGAGAAAGGAAATCGAGCGCAGTTTGCAAACGTTGACAAGCCGTGAGGCCGACGTAATCCGCCTGTACTTTGGACTCGGAGGAGAACATCCCTTGACCCTCGAGGAAATTGGTGAACGTTTTGATTTGACCCGTGAGCGTGTCCGTCAAATCAAAGAGAAAGCCATTCGCCGACTCAAGCACACCAGCCGGAGCCGCATTCTGAAGTCCTACTTGGGCTAAACCCCTTCGCCCCATAGGGCATGATATTGAAAGAAAGCGGGTCCTCATGGGGCCCGCTTTCTTTTGCCCTAAACCCAACAACATGACGCCACCAACATCGTTTGTGAGGACAAAGAACAGCGCCCGCTTCGATTGGCGCATTGTACCCCGTAGCTTCACAACCTGTTGGTCCCCTTTTGACTCCCGAACATGACGCGCCTGCACACTGCTGTCCTTTTCTCGACATTCTTTTTCCTTCTCGCCGCAGGGCTCTGGGGGTGCCAAGGCGACAAGCTCTATCTCGGCGCAGATGCACGTGTTTCATTTAGCCAAGACACCGTTCTTTTTGACACTGTCTTCACTTCCATTGGCAGTGCCAGCGAAGCCTTTAGAATCATCAATGCTTCTCCAGGGAAAATCCGCTTAGAGGACATCACTCTGGAGGATTTGGGCGACAGCCCCTTCAGGATCAATGTAGACGGGATCCCTGGACCCAGCGTTGGCGGGCTCGAACTCGACGAAGGAGATTCCTTATATGTCTTTGTGGAAGTGACCATTGACCCAGAAAATGACTACGATCTGCCTTTCATTGTCAAGGACAGAATTCGCGTCACCATCAACGGCTTTAGCCAATACGTAGAACTTGTCGCCTATGGCCAAGACGCTTTCTTCCATGGCTCACCGAATTCCATCAGCACCTTAGACTGCAACAGCATTTGGACCGCTCAAAAGCCCCATGTGATATATGGTGTGGTGGCTGTGGCGCCCGATTGCAACCTGTCCATCGAAGCCGGGACGGATGTGCATGTGCATGCCGGCGGGGGCATCTATGTGTCCGGCGGCATCCTCGAGGTCAATGGCGAACTCGGGAATCCCGTTGTGTTTGAAGGGGACCGACTTGAACCAGAATACGCCGACATCTCAGGACAGTGGGGCATACAAGTTGACACGCTCATTCAAACGGAAATTGGCGTCTCGCAAGCCAGCATTCTCGGAGGGGGGATTTGGATTTACGGCTCACCAGGCAGCACCATGCGGCATACTGTCCTTAAAAACGGCACCATAGGAATTCAAGTGGACACCACTGGAACGGCCACAGGTGCCGCATTGACATTGGAAAATTGCATCATCCAAAACATGAGCGGCATTGGCCTACTCGGACAGGGGGCCCACATCGATGGCACGAACACACTGATCTACGATTGCGGCCAAGCCTGCGCAGCCCTCACCTTGGGCGGACGGTACCGCTTTACCCACAGCACATTCGCCAACTATTGGGCAGACGGAACGCGCGGGACCCCTACAGTACTCATCAACGACTACTACGAAGACGCAACAGGACAGCTTCAAATCCGGCCATTGCAAGAAACGCGTTTCCTGAACTGCATCATGTGGGGAAACAATGCACAGCTCGACGAATTCGATGAACTCGTCGTCGATCTTCAAGGCGATGTCAATGACCTGCTTATGCGCGGATGCGCCGTCGACCTTGATGCTTCTGGATCCTCAGACTGGATTGAAGAAAGCACCATCGATGCGGCCCCTCCCTTTGCCGACGTTTTCGTCCGAGACTTCCACCTCAATTCCAGCAACAGCCAGTGGAATGGAGTGGGGGTACCTGCAGGGATGCCCTTCTTGGCTACTGACCTCGACGGGTTGCCCCGCGTGGTCGGCTCCGCTCCCGATGTGGGGTGCTACGAGCGCCAGTAATTCGACGTTGCCTTTCTGCATTCAAACGAACCGAGGATGAGCAGGAACATACTCGATGCCCTCATGCAACTGTTCGCCCTCATTACCCTGAGGGAGGAAGGGCTGGATCGCGGACGAGAAGTTGTGGCCAGTTTCTTGCGAAGTCGCCTCAGTCGAGACCAAGTCGAAACGTGGCTCGCCGCATTCGAAGGCTATTTGGTCACGTACGGGGGAGCCATAGAATCTCGTGAAATCGCCGGGCTCAAGCGCACAGCCTTGCGGTCCACCAAAGTCCTTCGTGCCTGTGCCGACATCAATCGAGACTTGCAAGCCAGTGAAAAGGCGCTGGTTTATTTGCGTGTTTTGGAATTTGAGGCAGCCATTCGCCCGCTGGATTCGGATCGAGATGCGTTGAGTCGAGAGTTGATTGATTTGGTCTCCGATGGGTTCGGCATTCGAGAAGGGGAGCAGCGCTGCTATGAGACCCTCGTGTTTGAAACCCACGAGTGGCCAAAAATGACCCAGCGCTACCACGAAGCTTTTTTGATTGGCGACCAACCTCAATTGGGCGGTGTCATCAAAGCCGGCTGGACCACGCAGATGGCCTGTTTTCGGCACCCCGAATCTCAAGTCGTGTTTATCCGTCCCATGGGGAAAGGCGCGGTGCTTCTGAATGGTGAGTTGTTGGAAGCCAATCGAACTCAGCCCTTTACACCCGGAAGCACTTTGCGTCATCCCGGTACAGCGCCGCTCCACTTCGTGGACATTCAGCGTTCCTTCATGGAGGAAGACAACATTCCTGAGTTGACCCTCCAAATCGACGAAGTCAGCCATTGGTTCCAATACCCCAAGCAACAGGCCCTTCACCCGTTTAGCGCATCTGTTCAATCGGGCATGCTCGTGGGTGTGATGGGCGCCAGCGGATCTGGAAAATCCACCTTGCTTCACCTGTTGGCCGGATCAGGACAACCCACATTTGGCCACATCCGATTGGACGGAATCGACGTGACCGATCCGGGAACCCGTTCACGCATTGGCCTGGTCCCTCAGGAGGACCACTTGCTCCCTGAGCTCACCGTTCACGAGAACTTGTATTATGCTGCAAGGCTGGCCTTTGGCGACGACAATGCGGCGCAATGCCACGCAAAAGCGGATGCTTGCCTCCAAAACTTAGGTCTTTGGGAAGCACGAAATCTTCCCGTTGGAGACGCACTCAAGAAAACCATCAGTGGCGGCCAAAGAAAACGGCTCAACATCGCCATGGAGCTGATCCGAGAGCCCAAGGTCCTTCTGGTCGACGAACCTACCAGCGGGCTCAGCAGCAAGGACTCTGAACTCTTGATGGACCTGCTCAAGCAGATGACCTACTCGGGAACTTTGGTCATCGCCGTGATTCACCAACCAAGCGGGGACATGTTCAGAAGCCTCGACGCCCTGTGGGTGATGGACCAAGGCGGCTACCCTGTGTTCACAGGGAGGCCGCTCGATGCCCTTACTCACTTCCGAAGCATCGTCAATCACTTTGATGCTGAACAGGTCGCTTGTGGCCTCTGTGGGCACGTGAACCCAGAACAAATCTTCGACATCGTCGAAGTCCCTGTCTTGGACGACCGAGGAAAGTCCACCGGTCAACGTCGCATTAGCCCCAAAGAGTGGAATGACTTTTACAATGTTCTGGTTGTACCGGGCTTGGCCGCAGCAGATTCCGATGCACCAGTACAAACCGAGCAAAAAGGGAAAACTCCCATTCCCCAATGGGGCAGCCAATGGCGCATACAAGCCGCACGCGACCTTGCACGGAAATGGAAGAACCGCCAATACTTGCTGATCAACTTGCTTGAAGCCCCCATCTTGGCGCTGCTTCTTTCCGTTCTTCTCAGGTCCACCGAGTCAGGAGAGCCGTATACCTACGGTGCGGCCATCAACATCCCTCACTTCTTGTTTGTCGCGGTCATCGTTGCGGTCTTCATGGGGCTGACGGTGAGCGCAGAAGAGTTGTTCCGCGACAAGTTGATGCGGAAGAGGGAAGACCACCTCCAACTGAATTGGGCCGCCTACTTAACAGCAAAGTGCACAGTTCTCTTCGGCATTTCCGCCATCCAAACCCTCTTGTTCGCTCTGTTTTCCTATTTCATATTGGACCTTCCAGGGCACTTTTTCGATTTCGCATTTACCCTGTTTAGTGTAGCCGCTTGCGCCAACCTGGTGGGATTGGTCTTCTCGCTTCTGTTCAACAGCGTTCGGGTGATTTACTTGGCCATCCCCTTGTTCATTATTCCGCAGCTCATGATGGGAGGGGCCATTGTTTCTTTTGGGTCGATGACGCCATCCATTGCGCGCCCTGTAAACGTGCCTTGGCCTGCACAGACCATCATTAGCAGATGGGGATTTGAAGCTTTGACCACCCTTTACGCAGCGGACAATGCATACACCCACGCGCTTTTTGATGTGGATCAGGATTTGGCACAGGCCCGATTCATGCGCGACCGATGGGTCCCCGAAATGGAGAATCACGTGGAGAAGGCCAAAGACGGCCAGTCGGCTTCACTGAAAATTTTGGCCCGGGGCTTTCAGTCTCAGGGTTTTTCAATACCAAAAGGCACATTCAATCGCCCCAACTCAGAGATAGACTGGGCCCTGATTTCCTCGGAGCTGGACCAAGCTAAGTCTGCGCACCGCGCGCTGTGGAGGAAAGCCAAACAAGAGAAGGACAAAACACTCCAGCAGTTGGGCTGGGATCAGCCAGAAACCCTGGCTCAAATCAAGTCCGCACAATTCAACCGCGTCTTGCACGAGTGGACCACACAGAAAAACGCATTAACATCGGGTGTAGCGCTCGACAAGGCACACATTGTGAACACAAAAGACGCGCTGTACTCCCGTGCTGAATGGCCGGGGATGGGCGCTTTCTATTCAGCCCAAAGCTGGATGGGGGGGATGGTCCCCAAGCGTTACGCCAATTGGACTGTATTGTGGAGCAGCACCTTCATCTTGATGATTGCGCTGGCTTGGGGAAAGTCTGGATTTACTCGGGCTCGACCTCAACGAACTTGAAGGGGAGGCTCACAATGTGGTCATAATCCTCACCGGCCTCCAACATGTCTTCGTCGTCTGAATCAAAGTACCAGTGAACAGACAGCGAATCCAGTGCTTCCAGCTTCTTGAACAAGTCCAGCAAACACTTGCTGCTGCTTGTATTGAAGTATTCCAACTGGACTTGTACGATCATCTCTTGACCTGAGTCTAGAGATTCCGCCCAATCCAACACTGGACGGTAGAATTCCACGGCATTCTCCGGAATGGAGCGCCCTTGCAATACCAGCCTTTGAGTTTCAGAATCAAATCGAATCTCCGGCGTCTTGATGGTTGGTTCAATGTGGAGTAAGCCCATGATGCAAAGTAATCAACTGCAGCAAGCCACTTCAACAGAAAAGAACAAGCGTTGTCCACCTTCTTGTTTGAGTAGCCGAATGAGTGGAGGTCTTGCCGAAAATCGAGCAAGCGACAACCACCCCAAACCCGCACCACCACGGGGAGTTCCGTTGCTGGAGTTCAGGGCTTCTCGGTGCGCGTCGCGCCACGCTTTCTCCATTTCATCGTTCGACGAGAATTGATTTTGCCATTTATCGTGCAGCGACAGCCAATCGGTCACATGGCTTTCTTCCTCAGCACGCACCATATTGACTGTACTGATATAAAACTGGGGCTCCCCAGAAACACATCGGGCATCCAGTCGAAAATCGATGGCCGCCCCTTTTTCTGCATGGCGCTGCAAGTTCTGCAAGCATTCAATCACCGCGCGAAAAGGCCGGCGGTCTGCCGTTCGCTGAACCACCAAAGACTCGCAACGTTCGAGCAATCGATCGAAGTCCCCTTCGCTGGGTACACCAGAAAAATGAACCAACGAAGACCAAGAATCTTGGATGGAAGACAGTAAGTAATGGGCAAGTCGGGAATGAGGCATGTCCAGGAATCGTGAGTCCTTTACGTGCATCTTGGTGTAGAAGTTGCCATTTGACCGGATTATCTTCGCCGCGGCAAACAGGAAGATGTCGAAACTCAACGAAGCCCACTGGTACGAAACATGGTTTGATAGTCCGCACTATCATACCCTGTACGGCCATCGTAGTCAAGACGAAGCCCAGCACTTTATTCAGCACCTGCACAGCGAACTCGGATGGAACAAACTGCACCTATTGGACTTGGCTTGCGGCAAGGGTAGGCATGCCTCATCGGCCGCGAAATTGGGCCATCAGGTGGTGGGAATCGACCTCTCGTCCAACAGCATTCAAGCTGCCCGCAATGTCCATGGTGCAGAAGAGGGACTCAGCTTTGTAGAGGGAGACATGCGCCACTTTAAGCTCAACCACGTTTTTGACGGCATCCTCAACCTGTTCACGAGCTTTGGATATTTTGAAGCCCCAGAGGACCAAGTCCAAGTGCTAAAACAGGCAAGGACTCACTTGAAAACAGGGGGGTTCTTTGTTCTTGACTTTTTGAATCTCGGTTATGCTCAGCACAACATGGTGAGCCAAGAGGATGTGTCCCGCGGCCACATCACGTTTCACATTCAGCGGGAGTTTACCGACCTCAACCCTCACATGAAAGGGTTCAAGAAGACCATCTCCTTTGAATCCGATGGGAAAACACATGTCCATCAAGAGCGGGTTGCGGGCTTGAGTAAAGACACGCTCATCTCCATGCTTGAAAAAGAGGGATTCAACATTGCAGCATGCTACGGTGACTACAACTTGTCTGAGTGGCATCCTGTAGACTCACCCCGTTTGATTCTTCACGCCATTGCATCATGACTTCGGGCCTTATCCTTTTCTTGGTCACCTACATCGGCGCCTTTTTGGGGGAGACCATGGGCCAACTGCTCAAGCGGAACTTGCCATTGCTTCTGGCCTTTGGCGGGGCTTTCCTCCTCGGCCTGTGCTTCCTTCATCTTCTTCCAGAAGCTTTCATCTCCAACGGACAAGCTGGATTTTGGGTCATTGGTGGATTCTTGATTCAAATCGCGCTCGAATATTTAAGCAAGGGAATGGAGCACGGACATGTGCATGGCAATCGCTTTGGACTCGTTGCTTTCGTTAGCCTCTGCCTGCATGCATTCATTGAATCCATGCCCTTTGGATTGGATGAGGCCGCAACCTTAACGCACGACCACCATCACCATGGCCACCATCACCATGGTGGGGCAGGGTGGCCCCTTTTAATTGGCATTGGCCTCCACAAACTGCCTGTGGCCATTGCCCTGATGACCATCCTTCGCGCCACCGTTCCTTCTCAAGTCACACGCTGGATTTGGGTGACCGTCTTTGCGCTGACGCCGGTGGCTGGGATCGCTTTGGCCGGAACGCTTCCTCAGGACGCCATGACCATAGGGGCCCTCAACGGCTTGTTGGTCGGCATCCTTCTTCACATCGCCACCACCATCCTCTTCGAAACGGCAGACGGGCATGAATTCAACGGGCGAAAATTCCTTACGGTGCTGTTGGGCTTGGCCATGTCACTGCTGACCACCCATATCCATTGACAGAAACGTAACCTTCTTGGAAGCCTTGGCGTAAAGAGAGCCAAAGTTTGCAACATGAAGCGTTTCCGCATCCGCATTACCATCAAGAAGTTTGAGCGCATTGAGCTCAACATCGATCGTTACGGATTTGATTTGTTCGAGCACTGCTTGAACTGAACCCCATCTACCTCCCTGGTGAAGACCCTTAATGGTCTGAATCAAAGATGCTCGCCCGAATCAGTTGAGCTTCGGCCAAAGCGTCCAAGTTCCATTGTCGCGCCGCACCGCCCCAGGCCGAAGGCGCCATCATTAACCTTTCGGTGGGCAAGTTCCCCACCAACTCGTCTTTGGCCATAGGGCACCCCCCATGACCGCCCAAGGCGCCGTCGAACATTCGACACCCTCCGAGCCATGCAGCATGCATCAAGTCTTCGGCTTGATCCATCCGCCCATGAAGGTGAGCCCCGACTTTGAGTCCGGGCAATTCGACACACACCGCAGTAAAAACATCTTGCACCACCCGAGGTGAAGCTTGCCCCACTGTGTCGCTTAAAGCCAGCGTTTTAACGCCCAATTCTTCGTGTAAACGTCGACTCCATTTGACGACCAATTCTGGAGACCAAACGTCTCCATAGGGGTTTCCAAAACCCATGCTGAGGTAGACCACCACATCACGATTGGCTTGGCTGGCCGCACTCTGAATGTCCTCCAAGCGCTTCCATGCTTCTTGGATACCCCCACCTGTGTTTCGTTGCTGAAAAGTCTCCGAGATCGAAAAGGGAAAACCCAAAATGTCCGGTCGGCCATGCGCAATGGCATCGGTCGCTCCTCGTAGGTTGGCAACGATGGCCAGAATCCGAGTGTCCGATTCTGGGATGTTCGACAACACATCGGCCGTGTCCGCCATCTGCGGCATGGCCTTGGGTGAGACAAAACTTCCCGCATCCAAAACATCAAACCCCACTTTGAGCAAGGCCGATAAGTACGCGATTTTCCGCTCGGACTTCACCAGATGGGACAGCCCCTGCATGGCGTCGCGTGGGCAATCTGTGAGGGTCCAATCCTGAGTGGTTGACTTTGTGGTCATCCGACAAAGATTGAACAAAACTGAAACCCTTTTGACCTGCCCCCCGTAATACCCGGCAACGCCCTCATTCTCTGGGACGATTATTCACAACGTTACGATACATCATGGATCTCCGCACTTTCAACCGACTGCCCCTCGACGAGAAGACCAACTACATGTGGGACCACGGCAACTGCATTTCGCAGCGCATGGTCGAAAACCGCTACATCCTCTGCATTTTCGAAATCCACGGGTTCTACGTGGAGGCCATTTACAGCAAGCAAAACAACCGGGTCAACGCCATTCTCCCCATCATGGGGATGGAAGCTTGGGAAAGCTATGTCGACAAGGTGATTCGCAACGTAACGGAGTTGGGGTAATCCAGGTGAGCGTGTCGTGCGCCGTGCACAAGTGCAATGCAAACGACGTGAAGCTCAACTGCTGACCCACAACAATCACCGGCTCAGAGGATTGTTTTGAAACCCGTTCCAAAAAGGAGCGGGTTTTTCTATGCCCCGCTTTTTGCTGAACCTTCTGCACGGGCCCCAAGACCACAGCCTGACCATGGGACAGGATGCCAACCATACCCGCCCCCAAGTCATAGACCTGAGGAGACCGTTCTGTCCCTCCTTGAAAACGAAGAAGGGCCAAGGCAAAAAACAAGCCTGCCCCAAGCCAACGAATCGTGCCCCCCCATACCACTCCAACAACCACCATGGCCAACACTCCCCAACCGGCCAGTGACACAACCGCTTGATCCAAAGGCAAACAGACAGCCGGACAATGCGCAGCTGCTGTTTCCGTCGCGTTCAAAATGAAGCCGAGAGCCGAACTCAAATGCGGACCGAACCACTGTGCCCATTCCTCAGGCAACACCACGTGCAAGGCCGCGCAAGACATGGCCATGAACACCAGGGGAGTGGCCAACACATTGGCCGGTAAAAACGCCACTGGAAATTGCCCAAACACAGGCCAAGCCACTGGCGCAGTGAATACCGTGGCCACGATGGGGATGGCCAAAACCGCAACCCCGCGAGTACGCGCAACGGAGGGTTGGCTTCGAAACCAAAGCAAAATGCCCCCTGTGGCCAAAAAGCTCAATTGCGTTCCAACGTCTCTTGCGAGATGAGGATCAGCCACGAGCATCAGCGTTCCTGCCAGCGCCATCAAGGTTCCGCCATCTGCCCTGCGCATCGTCAACTGAGACAGCGCGAAAAACGTGAGCATGGCCGCGGCCCGCACCGCAGACGCTGGCGCACCGCAGAATAAAACATAGGCCCAGATAAAGGGGAGAGGCAAGAGGCTTCGCCATCTCCAAGTTCGACCAACACGAGACAACAATCCCAAAACAGCGGCTGCAACCAACCCCACATGAAACCCGGATACCGCAGTCAAATGCGCCAAGCCAAGTGTTCCAAACGCACGGCGCGCTCCAGAAGACATCTCCGATTTGTCACCGGTCAACAAGCCAAGAAGCCAGCCAGCCACTTCTGCGCTTGTGTTTCGCTTCAAACGAAATTTCACACCCTTCTG
Organism: uncultured Flavobacteriales bacterium; assembly: GCA_965657965.1. Classification (GTDB taxonomy): domain Bacteria; phylum Bacteroidota; class Bacteroidia; order Flavobacteriales_D; family Sanyastnellaceae; genus UBA8752. The sequence goes on along the minus strand of CBFHQM010000007.1, from coordinate 30,375 downwards.
CCATTGATTCAAATGCCGGCGAACCCCTGCAGCAAATCGAGGGCCCGGCCACTGGACATGTGTTTTGGCCTTCAGCTTAAACTGAATGCCTCTTCCCGCGTAGAACTCCTCTTCATCGAAATCACCGGGAAATCTTGAGGGCTGAAACCCCGCGCGCTCGCACCATGCCAACCCCTGGTGCCCAACCAAGAGTGGACGACTCGCTGTCATCACTGTCCTTTCGCCCGAATTCAACTCAACGGTAGCGGAGTAAAAACGCTCGGCCAATCTGCGTGAAGACAACACCTCGAACTCGATCCAGTCCGAAGTCCCCAACCGGAGAGAAGCCAGCTGCCGTTCTTTCTCCAGCGATGTACTGAGCATGAGTCCAAGCACATTCCCCCACAAGAAAGCCCCCAACCAAATCCCAAGAGACCTGCGCGCAGTCAATAGAAGTGTGCTCGCCAAGAGCACCAGAAGCAAAAGGATCAAAACCCAATCGAACCCATCACTCCGCCACGCATTCGGCACGCTCAAAAACGCCCAAACCCCCAAGAAGTAGAAAATGAACACAGATGGACCCCGCATCTGTTGAAGAAAGTCCGGCTCAGCTTCAAAATCCACCAAAGCCACGGCCGCACTTGCACGCGCACGCGGTCACGTTGTCTGCGTCAACGAAAACGATTGGCCGGCAAACTCGAAAACCTTTTTCGACCCCGCGCAAAGAAGTCCCAGACGACACTCCGTTCGTAACGCCCGGCTAAGGAATCCGCACTGCGCTCAACCCCGATGCAATCCGCCATCTCTTTTTTCCGCTTCGCCATCATGGCCTTTCTGTTTTTGTGAAAGTCCATATGCGCTTGCCAAACCGCTCGGAAGAACGCCCATTTGCCTTCCATTAGAAACCGCAAAGCCGCCAAGCCGTCAAGGCATTGACGGATAAAGATGCGGCGCAGCACACCTTTCCGATGGTCGTTCTTGAGCAACAAATACAGGTTGTTCCGAAAGTTCAAATAGGCCTTCTTTGGGTTTTCGTGCTGCAACGTCCCACCTCCAAGATGGTACACCAACGCACTTCCTGTGGCGCCCACGGCCCAGCCCCGGTTCCTCATCCGCCAGCAAAGGTCGATTTCCTCCATGTGGGCAAAAAAATCCTCATCCAATCCGGCCACATCAAACCACGCTTTGCACCGCACCAGCATCGACGCACCCGACGCCCAAAAAACGGGGCGGTCCACATCGTACTGCCCGGCATCCACCTCATTCTGGTCAAACAACCGGCCTGCACAAAACATGAAGCCATGTTTGTCCATATACCCTCCAGCTGCACCTGCATATTCAAACTCTGCCCTACACTCCAATGACCGGATTTTGGGTTGGGCCGCGCTCCAACCATTCTCGACACATGCCGACACGAGGTGGTTCAAATACCCCGCGGTGACCTCTACATCGCTGTTCAACAACAAAAACCAATCGGCTGTCCACGATGCTGACAATGCATCAAGCCCCTTGTTGTAGCCTCCCGCAAACCCGTGATTTTCGCTGAGGGTGATCACATGAACTTCGGGAAATGCGTCCGCCAACAGCGCCAAACTGCCGTCGGTTGACCCATTGTCGATGACCACCACCTTGTCTGGAGAAGAGGTGTGGGCAACAACAGAGGGTAAAAAACGCTTCAAGTGGTCCTGGCCATTCCAGTTTAATATCGCCACGGCCACGCGGCAATTCACCGCGGACAGGGAAGGAGCAGAGGTTGAGCCTTCTGCCTTCATCGAGGGTTGAAAAACAAGTCCTCTGGCTCTTCTCGGCTGTAGGTATCCCTTTGGCCCAGCTGATTGATCGAAGTCTGTGAAACAGAGTGGCCCAATTCACGGGTTCTGAGCACACTCAACCAATCTGCGTTCCGAATCTCTCTGGGATGGTCGCTGTGCAAGAGTTCAAAACATTCCCCCACAACTTGCGGCGTGTAAAAGAGGAACCTGCGGTTATTGAAAGGCCCTGCTTTGTGGTAATGCCAGATCTCATAGGGGTAGTACTGCGTACCATTGTGCCGTTTGACAATGGTATTTGGCCGACCATAACGCAGCAAAATCCACCCCATGTCCGTTTCGTGGCCCTCGCGATTGGGGCATGCCCCATATTCCGCATCCGCAATCGCCACTTCTCGGCGATACTCGCGCCAGGCGGCTCCGGGATCCTTTGGACTTCTAGACATCCAAAACTGATCGAGGAATGCCTGTAGGGGACGGAGACCTGCTTCTTGCAGAGCGTATTCAATTGAACGTCGTTCGCCGGCCTCCGCGATGGGAAGCAGCGTTTCGATCATGGTCAACAAGCTGTCCCGATCTTGATGGGCCTGAACAAAAGGAGAAAGTGCCGTTGCTGCTACTGCTGCATCCTGCGCCGCCGATCCCACAACTTCCACTGTGAGCCTGCGGGCCATAACCAGCTCTTGGGTTGGCGTTTGAACCTCCAAAACCAAGTCATACAGGCCCGGACTGGGCACCGGTATGGACTCGAGAACCGGCAAAACCGCCGCCCCGTTTTTTCGAAAAAACCGCTGCGTGCCTTCTGCCCATTCGCCTGTCGAAGACTCAAATCCAGCGACAACCAAGAATGCACTGTCGGTTCCAAACTCAAGCCCAGTGCCATAAAGCTCTCCATAAAAAAGAACGAACTCTGCGTCATTAGAAATTCGCTGATCCACCAACGGCAAAACCTCCAATCCAGACCGGGTCAGCTTGGTGGGCGGAGACATTGCTGGAGCCACACCCTGAACCAAGAACAAATCGCTGATGTCGACTTCGAAAGGCTCATCCACCTGCACCACCATTTCGTGCGAAAGCGGAGCTGCATTAGGCGCACCCAAATCGCGCACTTCCAACTCTAAAACATGAGGTCCTGGAGCCAACGGAATTCGCGCAATGTCCAAAAAGTCACCCGGCGAGGGTAAGTCACCGGTGCGGGCAGTGGCTTTGCTGAAGCCCGCCACAGCTCCCGTGCTGTCAAAGGCCAGCACGGACCATTTGACTGCTGCCCGATACACACTGTCTTCCCCCACGAGCCATTGAAGCCCTTGGGCCATGAATTCCGCTTGCACTTCGATGTAGGCTCCACCATCCGGGGCAGTAAATTGGCGTGTAGCCAATCGAACACCCGGTGACTGCGCCTGCGCAGACTGAAGCGGCCAGACCATGGCCAGCAAAAGCCAAATCAGAACCCTTTGTCCCGAAAAACGTAAGTGTGAAGTAAAGCCTAAATTGTAAACGATATCCATGAAGAATCTGCAAGATAAGCCTGTCAAGCAGGGAGTCACGTTCCTGATGTTGCTCTTGGGCTTGTGTTGCCATTTCTCTCTGTTTGCCACACACCTAGTGGGTGGAGAAATGTATTATGACCATCTCGGAGGGGAGGAGTATGAAGTTCACCTGATCATCTACCGGGACTGTGGTCCGACCAACACCAATGAGACAGGCTTTGATTTGTCTGCGGTTATTGGCATCTACCAAAACAGCACCCTTTTTACCACGGTCAACATGGCTTTGGATTTCAATGCTGTGACCAACATTGATCTACTGAGCGGCAATCCCTGTGCCGTCTTGCCGCCTGGAGTTTGCATTGAACGGGCGGAGTACGTCGCCATTGTCGAATTGCCACCGAGCGCAGAAGACTACACCCTAGTCTATCAACGGTGCTGTCGCAATCCCCAAGTCATCAACCTCCAAGACGCGACCAATACGGGCTTCACCATGTTCGCCAATGTCCCTCCGGTCAACAGTGGCCCAGATTTGGACACGCAAACCAATGGGTCTCCGCGTTTTGCCGAATTGCCCCAAGCTTATGTCTGTCAAGGCCAACCCTTTGAGCTGTTCAACCTGGCCAGCGACCCCGATGGAGACAGCTTGATTTACTCCATAGGCGACGTCTTCATTGGAGGTAGTTTTTCCGCGCCAACACCCAATCCGCCAACAGCCCCCCCCTTCAACAACGTCACCTGGGCCGATGGATACGACGCCACTACCCCTCTGGGCACTGCGCTTGTTGGCGGAATACAAGTTGACCCCAGCAATGGCACATTGTCTGCAAGCCCAAATGTGGTTGGCAAGTACGTGGTGGGTCTCTACGTGACTGAGCTGCGCCAAGATGACCTCGGGAATTGGGTAACCTTGAGCAAGATCATCCGTGATTTCACCATCGATGTTGTGCCTTGCGATGTGCTCTTACCGGAAGTCAATTGGCCCGAACCTTGCACAGGCTTGGACGTGAACTTTGACGTCGACGCCACAGACGGTACGTTTCTCTGGTCTTTTGGACAAGGGGAAGGATCCAGTGAAACACCTGCACCCAGCCATGCTTATGAGGAGGAAGGGGTGTACACTGTGTCGCTCGTTTACGACCTAGGCGGATGCGCAGACAGTTTGTCCCAAGACATCGCAGTTTCTCCTCCGTATTCAGCAGAGTTTAGCCTCGGACAAGCCACCTGCTTGGCCAATGGATGGAGCCAACCGCTCAATTACTTAGGAGATGACGCCGGGTCAGGCGGTGTTATCTGGTCGATTGCCGGCCAAGAAGTGGACTCAGGATACGCGCCAGACAACCTTGATTTGGCGCCCGGGACGCACGACATCGTTGCGACCTTAACCAACAGTTATGGGTGCACATTCGATGCCACGGTCAACTTGACGCTCCCCGAATTGCCCGCCGCCAGTTTTGAAATGTCTGAGCCTCCTTGCAATGGGCTTCAAGTGTCTTTTACCAACCTCTCTACCGGAGCCAACGATTTCCTTTGGACGTTCGATGCCAGCCAGCCCTGGACTGGTGGTGTTGAAGAAAGCGGCCAAGTTGATCCCACATGGACCTATCCCAGCTTCGGGACCGTGCAAGCACAGCTCATTGCCCAACCCGAAACCGCTTGTGCGGACACACTGACTCAAGAAGTCGTCATTTTGCCCGTGGATCCATTGATCATGGCCTTTGAAGCAGTAGAGCCGTTGGCTTGCTCTTTAGAGACCACTGTAGCGTTCACTTTTACCGGGGCCTACGCGGATCTAATTCAGTGGAGCTTCGGCGCTTTGGGAAGTCAGACAGGAGACACCCTCCTCTTTGATTTTGAGGAGTCCGGATTGTTCGATGTGACATTGACCATTGACAACTACACATGTGGGACCAACCAATCTGCAGAATTCGAAGTCTACGTTCCCGAACTCGTCTCGGAAGTGGAATTGGTCATTCCCAACGTCATTACCCCCAATGCCGACGGAAAAAACGACCGTTTCCGCGTGGGGACAAAGCGGGCAAATGGCAGTGGTATTGTCCCCGCAAACACGTCGTCCTTCGCCCAATTCAAGCTCCAGATCTTTGACCGCTGGGGTGTATTGGTTCACCAATCAGAGGGTGTTGGCGCTGGCTGGGATGGCCGAATTGGCGGGCGTGTCGCTGCACCCGGTGTGTATTATTACATCCTGAATGCCGATCACAGTTGTTTGGATGCAGATCTAAAAGAGGTGGGGGAGGTTACCTTGATTGTAGACTGACCGCTCGACGAAACAATCAGGTCCGCTGCGAAGCGCTTCAAAACCAAGGTAGCCACGCATGTTCTCGGCTTGGGCCATGACCCCGCCCATGGCCTCACCATACCCTGGAGGATCCAATGGGCGCTCAAAAATGAACAGGCTGGTATACTGACCCGCTTTGAGTTGCACACGGTCTTCGATTACGGCCATGGACGCAAGATCACAAACCCCATCTTTGCAACATGAATGCCGCCTGGGATCGCGCCTTTCCAAACTGCATCCATGACGCAGCAGGCCGACGCATGACCACCACCATGCGCTTTGGTCTTCGCGCCATGGTTACCCCGCTATGGGCCCAGCACATTGGCACATCGCCTGACCCCAAGAAGCTCATCGAAGCTTTGACCGCACCCCGCTTCGGGTTGGTGGTTCTAGACTTGGCACATGGCGAAGCGGCCCCGATGCCGTTGCCGAAAGGCATTTGGACCGTCCAAAAGCACACCCGGACTCTCCCGTTAAGCCCGCTTGAGGACCCAGTAGATCCGTGGCCCAGTCACCGTAAAAAACAACTGAAACGGGCGTTACGAGATGGCGCCGTGGCATCGCCCACCCAAGACCTTGACCTTCTGGTACAACTCCATCAGGCTGCACGAGACAGAAAAGGGCTCAAAAGTGACGAAACGGCGCTACGACAGCTGCTTTTAGCCTTGCTGGAAGAGCCCGACACTCACGCTTGGAAAGTCACCTTGTCCAACGGAAAAGTGGCGGCCGGAGGGGTGTTTCATGGCCAAGGTTCGGATGTGTGCGTCTATGGATTTGGTGGCCAATTCAGGGGGGGGACACCAGGAGAGAGCTCTCGGGCAACCGTACTGTTGATCGCCACGGCCATGCGACATGCGGCCGCACACAAGGCCACCCACTTCGATTTTGGAGGGAGCGCAGACCCCGGTGTCGATCGATTCTATGCCGAGTTTGGAGCAGAAAAGAAGGACAAAATAAAACTGGTCCGCATCCGCTGGCCTTGGCGTTGGCTGATGAGGCAACGCAGACCCGACTTGTTCCCCTGAGACTTAAGGCCAAACGGCCTTCTTGCGTGCCTCCGAAACAAAAGACGCATCTCGTCCCCACTGGTTGATTTGCACAAACTCAGCTTCGGTAAAGGACATCGCATCTCGAAGCAACCGGTATTCATCCATGATGCTGATGTTCATGATCCCCGGATCGTCGGTGTTCACCGTCGTTTTGATGCCTGCATCCATGATGTCCCGGAAGGGGTGCGCCTCACGCGTTGGACACACACCACTCAACCAATTGGACGTCGGGCACAATTCCAAGACTGTCCCACGCTCGCGAACAAAAGCAAGTACCTCGGCGTCTTCTAAAATGCGCACACCGTGGCCAATTCGGTCCGCATGCAACATTTCAATCGAATTGCGGATGTTTCTCGCCGCTTGCGGGCCCGCAGCTTCTCCAGCATGAATGGTAACCGCAAACCCCTCTGACTTGGCCTTTTCAAACAACGGAACAAAAGCTTCAGGCCCCACAGCCAGCTCATTGTCCGCCAAATCCATGGCCAAAAAGTCGGCCTTTTTTTCAATCGCGAAATCCAGCCAATACTTGTTTTCCTCCACCGTTTTGATGCGCTGAAGCAAGCAAATGAGTCCTACTGCAATGGGGAAATCCGATTCGGCGCGCGCAATGCCCCGAAGAATTGCAGCGTGCATGTCATCGGGCTTCAGCCCCGCATGCGCATCACACAAAAAGCTAGGCGCATAACGGAGTTCCAAAATGCGAACACCGTCGTTGGCCATGTCCTCACAACACTCATAAGTCAAACGCTCTACCACCTCGGCCGAGTCCAACAAATCCCGATGGCCGAGAAAAATATTGAGCAAGGTGGGCAAATCTCCAACAGGCTCTGTGATCAAGAGCTCTCTCCGAAACGAGGCCTCATCCAATCGCTTCCCTTTGGCCGAAAGCAACTCCTTGAGTAACGCCGGACGCGCAGCCAATTCGAGGTGACAATGGAGTTCAACTTTGGGTAGGGCACGGAGGGCTTCGTCGTTCATGTAACCTGCAAAGGTAGCCTTCGACGGGCGGGTGTTCATTTCGTAATGCAAGGAGATTCAAAACAGCCACCCGCATCCGCATCTTGGTCTTATGATTGGAATTGGAGCACGCATCGCTCACCCCAAATACGGGGAAGGCGCGATTTTCGGGGAAGCAGGCGCTGCATGGCGCATTTTCTTCCAGGAACATGGAGAAAAAGAGCTGGCCAAAACCTACGAATCCTACGAGGTGATTGAAGGAGCTGAACCCGCCAACGGGGGCATTGAATTGGAGGATGTGATTTCTGCAGTCGAAAATGTATTCGACCAATACCTTGAATCTCCTAGCCCCATTCCCTTGGGAGACAAGTGGGAGGGGGGTGTAATGGAGTTGCGCCCAGGTGAGGAAGGCCTCAAAAGCAAAGAAATTCCAGTCGAAACTTTCTTCCACAAGATTGTGATGCTCCGCGACCGACTGAGGGTGCTCGAGCAAAACATCAACAGCAACAGTAAACTGTCCGACGAGGACAAGGTGAATCTGCAGCAATACATTACGCGCTGTTACGGTTCTCTGACCACGTTCAATGTCTTGTTTGATCGGAAAGAAGACCACTTCATCGGCGACAAAAAAGGCGGATGACGCCAGAGTCCACGTTTCAAGTCTTCAATGGACTTGCTCCACTGTTTTGGATGGCCTTGATTTTGGCCCCGCGTTCAAAATGGGTGCGGCGCTACATCCTGAGTGGAGTTGCGGTCGCGTTCCTCGCTGCCGGATACATGTTGGTTGTGCTCTCCCATTTCAATTTCCAAGGGGCCGACTTTATGTCTTTGGCGGGAATAATCGCGCTGCTTCAGGACCCATGGGCCATGACTGCAGGATGGATTCACTACTTGGCCTTTGACCTTCTTGCCGGGGCTTTGATAACACACAAGGGATTGAACCTTGGCATCCAGCGTCTTTGGCTCGTTCCTTGTCAATTGGCCACCTTTATGCTCGGCCCAGTTGGCGTTGTTCTGTTTGTTTTGATCGCCAAAATCCACGGTGCACGTTGGACAGATTTGGCTTTAAACTCAAGCACAGAGGGCTGATTTTTTGCCATCCACGTTTGGCGCTGCCACCATCTCACCAAAGATAAAAACAGGGTGAAGGTCAGCGAATGACCATCACCATGCCCTGCACTGTCTCCGGGTATTTCCCGTGCGTCCAACGCACCTGTACAGCGTATGCATACTGCCCGTCCCGGACAAAATGTTCGGCGTCTCCGCGCTGGTCTTGACCCACCCAGTACTCATTGGGGTCAGTTGAGGAGAAAACCACTTCTCCCCAACGGTTAAAGACATCGAATCGGTAATCCGTTGCACCGAAAGCCTGCCCCAGTGGGCGGAAACCGTCATTCAGTCCATCGTTATTGGGGGAGAATGCGTTGGGCACAAACAGGCGCAAGTCCAGCTCCGTAAAGTGTGCAATCACATGAACCTCACCGTCTGCGGGAAGTTCGACGCCCAACTCAGGCGCGTTCAGCGCTGAGGACGACACGCTGCCAATGACTTCCCAGCGGTCGAACTGCCAATCTGCGGCTGGCTTGGCATTGAAGGCTTGAGGCCCATCGACCTCAAAACTGTCCTCCCAATGGTCCGTGACCGTGGTGCGGCCCACCACTTCGACTGAGCCAGAACCCGCTGGCTCCACGTCCACAATCAGGTCAACATGTTCCACGTAGTCAAAATGTGCGGTCACCGTTCCTCCGGTATCGACCAGAAGCGTAGCGCTGGCAGATTCAGCATCGGGAAGGATGCCATTGTTTTCCCAAGTCCAGTGAGTAAACGCCCACCAAGCGTCTGCAGAGGCCGAAATGTCGTGGTCCCCGTCAAACAGCTCTAAGGCATCAGGGTAGGGACCGATTACAACACCATTCACAGAAATGTCACCCACACCAGCTGGCTCCACATTGAACACCACGGTCTCCGGTGGAACTGGCTCTCCAAAATGTGCAGTAATGGTGACGTCTCCCGAGAGCTCGAATTCGACCAAAATGTCTTGATCATTGGCAAAGGTCAAGTCTCCGGATTCCACTTCCCAGTACAAGAATTCGGCACCGTCGCAAAGCTCCTCGGCCTCCATGGACATGGGGACGTCTGCGAAATACCACCCCGAAAAGGGCACCATATCCGGCGTGATGTCGACTGAGTTCAATTCTACTTCGCCGCAGCCATCGATCAACAATGTGAGCGTAACCGGTTCCACATCGTAGCAGTCTTCCATGCCCGACAACACCGTTTCATTGCATCGCTCATCGATGAAGTCGTGCACCTCCTGCACTTCCGCCTGCCATGACGCGTAGTCACCTCCCCAGCGGTCAATTTGACGTGGCATCTCTGGATCGATAACGGCAATCATGCTGTCCAACACCGCGTGCATGTTGTCGCAGCTAAAGTGGGTGTTCCCCAAGTCTGCCCATCGGTTGATGTACGTGGCCCAGAACTCGTCATTTTCGAGCAAAGCATTCAACACCGGAATGTGTCCTTGTCCGCCCACATCTCCTAAGCTTTCTGGATTGCAGGGGTCCGCTTCTGCCCCGGTGTCAGGCACTCCTGTGTAGTTCGTGCCATGGCCAAAGGTGTTGTCCATGTCCCAAAGCGCATAGCGCCAGCGGCGGCCATCTCCATCGGGGTTCCGTCCTCTCCACCAAGCGGTGTTCCAGTTCAACCAGTCCGCACAGACCACGTAACTGTTCAAAATGAAGTAGTCAATCAGCGACATCTCGTTTAACTCCGCCACGGCATTTTGATAATTGGCCGCCACCGTCATGTCGTTGCCAGTGATGTAATCCACCAAGGTGTACCAATCGTCTCCGTCACCATATTCTTCCCAGGTCCCGCCCCAGGTCTTCAAAAAATCAATGTCATAGCGCCCCTGGTCGTAGTACTTATTGGTGAAATCGCTGTCGTCCACTTTTTCGCGATACTCATAAACACCCCAGTACTGACCATTGATGTAGAGGATGCAACTCTCATTGGTCCGCTCATCCAAATGCAAATCGGCCAAGCCACTCAAGGTCTGTACATATGCATCCCGGATGTGGGCACCACCCAGCCCTCCATCTGAGAAAGGGTAGTTGTCGTTGGCTGCAGCCTTGAAAATCAAGCGTTGAAATTTCCCGCGATCCGACAGGTGGAACAACTCTGCATCCACCACGTCATCGTGGCCCATCTGGTCTCGTGTAACGTAGTCAAATCCCTTTTGCGGGTAAGCATTTGAATCGTTTCCATGCTCATTGCTGTCGCCTTCGGCTTCGACCCAGAATGATCCGTCCTCGTGAAAGAACTCGATGTGCATGGGCTCATCTCCGAACCATGCACCGTCTTCCAATCCTGGGCCACTCACGCTCACCACCCGAATCGAATGGGCGTCGTTTCCAAAGAAGTACGTGTTGGTCTCGACAAAACTGGACGCGAGGACGCCTGTTGGGTCGATCGCTACAGCGCGAATCACCGTGGTTTCGAAAAGGCCGATTGGAGCCATATACGGAAGCGTGCTGTCATCCGGACGATAGCCATCGAGCGTATAATGAATCTCCATGCCAGGCTCGGCCGTGATGGCCACGGACAGTGCATTGGCGTGGTAACCCGGAGCCTCGCCCAAGACTGGTTTGGGAACATACCCATCAAACATGAAACCCGCAGCTCCCGCGTTGGTCGCATTTGGGGTTGGGTTTGTACAGACTTTCCAGCCAGGTGTGCCGTCGGTGTTTCTGGCCCAACTGTGGTCTTCTTGATTGGTCTCTATATCCGTTCCGTATGTGTAGCTCTCCACAATGTTGCCCAGTGCATCGGCCAACACTACAGACTCTTGTTTGCACTGGTGAATCCTGAAATTGGTATTCAAGAATCCACCGGCATACAACACGCCATCCTGAGCGCTTCCACTGCAAATGATGGTCAAGAATCCATTTGGCGGGACAATGCTGCCCGCTGGGATCTCGAATTTTGTGGGATTGGCAGTATTGTCCGACATGTGCCAACCTCCGATGTCAACCGGCCCTGCAGTGGGGTTGAACAGCTCAACAAAATCTTCATTGTTGCCAGCTACGTTCAACGAGTAATTCGAGCACGAAAATTCATTGATTACGATCTGTGCCTGAGCGGCAAAAACGAGAACGCACCCCATCAAGAGGGAAACGATACGGGAGGGAGAAATGCGGTTCAAAATCAAGAATCTTGCAAGATACATACGTCTAACCAACCAAGTCCTGCGGAGGTTGCGTCTTGCGTCGATAATCTATACCCCTAAATCTACCACCTCTGGATGTGTCTCATTCGTTGCGACAATGCGGCAGAGATCAATTCACCGAGTAGATCCACATGGGTGGGAAATTGGCTGCAACATGGCGCACCAATTTGAGGTCAAAACCCACATAATGCTTCTTCATAACGGGGGGGAGGTAGGTAAAGAAACGGTACACCGAGCCTTGGCCAGTTCTGCGAAGAATGGCGGCGAAGAGGACCTGCTTAATGGGATCGGGAAGAACAAACGGAAGCCCCGAGAGAATCAAATCAACCGAAGGCCATCCCCGTTCTTCAATCAAGGCGTCCAATTCATGTGCGCTGGCCTGAACAATGTCGAAGCGATGGCCAAAGCGGGCCTTTAGATCGGCCACGTACCCATCGTCCAATTCAATCACCAAAACTTGGCAATCAGAAGGAAGTCGATCGTACAATTCTTGGGTAAAGCACCCCGTACCCGGACCCAGTTCAACTACATACTTCATCCGCGACAAATCCAAGCCGTCGAACATGCTTTTCGAGGCGATGCGACTACTGGGTACAACGGAGGCGTTGCGCAAGGGGTGCTTGAGGAAATTCACAAGAAACGACAGTCGACTGCGTGTGGTCATGTTCATCTGATTCTAGACTCAAGGTTCAATTGCACGTATTCCCGAACTGAGAAAGCATTGCCAGTACATCGCTCACCCCAACAATGCCATCCCCATCCAAGTCAGGACAAGCGTATCCAGACAAGGTGAAAATGCAGGAGCCATCGTCCCAGACAGCCAAGGCATTGTAATTGGAAGCATCACTGTACAAACAGCCCGATTCGGCCACCCCCTCACAAAAGGAAGACGGCGAGTCTGGGTGAGCCAAAGGGGAAAAGTTGGCCGCATACGGGTCTGCGCAACCAAAACATGGGCCACAAGCTCCGAAGCAAACCGTGGGCAGTGCTGTATCCCCTAACAATGTGGCTTGACGCAGGCCTTCCCCGCACCCGGAGACATCCTCCCATGCCGTACCCAATCCGCCTGCAGGCGTTCCGAAGCGAAAAGAAACCGAGACGTTTCCAGGCACAGCCACGGTGGCTTGCCATGCGCCCCAAAGCGTGGGCGTCATGGCATGAGACACGCCGTTGACTTCCACCAAAGCCAACATCGAAGGGTCGGGCATCTGCACCCGCAACGTCAAGTTGTAATCCACTTCCACCTGAGGCATACAGATTTCGCAGGTACCAAAACATGCCGTCTCGAGCGTCACAGGAGATCCGGCCACAATCAATGTTCTGTTGGTGTAAACCGAAGGGCCATCATAGCTCGTATTGGTGCAAGGCGCCCCAACGGCAAAGGTTTCAACAAGACCTGACCAGCCTTCGGTTGTGTATTTGAATTCGTGGCCGTCATTTGGCAAAAGCAAGGTGGCGGTCCAAACCCCATCTCCGTTGTCGTCGGCCATGGGGGCGCACTCCCCGCACCAGTCGTTAAAGGTGCCATTTACATACGCGGTTTGCTCCTCAGCTTCGACCCCGTTCAAATCCACAGAAAAGACCACCTCGTAGAGGCAACTTCCATCGTTTGCATCCGCCAACGGATTGTAATTGCTCGCATCTTGATCGTTGCATCCTGGTCCTGCAGAAGGGCAGGGGGAGGCACTCGAAAAACAATCTGGATCTGTGGCGAATCCGGACCATCCCACATCGACATAACGGTTCACGAAAATGTCTCCATCATCCTCCACGGTGATCGTCCCGGGCGTCCCCGGCGCAAACGATTCTTCGGTGTCACCCCACCCATTGATTGTAAACCGGTACTCATGAATGCCTTGAGGCAGCGATACCGTTGTGGACCAAATGCCATTGCCGTCATGAGACAAAGCCGTGGCGTTTCCCGCCCAACCATCAAACAATCCGGACACGAAGACTTCATCATCGGTGCCAAGAGATTGATTGGCCATGTTCACTTGGAATGTAACGGGTTGAAGCTCGGCTTGGTGGGAGTAGACGCGAACCCAGTCTACTCTCATTTCTTGAGGAAAAACAGTAGAACCATCCGGTGATCCCGGCCAACCTCCGCCCACAGCAACATTCAAAAGCATGTGGTAATCTTCGGCAAAAAGCCATGGACTCGGACTGACCTGAGTACGGTCCAAGTTGAAGTATACCTGACCATCAACAGACCACTGCAGGTGATCTGGCCACCATTCCACAGTGTAGACATGATAGCCTGTAGTCCAATCGTCTGCATAAACAGATCCACCCAGGGACTCAACGTTGTCCACGGTGCCCCAATGCGCCGTGCCATGACAACTCCCGGGGAGGTGACCCACAAGTTCCATAATGTCGATTTCTCCTGGCCAAGGGTTGTTCTCCCTGAGCATCCAAAACGCGGGCCATATGCCTTGCCCTGTTGGCAAATCGATCCGCGCCTCCCATTTACCATGGGTCTGGCTGAATCGATTCTTGGTCACCATTCGCGCCGAAGTGTAATTGCTGCCAGCATAATTCTCCTCCCGAGCGGCAATGATCAATTGGCCGTTCTCGACCCGTGCATTGTCGAGGTTGTCGGTGTAATACTGAAGCTCCCCATTGCCCCATCCCCACAATCCTTGCGCAGCACCGGTGCCCATATCGTATCCCCATTTAGAGGGGTCAATGGCTGTCCCATCGAATTCATCGCTCCAAGACAAATTCCAAGTCTGAGCAAACGAGACCGAAGTGAGGCCCAAGGCGAGAACAAAGAGAAACAATCTCAGCATACGGGGTTCATGACATTGGGGAATGTACGGAGGGGGCGGCCCGAGGGTTACCCGCAAGCCTGACCAAACACCCCAAGGACCAGCAATAGGTCCAAAACACTGATGACACCGTCTTCATTCACATCCTCTGGGCAAGGAGGCGCTGTTCCAGGATAACAAGTTCCTGTGAGCGGGACACCGTCCACATTCCATGCCGGATCAATGGGCACGCACATGTGCGCCAAAGCCGTTACTGGCACATCTACAAGACGGGGTGTGTTGGTGTAGTCCCACACGAAAGGCGCTTCATTGGCGCTCCATGTTGCCCCTTCGACAGCAGCCTGATGACCATTGCCAGAGCCATCCAAGGCTTCCGTGCCGCTCCCTTCATTCAACGCCCAGTATCCGCGAAGGTCCGCCCAATCCGGATGCGCATCGCTAAGGCCACTGCAATGCCACTGAGATATGGTTTCTCCTGCCAATGCCTTGCCCCAGAATCGGACCTCGGCAAGTTGCCCAGTCATGGCGTACTCCCCCAGAATGTCCGCTCCAAAGCTCAATCCGCCACCGACATCCAAATTCCCCACAGAAGAGATGTCCGTTTCGGCATTGAACTCGCCATCGGTGTAAAGGCGCATCATGCCATCCCGATCAAACGAACAGGTTAAGGTGTGCCATTGGCCATCGGCCACTCCCTCAGCACCACTGGCATCGGCACGATTGGAACCATCGCCCAAATTGACCTTCCAAGCAGGTCCGTCGGGATACTCAAAGGAGAACACCCAACCCGGGTTCACACCCGCGCCCCAGTCCTTGTTGCCCACCATCGCCACATCTCCTGCTACCGTGGACCTTAGTCGCATTTCCACCGTGAAATCTTGTTCTGTACCCACGAGGAAATCCGGATGGTCAGCAAGTACGACCCGATCGCCATCCGCGAAATTCAAAACGGTCTCCAGCCCCAAGCAGTCTTCGCTTTCAGGCACAACCCACAAGGTGTCCCTTTGAACCACTTCTATGGGAAGGGTTGGAGAAGAAGCACCAATGAACACCCTTCTTTCGCCCTCTGAATTCCCCCCATGAGAGGTGCCGCTCCCGCCATGGTCCGTGGTCACCAAGACCATCCAGTTTTCCTCCGAGTAGTTGACACGGCTTTGAAGCGAAGCCACCATGAGACCCACAAGCTCATCCATCTCTGAAATCGCATTCAAGTAGGGCGCCGAAGTGGGAGAGAAGCCCGTGCTGTGTCCCGCATAATCAGGATCGTCCAAGTGAACGAAAATCGCATGAGGGTTTGAACTTTCAATCCATTCCACCGCTGCCGACGCTGCAGCAGCAGCCGAAGCGGTGTTCAAAACCAAATCGGCACTTTCCCCTACGATTTGATCGTTGATTGGGCCCCACTGACAAACGGAAGCCGTGTTCCATTCAGGATACAGTGTCTCGATGCGTTCAAGCCAACCAGGGTATTGCATGAAATTCTGGTTGGAAAAACTGTTGTCGATCACATTGTGTTTGCCCGACCGCACCCCACAATGAATGGAGGACCATCCCGGGCCACTCATGGTGATGTCATCGTTCAATGCATCCAGAGTGGAGAAACCTTCGGACATGAGGTCATCCAAATGGGGAGTGGACGCCGCAACCAGTGCGTCGGGACGCACCCCGTCAATTCCAATCATGAGAACCCTGCCAGCAGGCTGTGCCTGAGCATAAAATCCAGAAAAGAGCAAACAGATGTTCACCAAAATGAAACCAACTTTCATGACATAAAAGGTACAAATCCTAGAAATTCACCACCGTCACGGCGATGCCTGTTCGCGCTTCATGCAGGACATGGACAGCTTGCAGAACAACATCCATATCCCACTACCCAGAGGAGACGAGCACCCAATCAACACCTTAGCGGGACCTCACATCAATAAAAAACCCAGGCCTTTCAGCCTGGGTTTGTGCGGAGAGAGAGGGATTCGAACCCCCGGTACCTTGCGGTACAGCGGTTTTCAAGACCGCCGCAATCGACCACTCTGCCATCTCTCCAATGGGATGCAAATGTAAAGCAGGCAGCCGTGCCTTTCATCAAGCAATGCAAAGAGGTCTTATTAATTTTAGACTGTGAATCTGATCGTCCTCTCTATTCCTGTGTTTTTCAGTCTTATCGCGCTTGAAGTGGCATGGGACCAATGGCGCAAACTTGGACTCTACCGGCTCGGAGACACCTTGGCCAACATCGGCTGCGGAATCATGGATCAGTCCAGCGGGTTGTTCTCCAAAGTATTGGTGGTCGCCGCTTACACCGCTGTTTTTCACGCCAGCGAAGGCTGGAGAAGCTGGACAGTCGACAGTTCACCTTGGGTCTGGATTGTCGCCTTTGTCTGTTCAGATTTCGCCTATTACTGGGCGCATAGACTCAGCCACCAAGTCAACCTTCTGTGGGTTGGTCATTCGGTTCACCACCAGAGCGAGGACTATAACCTGGGTGTTGCCTTGCGCCAAAGTGTGCTCCAAAAGATCCTGCTCATGTGGGTGTATTGGCCTTTGGCCGCGCTCGGTTTTCCACCTGCCGTTTTTTTGACCTGCATGGCCATCAACCTGCTCTATCAATTTTGGATTCACACCGAGTTGATTCAACAAATGGGTCCACTTGAATGGGTCATGAACACCCCTTCCCACCACCGCGTCCACCACGGACGCAACCCTGAATACATTGACCGCAATCACGCAGGGGTCTTCATTGTCTGGGACAGGATGTTTGGCACGTTTCAAAAAGAAAGGGTCAAGCCCACCTATGGCGTTACTCGACCCACTGATTCCTTTAATCCTGTTTATGCCCAATGGAAGCCTGTCTCGGATTTGTGGCAAGATCTCCGAACCATTCCGGGCCTTTGGGACAAACTCCGTTTTCTCCTTTCGCCTCCTGGTTGGTACCCAGAAAGTTTAGGGGGAGCGCAGAACGCACCCGCCATTACAGGAGAAGAGCAGAAGTACAACCCAAAGCCCTCTGCACTGCTTACGGTTGTTCTCATGGGCCGCTGGCTGATGCTCTTGGGCATGGCTTTGCTCGCTCTTGAGAACAAAGAGACCATCAGTACAATGGAACTTGCTGGAGCGCTCACCTGGGTCTTCTGCGCGTTGGCCGCTGTGGGCGAGCTATGGAATAAAGGATGGAGTAGGGGGCGACTCGCCTTGTCCTGGACAGTGGACCTCAGTTTCGTCCCTGCCGCTGTTCTTCTCGCAAGCGGGCTTGGCTGGGGTTACGCGCCGTGGGTCTTTTTGGCGGGCCTATCTGCCTCAGCCACAACTTGGGCACTTTGGGCGTCAAGCAAACGATAGGTGACCCAGATTTTCCAACCCACAATGGCTTTGTCAAATGCCGTGAGCTTTGTCAAATCCGGTTTTTTGTAAATCTGCGGCAAGCACAGCCTGTTGAGCAAACTCAGGAAACGATAGGCATTGTACTTCATGACTTCCGAGGTGTAATGTGCATGCAGCTTCCTTCCGGAATCACGAGAATTTCTCCCTTTTCCTGCATGTCCTGCAATATGGATTGCAACGCCCATGAGGGACCAGAGCATCCCACCGTTTCATTAGGGCGGTCGATAAACGCCACATCAAAACTGGCACCGTAGTTGTGCGTGCTCTGCCCTTTAAAGGCATTGGCATTGCGACGACGCAAGCGACGCTGCTGAGACTCGGTGCGGGTGAGACTGGTGATCCGAATGGAGGCGCCTTCGTCTGCCGTGCCCTCCATGGCATCGGCAAAACGGCTGGCCATGGTCTCCAGTACTTTTTTCGCAGCAGGCAACAAGAAGGGCTCACTGTGTTTGAGGCCGTACAAATGATACCCTTTTCCAATGGCGGGTACACGCTTTAAAGCGCCTCTTTCCGCTCCTGCGACCAATTCAGACTGGTCCTTAACGAAAAAGCTACCCGGCAACGTACGCGCTCGGCTTTGGTGCCGTGTGTACGGATTTCTTGCCAGGCTCATGGTGTGTTTTGAACATGAGCAAGGTGCCATGCCTCTTCGGGGAAGCGGCCCTGAAGGAACCGGTGCAATGGCTGTCCCACTTGTCTCAACCTCTTCCTCAATGGACTCAGGCGTCGATGGTGCGTCTTGTGGTTCTGTGGTTTCCGATGGCGCATGCTCTGTCTCATCGACTTGCCCTGCACTTTCCGCATCTAACGGAGACGACAAGGCCACCGCAACGTGACCCTCGGACGTGGCGTCCCGAAAAGAATCGCCTTCGGGCACCATGCCCGCAAGACCAAACAACCCGAGAACAAACAGCCCGATTACCGCCCCAATGCGATCCCAACGGAGTCGCTTACGCCTGCCATTTTGCATGAAGGGGAAATTCGGTCACAAATGCGACCCTGAGCCACCTGTCCATCGCGGTCGTCAACCGCCTCATGTGCAATACAAGAGACGCTTTATTTCGCCTTGAATTTGGCAATCGCATTGCGCGTAAACGCCGACAATACCAACCTTCCCGAAATGGCGGCACGTTCAGACAACAGCGTGTCCCACTCTTCGGTGCCTGCCCAAAAGGTGCGCTTCAATTCCGACATGGCCTCCGGGTTCGACGCAGCCAAACGCCCAGCAAGTGCATCGACCGCAGCATCCAAATCCGCAGCACTGTCGTAAACACCGGCATACAAACCGCGTTGCGCCGCCCAATCAGCAGACCGCCATTCGGTGGCATCCACAGCCAATTCCGACATGCCCGACACGCCAAGCTTGCGCTCTACCGCGGGACCGACAACAAAGGGACCAATGCCCACCGCCAACTCGCTGAGTTTGACCGAAGCAAATTTCGTAGCCAAGCAGTAATCCGTTGCAGAGGCCAATCCTACACCACCGCCAACGGTTTTTCCTTGCACCCGTCCAATCACCAACTGAGGAATGCACCGAATCGCATTGATTACGTTGGCAAACCCCATGAAGAAAGACAGCCCCTGTTCGGGGTTGGAGATGGCCACCAGTTCGTCGAAAGAAGCGCCCGCACAAAACGCACGGTCCCCCGCTGACCCCAACACCACCACGCGCACCTTGGAATTGTCTCCAAGTCCGCGGAGGGTAGCGGCCAATTCAGACAGCACAGCCGCGGGCAAACTGTTGGAGCGCGGGTGCGCAAATGTTACAGCAGCTACACCACGGTCGTCCACTTCACAGCGGACGCCTTCGACCAAAGCGCCATCCAACATCAGCGTTGAGCAATGGGCTTCACAGGACGGTCATTGTGCCCTGTGTACACCTGTCGTGGGCGACCAATGGGCTCTCCGTTTTCGTTCATTTCCTTCCATTGGGCGATCCACCCTGGCAGGCGACCCAACGCAAACATGACCGTGAACATTTCGGTAGGGATGCCCAAGGCACGGTAAATGATGCCGCTGTAGAAATCCACATTGGGATAAAGACCGCGCTGAACGAAGTACTCGTCTTCGAGTGCCACAGCCTCCAACTTCTTGGCAATGTCCAATACAGGGTCGTTGATGCCCAACTTGGCCAACACTTCGTCCGCAGACTTTTTGATGATGCGGGCACGCGGGTCAAAATTCTTGTAGACACGGTGACCAAAGCCCATCAATCGGAAACTGTCCGACTTGTCTTTGGCCTTGTCAATCCACTTCTGGAGATCACCGCCATCGGCTTTGATCTGCTCGAGCATTTCGATCACGGCTTGGTTTGCACCACCATGCAGTGGCCCCCACAATGCGGAAATTCCAGCAGAAATGGAAGAGTACAGGTTGGCTTGGGAACTGCCCACAATGCGCACGGTTGACGTGCTGCAGTTTTGCTCGTGGTCCGCGTGCAAGATCAAGAGCTTGTTCATCGCGTCGTTGATGACGGGATCAATCTCGTAGTCTTCTGTAGGCAGGCCAAACATCATGTACAGGAAGTTCTCCGTGTACGAAAGGTCATTGGCGGGGTATACCGTCGGGTGCCCCATGTTGTGCTTGTAGCACTGAGCGGCCAGGGTCGGCAACTTGGCAATCAACCTGTGAATCGTAAGCTCAATGTCTTCGACCGAACGGTTGGGGTCTTGGCTTCCGGGATAAAATGTAGACAGGGTAGAAGACATGGCACTCAACATGCCCATAGGGTGAGCACCCATAGGGAAGGCTTCAAAAAAGCGCTTCATGTTTTCGTGAACCAGCGTGTGCATGCGTACGCTGTCTTGGAACCAGTCTAGACGCTCTTGATCGGGCAAATCACCGTAGACCAACAAATAGGCCACCTCCATGAAGGAGGCGTTTTCCGCCAAGTCCTCGATGGAATATCCACGGTAACGCAAAATGCCCTCTTCTCCGTTCAAGAAGGTAATGGCACTCGTTGTCGCACCTGTATTCTTGTAACCTTTGTCCAGCGTAATCAAGCCAGTTTGACCACGCAATTTCGAGATGTCCAGTGCCACCTCTCCTTCAGAACCGCGGACAACGGGCAGTTCAATTTCTTTGTCTTCAAATTTCAGGCTTGCGGTATCGGTCATCGTATCTGCGTTCATTGCGTCGCGCGAAAATACACGCCGGCCCGCCTTCTTTCGAAGACGGGCCGGAAGTCTTTGGGCTTTTTACCGGATTGACCGGCAAATGCTCACTGAAAAGAGGGAGCGAAGGACTGCTGGAAAGCGTCCCATTCCTCCTGAGAAGTCCCTGATTCCCATGCCTCATCGAAGAACCGCAAGTACAACTCAAGCTGTTGAGGCTGCTTGTACCCACTAATCGGCGCGATCATTTCTAAATTTTCGTCGAGGTAGACAATGGTCGGGTAGGCCCCCACATTGAACGCTCGGCTCAATTCATGCACGCCATTTCTTCCGCGCTTGTTCGGCACGTAATTCGGATTGCTGAATGTGCGCCCTTTGAACTCGACCGGGTCTGGACCTTCGGCATCAAATTTGACAGCGTAGTAATTCTCGTTGATGTAGGTGATGACATCCGCATTGGTGAAGGTGTTGGCCATCATCATTTTGCAAGGACCACACCACTGAGTGTAGACATCAATCATCACTTTGCGAGGCTCCTTGGCCTGCAAGTCTTCGAGGTCAGATACAGAGATCCAGTTGATGGAGGCACCTTGAGACCACAGTGAAGCACTGGCCGCAAGCATGAAAACACTAAGGACGAGGGGACGCATCATGCTGTAAATATCGCACATGAAAGCAACCGCCCCAATGGCACGGAGCACATTGGGGCGGTAAAAGAGGTGAAAACTCACTCAATCCATCAACGCACACCGTGCATCAACTTGTTCAGGGGCTTGTTCATCACGGCAATCAAGACTGCAAATCCAACCAAGACAAATCCCAAGGTGGAGAAGACGTCGATGTATTGGCTCAAGCCAGCGGTCTTCATTTCCAATTCAGACAGGTCAGCAGCAGCGACTTCACCGCCACCATGGCCGCCGGTTAATGTGGCAATCAGACCACCCGCATAGTTTGCAATGGCGAAGCTCAAGAACCAGCCACCCATGGCCGTACCCGCGATGTTCTTCGGTGCCAGCTTGGTCACCATAGACAATCCAATCGGAGAGAGGAAAAGCTCTCCTGTCGTGTGCAACATGTAGAGGAAGAGCAAGGTGAGCAAAGGCACCATGGCTGTGGACTCATCCACAAACTGAAGGCCGACAATGGTCACCAAGAAACCCAATCCCAACTGCAATATGCCCAACGAGAACTTCATGGGAATGGACGGGTTCTTTCCGATTTTGTCCAAACGCACCCACATCCAAGTGAAGATGGATCCAAAGAGGACAATGAAGAACGGATTGAAGAACTGCGTCATGGAAGCCGGCATTTCCCAACCCATGATCATGCGGTCCACATTGCGGTCAGCAAACAAGGTCAAAGACGTGCCCGCCTGCTCGAAACATGCCCAGAAGATCACATTGATCACCATAAAGATGACCAAGGCCACCATGCGGTCGCGGTACATCGCGCCCTCGGCCTTACCGGCTTTAATCAAGTTCATGGCCACATAGACAAAGAGCAAGGTCAACAGCACCGTCATAAGTGGGAAGGTGAACGCGCCCTCGCCCTCACCAATTTGGAAGGTGTTTTTGAGAATGAGAACGTAGCACACGGGGATCAACAAGACCGAGCCCAACGTAATGAGCTGGTACATTTTCATTCCCCACTTGGTCTCCAGACCGGCTTCGCGAATCTCGAGGCCAGGTGCCGCAGAATAGTTCTCGCGGCCCATCCAAAAGATGACCAAACCGGAAAGCATGCCGATTCCCGCCAAGCCAAAGCCATAGTGGAATCCATAGGTTTCGCCCACATAAGCCACAACCGTAGTGGCGAGCAAAGCCCCAATGTTGATGCCGATATAAAAGATCGTGAAGCCAGAGTCTCTGCGGGGATCATTGTCCTTGTAGAGCTTGCCGACAATCGTAGAGATGTTCGCTTTGAAATAGCCGTTGCCCACAATCAGCGCACCCATTCCAATGAGCAGGAACATTTCATTCCCTCCCAAAATCAAGAATTCTCCAATGGCCATGAATACAGCACCGAGGAGGATCGCATAACGGTACCCGAGGTATTGGTCGGCCAAACGCCCGCCCAGAACTGGAGCAGCGTAGATGAGCGCCGTGTAGGCTCCATACATGAGACTGGCCTCGGAGTCTCCCTTCATGAGGGACTTTACCAAGTACAATGTGAGCAAGGTGCGCATGCCATAGTAGCAAAAGCGCTCCCACATTTCGGAGAAAAACAGCGTGTAAAGACCACGTGGGTGGCCGGTTTCGGCCACGTTCGAATCAGACATAAGGTTATCGAATAAGGTGTTGACGGCAATATAGGGGGCACAGCAGGCTGAATGCCCCCCTCAATTCAGGTATTCCTCAGAGGTTGTCCTTGACAAATTCCAACATCATGGTAAACAGATGCAAGCGGGTGTTGCCTCCGTAAATGCCATGATTGCGGTTTGGATAGGCAAAAAAGTCAAAGTCCTTGCCTTCTGCCACCAGCGCATCCACCATCTCCATGGCGTTCTGGAAATGCACATTGTCGTCTGCAGAACCATGGACCAGCAGGAGTGGGCCCTCCAGTTTCTCTGCATGATTGATGGGACTGTTGTCGTCGTATCCATCGGCATTCTCCTGCGGCGTGCGCATAAACCGCTCGGTGTAAATGCTGTCGTAATAGCGCCAATTGCTAACCGGTGCCACAGAGATGCCCGCGGCATAATGCGCTGCGCCTTTGGTCATGGCCAGCAAGGTCATGTATCCCCCGTAGCTCCAGCCTTGGATTCCAATGCGGTCGCCATCGATGTAATCCTTGGCACTCAAGTGTTCGGCCAAATCAATGAAGTCTTCGGTCTCCAATTTGCCCAACTGCAAATAGGTGCTGTGCTCAAACTCGCGGCCCCGCTTGGGCGTACCCCGCGGGTCGCAGCTGACCACAATGTAGCCTTCCTGACAAAGCAGGTTGTGCCAAAAGAACGTGGTTCCGCCCCAACTGTCGTTGACCGTGTTCACGCCTGGACCGCCATAAATGGCCACATACACCGGGTATTGTTTCGCCGGGTCAAAGTCTGTGGGCTTCATCATCCAGCAGTTCAACTCCTCGCCCGCATCGTCGGTAAAGGTGAAGAATTCGCGGGGTGCCACAGAATAATCAGACAAGGTCTCCTTTAAGTCCGCATTGTCGCGGAGCACACGAATAGAAGACCACTTGCGGTCCCGGAGCACGTAGGAGGGAGGTGTTCCAGCATCGCTGTGGTTGTGGATGGCGTAATCGAAGGTGCGGCTCCAACTCACCCCATGGGTCCCTTTGGCGTCATCGAGCAGGGACATGCGCCCCTTCAAATCCACTTTGGCCAAGTGGTTCTGGGTTGCTCCGTTGATGGAGCTGGCGAAGTAGACCACTTTCCTTTTGGCATCGTAGCCCTGAACAGAAGTGATGTCCCACGCACCTGAGGTAAGCTGCTTTTCGGACTTGCCCGGGCGGACCCAGTACAAGTGATTGAACCCATCTTTCATGCTGGTCATCAGGAAAGAACCATCGTCCAAAAACGTGAAGTTGTCTTGCACCGGAACATGGGTAGGGGCTTCTTCTACCAGAAGCAACTCCTCTTGGGCTTGCCTGCGCGCATCGGAGGAAGACAAATCAAAGCCCAACAACTCCATCTTGTTTTGATGGCGGTTCATCCGCATCACCATGAGCTTGTTTTGCTCGCCCATCCACATGATGCGCGGGATGTAATTGTCTCCATCGACCCGAGCCAAAACAGACTTCCGCCCCGTGTTCACATCGATGCTGTGAATGGAGACCACAGAATTGATCTCTCCCGCTTTGGGATACTTAAATGTGTAGGGTTCTGGATAAAGCTGACCGTACATCGGCATGCCAAACTCCCTCACCTTGGATTCATCAAAACGATAGAACGCGATGTACTGGCCATCGGGTGACCAATAAAAACCGCGGTCCTTGCCGAATTCCTCTTCGTACACCCAGTCCGAAGCGCCATTGATGATGTGGTTCCATTTTCCGTCCGCAGTCAGCTGGACCGGCGCTTCGTCCAAATTGGACACCCAAAGGTTGTTGTCTTGCACAAACGCCACCTTGTCTCCAGCGGGAGAAAACGTCGCCAAACGAACCTTCGTCCCGTCCTCCTTCAAAGGCACAGCGGCGACATTGCTGCCCACTTCGTAGACGTGAAAAGCCGCCAGGTAGCTGTGGCGATAGATGGACTCAGTATCGCTGCTCAAGAGCAATTTCGCCTCGTCGCTCGAGAACTGATACCCTCCAATACGAATGGACTCTCCTCCGTAAACCACTTCGCTCTTGGCCAACGTGTCCACAGCTGCGCCAGTAGCATAGGCATACTTGACCACAGCGTTGCCCTCCCCGGCACTCTCCAGGCTCGTGTAGTGCACGCCATCGGCCATGGACCGAATGCCATAAACCCCTTCGGAACGGAACATCCCGCTGTACCAAATTTTCTCGTTGGACCAACGTTCTGTGGGAACCGTGTTTTTCTGGGCGAAACCCAAAGTGGTCATCAAGACCGTCAATGCCAAAAGTGTTGCGTAGCGCATGTGGTGGAAATTTTCACGGACTGAACCGCTGAAATCGAATTTTCAAGGGGCAAATTAAGCCCCGTATGTCCGCCGAACCACAAGACGCTCAAGTCCCCCATTCTGTCGCCGCTTTGCTGTCCTCTGCCGTCCCTGGTCTCGAGGTCCAAGACAGCCTAGAGCACCGACTCGCCCACAGCCAAGATCACACCGAAGACCTTCGGTTCATGCCGGATGCCGTGGCTTTCCCTCGCAATGTTACTGAGGTGTCTCAGATCCTCAAGTGGGCCCATGCCCACCGCATCCCTGTGACCGCAGCAGGTGCCTGGACAGGTCTGAGCGGAGGTGCATTGCCGGTAAAAGGAGGAATTAGCTT
This sequence comes from uncultured Flavobacteriales bacterium, assembly GCA_965657965.1. Classification (GTDB taxonomy): domain Bacteria; phylum Bacteroidota; class Bacteroidia; order Flavobacteriales_D; family Sanyastnellaceae; genus UBA8752. The sequence goes on along the minus strand of CBFHQM010000007.1, from coordinate 4,440 downwards.
GAGCACAAAACGCCTCAATCAAATCGTATGTATCGATGAATTGAACCACCAAGTCGTGGTACAACCCGGTGTGATTGTCCAAGAACTTCAAGAGGCCGTGGAACAAAAAGGGCTTTTTTACGCCGTTGATCCAGCCAGCCGAGGCACGTGCACCATTGGCGGCAACTTGGCAGAAAACAGCGGTGGGCCGCGCGCCGTCAAATACGGCGTCACCAAAGACTGGGTGCTCAACCTCGAGGTCGTGCTCGCCGACGGCACCGTGATCGAGACCGGAGCCAATACCCTAAAGAACAGCACAGGGTACAACTTGACCCAACTCATGGTTGGCTCGGAGGGAACCCTGGGCATCCTCACCCAGGCCACATTAAAGCTGTTGCCCCATCCGCGGTTCAACGCCCTTCTTCTCGTGCCCTTTCAATCCCCATCAGATGCTTGCGCCGCTGTGGCCGGGCTTTTTCAAGACGGCAACCAACCCAGTGCGTTGGAGTTTATGGAGCGCTCCGCCATTGAATTGGCCATGGCCTTTACTGGAGATCACGCCTTGACCTTGGAAGCCGGCACCGCCGCCCACCTTTTAATCGAGGTGGACGCATTCCAAGAAGAAGACTTGATGCCTCAGCTCGAGCGAGTCGCCGCAACCTTGGCGCGCTTTGATGCCGGCGAGCCCCTAATGGCCATGGACGCCGCAGGCAAGGACCAACTTTGGAACCTCCGCAGAAAGGTGGGGGAAGCTGTGAAGGCCCATTCCACTTATAAAGAAGAAGACACGGTGGTCCCAAGGGGACATTTACCCGAGCTACTCAAAGCGGTCAAAGCCACCGGAAACAAGTATGGTTTTGACAGCATCTGCTACGGACACGCTGGCGATGGGAACCTGCACGTCAACATCCTCAAAGGAGAGTTGTCGGATGAGACGTGGACGAATACGTTGCCTGTGGCCATCGAAGAGATTTTTGAAGAGGTCATTCGCCTTGGGGGAACCTTGAGCGGAGAACATGGCATCGGCTGGGTTCAAAAACCCTTCATGCACCTCAAGTTTTCGGAAGCCGAACTCGCATTGCAACGCCGAATCAAAGCGGCATTTGACCCTGTCCACATTCTGAATCCGGATAAGATCCTTCCAGCAAGCATTGAGAACCCGGGTGAAACCACGTGATTTGCGGTTCGAACCGAAGCTACCATGAACCTCTTGGAAGGAAAAAAAGGCATCATTTTTGGCGCCTTGAACGACATGTCCATCGCCTGGAAAACGGCTGAAACCTGCCATCGAATGGGGGCGGACATCGTGTTGACCAACGCCCCCGTCGCCATGCGGATGGGCGAAATCCACAAACTGGCCGAGCAATGCGGAGGCGCCCCTGTGATTCCCGCAGACGCCACGAGCATGGAAGACCTTAAGGCCCTTTTCGAGGGTGCCATGGAACACTTTGGCGGCAAAGTCGACTTTGTTTTGCACTCCATTGGCATGTCGCCGAATGTGCGCAAAGGCAAGCACTATACCGGCCTCAACTATAGCTACCTAGAGAAGACCTTAGATGTGAGTGCGATCAGCTTGCACAAAACCCTCCAAACGGCCATGGAGCTCGACGCCATGAGCGAGTGGGGCAGCGTGGTGGGCCTCAGCTACATCGCTGCCCAGCGCACCTTCCCCGACTACGGAGACATGGCCGACGCCAAAAGCTTGCTCGAGAGCATTGCACGGAGTTTTGGCTACCACTACGGTGTCAAGAACAAAGTCCGCATCAACACCATTAGCCAATCTCCTACCGTGACCACGGCAGGAAGCGGCGTCAAGGGCTTTGATGAATTCGTCTCTTACAGCGAGGCCATGAGCCCGCTTGGAAACGCCGACGGACAAGCTTGTGCAGACTACTGCGCCACCCTGTTTAGCGACCTAACGCGCTACGTAACCATGCAGAACCTGTTCCACGATGGTGGATTCTCCAACACAGGCGTCAGCATGGATGTCATCTCCAAATTTGCCAAGGACGAGGAATAATTGCAGTTTGATTCGTAAATTATATACGAATTCTGCAACCTCCCGTTGAACGATGCGTAGGGTGGTGACCAATAGGCTACTGCCATGCAAATCCTCAAATTTGGAGGTTCCTCCGTTGCCAATCCTGAACGCATTCGCGCTTGCGGACGTGTTTTAGCGCACAAACGTCAGACCCCAGGCCACCGGGCGATGGTGGTTTGTTCTGCTCTAGGCGGCATCACAGATGCCCTTGGTCAAGCGGGCCGCTTCGCACAAGAAGGCAACGGCAACTACCGCGATGTGGCACGGGACATTCGGGACCGACACATACAGTGCGCCCTGGATCTGTTGGAGTCCAGCACCTATTCTGCCATTGAGGCCGAGCTCAAAGAGCGGCTCAGCCATCTAGACGACCTGCTCTACGGCATCTTTTTGCTGCGCGAAGCCAGTGCCCGCACCCTCGACGAGCTCATGGGCTTGGGTGAACGTTTGTCCGTCCCCATCCTTTGGGGACACTTTCGAGATTTGGGTTTTGAGCCACGACGGCTCGATGCCCTCGAGCTCATGCCCACCGACAATCGCTATGGCGCCGCAAAATTGAACGTTGCAGAGGCACAATCACGGTTCGCCCAAGCTGGACTCAAAGAGGGCCACCTGTATTTAATGGAAGGCTTCATTGGCCGCTCACCAGACGGAACCCCCACCACATTGGGCAGGGGAGGCAGCGACCTGAGCGCAGCATATGCCGCCTGCTTTCTCCAGGCCGATGTCTTGGAAAAGTGGACAGACGTGGCCGGCATGATGACCGCAGACCCGCGCATGGTGCCTACAGCAAGGGTCATCCCCGAGTTGAGCTACGCAGAAGCCATGGAACTTTGCCACTTTGGCGCCAAGGTGGTGTTCCCGCCGACTGTGGCCCAATTGAGCAAGGAAAACATTCCCATGCACGTGCGGCTGACCGACGATCCCGAATGTGCTGGCACACTCATTTTGTCGCCAGAGTCCCGTACCGATGCCCCCATTTCCAACCACGGTGTGGCCGGGTTGAGTAGCCTCAAAGGCATTACTTTAATCACGGTCAGCGGCGGAGGCATGGTGGGCATTCCCGGCACTTCGCGTCGGTTGTTTACTGCCCTGTCTGTGGCCGAAGTCAATGTGGTCTTGGTGTCCCAGGGCTCCTCAGAGCACGCCATTTCCATTGCGGTGGCCGACGTCGATGCCCACGACGCTCAAAACGCCCTCAACGAAGAGTTTGGCGCAGAGCAAGAGCTCGGGCGAATCGATGCCCTGACTGTAGAATCTGGATTTACCATTGTCTCTCTCGTTGGCGATGGCATGCGCCAGCAAAGTGGCATCAGCGGACGCGCCTTTGGAACATTGGGCCGCAACGGCGTGAGCATCCGCTCCATTTCCCAAGGATCTACAGAACGCAACATCTCCATTGTGATCGATGCCAAGCACGAACGCAAAGCGCTTTCTGCATTGCACCAAGCCTTCTTTGAAACTGAAGTCAAACGACTCCACATCTTCTGTCTTGGGGTAGGCAATGTCGGGGGCACCATGGTGGATCAACTGCTTGCCCAACGAGAAGAACTCCGAGATGTCCGGCGTCTTGATCTGCGTGTCATGGGCATGGCCAACAGCCGAATGATGTTGCTTTCGGAAGCGGGCATCGAAGGCGACTGGCGCCACCAATTGTCCCAAAGCAAGACCTCAAGCTCTCCTGAAGCTTTGGTCCAGGCTATTGTGGCCATGGACTTAGAGAACAGTGTTTTAGTAGACAACACAGCAAGCACCTCTGCGAGTGATGTTTACGAGCAAGCCCTGGCCCACAGCATTGCCGTGGTGGCCTCAAACAAGATCGCCGCCAGCGATGCACAGTCGCGCTATGCCGGCCTCAAATCTCTTGCCCTGCGCATGGGTGTAGAGTACCGATTTGAGACCAACGTGGGAGCGGGGCTCCCATTGATCGACACCATACAGCACCTGGTGCAAAGTGGCGACCGGATTCACAAAATCGAAGGCATGTTCAGCGGTACGCTCAACTACGTCTTTTCCAATTTCAACAGCGGCATCACCTTCAAGAAGGTCATCGAGGACGCCCGGGCTGCCGGCCTGACCGAGCCCGATCCCCGCACCGACTTGAGCGGCGTGGACGTGCAGCGCAAAATCCTCATTCTGGCCCGAGAAGCTGGGTACACCTTGGAGATGTCCGATGTGACAGGGAAGGGGTTCCTGCTCGACAGCCAGATGGAGGGCTCCATCGACGCCTTTATGGACGGCCTGCCCCAGATCGAGGAGGCCATGCAAGCGAAGTGGAAGGAAGCCGATGCCAAGGGTGAACGCCTGAAGTACGTGGGAAGCTTTGACGCCAAGACAGGCCAGGCCTCGACTGGTTTGACCACCGTTCCCGCCGACCACCCGTTCTACAACATCGAAGGCACCGACAACATCGTCCTGCT
>CBFHQM010000006.1:0-91459 GCA_965657965.1 uncultured Flavobacteriales bacterium | reverse complement strand
GTCCCAAGGGTTGGGCTGTTCGCCCATTAAAGTGGCACGCGAGCTGGGTTCAGAACGTCGTGAGACAGTTCGGTCTCTATCTGTTGTGGGCGCTCGAGATTTGAGCGGACCCGTCCCTAGTACGAGAGGACCGGGATGGACATACCTCTGGTGTATCTGTTGTGGCGCCAGCTGCATCGCAGAGTAGCTATGTATGGATGAGATAAGCACTGAAAGCATCTAAGTGCGAAACTCGCCGCGAGATGAGATCTCGTTGAGAGCCGTGGAAGACTACCACGTTGATAGGCCGCAGGTGTAAAGATGGTGACATCAAAGCCGAGCGGTACTAATTGCTCAAAAGCTTATGAAGCTGATTACTCTACCAATATGTCAACACATTTGTTGATTGCAAGGCAACGGCCCAATGCATTCAATATGAACGATAGGTGTCTATTGCGGTGAGGTCCACCTCTTTTCCATTCCGAACAGAGAAGTTAAGCCCACCAGCGCAGATGGTACTGCTATTGCGGGAGAGTATGTCGACGCCACCTTGGGGCCCCTTCGGGGGCCCCTTTTTTTATGCTCATTTTGTCGCTTTATTGAAAGAGCGCATCCAAGCTGAACAACATGAATGATCTCGTTACCATTATAGGTCGACCCAACGTTGGCAAGTCCACGTTGTTCAATCGTTTGACCGAAACGAGGGACGCCATTACGGATCCAACGGAGGGAACGACGCGTGATCGGAAGTATGGTCAGGCCTTGTGGGGCGGCCGTACGTTCACGGTGATTGATACCGGTGGATATGCGACAGGCACAGAAGATGCATTCGAGGCAGTCATCAGAAAGCAAGTAGAGCTTAGCCTGGAAGAGGCGGGTCTGATTCTTTTTATGGTAGACGGACAGACGGGGATCACAGATTTGGACGAAAACATTGCTCAAATGGTGCGTCGCAGCGGCAAGCCAGTGATGTTGATCGTGAATAAGGTGGACACAGGCGCGTTAGAATACACCACGGCTGAATTTTACAGCATGGGCCTTGGGGAAGAGCTGTTTGGCATTAGCGCCAACAATGGATACGGCACGGGGGATTTACTGGACGGCCTGGTTAAGTTGTTGCCGCCGAAGGAGGAGGAAGAGGACAAGGGTCTGCCTAAGTTGGCAGTCGTAGGTCGACCAAATGTGGGAAAGAGCACGTTGATCAATACGTTGCTGGGTGAGGAGCGGAACATTGTCACTGACATTGCGGGCACGACACGCGACAGTGTGCATACTCACTTCAATTCCTTTGGCTTCGATTTTGAGATTGTGGACACAGCCGGTTTGCGTAAGCGACGCAAAGTGGACGATAACCTGGAGTTCTACAGCACAGTTCGGACCATTAAGGCCATTGATCAAAGCGACGTGTGTTTGTTGTTGCTGGATGCAACCCAGGGCATGGAAAAGCAGGACCAGAGTATTTTCTGGCATGTGCTCGACAGTTATCGCGGTGTTGTTGTGGTGGTGAACAAGTGGGACCTCGTGGCCAAGGACGAGCATACGATGAATGCGTATCGAGCCAAGTTGGAGGAGAAAATGTTGCCGTTTTCGGACGTTCCGGTGATTTTTACGTCGAATTTGACAAAGCAGCGGGTCTTCAAGGCCTTGGAATCAGCGGTGCACGTATACCATCAGCGTGGGTTGAAGATTCCAACTTCTGAATTGAACGAGGAGTTCCTTCCGATTGTCAAAGATCAGCCGCCTCCGATTTACAAGGGAAAAAGTGTGAGCATCAAGTACATCACACAGCTGCCTTCACAGGTTCCGACCTTTGCGTTCTATTGCAATTTGCCGCAATACATCAAGGAGCCATACAAGCGGTTTTTGGAAAACCGATTTAGAGAGCGTTACGATTTTAGCGGAGTTCCGATTCGGTTGTTCTTCCGGAAAAAGTAACAGGAAGTGTGCTCTGAGCCATCATTGGCGTTGCTTTGAGTGGTCCCATAGCGACATGGGAATGTTAAGCGTTTAATTGCCCGTACAACGTGCTTGTTGGTCCTAGGTTAGGATGACTTGAGGAAGTCGTGGATCTTGGTTTGGATCAAGGCGCGCAATGTGGGAGGGTCGAATGGCTTAATGATGCGATCGTCCATTTGCGCCTTAAAAATGCGGGTAAGCGTGGCGTCCTCTGCATCTGCAGTGAGTGCGAGAATTGGAGATCGTTTGAGTGAATTCTTGGCCTCTTCGTCTCGAATCTGCTTGGCGGCGTCTATACCGTCTAGCTCGGGCATCTGAATGTCCATGAGTATGATACAAGGCCCGAGCAGTTTCCACATGGCGACGGCTTCTTTTCCATCAGAGGCTTCGTGGACTTCATGTCCCCAGCGGTTCAAAAGCTTGCAGGCGATGAACCGGTTGAGTTCGTTGTCGTCAGCGAGCAAAATGGTACAAGTTTCATCGGGTTGTGCAGCCGACGTGGCGTCGGATTGTCCAGCATTTGAATCAGAAAGTAGAGTGGAAGGGTTGACCGATTGAACCTCGGAGGCATAGGGAGTGGATAAGCCCGCGGTGTCTTTCGTTTGAGGCGAGTGTGAAAAGGGCAATGTCACGGTGAAGATGGAGCCTACATTCACTTCGCTTGTGATGTGCAGTTGTCCGTTCATGCGCGCGACCAATCCGTTGACAATGGAAAGTCCGAGGCCTGTTCCCTCGATGGAAGGGTCGACCTGAACCTGCTCAAAGGGTTCGATAATTCTATGGATTTCGTTTTCGGGAATCCCGCGTCCAGTGTCGTGTACAGAGAATTGAATCACGTGCTGTTCTGGGGTCTGTTTTTGAGGGGCGAGACCCACTTTCAATTCGACGTGGCCATGTTCGGTGTATTTGATGGCGTTGCTGATCAGGTTGTTGAGGATTTGCGTGAGCCATTTTGCATCGGCTGAGATCACCTCGGGAAGATCACTGGAAAGGGTGGCCGTCCATTGAAGTCCTGTGGTGTCCGCGCGGTTTTGAAAAGATTTGCGGATGTTGTCGATCAACTGTAACAGGTGGAATGGACGCTTCACCTCGGTCACATCCTTGGATGCGAGTTTTTCTAGGTCGAGAATGTCGTTCACCAGACTCAGTAGGTGCTGTCCCGAGAACTCCATGTAAGCGAGGTGCTGAAGTTGTTGTGTTCGATTGGGGTTGTCGTGAATCAGCAAATCCGTGAGGCCGAGAATGGCATTCAATGGCGTTCGGATTTCATGGCTCATAACGGAGAGGAATCGGCTCTTGGCGTCATGTGCACTTTCGGCCCGCTCTTGGAGGTCTAAGATGTGGGTGATGTCGTGACCGTAGAGGTTAAACAGGCCGTTGGGCAGTTGAATCACGTGATACTCGGTTACCCGTTTTGACGTTTCGCTGACCGTATTCTTTCTCTTGTGTTGCGAAGAAGCCGGAAATGGGGAGTCGGTATGTTGCCATAGCGCATGGCCTTTCTCTGTTGCGGTTGTGAGTGCAGCATCTAAACCGGGTTGTTCTAGGGTGCCGGTTTCAATTGTCCCCGTCAAACGCTGTTTGGCTGTGTCGTTAATGAACACAATGTCCCGATCGGGTCCAATTTGAAGGACAGGATTGGGGTTGCGTTTATAAAACTGGGCAAGACTCTCATTGCTCGCGGTTTTTTTTGAGTTTTCGAATTTGGTGCCCGTGATGCCTGCAATGGTCTCCAAGATGAGCTGGTCTTCTACTTGAAAAAAATCGGCGTCTTGGTGTTCACTGTCGATCACACCGATGATCTCGTTGTTGGAAATAATGGGGACGGCGAGCTCCGACATGCGCACTACGTCGTCTACGATGTAGTCTTTGATTAAGGCTGTATTGCCAATGCGCATGGATTTCCCTGTGCTGGCCACTTTACCCACAATGCCATGTCCAACGGGGATCTCCAAGGGGCCAATGACGGAATGGTTGCCATTGCTTTTGGGTCCAAAGGCTGCCTTCTGTAAGAGGAGGTTCTGCTTTTCGTCTTTGATGTAAATCACGCAGTCTTGCCAACCCAGTTTGCTAATGGTCTTCTCCGCAACGGCCCAAAGCAATTCCTCCGTGTCGAGTATGCCGACGATGTCGGTTGTGAAGGACTTGAGAAGCGCGAGTGCTTCGTGTCTCAATGCTTCGTGCCGAGGTGTTTTGCCAGGAGTTGGAGATGACGCGTTCATGTCGTTACCTGAATCTACGAAAGACCATCAAAAAAGAACGGTGAGTTGGGTGGGGTCAAATCATATTTGAATCGTCTCCTGAATCACACGTATCCTAGATTACGCGTGAACCGTTCCGTAAACCCTGCGGGCGATTTCCAATGTGGGTGTGGCTTTGCCCTTGGTGTAGAAGTGAACGGTGGGGACGCCGTAGTCCAGTAATTCTTCGTCTTGCTGCATGCACCGCGCGACGCCGACCTCTTTGACTTGGTCTCGTGTTTTGGTCTGATTGACGAGCGTGACCAGTTTTTCTGGCAAGTCCACATGAAAGATTTGAGGCAAAATGCGCAATTGATTTGCAGTGGTGAGCGGCTTGAGACCTGGAATAATGGGCACGTGAATCTCTACTGCACGGCTTCGGTCGACAAAATCGAAGAACCGTTGATCGTCGAAGAACATTTGGGTTACGATGTGGGTGGCACCGTGAAAAACAAGAATTCGTTGCTCAGCTCTGGTGGTGAAAAGTGCACGCATCACAGGATACCGATCGGCGCAAAAGCAGATGAAACGCTGGGTTCCGTTGGCTCATTTTAACCCATATTTTTCTGGAGTCGGATTGGGCACTCGCCTGTATTTTGCGGGTTGCAAAGACATCTTCGGGCCGATCCCTCCGTCTTTCGCGATAAGCGGAACAAAGTTAGCATCTTCGCAGTCCAATTCGTCGCGCTGGCGACCCCGAAAAAGCCAATATGCCTTATTTCTTTACTTCTGAGTCTGTAAGCGAAGGACACCCCGATAAAGTGGCGGATCAGATTTCTGATGCCTTGATTGATCACTTTCTCGCGTTTGATCCTCAATCCAAAGTGGCGTGCGAGACCCTCGTAACGACCGGGCAGGTGATTTTGGCTGGAGAGGTCAAGAGTGAAGCCTACTTGGATGTTCAACAAATTGCGCGGGACACCATTGAACGCATTGGTTACACCAAAAGTGAATACATGTTTGACGCTGCCAGTTGTGGCGTATTGAGTGCGATTCATGAGCAGAGCCCCGACATCAATCAAGGAGTGGAGCGCGCAGCACCGGAAGAGCAGGGTGCTGGAGACCAAGGCATGATGTTCGGTTATGCTTGTCGTGAGACAGATGACTTTATGCCATTGCCGTTGGATTTGAGTCACCGGTTGCTTCGCGTGCTGGCAGAGCTCCGACGCGAGGGCAAGGAGATGGCGTATTTGCGTCCGGACAGTAAGAGTCAGGTCACCATTGAGTATGCCGATGACCATGCCCCTCTTCGTGTAGAGGCCGTGGTTTTGTCGACTCAGCACGATGATTTTCATGAGGATGAGGCGACCATGTTGGCTCAAATCAAAAAGGACGTGGCGGAGATTGTGCTTCCACGCGTTCTGGCAGAATGTCCAGACCGAATCAAGGCGCTGTTCAAAGGCGATCACAAGTTGCACGTCAACCCCACTGGGAAATTTGTGATCGGAGGGCCTCACGGAGACACAGGGCTCACGGGGCGGAAGATCATTGTGGATACCTATGGAGGTCGCGGCGCTCACGGTGGTGGTGCTTTCAGTGGAAAAGACCCTTCTAAAGTGGACCGCAGTGCGGCCTATGCGACACGGCACGCGGCCAAGAATTTGGTGGCGGCAGGCGTATGTGACGAGGCACTCGTTCAGGTGGCTTACGCCATTGGCGTTGCAGATCCTGTGGGATTGTACGTGAACACATATGGAACCGGAAAGGTGGGCGTAAGCGATGGTGAAATCGCAAGCCGCATGGCGGGCATCTTCCCCATGCGCCCGTATGACATTGAGCAGCGATTTGCGCTGCGTACCCCGATTTACACTGAATCTGCAGCATATGGCCACATGGGCCGAACCTCAGAAACGGTCACGAAGACTTTTAAGGCTGCCAATGGCACAGTGGTGGAGCGCGAGGTGCGCTTGTTCCCCTGGGAGGCTTTGGATTGCGTTGATGCGCTGAAGTCGGAGTTCGGCTGCTGAGCCTTCTTCTGTTCGCAGAAGATGAAGAGGGTGGCGGTTAGAACAAGAAGTCGTAACCCTCGCTCTTCATTCTCTGATAACGTTCGCGCTCAAAGGCGTAGAGTTGGCTGCCTTTGTGTTGGCCGATTTCGCCACCGGAGGCCTTTCGCTCGAGGTCGTGGAGCAGCGGGCTTTTAAACAGTTTTTTTCTGAAGTTTCGTTTGTCGAACGTCTTGCCCAAAGCTTGCTCGTAGAGCGCTTGCAATTGCCCCAAAGTAAACTCCTCTGGAAGCAAATGGAAGCCGACAGGTCTGCGCTTCACACGTCGTTTGAGCCGCTCTCTCGCGTATTTCACAATCTCATTGTGGTCGAATGCCAAGTCCGGCACACGGTCGACTGGGCTCCACTGCATTCCATGGTGTTCCCACTTTTCTGCCAGGAAATCTTCCTTTCTCACGAGTGCATAAAACGCGATGTTGATGACCCGTCCAAAAGGGTGACGGAAAACGCCACCGAAGGCTTTGAGCTGTTCGATGATTTCGGGGTCATCGTATCCAAATAGACCATGAAACATGCTTCTTGCACTCAATGCCAGCTCATCTTGTGCTTCGAGGTAGCGACTCGGCAGGAACAAGGCGTCTTGGAAAGGCTCGCGTTGACTTCGGGTAAGCAACAGCTGCAATTGGCTTCCGTCGAATCCGAACAAGACCAAACTCATGCTGAGCGCGACGTTGAAGTCGGTGTCGTCCTGTGGGAATTTGAGCATGTCTGACATGGGTTCAAAGGTCGTTTGTTCTTTTGTTTAACCTCGAAAAAAGAAGTGAAGTTCTCAGAGGGGCCCCGCTCGATTGTGCGAAAGGGTAGCTGCCGAATGGGCGCCGGTCTGAAGAAGCAAAGTTGAAGGAACTTCGGTCCAGTTTTGGGCGTCGAGGCGCTTCCATTGGGGCTCGGAACCTTCCGGATTTTCAAGAACCCAGAGGTGTGAGTTTGCCCGGTCTTCAGCCACAACCAGAATGGGGGTGGGATGGACGAGCTCCTGATTCCATTCGGTTTCCATTCGATAGGTGCCGCTTCTTGAAAACCATGAGACGCCACTTTCCAAACGTCCGGCAGCGGTGATGTCGCCCTCCCCCGCCAAAGCACCGCTTTGCAAACCGGTGTTGCCGTCCGCTTCAAGGTACCACCTTCGGAAGGTGCCATCGGACTCAAGAGCAACGGGGTCACCATCAAGGCTTACGAGCCATGCCATGCCGCTGACACCCATGGTTCCGCTGGCTTCGGGTGTCCACGTTATCGAGCCCAGCCGTGCTCCGTTGCTGCGTTCAAAACGCACCAGGCGCAGTTCAGAAGCGTTGGTGCGCACCAAACAGACCAGTTGACCATCCAATACAGTGGCATCCAAAAGGGTCTCTTCGATCTCCAAAAGCCAAGTTGAGAAGACCAAGCCGTCGGCATTCAAGGATTGGACACGGTCGGGCCATCCAACGTAAGCCAGCGCTTCGCCTGGGGTATCTAATGGCGCACGACGAATGAAGCGGATTGGACCGGTTTGTTGGACCAGTGGTGCAGAAATGGTCCAACTGGGCTCAGTGGAAGGAAGGCCGTTGGGAATGGCCCAAGCGCTTAGGTTGGTTTCGCCTAAAAGCAGGAGGGATTGGCCGTCGAGATGGACAATGTGCCCAGCACCGAGAAGCGGCCGTTCAAAGGAAACCGAGTTGGAGGCTCCATTGGGCAAATGATGAAGTGCCGTGGGATTGAGTGGGTCTACCCACCATAGCCCACTGGAAGACAGCGGTACGCTTTCGACAGTGGCTTCAACAAAATCGGCACCTGTGGCGCCTTCTCCATCGGTGGCCAGGGCCGTCAGCAGAAGTTCGGAGGTTCCCGGTGGAAGGTTGGATGCGGCAGGGGTTTGCCATTGCAACGAGACCGTATCGACAAGAAAAGGGCCGCCTGCTGTGGGGCGCGACGAGAGTGTGCCGCTCGCGCTCCACCACACTGACCCGTTGGATTCAATGTTCACTCTCCACTCAGTGGGTTCAGACTGACCTCGACTGGGCGGCGGATCGGCGATGACGAATTTGAGAGGAACCATGGCGTCTGAGGACCATGTAGGGGCAGTCGTGGGCTGGATCCACGTGACCTCGGGTGGTGCTTTTTCTGTTTGACAGCCCCAAGCCATGCAGAGGAGCAAGGCCCATTGTCCCGTTGAATTCCATGTCAAATGCACACTTCAATTTACGTTGTGGATAGCCATGTGGACGCGGCGTGGATACCGAACACTTGTTGTGGGCCAAAGCGGCCCTAATTTGGTTCTTCATCTCCGTTTTAAAGTGGCCGACAATAAATCCCTGAGCGCCAAGCGCAAATCCGCCGTAAAGGCCCCTGCAATGGTTCCAGGTATGACTGGAATTGGAAAAAAACCACCTCAAGCCATTGAATTGGAGGAGGCCGTGCTCGGCGCGTGTATGCTCGAACAAATGGCCACCAATGCGGTGATTGACATTTTGGAGCCAGCGGCCTTTTACAAGGATGCCCATGGTGAGATCTACAAGGCCATCAAGGAGCTGTTTGGAAAAGCAGAACCCATTGATTTGCTGACCGTGACAGAGCAGTTGCGCAAGGAAGGAACCTTGGGGTTTTGTGGCGGTCCGGCTTACGTAGCGGGCTTGACCGACCGAGTGGCCAGTTCGGCGAATGTCGAAGCGCATGCCAGAATTGTGGCGCAAAAGTTCATTCAACGTGAGTTGATTCGCATTTCAAGTGAGACCATTGAGGCGGCATTCGAGGACACCACAGATGTCTTCGACTTGTTGGATCGGTCTGAGCAGCAATTGTTCGAGGTAGCCGAAGGCAACATTCGCCAGGGTTACCAAGAAATGGGGGCGGTGATTCGCCAAGTCATAGACGGCATCGACCAAGCGCGCCTGAACGAAGAGGGGGTAAGTGGTGTGCCCACTGGTTTCTCGGACCTGGACAAATTGACTGGCGGCTGGCAGAAGTCAGACATGGTGGTGTTGGCGGCCAGACCCGGTATGGGAAAGACGGCGTTTGTGTTGTCGATGGCCCGGAACATGGCTGTGGATCACGGTGTTCCCGTGGCGGTGTTTTCTCTGGAGATGAGCTCGGCACAGTTGGTTCAACGTCTTGTGGCGGCAGAATCAGAGTTGAGTGCCGAGAAATTCCGAAAGGGCGATTTGGAGGATTACGAGTATCAGCAACTCCAAACCCGAATCAAAAAGCTCGCCAAGGCCAAGTTGTTCATCGACGATACGCCGGCTTTGAGTGTTTTTGAATTGCGCGCCAAATGCCGTCGTCTCAAGCAAAAGCATGGGGTCAACATGATCATCATCGACTATTTGCAGCTGATGACGGCGGGTAGCGACAGCAGCAAGGGCAACCGAGAGCAAGAGATTTCCACCATCAGTCGCTCCATCAAGAGCATTGCAAAGGAGCTCGATGTTCCGGTCATCGCGTTGTCTCAGTTGTCACGTTCGGTGGAAACTCGTGGTGGGGACAAGCGGCCCATTCTGTCTGACCTGCGTGAATCGGGTGCGATTGAGCAAGACGCAGACATCGTGTGCTTCATTTACCGTCCCGAGTACTACGGCCTCACCGAGGATGCCGACGGGATGGACACCGAGAACATGGGGGAGTTGATTGTCGCCAAACACAGAAATGGCGGATTGGATACGGTCAAAATGAGGTTCACCAAGCACTTGGCCAAGTTCTCCGACTACAATGCATTTGCCGAAAGTCCATTCGATGGAGGTGGAGCCATGGCGCCCAATGCAGATTTTGCCAATGCAGGAGCCAAAACCCGAACTGTGGGGTCGAAAATGAATGGTCCGGGTGAAGAATCGCCCTTCTGATTCGTTCACGGGTTTTGTCAGGGCCGCCGTTGTGGTGCGAATTAACTTGCGGCACATGTTCGAACGTCTGGGTCTCTCTGCTTTCATGCTGGCCGTGCTGCTCTCCTTGGCGGGAGATGCCATGGCGAGTCGCCTGCTCATCCCGATGGATGAAGGGCAATCCAATCATCTAAAAGCCTATGGTGTTGCCTTCTGGGTTCTGGAGCAAGGCCTCGAAGTCGAATGGTTGCTCAATTACCGCGGAGGCAGTTTTCTTATCCCTTCTGCACCGGCCATTTCGAGCGAGTGTACCATTCGGGGTGTAGACTTTGAGGCCATTGCCGATGTTCAGGCGATGCAGATTCTCAATGGCATTGCCGACCCAGAAGTCAATCAACAACGGGTTAAACTGGAGGTGGCGCCGAAAGTGGCAGTGTACAGTCCAAAGAGCAAGTTGCCTTGGGACGATGCGGTGACCATGGTGTTGACTTTTGCTGAAATCCCCTACGAGGTGGTTTACGACGCCGAGGTCATGGCAGGAGACTTGGTCAAGTATGATTGGCTTCACTTGCATCACGAAGACTTTACTGGGCAATACGGCAAATTCTATCGTGCCTATCGCAATGCCGCTTGGTATCAAGAGGAACAGGCCAGACAAGAAGCCAGCGCCGCCTCTTTGGGGTTCTCAAAAGTGAGTGAGATGAAGCGAGCAGTGGCATTGGAAATGCGAAACTTCGTTCTTGGTGGAGGCTTTTTGTTCACCATGTGCTCGGGAACAGACAGCTTCGACATTGCATTGGCGGCCCAAGAGACGGACATCTGCGAGCCCATGTTTGATGGGGATCCCGGTGACCCGTTGTCGCAGCAGAAATTGGATTTCGAGCAGGGCTTTGCCTTTTGGAACTATCGGTTGGTTCGAGACCCGATGGTGTATGAGTTCAGCGATGTGGATGCCACCGAAGAGCATGGCAAGCTGAAGGAGATCAAAGACTTCTTCACCTTGTTCGATTTCTCAGCAAAATGGGATGTGATTCCGACGATGTTGACACAAAGCCACGAGCGCGTGATTCACGGTTTCATGGGGCAGACGACGGCGTTCCGCAAGAAGTTTGTGCGCCCGGATGCTACCGTGCTCGGAGAAAGCCGAAGTGTGGGGTCCGTTAAGTACTTGCACGGAACATTGGGAGAGGGGCAGTGGAGTTATTACGGGGGGCATGATCCGGAAGACTATCGTCACCTCGTGAATGATCCACCCACGGACTTGAACTTGCACCCCAACTCGCCAGGGTATCGGTTGATCCTCAATAACATTCTGTTTCCGGCCTCGAAAGAGAAGAAGCGGAAGACGTGACCGATGGCGAAGGGAGCCCTGAGGCTCAGTCTTGTCGAATGGTGACAATCAACGTGAAGAGCTCTCGCCCTTCTTCCTGAAAGTCAAAGCGATAGCCGATTGGCCCGCTTGCTTTTTTTGCCAGGCTGAGCAACCCGAGCCCGGCGCCACCTTTGTCGGACAGCTGACCGTTGCACAAGGTTTCGATGTAGGCCTTTCTGAGGGCATCGACATCCATTCCGTTGATGTCATTTAGTCGCTCACTCAACAGGGACCGCATTTCGGTATCCACCATGTTGCCGCACTGGATTTGAAATCCAAGGGGGGTGGACTCCAATGTGAGATAGAGTTGTGTGAAACCGTCGGATTCGATCAACCCGTGACGCATCACATTCTGTAGGCATTCGATCAGCACATTTCCAATGCGCTTTTTCATGGCCCTACCTCCGGCTGCAGCCGCGCCTTTTTCGGCCAGTGCGAGAAGGCCTTCCATTCCAGCAGAATCGACGGGACCGATGTAGGAAAGCAACGTGCCGTAACGGTCCTCCAAGCCATGATCCTTTTGCAGGACAGCACGAAGCTCTCTCTGTAGGATTTGGAGGTTATCGTATCCGGTATTCGACATAACAGGGTTTTGGCCCTACTAATTTACTTCAGGAATCGACGAAATCAACAATCCTGTCAAAAAAAAGTGCAAAGGGTAAGGGAAATTACCTCCGAGGCTTGAATGTGTCACGCTTTCCCGAGGGTCTTTTTTCCACAGAGGGCGGATTTATGCCGCTCTGTACCCGCGAATGCGGGCTTGCGGTACGATGGCGTCTCCGTTGGGTTGAACGAGCATGGCATAGAATTCAGGTCTGCAGAAATTCAATGCGCCGCGGTAGAAACGGCCTTGCAAATGGGCGAACCAAACTTGAAGTGCGGTGTGCTTGAGTTCCTTCCAGGCGAATGCACTGAACCCATCTGGGCAGGGAAAAGACTGAATGTACTGTCGAGCTGAGGCCAAGTCTTGGATAGGGGAGATCATGGCTTGCATTAGGCGGCACGGTGAAGAAGTGGAGTGGGATCTGCTTCGTTGGGGTCAACGTGAAGGGGGTGGCCCAAAACCCCCTGCACTTTGAGAATGTGCCAGGCATGCATGCGGGAAGCCGATGTCCGAATGGCAAACTGCCCAAAGGCGTTGAGTACGGCAATGGCAGATGACCGGTTGGTCCTTTCCCGGAGCAATCGTGTGAATTCGCCGTAGGTCAACTGGGTTGGAAACAGCTCTCCTGACGGCGTTTCGCAGATCAGGTGGACATCGAATTGTGTCCCAGCGTAAGCCACTGAGTGAATCAGGCGTAGGGCGGAAAGTGGAAATGTATGGGCCATGGGGAAGCGTTGATGATGCAACGTTCCCGGTTGGGTCCGTAAGGGATTTACGGAGGGCAGAAAAAAAACAAAGTGCGCCTTAGAGCGGGGCGTTTTTGTGATCAGGGGGAGAGAGGCGCGCCAGGGCCTCTTGGTGTGTTCGTGCGATGTCTTCTACCCAACTTGTGGGTGCAAGTGGAATGATGTCGGCTCCAAAGCCGAGCATGCGCTGGTTCAGTTCATAGGTGGGGTGAACATCGATGGCGTAGCATTTCCAGCCCGGTTTAGGTGGAGCCAGGTCGATTGGGCGTTGGGATCCGTGAATGGGCTGACTGTCGAGGTAGTGCGACAGCAAAGGGGCTGCGGCCCATTGAAACTCCTTTACGCCTTCTGAACCTGCTGTAATGCCCAGTGCATCCTTAAAGTAGCGATCGGCATTGAAGTCGGGGTCCCGCACAAATCGGGCGTTGTCCAGGGCCACGCTTTTCATTCTGTCGAGGGCAAACGTTTTGACCTCAGCGGCTCCTTCCGGCTTGCCGATGAGGTACCATCGGTTGCGGTACTCCTTGAGTAGATAGGGTTCGATACAGCGTTCACGCTGGTCGTCTCCATTCGAGTTGAATTTGCGGTATTGAAAGCGCACGACTTGGTGCTCTCCGATGCCCGACATGAGCAAGGCGATGTGCTCCGTTCCCAAGGTCTGAGGAGCTTGTTCGAACTGGACGTGCTGATCCAACCGTCCCCCAGGTGCCGTGGCGTGCACCCGGTCAAAAATCCGTCCGATGGCCGATTGGTACTGCTGAAAAACCGGCATGTCGCGAAATTGGAGCAAGGTCAAGGTGGCAAATCGCAACGCTTGAAGGTCCTGCTCTTGTAAGTTCAGGCCGCTGATGCTGTATGCTTCATCTTCATAGTGATAGCCCCGGTGTTCAGCGCTGTATGCGATGGGGGCGTGGTAGCCCAATTCGTTTTCATTGCGCATGGCCCACAAGTCTTTCTCGATGGTGGAGATGCTGATTCGGTCACCTTCGCTTCCGTACAGTCCCTCTTCGCAGGCGCGCCGAAGGTCTTCTTTAGAAGGGTGCGGTCGCATCCGATTGGTAAGGCAGCGGTCGATGATGCGATAGCGCAACAGGGCGTATTTGTTTGCGGGCATGGCTTAAACGGGAAATCCGGTAATGTCCATGATCCAAAGCACCAAGGGGAGCAGGGGCAAAGACCAAATGAGATCCAGGAGTGAGAATTGACGGATGCGAAGCAAATCAAGGCCAAGTGCCAGCAGAAGCAGTCCCCCCAAGCCGGAAAGTTCTTGAACGAGGGCGTCGGATATGCCTGTGCCCAGCACGGAGAAGGACAAGGTGAGTGCGCCTTGAATGATCAATACCGAAAGGGCGGAGAAAAGGACGCCCCTGCCCATTGTGGCGGCGAGAAACAGGGCACTAAACAAATCCATGGTTCCCTTGGCCAGCAGAATGGAAGGGTCGCCACGAAGGCCGTCTTGCATGCAACCGACCAGCGTCATGGCCCCCACGCAAAAGAGCAGCGTGGACTGAACCAAAGCGGCGCCTTCGCCTTCGCCCAGTCGATTGGCAGCGTGTTTTACTTTCTGATCCAATCTTACCCAATGCCCAAAGCTTGCACCCAGCACAAGGGCGACGAAAGTGGCGATGGGGCGGCTTACGCTTCCCATCATGTCGACACCGATGAACAGCGTAAAAAGGCCGATGGCCGAAAACACGGTTTTTTGCAGTGATTTAGGCACCCGGCTGCGCAAAGCGAGTCCCAACGAGGCGCCAATTGCAACTGCAACGGCATTAAAAAGGGTTCCCAACATGTGCCCAAGTTACTTTTGACCTGCGCGTCGCAGCGCAATCCCGAGAACGCAAAGCCCATGTCCTTCGTCGTCGAGTCCAAAGATCCCCATTCAAGAGCCAGGTCAGGGACCCTGCAAACCGCCCACGGTGCCATTCAAACCCCCATTTTTATGCCGGTGGGTACGCAAGGGTCTGTCAAAGCCGTACCGCAGGATGTCCTGGCGAATGAGATCAATCCGGACATCATTTTAGGCAATACCTATCACCTATACCTGCGGCCGGGATTGGACGTGCTCGAGAAAGCGGGAGGACTTCATGGCTTTATGGGCTGGGACCGGCCCATTTTGACGGATTCGGGAGGTTACCAGGTCTACAGCTTGGCCGAAAATCGAAAAATCAAAGAAGAGGGCGTGACGTTTCGGAGCCACATCGATGGCAGCCCACATCTTTTTACCCCCGAGCGTGCCGTGGACATTCAGCGCGTGATCGGCGCGGACATCATCATGGCCTTCGACGAGTGTCCACCGTATCCGTGTGATTATGCCTATGCTCGACAGTCTATGGAACTAACCCATCGTTGGTTGGACCGGTGCATTGCGCAAATGAAGGCCACTGAGCCTCGCTACGGGCATGAGCAAATGTTGTTTCCGATTGTGCAAGGTTCGACGTTCGACGACCTGAGGAAAGCCTCGGCGCATGCAGTGGCTGAACGCGGGGCTGCGGGCAATGCAATCGGAGGTTTGTCCGTGGGGGAACCACACGAAGAAATGTACGCAAGCGTTGCGTTGTGCACGGAAATTTTGCCCGAGGACAAGCCGCGTTACCTCATGGGAGTCGGCACGCCTGTGAACTTGCTCGAAAACATTGCGTTGGGTGTCGACATGTTTGATTGTGTGATGCCCACGCGGAATGCCCGGAATGGCATGTTGTTTACCCGAGAGGGCACATTGAACATGCGGAATCGAAAGTGGGAGGCGGATTTTTCTCCTTTGGACCCCACGGGCACTGCCGATGTGGACCAGAGGTACAGCAAGGCTTACGTTCGTCACCTTTTCCGGGCAGGAGAGATTTTGGCGCTGCAAATCGCAACCGTCCACAACTTGAAGTTTTATCTCGATTTGATGCGAGAAGCCAGACTGAGAATAGCCGATGGTACGTTTACGGCGTGGAAGGACCGGATGGTTCCTGTTCTGACCCAGCGACTCTGAAGGAGCCTCATGCGCATTCTCGACCGATACATCATTCGCCACTTCTTGTCCACCTTCTTTTTGATGGTGGCGCTTTTTTGCGTGGTGGCGGTTGTGTTTGATGTGGCGGAAAACATGGAGCGCTTGATCGACAATCAGGCCCCTTGGGGCAGGGTGTTTGGTGAGTATTACTTCAGTTTTTGCTTGGCTTTGGGAAACATGCTGAGCGCCTTCATTGTGTTTCTCACCATCCTGCTTTTTACCAGTCGATTGGCGCAAAGAAGTGAGATCATTGCCGTTTTAGCGGGGGGGATTTCGTTCCAGCGTTTGATGCGTCCATACTTTATGGCCGCGACCATCTTGGTGTTGGGCAGCTTGATGTTGTCCCATTTCATTTTGCCCGTTTCCAATCAAAAGAAGTTGGACTTTGAAGTGGAGTTCATTCACAAGGAATTTCACATCGCGGAGCAGCATTTGTACCGGGAGATTTATCCGGGAACCATCGCCTATTTCCGTTCTGTGAATGCCGGCCGACAGGTGGGCTACAGGTTTGTTTTGGAGCAATGGGAAGGCGAGCGATTGCTTGAAAAGTGGACTGCGAGCAAAGCCAAGTGGTTGGAGGAGGACTCTACGTGGCGAGTGTCCAATCTGCGACGCAGGTCGTGGGATGCAGCGGGTGTTGAGTCCTTCGAGAAATTGGCCATTCTCGATACAGCTCTTGAAATGAAAATTTCGGATTTTGGGCAACGGAACGAGGCCATTTCGACCTTGAATCGGACCCAACTTAGAGAGGCCATTGAACGAGAGAAGGCCAAGGGGTCGGGTGGAGAGCGGATGTTGCAATTGGCAGGTCACACCAGAACGGCCAATGCTTTTGCCATTTATGTGATGACACTCATTGGCGTGAGTGTGGCGAGCCGGCGGCAGCGCGGTGGAACGGGTATCCACCTCTTGATTGGCGTCGTGATTGGCTTTGTCTACGTATTCAGTTCGAAGCTCATGTCGGTGGCCGCCATCCATGCGGGCGTGTTGCCCATGGTCGCTGCATGGACCCCCAACGTATTGTTTGCCTTACTCGGTGTCTTTCTTTACCGAAAGGCTCCGAAATAAGGCGGTTAAAGGGTGGCGGGGCCTGCCCAAGTTTGCCATGAATCAGGGCAAGCATCAAACAGGTCAAGTGCAGGCGGATTTCGGAAAAAGCCAAAGACGGTTGATCCACTTCCACTCATGTCGGCAAAGACGGCTCCTGCATTTATTAAGTGTTGCAGTGCGTGTTTGATTTCGGGGTGTTTTTCGCTCACTGGGGCAGTAAAATCGTTGCGGATCGCGCCGGGCCAGTCCACAGGAGAGGAGCCGTTCCATCGGCTGAAGTCTGGCCGACCATCCATTGGGCTGACCCATTGAAATGCGGATTTGGTGGGGACATGGATGCCTGGATGAATGAGTCCGATGTGCCACCCGTCCAAACTCAGTGAGATGGGGTGAACCTGCTCTCCTCGACCGGTAACGTGAGCCGGGACATTTCGCACGAAAAATGGGCAGTCGGAGCCGAGCTTGGTTGCTTCTTTTTCAAGCGCTTCGATGTTGAGGTTGAGTCCGAAATGGACATTGATTAGGCGCAGGGCAAATGTGCCGTCGGAGCTTCCTCCTCCGAGGCCAGCGCCGGAGGGTATGGCTTTGATCAGATGGAAATCTGTGGCTGGGAGGTCGAACTGGTCGTTAAGTGCGTCGTAGGCCCGTTGGACCAGATTGTCGGCCATGGAGCCGGCGACAGGATTGCCCTGGAGATGAAGTTTGCAGCCAGACTTGCGGTCTCTCGCTGTTGCGATTTCAAGGGTGTCGCACCAGGGAATGGGAATGAACAGACTGTCGATGGCGTGAAATCCATCTGAGCGTTGGCCTTTGACTTGGAGTCCGAGGTTGATTTTGGCATTGGGGAAAGCCACCTCTGCAGCGGGGGGGGCTTCAGCCATCGAAATAGCCGTATTGCTTGAGTTTACGCTCATCATTGCGCCAGTCCTTGTCCACCTTCACCCTGAGCTCGAGAAAGACTTTTTCTTTGAGAAAGCCCTCGAGGTCTTTGCGGGCATCGGTTGCAAGTCGCTTGATCATTTGCCCCCCTGTTCCAATCAGAATGGCTTTTTGAGAATCTCTGGCGACTTGAATGACCGCTTGTATTCTGCGGAGGGACTTTCCTTCTTTGGTTTGGTCCGCTTTGAAGGATTCGACAATGACTTCACTGCTATAGGGTACCTCTTGTCTGGTGTGGGTGAGGATTTTCTCACGGATGATTTCGGCCACGAAGAACCGCATGGGTTTGTCCGTCATTTCGTCCTTTGGAAAGAAGGCGGGAGAGGAGGGGAGCAGGGCCACCACGCGCTCGAGAAGATGATCGAGGTTGAATCCATGCAAGGCGCTGATGGGGTGAATTTCCGCGCGGGGAATCAGATTGTGCCAATGGCCAACCAGTTGAGATACCCTGTCTTGGTCGCTCAAGTCAATTTTGTTGATGAGCAACAACACTGGGATGTCCATTTTTTGGACTTTCTCCAGCGTCTCGGGGTGGGCAAGTGTGGATTCGTCGGGCGTGGTGACAATGAGAAGGACGTCCGCATCACGCAGCGCGGTTCTCACAAATTTCATCATGCCTTCCTGAAGTTTGTAGGCAGGGTCGAGCACGCCTGGTGTGTCCGAATAGACAATCTGCCAAGACTCGCCAGAGACGATGCCCATGATGCGATGACGCGTAGTTTGGGCTTTGGCGTTGATGATGCTCAACCTTTCCCCGACGAGGCGGTTCATCAGCGTGGACTTGCCCACGTTGGGGGAGCCGATGATGTTGACGAAGCCGGCTTTGTGCTCGGCAGATGTGATCGATTCTGACACAGAAGTGGATTTGTGCTTGCAAAGAACGACGATAGGACTATCTTCGCCGTCCCGATTCGGGAAAATGGATCGCGGTGTGGAGCAGTTGGTAGCTCGTCGGGCTCATAACCCGAAGGTCGCAGGTTCGAGTCCTGCCACCGCAACCAAAGAGCAGAAGCTCAAAATGAAGGGTCGACATTATGTCGGCCCTTTTTTTTGTCGTTCGAGAGCCTGTGGGCCTTGAAATTATCGCTGGAATACAGGTGCGTTGTCGAATTTGTTCTTCGCATGGCTAGTCTCGGGTTGTTTTTTTCACAATCTGGTGGTTAACAGTGCTTACTGAGCGAACGGAGGGAGATATAGATGGAGGTTTCGCCCTCTGTTTCAGTGTTTTTGAGGCGGGTAGATTAGGAATGTGACGGCAAATTTGTAAACGTTTCACTGAGGTTGTTTTGAATATTTATGCGTTCTGGTAAGTTAAAAAATACGTTTGGTTGACATATTACATGAATTAGTCGACGTGTGGATTTGACGGGGGTTCTCGAATTCCTTGAATCCCGTGTATAATTCGACGAAGAGAGGCCGGGTGGGATTGCGGGACGGGTAAGAATTGTGAACTTGGACGGACCTGTTTATTGACAGGGAAAACCAAGGAACCAAAACACTTGTGATGCGTCTCACGTCTCTCTTTATGGCCGTATGCTTATGCTGGGCCTCAGCTTTTTCTCAAGTCCAGCAGATTGCTGTGACATCTGCCCCAGCCCCAGAAGGTTACGGTCTCGAATCTGTCGTCATAAGCGAGAACATTGGCCAGTTGGTCGGTCTTCTCGGAGTGACTGATCTTACAGGGTACAGCAGCACCAGGTACTACATTACCATGGTGAACGAGACTGACTTTTTGTCTTCAGTATCCGGCGATGCCATCAATCCGACTTTCGTCAACACAACGACGAGCTTCTATCATTCATCGCTCGGAGGGGCCACGCCGAGTGGAATCCAATCTGCTTTGTTTGCGGTCTATCCAGATCTCGTGTATGACAGTTGGGTCACGATTGGTCTGGAAAGCGCTCCAAATGCAGTCATCGGGGAAGCGACCATTGCGACGGTGCAGTCTGCAGATAACCCTTGGTCAACTGCGTTTGATCCCGGTGGCGGCGCTCCTGGCGGCAACATTGCCATTGATGATGCAATCGGTGGAGCTTGGTATGCGCTGAATGGTGACGCCAATGGTGTAGCGGGTGACGACTTGAAAGTGTTGGTCGGCCAGTTCACTACAACGGGTGAATTGAGTGGTCAGTTTTACATTCAGGCCTTCATTGAAGGTGTGGGTTCATCAGAATTTAGAGACACATTCTACTTTGGATCCGGAGCGCCTTCTCCTGGTTGTACTGACGCCACGGCCTGTAACTACGACGCGCAGGCCACTGAGGACGATGGTTCTTGTACTTATCCAGTGGACAATTGTGATGGCTCTACCATTGTCGATTGCGATTGTAACTGCTTGAATGACGCAGACCAAGATTTGGTCTGCGACGAGGACGAGGTTGTCGGTTGTCAGGACGATACGGCTTGTAATTTTGACGCTACAGCAACGGACGCGGGCTCTTGTACATATCCAGAAGCGGACAACTTGGACTGCGACGGCAATTGCCTGAACGATTCGGACAGCGATTTGATTTGCGACGAAGATGAGATTCAGGGTTGCACAGAGAGCAATGCCTGTAATTACGACGCCACAGCAACGGACGACGATTCGAGCTGTGCATACCCCGACGGATACCCCAACAACATTGTAGACTGTGATGGTTCTTGTCTCAATGATGCCGACGGTGATTTGGTTTGTGACGAAGACGAAGTTCTGGGCTGCACCAATGCGGGTGCTTGCAACTATGCATCTGCAGCGACTGATGACGATGGTTCTTGCGAATTCTTGACTTGCGCAGGTTGCACGGATGCAACGGCCTGTAACTACGACGCCACATTGACCATCAATGATGGATCATGCACATACGTAGATGGCATTTGCGAGTCTTGTGAGGACGGTCTGATCGTCGACAATGATGCAGACAACGATGACATTTGTGATGCGGATGAGACCGCGGGTTGTACCGATCCCGCCGCTTGTAACACAGGTGCCTTTACCGACACCGACAACAGTTTGTGTCAATACCCCATCGATCTCTATGGAGTGGACAATGTGGATTGTGACAACGTTTGCTTGAACGACACAGACCAAGACGGCGTGTGCGATGAGGACGAGGTTCTCGGTTGTACCGACGAAGCAGCTTGTGACTACAGTGCTGCCGCCACCGATGAGGATGGCTCATGTACTTATCCTGTGGACATCTATGGCTATGACTACGTGGATTGTGATGGTGCTTGCTTGAATGACGCGGATGAAGACGGTGTGTGCAACGAAGACGAGACAGAAAGCTGCACTGACCCCGCGGCTTGTAACTACGACGACAGCCCGCTTGCCGATACGGACAACACGCTCTGCACCTACGCTAGCGACATTTACGGAGTCGACAACGTCGATTGTGATGGCGCTTGCTTGAACGATGCAGATGGAGACTTGGTTTGCGACGAGGACGAAATCGCAGGTTGCACGGATGAGGGAGCCAATAACTACAGTGCTGAAGCCACCGATGACGATGGAAGCTGCACAGGTTGTACAAACGCCATTGCCGACAATTACTACGCTGGTGCGGACCTCGACGATGGGACGTGTATCATTTCTGGATGTACCGAAGCTGAGGCGTGTAACTACTCTGATCAAGCCAACAACGACGATGGTTCATGTCAGTACCCCATTGACCTCTTCGGAGTGGACAATGTGGATTGCGACAATGTCTGCTTGAATGATGCCGACGAGGATGGCACCTGCGACGAAGACGAAAGTCTCGATGAAGTTCTGGATATCATCAACGAAGTGTCTGGCGATCAGTTGGACTCAACCATTAGCATCATTGAGGATTTGGTGCTCAGTGGTGGTGGAGGTTCTTCAAACTTTGCTGATGCCTTTGACGGTTTGGGCATTGGTTTTGTTCCAGGCATTGGCGGTCAGATGACCGGCTTGGTTGCTCAGCTTGACTTGAGCTGCAGTGGAATCGAAGATGTAACCTCTGTTCGCATCAGTGGACCATGGTGGGGTTGGGACCCCAACGGTGGACCTGAGGCAGTGGAAGTGTCCGAAGGCATTTGGGAGATTGTGTTTGACCCAGCGCCTGGTGACAACATGGAATACAAGTGGTACGTAAACGGAGAAGGGGAGGACCTCCTTGACTTCGGTGCAGACTTGCTCTACGGTGATGGTTATGCCGATTACTTGAACGCATCTTGCGCCCCGATCACAGACTACGTGAACTACGCCAACCGTCAGTGGATGATGGGCTCAGGCGACATCAACGACACATGGAGCCAGTGCACAGCTTGCACACAAGTGGCGAACTGTGGAACCTTGTTCATGCCAACCGACGGTGCCTGGGAAAGCGCAGGTTACAACTTGGACGCTTTGAGCCAAGAAGTCATTGGTGACCTGCTTGCAGGTCATGTTTTCCTCGGCTTCTGCGATGAAATGCAGAATGGTCAGCAGATCACAAACTGGTACGGAGAGATTTTCCAATTCAACGACGATGGCGCGGGTAGCCGCAACATCCAATCTTTGATCAGTGGTGATGTGTATCCGGTTGAGGATGGCGCATACAGCTTCGACAGTGGAAGTAAGGTTTACACCTTGGGCGACGTGATTGCCTTGGCGAGTGCAGACCCTTGCTTGGGTTGTACAGAACTGGAAATGACGGGAAGCATTGCAGACTACTCCGTGGAGTGTGAGTCTGAATTGGATGCAGCCATGGCAGCCAACGACGTCTCGGCCTTTGCTTGTTCTGAACTGGAACTCGACGCGGTGTACAGCACCAAGTTGCAGTTTGACGGACGCAACCAGGTTGAAAATGGTGGCGGAAGCAGCCAGACTTGGAACGTGCTGACTGCTGGAGATGACGCGAACTTCAACAATGGAACGGATGCTTTGCTTCAGTTCTACGACATTGATGGAGACATGGGTGAGGCGGTCTACTTTGTAGAAGACGTGGCCGCAGGTGGCGTGACCTTGACCCAGTACGAAAATGGAACAGCCCTCTTGGAAGGTGCTGTCATGGACATGAACAATTCCGATCACGGATTGGACATTCACTTCTACTTCGACAACCGTGCCGCAGGCAATGTATGGGGAGGTGGTTTCAAAAACGACTACGGTTGTTCAGTGAACACCGACGAGTGGACCATGTATGTCTTGAACGACGACATGAGCTATGCTACCGGTCGCGGAGATTGGCAGTTTGGAACGCTCTTGCGTTTCAACCACCAACCAGCTAGCCAATACTTTGGCTACCAGCTTGGTGATGGAGCCAACAACCACAACTGCGATGACAATGGATTCTCTGGTTGGTTTAGCTGGAGTGGTTCTATCTCCGGTGAGGCTGCATTCGGCCAAGCGGGTGACGTGATTGCGACACTCGATCCGACCGTTGATCACGCCACAGATTGCCAAGATGGTGAGTTCGTGGAATTCCACTATGTGGCCTTCGACGAGCTCTGCAACATTGCTCAGTTGAACGTTCAGATGGTGGATCGTGACGACAGCACCGCTCCGACATACGTTTCAGGAGGTGATGACATCACCTTGACCTGTGACGAAAGCGAGCAGTGGTTGTTGGACAACTTGGCTGCCGATGAGATTGTGTTGTTCAGTGACAACTGCGACGACAGCGAGTATGGTTGTGCTGCTGGTTTCGACCCCAATACGACCGGATTCTCTGACGGCAACACCGTTTACGTTTGTGTGGAATTGGTGGGAGAAACGACGGCGAGCTACACTGCGAGCAGCTGCCGCACCTTGAACCGCAACTGGGTGGCGACGGATTGCTTCGGCAACCAGTCCTACCACGTACAGGTCATCACCATCCAGGACAACACCTTGCCTGAGGTTTCCGTGACTGCACCAGCAGACATCACCCTCAATGTAAACGGGCTGTGCTACGTTGATTTGGATCCGTCCAACACAGGAGAAGGCTCACCTTCTTACAGCGACAACTGTGACTTGGCCGATACAGGCATGGATTACAGTGATGAGGTTGTGGACAGCGTGAGCACCGGTTGCTACAGCATCATCCGTACATGGACGGTTGCAGCAACGGACAGCTGTGGAAACGCCAATGCGGATTCAGACACGCAGCGCATCGACATTCAGGATCAGATTGCCCCAAGCTTCCTTTACAACCAAGTTGACACCATCGAGTGTGACCTTTGGATTGAGGGAATGGGCATCGCCTACAGCTACGATGAGGCTGCCAATGGAGACCTTTCTAGTGACGCTACAAACCCAACGGCCATTCCATTTGAAGGGGCTGGTGGATACATGATTACAGGTCAAACTGTGAACTATCAAGGACCAAACGCGGATCCAGAGTATTTCACCTTTGACATTCCAGCGGGTTATGAAATGACCGCGATTCGGATGATGAATTGGGATCAGAGTGACTATCTCAACAGCTTGCCTGGCCTTGACCTTCCGTTTGGAAATGGTGGGTTCTTTGGAATTGGTGAGGGGTCGAGCATGCCTGTGATTTCAAGTCCAGCTGACTTCCCTGCAGCAGCAAACGCGTTGTTTGGTGGAGCCCTTGTGGGCATCCTTCCAGGCATGTCCGCGGGTGATGATGTGATGGACAACCTACAGGCTGGATTCAATTTTGATCCAATTGCCATTCCTGGCTTCTCTGGAAACTTGGGAGAGGGTACATACACCTTCTTCTTGAAGGAGGGCTTCCCTGACGCAGCAGCGGCAGGAAACTTCACGGCATTCTCACTGATGGTGGAGATCGCACCTGAGGAATGGTCTGCTGGTGTGAGTGTGGTTGAAGGTTCTTGCGACTATGACTACCTAAACAGCATCGGTTTGGCTACGGCCTCTGACAACTGCGAATTGGGTTATGTGGATGTAGAGTGCACACCATTGTCCAGCGCTTGTACCAATGACTACATCATTGACTACACGGCTTATGACATGTGTGGAAACAGCACTTCGATCCAACAGATTGTGGTGACGGTTGACCGCACAGCTCCAGCGTTCACGTTCGCTCCTGCGGACCTGACCTTGGAGTGCAGCGATGCTTCGCTCACGGGAGATGTCGACGGATATGCAGTTCCTGTGTATACCCCAGGAGATGGACTCCATGCGGAGGCGATGGACAACTGCGATGCGGAAATCACAGTGACCTATGAGGACTTGATCCTCTCTACCCAGTGTGATCAGGAATATGTGATTCGCCGTACATACAGTGTGTATGACTGTGACGAGAACCTCGGACAACACATCCAGGAGATCACCATCGACGACAGCACGGCTCCAGAGTTCACTTCATTCCCTGCGGATGTTGTAGACGTGGAGTGTGACGCTGTCCCAACATTGGCGCCTTTGGCCACCTTGAGTGCATCCGACAATTGCGACGGAACACCCAGCATCGTCTATGACGGTGAGACCCGTACGGACGGTGATTGCGAGGACAGCTACACATTGGAGCGGACCTGGACCACCACGGACTGTGCAGGCAACAGCCATGCACAGACACAAACCATTACAGTGGTGGACACTCAAGCACCTGCTTTGAGCATTCAATGTCCTGCGGATGTGACCAACGAAAACGTATGTTACACTGGCGAAGGCGATCAAATCACGGCTGAAGCCAATGGCGAACCGACTTGGACAACAAGCGACAACTGCGACAATGAGGTGGCAGTGAGCTTTACCTTCTCTGACGTGGAGGTTGCGGATTGCGTAGACGGTGACAGTGCGAATGAGGGTGGATATACCATCACACGCACGTTCACAGTGACTGCAGTCGACAACTGTGGCAACTCAACGGTTCAGTCTTGCGATCAAGTGATCACCTTCACGGACACAGAGGCTCCAGTGATGTCGGACGACGCATCGGAACTCTACCCATCCTCAATCGCTTGTTCAGACATGGGTGATCCAGAGGATGAGACCTTTATGCCTGTTGGTGCGATGGACAACTGCGACAGTGAGTTGACCTTCGAAGTGGTCAGTGCTTACCTGACTTCAGGTTCTTGCCCAGGAACATGGGTGCGCCATTGGGTGGCCTATGACGACTGTGGCAACATGGCCGACGAAGCCATTCAGTACATCCCGACTTACGACATCGTAGCTCCAACTGTTTCCATCTACTGCCCAGACAATGCGGACCTGACCCTGGACGCGAATTGCTTTGCAGACTTGAGCCCAGAGGCCAATGGTTTCGCAGAAGCGACCTACAGTGATGATTGCGACACGAATCCTGCACTCGACATTTCGTATGTCGATGGGCCACGCACGTATGCTTGTGGTGAAGAAGTAGGAACCTACACTTTCACACGTTCTTGGACGGCAACCGTCACGGACCAATGCGGAAACAGCAGCTCTGACGCTTGTGACCAGATGTTCACTGTCACAGACAGCACAGCACCAGATTTGACTTTGGATTGTCCAAATGGAGCCAACCTCGTGAACGTCTGTTTTGCAGATGTGGACACGTCTTTGGCGGCCTTGGGTGAAGTAGAGTGGATGGCCACTGACAACTGCGATGAGGTCCTCGACGTGAGCTATGTCTATAGCGATGTGGTTGAGTTTGACTGCAGCTTGGTTGGCGTCGATGCCAACCCAGAGGGCAGCTACAACTTCGTGCGGACCTTCACGGTAACCGCTGAAGACTGCAACGGCAACTCCACCACGGAAGTGTGCACGCAGACGATCAACACGTTTGACATCACTGCACCTACCATTGAGTTGACCTGCCCAGATACAGCGACGATTCAGTTGGACGAGACATGCACTGCCGATGCGGACCCCTCCATTACGGGCAACGCATTTGCAACAGCGATGGACAACTGTGACAGTGAGGTGACGATCACCTACGCTTACACAGATGGTGCCCCATCCTACTTGTGTGGTACGAGTGGGTACGAGTTCATCCGGACTTGGACGGCTACAGCCGTGGACGACTGTGGCAACACGTCGGATGAAAGCTGTGATCAAATCATTGTTGTGGAAGACAACATTGACCCTGTAGCAAGCATCGAGTGTCCAGCGGATCAAACGGTGAACTTGGATGAGAACTGTGAGGCTGACTTGAGCACGGACGCTCTGGGTATGGCGACCGGTTCAGGAACGGACAACTGTGATTTGAATGTGACCATCGAAATCAGCTACATGGATGGTGCTCCGTCCTACACCTGTACTGGTGATGACAACCAGCTCGATGGTTCTTACACCTTCGTCCGTACGTTCACTTCTCTGGCAACCGACGACTGTGGAAACACCCACAGTGTGACGTGTGATCAGAACATCACGGTGAATGACGCGACTGCTCCAACGCAGGACTTCCCCTTCCTTCCAACAGATACGATTTACCTCGATCTCGATTGCAATGCGGACCTCACGCCAAGCGTGATTCCAACGGCGACAGCGATGGACAATTGTGACAGCGATGTTGCCATTGAGGTGACTTATGAGGATGACCCAGCCAACTTTGACGAGATCTTCGGTGCAACGAACGTGGACATCGATACGGTGGCCATTCACACCACTGGTGAGCTTGCCGGAATGAGCACATACCGCATTTACGCGGTGCTTCCTCAAGAGGGAGACTTCTTGAGCTCCATCAGTGGAGAAGGCGCATTCAGCACCCAGATTCGCACGAGCACAAGCTTCTTCCAACATGAATTCGGTTCACATACGGAGGCTGGTCAGAACGGTCTGTTGATCGCAGGATTCCCTGAGTTGCAATACGACAGCTACATCACCATCGGACTGGACTCCATTGCGGATGAAGCAAATGGAGAAAACCCAACGGCTGCGGTTCAGACTCCGAGTGACCTCTGGTATTCTCGATTCGAGGAAGGAGGAGACGTGGAGATCAGCAGTCTCTTCGGAGGTGCTTACTACGCGGTCAATGGATCCTCCAACGGATACGCGGATGCAGACGGAAAAGTCTTGGTTGCTCAGGTGACCACAGACGGTGTGCTGAACGGTCAAATCTTCGCTCAAATCTTCCCACAAGGAGATGGCAGCCAACAGCAGCTCCGCACGATCACATTCGGCGACGGCTGTGCCGGAGACGACGACAACATCGAGGGCAGCTATGTCTTCCCACGTGTTTGGACTTCGACTGTAACCGACGATTGCGGCAACCAAGATGTGGCCAATACCTACCAGTACGTGGTGGTGCTCGATACCATCGCTCCTCAGTTCACCAGCACGTGTGACATTGACAACGGTGAGACGGTGGAGTACACCTGTGGCGACGACAACGGAAACGGCGTCAATGACATCTTCGACTTCATCGAGATTCCTGCCGCTTGTGCTCCGAGTTACATCGAGAATTGCGACAGCGATGTGGCTTTGACGATGACATCGGATACCATGGGATATGTCCCAACGGGAGACATCGCCAACTACTGCATGCCAAGCAATGTTGAAGCCATTTCCAATGGTGAGACATGTGACGACCGAGATCCAGAAGCGATTCGCTTGTTCAACTTCTCAGGAGGTGAATCTTACACCCTCGTTGACGGTGGAAGCAGCCTGGTTGAGATCATGCAGGACAGCTCCATGCACATTGTGATGGAAGTGGAGAACGCTGCGGGCGATGCCGGCTTCATCTTCGACGCCATCTACGAAGGAGGACATGACTGGAACGAGTGGCTTGCACTCCCCGGCATGCACAACTACAAGAAGGACTGTGCAGAGATCTTCCCAGGCATCGAAATCTGGACAGAGTGGATCTACTACATCATGGACGGTGGTACCATGAGTGGTACCGGTCGCTATGCTGGATCTGAGTTCTCATTGGCTCACCAACCATTGAATGCCTACTACGGCATGCAAGTGGGTGAGGGTGCCAACAACAAGAACGAGAACTATGGTGCGAGCGCTTGGTTCTTCTGGTCTGGTGAATATGTCTTGGACGGTGCAAGCCAAGGTTCAATGGCTTCAAGTGGAGACATCTTTATGGACCTTGACTGCTGCCTCGGATGGCAGATCGACTACGACTACACCGTTGTGGACGATTGCAACAACAGCAACGGATTTAGCTACACCGATCTCGGATTGGGTGAGTTTGGAAACAGTGCCAACAGCACGGTTAGCGGTGGCCACTCTCCAGTGGACATCACTGCAGGAACAACCAGTTTGAAGGATCCAATCCGCATCACTGGATTGCAGCCAAACCCAACAAGCGACATCTCTACACTCGGATTCATCGTGTCCAACAGCATGCGCTTGCGCATTGACATGTACACGATGTCCGGTGGGTACGTTGCGGAGTTGTTCGACGGCAATGCCAGTGAGGATGTTCAATACATGCTCGACATTGACGCCAGCAGCATGGCCAGCGGCATGTACCAAATCCGCATGTCAAGCAATGACTATGTCCTTGTCAAGAAGCTGCTCGTTAGCGAGTAATCGGCTTCGCCAAAACCTGTTCATTGGAAGGCCGTCCCCTTGGGGACGGCCTTCTGCTTTTCGAGCAGATGACGAAGGTCATGTTCGGTCATGACGGATGCTTCTTTTCGTGCATTCATGTGGTCTCATCTTCGTTATGTCTGACAGGGACAGCGGAAGCAAAAGCCTTCCCCACAGGTCCCTAGCATCGGCAAGCATGGTTTTGGTTTCTATCCTAGGGAGGTGTTCGCAACGGCGTTCACCTCCCGGTTTTTTATGGGTACTTTTCCTCTCATGACAAGTCCTTCTCAATTGTCTTCAAATGGCGCTTCGGGCAACGAGCGTAAAGTGTTTCCGCTCAGTGGAATTACACGTTCTGTGGGCAAGATGCTCGATGAGCGTGCCGGGGGGCGATTGTTTTGGATACGTGCAGAGATCAGTCAGTGCAGTTTTTCTGGCAAGCACGCCTACTTGGACCTTGTTGAAGAGCGCGATGGGTCAAGATTGGCACAAGTGCGGGGGACCATTTGGGGGAGCCGCCTTGCGGAGATTCGCGCGGCATTGGGGCAGGAATTCAAGGAAGTCCTGCAGCCTGGACGAGAAATTGTCTTTGGGGCGTACATGGCCTTCCATGCGGTCTACGGCTTTTCCCTGAACATCCAGCAAATAGACCTCGATGCGCTCCTCGGAGAAATGGAGCGGAGAAGGAAGGAAACCTTGGCGGCGCTGACCAAAGAAGGTGCCATTGGAAGGAATGCCCAACGGATGCTGCCCGACGTTCCACAGCGTGTGATTTTGATTGGATCTAGTGGGACGGCGGGACACACGGACTTTTTGGCCCACCTCCAAGGAAATGCCTGGGGATACCAGGTAGATTTAGGGCGCATTGACGCATCGGTGCAGGGCATGTCGGCGGTTCCGTCGATTGTTGCCGCCCTTCACCGTGCAGGCAGGGTGGCCATGAGAACTCCGGTCGATGCCGTCATTTTGCTAAGAGGGGGAGGGGCGAAATTGGATTTGGACGTGTTCAATGACTTGTCTTTGTGTCGCACAATCGCGGCGATGGAAGTGCCGGTGATCACGGGGATAGGCCACGAAACGGACCAGTCTCTGGCCGATGTGGTGGCCCACACCTCGTGCAAGACCCCAACAGCTGTGGCTGATTTTTTACTGGATTGCATGACTGAATTTGAGTCTGCAGTGGGCAGAGAAGGGCGTGCCGTGGCGGCAGAGTGCAGGGCGCAATTGTCGGAGCAGTCGGGTAGCATTCAGGGTTATCGCGCGTTGCTGACCGAGCGACCATTGTCTTTTGTCAGGCGCCAGCGCAGTGAGCTTTACAATGGCGCGAATGGTGTGGTCAGAAGAACGCGGGTCGCCATATCCGATCGCAAATCAAAACTGGTGTCATTCAAAACGGCATTGGAGGTTGGTGCCGCGCAGCACCCCGTGGGTTGGAGGCAGCGCTTGGGGGAGTTGGAACTGGGCATTCAACGAGAGGCCAGCCGGCAGTTGACCCAGCAGGAGGAGCGGATTGGCCACATGAAAAGCACACTGGCCTTGCTCGGGCCTGGAGCCACGTTGAATCGCGGGTTTTCCATTACGCGGGACCAAGGCAAGGCCATACTGAGTGTGGAAAACCTCGAGGTTGGACGAATCGTAGAAACCGAGCTGAAATCCGGTACTTTCACTTCACAAGTGCTCTCGGTTGAATCGAAGGGAGACGAAAAACCAGCATGAATTGAGCCATGGAAACGCCAAAAGATTATACGGCTGCATTTGAGGAGCTGAAAGGAATCCTCTCGGCCTTGCAACAGGACGAGATTGGAGTAGATGCATTGGCCGAAAAGGTGAAGCGTGCGGCCCAGCTGATTTCATACTGCGGAGAGCGGCTTCGAAGCACTGAAAATGAAGTGCAGAAGGTTTTGGATGAACTCGGGGAAGAGGATTGAGGTAATTCTTCTGAAAACCTTCCCGCAGACAAAGTCAAGCGCGCATTCTCGCCGCCGACGGGGTTGAAAGCGTTTGGGGGTGTTTATCTTCAGATTGAATGTTCTCCTTGAGGAAATTATATGTAATCCTGATGGCCATGATGCCGTCGGTGATGGCGGTGGCCCAACACGCAGAGCCCACCGTTTACAGCAGCAGCATTGTGGCCAGACAGTCCGCCGTGGAGAGCACGGTTGCACGCCAATGGAACGACGTTTTGTTGGAGGCCATTCGGGGCGACTTTGCACGCCCAACCGTACATGCCCGAAACCTGTTTCATTGCTCGGTCGCCTGCTTTGACGCCTTTGCAGCGTACGACGATTTAGATACAACCATCTTTTTGGGGCGCACCTGGCAAGGTTTTGAATGTGATTTAGACCCTTCTTTACTCACGATTCCAGGTGACGCGCAGGGCATTCGTGAGGCCCAAGAGATGGCCATGAGTTATGCGGCATATCGATTGCTCTCCCATCGTTTTGCCTCAAGTCCAAGTGCAAACGAAACCGAGGATGAGTTAGACCTGTTGATGGCGGAATTGGGCTACAATGCCAACAACACAAGCACGGATTATAGCCTAGGCGCGGCAGAATTGGGGAACTACATAGGGGAGCAGTTGATTGCTTTTGGTTTGCAGGACGGCGCCAATGAGTCTGGTGGATATGCCAACTTGTACTACGCCGCATCCAATGCGGATCTAGAGCTGTCCGCATCGGGCAACAGTGGCCTCACAGATCCCAACTCGTGGCAGCCGTTATCCATTCCAGTGTTTGTCGATCAATCGGGAAATGTTTTGAGTGAAACGCCTGATTTCCTTGGCGCTGAGTGGGGCGGAGTCCAGCCTTTTGCGCTCGCTGACTCCGTGAAAGAAGTCAAGCTGCGAGGAGGGCAAGAATGGCCGGTTTACTTGGACTGCGGAGCTCCTCCTCTCTATGGCGAAGGTGAAGAAGTGAACAACATAGCCGATGAGTATGCTTGGGGCTTTGCGATGGTTGGCCTTTGGAGTGAGCACCTCGACCCAGCAGACGGCGTAATGGTGAGCATCGATCCGGGCAATTTGGGCAATTTGGACGCCACGGGCCCAGCCTCTTTCGCCACGGCGGATTCGTTTTACAATTGGACAGAAGGAGGAGACTTTTCGAATGGCCACGCACTCAATCCAGCGACAGGCCAGCCTTACGTCGAAAACCAAGTTCTACGGGGCGATTACACGCGTGTACTGGCTGAATTTTGGGCCGATGGACCAGAAAGCGAAACCCCACCCGGACACTGGTTTGTTCTGTTGAATGGCGCCATGGATCACCCGGATTTTACAACCCGATGGGAAGGGGCTGGAGAGGCATTAGATCCCCTTCGCTATACGGTTCGCGCATACTTGACTTTGGGCGGTGCGATGCACGATGCGGCCATTGCAGCTTGGGGGCACAAAGGATACTACGATTACATCCGGCCTGTGTCGGCCTTGCGTTACATGGCTGAATTGGGACAGCGGACGGATTCCACTTTGGCCAGCTATCATCCTGGTGGTTTGCCCCTGTTGCCCGGTCGGATTGAAGTCATCGAAGCCGGTGATCCATTGGCCGCGGGAGGCCATGTGGGCGAGATCAAAATCAAAGCGTGGAGAGGGCCGGATGCCATCATCAATCCCGTTTGGGACGAAGCGGGAGTGGGGTGGATTTTGTGTGAAGAGTGGTGGCCTTACCAACGGCCGAGTTTTGTGACGCCACCGTTTGCCGGCTACGTGAGTGGTCACAGCACGTTCTCTCGAGCAGCAGCAGAAGTATTGACGGCGATCACGGGAGACCCATTCTTCCCTGGCGGCATGGGCGTATTTGCCTTGTCTCAGAATCAATTTCTCGTCTTTGAGGACGGTCCATCTCAGTCGATGGAGTTGCAGTGGGCCACGTACCGAGACGCCTCCGACCAATGCAGTTTGTCGCGAATTTGGGGAGGGATACACCCTCCTGCGGATGATTTTCCTGGGCGTCAATTGGGCAAAGAGCTTGCGGAAATGGCCTTGGAGAGGGCAGGACGTCAATTTGGCGTCTCACCTTGGATGGCATGGACTTGCCAGCTGGACTTGGATACCGATGGTGTAGTGGGGGCCACTGACCTCCTGATGGCCTTGGCTGATTTTGGAGAGAGCGGCACTGAGTTACAAGCGGATGTCAACGCCGACGGGGTTGTTGGAGTGAATGACATCCTTGATTTGCTGTCGATGTTTGGCGAAACTTGCGCGAATTGACGCCATTGGTGGTGCTTTAGGGTCTTTGGCCTAATTTTCGGCATGCCATTCTTGTCATCTCGTGTTGTGCCTGTCTTTTCCGCGCTGGTGGTCTTGCTTCTTAGCGCCGTCTTTCCATCGTTGGTTCAAGGTCAGGAAGATTGTGGATTTCTCAATGGACCTGAGGGGTTAACAGCGGGTTGTCAGGACTCTTGCGTCTGGGTGGTGCCCGATTTTGAGCGGTCCGCAGAAACCACCGATTACGTTGTAGAATCCATCGGTTATGCCCCCCCATTGGATTTGGGCAGTGGCGAAGAATTGACCGGGTTCACCAATGGATTTTCGAGCAATCTTGACTTGCCTTTTGGCTTTAGTTTTTTTGACAACGATTTCTTTTCCTTGAAGGTGAACCGCAAAGGATTCCTCACGTTCAGTACAGGACTCACGGGGACGTTCAATTACCCAAACCAGCCTCTCGGCTCTGGAACGTTGCCAGCAAACTCTGTGATGGCGCCGTATGCATACATCAGCAACAGCGGGGGGGAAGTGCGGACGGCCACCTTGGGGGAGGCACCTTGCCGAAGGTTCGTGGTGAGTTGGGAAAACTTGCCTCAAACAGGATGTGGTGAAAACGAGTTGGTGACGCAAGTGGTCTTGCACGAAACCTCAAATGTGGTGGAGATGCACATTGGGCAGTTCTCCTCTTGTTTGTCCATTACGGCTGTGGTGGGGATTCAGGCCGGCGTTGGCAATTCCTATGGTCCTGAGGAATACAATACGGGAGAGTTTGACATTAACAACGTTGCATATCGGTACGCCCCAACTGGCGAGACACAAACGTCTTTGGTTTACTTGATTGGAGATGAGATCATCGGGCAAGGGGACAGTGTTTCGGTGTGCATCGACGGCGCTACAGAAGTGGTAATTGGGGCCAATTTCCCTGAGATTTTACCTCCTCCGCCGGTTGCCGGAAGCTGCGATGCCATTCCGGATGATGCCTGTGAGTTTCCGGTCGTGTACAATTACAATTTGGGGGCCATTCAAACAGGCTCTTCCTTTTTTGACTTCGATGGGGAGCTCTTGGGCTTCTCGGTCACCAACAACTGGAGCCCAGCTGGAGGCAGTTGGCCTGGCGACATGGGACTTCAGATTTGCGACCCTTCGGGTACTTGCGGTTTTATCGAAGGATTCAACTTCAATCTGAACGGGACCAACCTCGGAGAATGGCCATTCAATTGGAACACCACACAGGGGGGGTTCTACGAGGCTTGCTTTCCAACGTCTGCAGGTCTTTTGGAGGGGGATGGGGCTTGGGAATTGACCATTCAGAACGGGTGGACAGGCTCAGGGGGTGGCGTTAATTTCGACGGCACTGTGACCCTTTACTACCTGTGTAACGTGGAGCCGGAAGAGCCGGATACGGCTCAATTCATGGCGATGGATACGGTGCTCATTGAATTCAGCATCGAATCGCAAACTGCGGATTTTGCGCTCTTGGATGCCGATGGAAACGCGTTGGACGTGCTGTGCAGTGAGGATGACGTGGTCACTTTGCAAGCCGAAACGGCAGGTGGAACATGGGAGGCCAACTGCGTGGGGTGTCTTCAAGTGGAAGGTCAGATTGATCCGGCTCAAGTTGCGCCAGGTACGCTCGAAGTCACGTACACGGTGATGGGGGATTGCGGTGAAGTCACGGAGGTTCAAGAAATACAGTCCGGGCTGACGCCAAATGTCAATACCGGCAATGTGGGTGCACTGTGTCCCTTTTCCGAGCCTGTGACTCTGCTGGGAACACCAGCGGGTGGAGTTTG
Source organism: uncultured Flavobacteriales bacterium (assembly GCA_965657965.1). Taxonomy (GTDB): domain Bacteria; phylum Bacteroidota; class Bacteroidia; order Flavobacteriales_D; family Sanyastnellaceae; genus UBA8752. The sequence continues at coordinate 56,425 of CBFHQM010000006.1, read as the reverse complement.
GACGGCGGATTGTGGGGGGTGCGTGACACCGGATGGTGTGTTTGACCCAGCCTCGGGAACGGGAGAGTTCCTCGCTGAATACACTTTTGGCTCGGTTTGCACGGCAGTAGGTACGGTTGAATTGAACATTGGCGAAGCCATTTCTGCAGAATTGGAAGACGTCGCGTACTGTGAGTCCATTGGCGCCATTCAATTGGATGGTGATGGTTTGGCGGGCACTTGGTCGGCAGACTGCGGTGGGTGCATGTTGACGTCGGGCAGTTTTACCCCACCTGCTGCTGGTTTGTATGAAGTCAGTTTTCTTCCGGGCGCGGGCTGTGGCGTTGAGAGTTCAGCCATGGTGACCGTGGATGCCGATCAACCCATTGGTTCGGCAAACGTTCCGGTGGCTTTCTGTGAAAACGGAGCGGCTTTGGACTTGACCGCGGATGTCGCCGGAGGAGAATGGAGTTCCACGGGCTCTGGCTTGACCAATGCTACGTTTGCCCCCAACTTGGCGGAGCTGGGAGCGACCGTGTTGACTTACACTGTCGAAAATGGCAGTTGTACGAATTCAGCGTCGTTTGCGACGGAGATCCTGCCCATTTTGGTGGTGACGTTGCAAGACGAAGATCCGTTTTGTGTGAACAGCTCAGGCAGCAGTTTGAATGTCGACTTGGACCTTTCTGCTGAGGCGGTTTGGTCGAACGTACCAAATTTGGTTTGGTCTTCTGATTGTGGGAACTGCATTAATGGGAGTGGATTTTTTGATCCAGGGGACGCCGGTGTCGGGTCTCACACCGTGACCATTGCTTACGACGACGCCTTGGGATGCAGCCTGGCTGGAAGTGTTGACCTAGAAGTCGCTCCAGCTGTGGATGCTACAATTGACGACATTCCGGATTTGTGCGAGTCGGCGGCCACGCTGGTCTTTTCTGCAGCAGACAACGGAGGAACCTGGGCCGCAAGTTGTGCAGGATGCCTCTCACCCGCGGGCAGCTTTGACCCAGGAATCGGCCCCGGCAATTATGAGGTGTCGTACACCATTACCGATGTCTGCACCGATGTGGACGCGATTCAAGTGACGGTGGTTCCGCAACGCGACGCCACCATTTTGGTGGATGTGCCCAACGATGAGTTGTGTATCGGTGTCGAAGAATGGCAATTGGGCTCCATTTGGGCAGACGGGGTTTGGAGCGCAAACAGCGCCTCTGGCAACGCGTGTGTGAATGCCGAGACTGGGCTCTTGAATTTAGAAGCAGCAGGAGTGGGTGTGGTAACTGTGACGCACGTACTGGAGGGGTTGTGCGGAGATTCAGACACGCATGTTTTGGACATCTTGGCCTGTTCGGTGGAACTCGTCAACATTTTCACGCCCAATGGAGATGGCAAGAACGACCGGCTCATTTTCAAATACATTGAGCTCTATCCCGACAACCGTTTGACGGTGTACAACCGCAATGGGGCGGTTGTGTATTCCGCCGAAGGCTACCAGAATGATTGGGACGGAGATGGTGCTTCAGATGGGTCTCATTACTTCGTTCTGGAGCTTCCAGAAGGAGTAGAGCATGCCAGTCACCTGATGATTCAGCGTTAAGACACGACCGTTGTCAGGCCGACTCGCGGCTCAAGTATTTGTCTTCAAAAGCTGTGCGTCTGAGAGAGGTGCGGAGCTTCCAAAGTGCTTCTTCTTGGAATTGCATCAGCTCGCTGATCCGCATGGCGGTGACTTCATCGCCTGCGTGCTGTGCGGCGGCAATTAGTTCCCTTTCCATGGCGAGCAGGTGGGAGAGTGACTCCCGTAAGACCCGAGCACAAGCGCGGTGATGTAAAGCGCCATCGCTGGACTTGATCGTGGCCAATTCGATGGCTTGCGCCATTGTGGAGACGGGTTGGCCTTCTAAACAACGCACCCTTTTTCCGATGATCTCAACGGCATTTTCCGCGTGTGTCATGTACTCGGGTAGCATTTCGAGCATGGCGGGATACTGTTCTCCCCAGCCATTCCAGATGGCGCTTCTTGTGTTGAATCGCAACATTTCAAAATCGGCCATTAACCGGTTGAGTTGCGGGACAAGGCGGTCGGCCCAACTGCGGTCAAGTTGGTTGGAGAGGGTGGGATTGACAGAGGTCATGGCAGCGGTTTTAAAGTGAATCGGAGAAGCGTCTTACAAGCACTCAAAATGTGGCGGCCTATCCAATGACTTTTAGCAGCGCTGGCGCTGACGTTTGTCATTTCGCGAGTTTTTTGTGCAACCATTGGGCGGCTCGCCTGTTTCATTGATGGCCTTGAGCATCTGCTTTTTGACGATGTGAGCGAACCTCTTGTCCTGAGACAAGAAATGCTTCATTGATTTTGGCATTTTGGTTCGTTGCCGATGTTCATTTTTATTGCTCCTTAATTTTAATTCCATGAAGAGAATTTCTACCCTCGTTGCGCTGTTTGCCCTTGTTCTGATGTCGGCGGCTTTGATGTCGAACAGCAGCGGTGTTGCGCACCAGCAGAACAAAGACCGCACGGGCGCACCGGGGAGTGAAACCACTTGCCAGCAATGTCACGCCGGGGGCAATTACAATCCGAGTGTTGAGGTTCAGTTGGCCATCTTAGACATGGTTGGTGTGCCCGAGTATACGCCGGGTGAGACGCACACCATTTGGGTTACTGTTTCGGGTTCGGGCAATCCTGCGGGCTTTGGCGTTCACGGAACCGCCGTTCTCGCAGACGGTTCAAATGCAGGAACGTTCACGGATCAATCTGCCGGAGACTGCATCTATCTCGACGAGGTGAATGGGCGGCATATTTTCGAACAAAATGACCTTTGTGCTGATGGCTTCTTTATGATTGAATGGACAGCACCACCTGCAGGGAGCGGTCCGGTGAGTGTCTATGTGGCAGCGATTGCTGCCAATGGCAATGGGGTTTCTTCTGGCGACGAGTTCGAGGGGGTTCAGGTAGACTTTCAGGAAGGTTTGAGCAGCGGCATTGGCGAAATGGAATCCGGTTTGGCGCGTGCATGGAGTCCAGGGGAGGGGCAGTTGAATGTGGTTGGCCAATCGGCCATGCGCTGTGCCGTCTTTACTTTGGATGGCCGTGTGTTGTTTGATGGAGACCTGACTCCGGGCCAGAGGACTTTGGCGCTGGGTCACACTGGAATGGTTGTGGTGCGTTGCATCTCAAGGACGGGCGAGGTTTGGACCTCCCGTGTTATGATGGCCAAATGAGCCGAGACCTTTTGATTTTGTTGACTGCCCTTTTGGTTTTTGGAGGGTGTCAATCGGTGGAGTCCGAGGTGGTGGAAGTGTTGCCGCAGACCAACGATACAGAAGCGGCCATTCTCTCCGTGATTCATGACCTATTCCAAGGGATGGAGGCCAGAGACAGCACGAGAATTGGATTCACGCTGCATCCGGAGGCTTTGTTTGTGTCCGTGGATTTGACCCAAGGAATGGCGAAGACAAAGCGAACTGAACGTCGGGATTTTATGTCTGCTGTGGGACAGCCAGGTCTGCCATACATCGAACGAATCCACGATGCGGTGGTTCAGTACTCGGGTGAATTCGCGGAAGTTTGGGCCCCATATGAGTTTTACGTGGGGGACTCGTTGAGTCATTGTGGCCATGATGCCTTTCAATTGGTTCGAGAAGACCAAACTTGGCGCATATTGGGCATCACATATTCATACGCAGCATGTCCATAAAGCCTTTTTTCCTTTTGTTTCTGGTTATGGCCGCTTCTTGGCCGCCTTCAGTGGTGGCTCAAGACGACAACATTGACGCGCGAAACTTGCTCAAACTCAACTTGAGTGACTGGTATTTTGCCCGTTATGAATTGGGCTTTGAGCATGTGATCAATGAATCCACTTCGATTCAGCTGGCCTTTGCGGGCATTGGTGCAGCAGAAGATTATTCCGGGTATTACTACGATGGAATGACGGGATTGAACACCCGAACCAATGTGGAGGTGGAACACGGAGGCTGGCGATGCTCCCCAGAAATCCGGCGCTATGCTTGGGTATATGGTGGCATGCCTGAGGGGGTATTTGTGGCCATTCAAGGACGCTTCGAAAACTGGTCTTTGAAAATTGACGAAGACTTGGACAATCCGGATGGTGGTTTACCCGCGGACCAATACCAGAGCGAATTGGACGGCACGTTTAGTCAATTCCATTGGGGCGGAGGGGTTATGGTCGGCTATCAATGGTTTAGCGACAATGGCATCAGCATCGAGATCTACACAGGCCCTATGTTCCGCAGTTACTCGCGGAAGTGGCAGGCCGATGTGCCCTTGACCAACGGACAGCAGGAGCTTGCCGAAGACAGTTTGGAGCCCCGTGTCTTTGACAGCTCCAGATGGAGCACTTACCTGAACAGCAACAGCGGTCCGGGCTGGCGCTTTGGCTTGACTGTGGGACTCGGCCTTTGAGGGCCTTGCATGACAAAAGTCATTTTGGGAGTTGATGTACGTCATTTGGGACGTAGCCGACTTCGTGCAGTTTAGATGATGAACATTGGAAGTGCGCACAGCGCATGACAAGACAGGTTTTGGTTTGACGGCCCGGTGCGAACGCGCACCGGGCCGTCTGTATTTGGATTAGATTCGAAGCATGGACAGGGTCAAGGCAAGAAGAGCAATGGTACTCGGGTTGGGTGCAGCGTTGTTGGGGGCGGCGATGGTTTGGTCGCTTTTGGAGCAGCCACATCGCGATGTGGGCGAAGAAGCCGCGCAATTCAAAATGGTACCGGCAGAACTTCAAATCGTGATGGCCAGCGCCGATGAGGGCGCCAATGCCCATTTAAATGCAGTGGTAGAGCTGTTTGGGGTGGTTGCCGAAAACAACGATCGACAGCTTGTCTTTGAAGGTGGGGTCATTGCAGCATGGGATACCACGCGACAGCACCGTACCCCCGATGTGGGAGAATTGATTCGGTTGAAGGGTCGGGTAACAGGATATGACGACCTCTTCGAAGAAGTGCGCATGGATGGCGCTGTTCTTTTGGAAGGTGCGCCATGAAAGCTGAACGCTTTATCCCCATGGTGCAGCGAGTCAAATACAATCAGCCGCACCTTCATTGAATGAAAGGTTGGATTTCTTTACTTCTCTTTTTGGCAGTACAGACTGCTCAAGCGCAGCAATCCGCTGCGCCGTACTCTTTTGAATGGGAGGTGGTCTCAGTGGATGGCATTCCCGGGATGACCACGGCCAGGTTGTATTTAAAGTTGGTCAATCCAACGGATTACTTGACTTCGATATCGGGCTGGGACGACATGGAAGGCCGGATAGAGACGACAACTTCATTTTATCAGGATCAGGATGGATGGGCTACGCCCAACAACAACAATCCTTTGTTGTTTGACATTTTGCCGTCGTTGCAATACGACAGCTGGGTAACCATCGGCATCGATGTGGCGCCAAACGGCGCGGCGGGCGAAATTCCAGTGGGGGTTTTCCCGCCAGAGACGGGCGTCTGGGTTGGTGATTTTGAGTCGGGCAACGACTTGGTAATGGATGTGGATGGAGCATGGTTTGTCACTCTAGGTAGTTCCAATGGGACGGCTGGAGAGGACTTGAAGGTGCTGGTCGGACAATTCACAACCGACGGGGTGATCTCGGGGCAGTTGAACGTTCAGGTGTTTTCCGAGGGTGTAGCATCCAATGACTTTATGGAGGATGTTTATGCGATTTCCATTCCGGAATTGAACGGAGTCGTGAGCGCATTTCAGGTCGAAGAAACAACGGCACTGCAATGGTCAATTCGGTCGAGAAGAAGGGGTTATGAACACAATGTGGGACAGGCATGTACCTGGGAACGTCGAGATGCATTGGGCAGAAAGGTCGACGGGGGAGTAAGTGAGCTGGGTGATTTTCAGTCAGTTGGAGGTGGTTTCTTCGCGGTTTGGTTGGAGGGGGAATCCCGTCCGCACAGGCGATGGCTGCCATAATTCACCCTTTTGCCATTGCATAGAGGCGGCAGCGCGATAAATAAAGGAGGTTTTGTGGTGCACCTTCAGGGCTGTCTAGACCAGAAGAGATGACCCTCGAGCTTGCCAAAAAGAAATACGTCCGACACGGTGCTGCAGGACTGGTGCTTTTTGCCTGGGGTATGGGGGTGGTTGCAGATGGCGTTTATCGACGTCTATCCGAATTGCAGGAAGCGTTATGGCTTGTGGAATGTGCACTTGGAGTGGTGGTCTTGCTTGTGGCTTTGATGATGTTGGGCAGTGCCGTCCGTTATTTGGTTCACATCGACCGATTGGTTGAGTCTGCGGACCGCCGAGCAAGAAAGAGGAACCGAAAGAATGAAGGCGTGTCGAAAAGAGCGTCTCATCCAGAACAAGCTGAACCCATCCGGTTAGAACCGGTTCGATTGAAAGTCAATTGACTTTTATGCGATTCACAACAAAAAAGGCGCCCTCAGGCGCCTTCTTTGTTCTTGAAAATGGGCTTATTCAGAGGTGGATTACCTCGTCGTAAGCCGCAGCTGCAGCTTCCATAACCGCTTCACTGAGTGTGGGGTGAGGGTGAATGGTTTTGATGATTTCGTGTCCGGTGGTCTCCAATTTTCGCATGGCGACGATTTCGGCGATCATCTCTGTAACGTTGGCGCCAATCATGTGTCCACCAAGCAATTCACCATACTTCGCGTCAAAAATCAGCTTCACAAAACCATCCTTGTGGCCTGCAGCGCTGGCTTTTCCAGAAGCGCTGAACGGGAAGGAGCCGATTTTAATGTCGATCCCTTCGTCCTTGCAGGCTTGTTCTGTTTTGCCCACGCTGGCCACCTCAGGGAAACAGTAGGTGCAACCGGGGATGTTGCCGTAATCGATGGGCTCCACGTTGTGGCCTGCAATCTTTTCGACACACAGAATTCCCTCCGCACTTGCAACGTGCGCGAGAGAGGGGCCGGGGACACAATCTCCGATGGCGTAATAGCCAGGGATGTTGGTCTTATAGAAGTCGTCGACAATCACTTTGCCTCGGTCTGTTGCAATGCCCACTTCTTCGAGACCGATGTTCTCGATATTGGCGACAACGCCGACGGCACTCAAAACGACATCGGCCTCGAGGACCTCTTCGCCCTTTTTGGTTTTTACGTGAACCTTCACTCCACTGCCGGAGGTGTCGACTTGCGTCACCTCGCTCGATGTCATGATTTTAATGCCCGCTTTCTTGAAGCTGCGCGCCAGTTGCTTGGACACGTCAGTGTCCTCGACTGGTACGATGTTGGGCATGTACTCAACAATGGTCACATCTGTGCCGATGGCATTGTAGAAGTAGGCAAATTCGACACCGATGGCACCGGAACCCACCACGACGAGCTTCTTCGGTTGCTTTTCCATGGTCATGGCTTCACGATAGCCAATGACTTTTTTCCCGTCTTGGGGCAGGTTGGGCAATTTTCGGCTGCGGGCGCCGGTGGCGACAATCACGTGGTCGGCTTCGACCACCTGTTTCGCACCGTCTGCATTGGTGACTTCGACCTTTCGGCCAGGCATCAACTTGCCATCGCCCATGATGACGTCGATTTTGTTTTTCTTCATCAAGAACTGAACGCCTTTCGACATTCCGTCTGCAACGCCACGGGACCGTTTGACCATTCCTCCAAAGTCCACCTTCGGTTGGGCCACTTTGATGCCGTAGTCTTCGGCGTGTTCGATGTATTCAAAAACGTTGGCGCTCTTCAAGAGGGCCTTGGTGGGAATGCACCCCCAGTTCAGGCAAATGCCGCCGAGTGCTTCGCGCTCGACGACCGCAACTTTTTTCCCCAGTTGGGAAGCGCGAATGGCGGTCACGTATCCGCCGGGACCACTGCCCAGCACCAAGATGTCGTATTTCATTTGAACGTATTGGAGGTGCGAAAATAGGGGTCGTATCTTACGCTTATGGAGGCCTCTACCCTCACTTTTTTTTACCGCCGGTTTGAAACGGGTTTTTTAGGAGCATTTACTGGTGTTTTGTTGGCTTGTTTCCCCTTGACTTTTGACGGTCAAGGGCTCATCCAGGACCCGCCCGAGGGCCGACGTGATGGGGTGGAGATTTTGGCTCCCGACCGGGTTCATTTTCAGCTCAGGGCCCCATCAAAAGACCATGTCCACCTTCGAGGAGATTTCAATGAGTGGTTCATTGGGGATGCCGCTCTCATGAACAGGTCCGAAGATGGAAACACTTGGTGGTTGGAGGTAGATGGCATTGCGCCAGGAGAGTGGCAGCGTTTTCATTATTTGATTGACGACACGTTGGAGGTCGCCGATCCATTTGCCCCCTTGATTTTGGACCCTTGGAACGACGGTTATATTCAGGCGTCCACATTTCCCGCGCGCCCGAGATATCCCAGCGAGGTTGCTTCTTGGCCAGTCGGTGCACTCCGCACGGAGGCCCCTGAATTTCAGTGGGGGGATGCGGACTTTCAACGGCCTGCGCAAGACAGGTTGGTGATTTACGAGTTGCTGGTGCGGGACTGGGATGATGCGCAAACCTTTGATGCGGTGAGTCAGCGAATGGATCACTTGGCGTGGCTGGGCATTACTGCGATTGAATTGATGCCGGTGAGCGAGTTCGACGGGAACTTGAGCTGGGGTTACAATCCCGGGCCACGTTTTGCCGTGGACAAAGCTTATGGTACCGAGGATGCTTTGAAGCGTTTGGTGGACAAGGCACATGCAAACGGCATTGCTGTGATTCTGGATATCGTTCCGAACCACAGTTTTGGCCTGGACCCTTTGGTGCGCATGTACCAAGATGAAGATGGTGGGATTTCGGCGGGCAATCCTTGGTTCAATGAAGATCAGATTCATCCCTATGGACTGGGATCTGATTTTGACCATGGTGACCCATGGACAAAGGAATTCTGGAAGCGTGTTTTCGACCATTGGCTCGCTGAGTTTCACATGGATGGTTTTCGGGTGGACTTGTCCAAAGGCTTAACCCAGAGCAATACTTTGGGAGACATTGGAGCGTGGAGCGCTTACGATCAGCAGCGGGTCGACATCCTTTTTGACTACGCGAACCACATTTGGTCTGATTACCCGGGTACGTACATGATCTTGGAGCATTTGGGAGACAATTCCGAAGAAACGGCGTTGGCCAATGGCGGCTTTTTGCTTTGGGGCAAGTCGACCACCGAATTCACCCAGGCTGCGTTGGGGTATGGGGGAGATTTTTCTTGGGCCTCTTGGCAAGCTCGCGGTTGGGATTGGCCCAATTTGGTGGCGTATGCCGAAAGCCACGACGAGCAGCGTGTGGCTCATGATTTGTTCTTGTACGGACAGTCCGCCGTGGACTATGACGTCAAGTCGTTGGACGAGGGCTTGAACCGTTTGGCCATGATGCATGCCTTTTTGTTGGCTTTGCCCGGCCCCAAAATGATGTACCAATGGGGCGAGTTTGGTTATGATGTTTCGATTTACGATTGTGGAAACGGATCCTATGAGGAGGGGTGTAAACTGAATGAGAAACCAGATCCATGGTCGGACTTGGCTTTGGTTCCGGAGCGACAGCACTTGGCCCGTTCCGTTAAGGCGTTGTGTGAATTGAAACGGGATGCTCCTGTCTTTTCCACGTATGACTACAACATTGATTTTGGTGGAATGGGCAAGCGCCTCCACTTGTATTCGCCGGATCAAAATGCAGTGTTGTGCGGAAATTTTGACGTCACCGGATTCTCAATGAGCCCTGGCTTTTCCCATACAGGACTTTGGTTCGACGCCCTTTCCGGGGACACCCTTGAGGTCTCGGACTTGGGGGCGGGGTACTTTTTTGCGCCTGGCCAATGGCATTTGTGGCTGGACACGCCAGTGACCCCCGTGTCTCCCGAGGACGCACTCTTGCTCAGCAGCAATTGTCTGGATTCAGAAGCTGTCAATTTTGGCGAGGAAGGGGTCTGTGCATACACCGTTACGTTGGCTGTTGATGCTTACGATCTGATGGAATCGGGGGTGCTGTCTCCCGCTGGCTTGCACGTAGCAGGCTCGTTTCAAGGTTGGTCCCCTGGGAGTACGTCCATGGTGGATCAAGGCGAAGGGATTTGGACGGTGTCTTTTGAGGCCAATGCGGGCACAGTTGTGGATTACAAATTTGTCAATGGCACAAATTGGTCGTCCGGGGAAAGTGTGCCTGAAGGCTGCGGAAATGGGGACGGTTTTGGGGGTTACAATCGGCAAATTGTTGTGGCAGGACCGGATGTCTTCGGGCCTCATTGCTTCGGAGCGTGTGCGGCATGCACGGCAAACTTGGATTTTCCTGGATGTACCGACGAGGATGCGGTCAATTTTGACTCGGGGGCTACGCTCGACAATGGGACGTGCGCCTATTCCGTGGTGTTCGAAGTGGATGTGTCCTGTGTAGAACCAACGCCGACCATGGTCAATGTGGCCGGTAGTTTTCAGGGTTGGGATGCCGCCGCCACGCCGATGAATGAGACCAGTGCGGGGCTCTGGACATTGGAGACCACGGTGGTGGGCGATGCGGAGTTCACCTATAAGTTCTTGTTGATGTCGGATTGGGAGATGGCCGAAAATGTGCCGGAATCCTGTGGCTTGTCGGATGGCTTTGGCGGGTTCAATCGCACGGCGATTCCTGTGGCCTTAACAACGGAGTTGCCCGTGGCTTGTTTTGGTGAGTGCGGTGCATGTGACTGCCCCGGTGTTCCGTTGGACGGCACTCAATTTTGTGGCCCAAATACATTCTGGGATGCGTCCCTTGGTTTGTGTGTGGGTCTTACAGTCTGTGAGGAAGACATCGATGGCGATGGTGCAATCGGCGTCTCTGATGTCTTGGCCTTGCTCTCCGTCTTCGGGAACGTATGTCCTTAACTGGAGCCCAGTAACGCTTTCCTATCTCCATGCGCACTCTTGCCTGATTCAAAGACAGGGGGCTGGGGGGACTTAGCTTACTGCTGACTTTGTTGTCTTTTAAGCACAAACGGAAAGCTCAAAAAAAAAGCCCGCACGTGGCGGGCTTTCTTTTGGTTTGGTTCGTGATTCTTACTCGACAATGAAGGGGCTTCGGAAGGCGCCCGCAGGGCTCACGCCTTTCACGAAATAGGTTCCTGCGGCCCAAGTGCCGACATGGATGCCGATGCGGTGTTGGCCAGTTGTCAATTCACCATCGTGCAAGACCGCCACTTGTGCTCCTCGAACATCCAAAACCTGAATGTTGAATTGTCCGACTTGATTGACGTTCAAGTCCAGCCATGCTTCGGTCGAAGCCGGAACGGGAGAGAGTGTGAGGTCGGTCACGACGGCGACATTGGCGACCCCATTGGTTGCCGATGTAAAGCGCAGGATAGGGAGCACGTTTCCAGCTTGTCCGAACTCTTCGCCTCCATTGAGCATCAGGTGATCGTCAGAGGTCAATACAGTGCCGTTAAGCCACAACTTGAAGGTGACGTCGGCAGACGATTCGAGCATCACGGCGAGTTGAGCCGCGGTCATGTTGTCGAGGCTCGTGAGCGCACGCACTGCGACACAAGTCTCATTGACGAAGGCGCCGAGGTAAGCTTCACCTGAGACCGGTTGGTCGTCCAATCGAACTTCGGCTGCAACAGCAGAGGCCAAGGGTCCGCGAGAAACAGTCCACCCCGTTGTCGATGTGGCTGCATTGTTGGCGGACTCTTCTTCGTCGATGCCCAAGCCATTCGTCTCAATGTCTTCGGCGCTGGGGTAGAGCAAAGTGCTCGCCTCCAGCATCCGGAGCCAATAAGCGCGTCCGGGCTCGAGGTTGAGGAGACTGTTGAACTCATTGGGATTGGCCGGATTCCACACGGTGCCGTTTTGGCCATCAATGACCGTTCCCACATTGCCCTCGATGGAGGCGAGAGCGGTTTCCACGGACAAGGCGACCTGAGGTACGTAACCGATGATGTTCCAACCTTCGTTCAGATCCAGAGGAGTATTGCTGGCCTCCAAGGGCATGCCTTGGCTTGTCCAAGTGGCTGCGCTGTTCAATTTGATCACATATCCAGCGGCATCGCTGTGGCTTTGGAGCGAGTTGAATACACTGGGAATGCCAGGCGTGTAGCTGTTGCCCAAGGCGAAGTCGGCATCGCCCAATGCTTTCAGTAGGGCGCCGTCCAATGCCGCGTCAAACAGGTTCGCAATGGCATAATCGTCTGGCATCAGGTTGGTGGAGACGTAGTTCCATCCCTCGTTGAGCTCCACAGAGAGGCTGGTTGCGCTGCAGTTGGCGTCCAACATCAATGGGGATTCAAAGCTGCCATACTCTCCGAAGGACATGGCTGTGATGCCTCCGTCCATGGTGCAGGTGGCGCACTCATCTTGGTTGAAGAGGACAAACGTGACGTCTTCTTCTCCTCCTGAGATGTACACGGTCATGCTCACATATGTCGCGCCTTCAAACTCGATGATGTCGGCTGCGCCTCGGAGTTCGTCCCCGACATAGGCACCTACGGCGTCCATCATGTTTGCGTTCTCGCCTTCAATGGTGACCAAGGCCAGGACAGTGGCCACGCCAGGGTAGGTGTTGGGCTCTCCCCACTCTGGACCACAGGCATACAGACAACTTCCGTCGTCGTCTGTGGCGAGCGGATCAAAGTTGTTTGCGGCAGTGTCGGTACATCCGGCGATTTCGTCTTCGTCGCAGATGCCATCGAGGTCGGCGTCAGCGAGGCAGTTGCCATCGCAGTCAAGACCGGCGTCTGCATACGTACAAGACCCATCGTTGTCTGTGGCGGTTTCGCTGTAGTTGCAAGCGGTGTCGTCGTCGCACCCTGCGATTTCGTTTTCGTCACAGATGCCATCGAGGTCGGCGTCAGCGAGGCAGTTGCCATCGCAGTCCAGTCCGTCTGCGGGCAATTCGCAGGAGTCATCATCGTCGGTGGCTTCTGAGTTGTAATTACAAGCGGTGGCATCCGTGCATCCCAAAACAGGTCCGCCGGCACCGAAGTAAAAAGTGTCTCGGAACTCATCCGAACCATCTCCATCGAGGAAAATTTGGACGTAGAGCTGGCCGCTGAGTTCTCCCGTGGTGGTGAACTGACCGGCCAACACTTTCATGTCGGGACCTGCGATTCCGTTGGCATCGCCGTTGAGCGCGTACCACGCGCCACCGATGGCGTCGTCAATGGCGATGTTTCCGCCTGCGAGTCCTGCTCCGGGATCGAAGTTGGTCAACCAAGGGTTTGTAGCGGACTGAACTGTGCTGACGGTGGCTTCTCCTGCAGCGGCATTGGGAACGCCTTCAAGTCCGATGGTGACCCAGCTGTCGTAAGCCAGGTCGGGATAGACAGGAAACAGCAAGCTGTTGATGCCATTGGGTGTACCTGCGCCCAGGGTGGCGTGATAGAAGTCGGTTGTGGTGTTGACGAGGGTGGAGTTCGTGGCGTCACCAGAGATGGAGGACAAAAAGTCCGTGGGCGCCATGTTGTTAACGTACAGACGGGTTGTGCTGTAGCCCGTCAAGTCGGTAATGCCGAGAGCACCGACGAGCAAGCCGATGTCTTCGGAGACCACTTCAATTTCAAGTCCAATGCTGTTTTGTGCTTGAATGTGTGGCTGTGCGAAGAAGAAGAGGGTAAGAAGTAGGCTGGGTAGGCGAAGTCGTGAGGTCATTCTGAACATGTATATGGACCTCCAAAATGAGCCAAAGGATTGACTTAGCCTGCTACGTTTACGAATTTGATAAAATGAGTTTCAACAAGATATTTTCAGGTTGAATTCCAATCCTGAGTGGAAGGTAGGTGGAGCACATATGGCCTCTATCTTTGTCCGCTATGCGCAACATTGTTCTCTTCGGCCCTCCGGGCGCGGGAAAAGGCACTCAAAGTGCCCTATTGGTTGACCATTTCGGTTTTGTCCATTTGTCGACGGGAGACATTTTCCGTGCCAACATCAAAGGAGGAACGGAATTGGGGAAATTGGCCAAGTCCTATCTGGATTCAGGGCAATTGGTCCCCGACGACGTGACCATTCAGATTTTGGAAGACACGGCCAATGGATTCCCCGAAGCCAAAGGATTCATTTTCGATGGCTTCCCAAGAACCAAAGCCCAAGCCGAGGCATTGGATCGTTTTCTGGAGGCCAAGGGCCAAGCCATTACGGCCATGCTGGCCTTGGAGGTGGAAGAAGAGGAGCTGAGGCAGCGCTTGGCCAAACGTGCCGAAACCAGTGGCCGTGCGGACGATGCGGATCCTGTGGTGATCCAAAAGAGAATCGACGTGTACAACGCGGAAACAGCGCCGGTGGCCGATCACTACAAGGGCCAGTCGAAGTATCAGGGAGTCGAGGGCATGGGAACAATCGAAGACATTTTTGATCGGTTGAGTCGTGCGTTAGACGGAAAGGGTTAAGCCCATTAAACGGTCATGTCGAGCGAGAATTTTGTTGATTATGTGAAGCTCTGTTGTCGCTCGGGTAAAGGAGGCAAGGGAAGTACACACATGCACCGTGACCGCACCACTGCGAAAGGGGGGCCTGATGGAGGAGACGGCGGCCGTGGAGGACACGTGATTTTGCGTGGAAATGCACAAGTGTGGACCTTGTTGCATCTCAAGTACCGCAAGCACGTTTTGGCCGGTCATGGTTTCCCAGGCACTGGAAACCGGAAGCATGGCGCTGACGGCAAAGATGAATACGTCGACGTCCCAATTGGAACCGTGATCCGCGATGCGGATACTCAGGAAGTGGTCGGGGAAATCACCGAGAACGACCAGCAATGGGTGATGGTTCCCGGTGGCCGAGGTGGCCTCGGAAATGACCATTTTAAGTCTCCTACAAATCAAACGCCGCGCTACGCCCAACCGGGAGAGGATGGCCAAGAAATGTGGCGGATCCTCGAGCTCAAATTGTTGGCTGATGTTGGCCTTGTTGGCTTCCCGAATGCGGGCAAGTCCACATTGTTGAGTGTGGTGAGTGCGGCCAAGCCAGAAATTGCAGACTATCCGTTTACGACACTCCGTCCGAATTTGGGGATGGTCGCTTACCGTGGTGAACGCAGTTTTGTGATGGCCGACATTCCGGGCATCATTGAAGGCGCCCATGAAGGCCGCGGCTTGGGTTTGCGCTTCCTGCGACACATTGAACGGAATTCGGTGTTGTTGTTTATGGTGCCGGGAGACGCCGACGACATTGAAAAAGCGTACCGAATCCTACTCGCAGAGTTGGAGCAGTACAACCCTGAACTCCTCAGAAAGGATCGGGTCCTGGCCATCTCCAAATGCGATGTCCTCGATGCAGAACTGAGAGAGGAAGTGAGTGCAGCGATGGGGAAATTGCAGCACCACTACTTCAGCGCAGTAACGGGGGAGGGTGTAGATGCGCTGAAAGACCTCTTATGGTCTGCCATTCAAGGCGGTGAAGCGTAATTGCCCTTGCGGTGATGGGTAATCGCCCTTGAAGTAACTTCGCGCGGCACCATCAACGCCCATGGGACAAAGACTCGCGCTCGAAAAAGGGGAAGACCTACGCAAGGTGGCTCTTCACGATTACAGATTGGCCTGCACCAGCCGCGAAACTTCGCTGCTGGGTAGAAAGGAGGTGCTGACCGGAAAGGCCAAGTTTGGCATTTTTGGTGATGGCAAAGAGCTCGCCCAGCTTGCGCTCGCCCGGCAGTTTCAACCTGGAGACTTTAGAAGCGGGTACTACCGCGATCAAACCTTGATGATGGCCCTCGGCCTATTGTCGGTCCAGGAATATTTCGCGCAGCTTTATGCGGATACAGACTCCGTGCGCGAGCCCATGACCTCTGGCCGTCAAATGAATGGCCACTTTGGTTCTCCAACCGTGGGCCCGGATGGTCAGTTTTTGAACCTGACAAAACAGCCAAACAGCTCCATAGACCTCTCGCCAACAGCGGCCCAAATGCCGCGACTGCTGGGATTGGCTCAGGCCAGCAAGCACTACCGAGCGCAGGGCAAGGCCATGAAAAAGGCCGGGTTCAAGCTCAAGCATTTCAGTCAGGGGGGAGATGAGGTGGCTTTCGGAACCATCGGAGACGCCTCAACTTCGGAAGGCATGTTTTGGGAAACCATGAATGCCGCTGCCGTGATGGGGGTTCCCCTGTGCATGAGTGTATGGGACGATGGATACGGCATTTCCGTGCCCAAAAAGTACCAGACGGCACGGGAGAGCATTTCTCAAGCCTTGGCAGGAATGGCCTATGGATCTGAACCTGGCGGAGCGGGAGATGGAGGCGTGTCTCTTGCCGAGGCCGAGGCCGACCTTCCCGGGGGAGGCATTGTGATCATGAAGGTGCGCGCGTGGGATTACCCTGCATTGTTGCTCACCTACGAACGCGCAGTCAAGATTTGTAGAGAACGACACGTTCCCGTGTTGGTGCATGTCGAAGAATGCACGCAGCCTCAAGGGCACAGCACAAGTGGTTCGCACGAGCGGTACAAAACACCCGAGCGGTTGGCTTGGGCGGAGCAATACGATTGCATTCTGCAACTCGGGCGGTTTCTCGAGATGGAAGGGGCGGCCACGGAGGCGCAGCTGACCGCCATTCGAGCGGAAGCCAAAAAGGAAGTTCGGGCCGAGCAAAAAGCGGCTTGGCAGGCTGTTCGGACCGCATTGGACGGAGAACGCGACACCGCTGTGGAGTTGTTGCAAGGGGTGCCCAATTGCGAAGGCCGGGCCAAGGCGCTGGCTCAAGTCAGCGATCCGATCCGCAGGGATGTGCACGCTGCAGTGCGTCAAGCTTTGCATGCCACCGCGGGCGAGTTGTCCGAAGGCAGGACGGCGCTGCGCCGTTGGTTGGAGGTGCAAAAGGCCCGTTGCGAGCAGTTGTTCGGTGGGCATTTGCATGTGTCAGGCGCGCTCGACGCATTGACTGTTACACCGGTTGCGCCTTCTTATGAAGGCGCGGAAGAAGTGGATGGGAGAATCGTGCTGCGCGAGAACTTTAAGGCGCTCTTTGAGCGCTACCCCGAGCTGTTGACCTTTGGCGAAGACACCGGCCGTATTGGCGGAGTGAACCAAGCCATGGAAGGCATGCAGGATGCATTTGGTGAAGGCCGAGTATCCGATACGGGCATTCGCGAGTGCACCATCATGGGGCAGGGCATTGGCCTGGCCATGCGGGGTTTGCGTCCCATTGCCGAGATCCAATATTTGGATTACTTGTACTATGCCCTTCAAATCATGCGAGATGATCTCGCGACGGTGCACTACCGGAGCGGCGGAACGCAGCGAGCACCGCTGATTGTCCGCACGCGCGGGCACAGGCTCGAAGGCATTTGGCATGCAGGCAGCCCAATGGGGGCGATTGTGCACAGCATCCGGGGCATGCACGTGTGTGTGCCCAGGAACATGACGGAGGCTGCAGGTATGTACAACACCTTGATGGCGGCAGGAGAACCTGCGTTGGTCGTGGAATGCCTGAATGGGTATCGGAGCAAGGAGATGTTGCCTGCGAACTTGGGCGAATTCAAAGTTCCCTTGGGCATTCCGGAGGTGATTCGTTCTGGCGCTGATTTGACCATTGTGTCCTACGGAAGTACGTTGAACATGTGTGCGCAAGCCGCAGAACGATTGGCCGAAATGGACATCGAAGTGGAGTTGGTGGACGTCAGGACATTGCTTCCGTTCGACCTCAACGGCACCATTGTCGAAAGCGTATCGAAGACGCACCGGGTGTTGTTTGTTGACGAAGATGTGCCGGGTGGCGCTTCTGCCTTCATGATGGAAAGAAGCTTGGCTTCTGGCGAAATGTGGAGGCATTTGGATTCTGCACCCGAAGCGTTGGCGGCAGCGCCGCACTTGCCCGCCTATGGCACCGACGGAGATTACTTCTCGAAGCCTTCACTGGAGGACATTGTGGAACGGGCGTATGCCATGGTGGCCGAAAGTGATCCAGCGGCCTATCCAGATTTGCTCTGATGGCGGAGCAGATTGAATTTTCTCTGCGGACACCCTACATCGATTTGTTGCAGTTGCTCAAGGCGACGGGGCTCTGTGCAACGGGAGGAGAGGCCAAGTGGGCTGTAGAGGAAGAGCGTGTGAAAGTCAATGGGGAAAGCGAGTTGCGGAAGCGCAGAAAACTCAGGCACGGCGACCTTGTTGAGCTGGATGGTGAATTTTTCGTGCGCATTTCGTCGGTGAATCCGACGTGATTTCGTCGCATATTGCCAAGCCTCCGCCATTTGGCGCTGCGTGTTTAACCTCGATTCGCCTGTTTCATGTGCCTTTTGCGACTCCGTCATTCTTTGTTTTTCCTGTTGTTCATCGCCTTGTCCTCGTCTCTTGTTGGGCAGGAAGTCATTCGCGGTCAGGTCATAGACGGAGAGACTGGAGAGCCTGTTTTTGCGGCAGGGGTTTTGGTGCAGGGCAGTTCCATGGGGACGTCCACCGATTTTGACGGTCGTTTTCGCTTGGAAGTGCCATCGTTGCCGGTGCGCATCAACGTGAGCTTTATTGGGTATGCGATGGCGACCATCGGCGTGCGGACAGGGGCAGAAGAACTTCGCGTTGTGCTCGAGCCCGATGCCGTTTTGATGGAAGAGGCAGAAGTGGTGGGGTCGCGCATCGATGAACGTCAAAAGCAAGGGCCGCTCACGGTAGAGTCCATGGATGTTTTGGCCATCAAAGAGGCGCCGAGCGGCAACTTTTACGAGGGCCTGGGTAACCTCAAAGGCGTGGACTTGACCAGCGCTTCTCTTGGGTTTAAAATCATCAATACCCGGGGCTTCAACAGTACGTCTCCTGTGCGTTCTCTTCAATTGATTGATGGGGTGGACAACCAGAGTCCTGGTCTGAACTTTTCTTTGGGCAACTTCTTGGGAGCGCCTGAGCTCGACGTAATGAAGGTGGACATCGTGGCTGGAGCGAGCAGTGCTTTCTACGGCCCAGGCGCATTCAATGGCGTTGTTTCCATGGAGACCAAGTCCCCTTTCCGGTTCCCCGGTGTTGCGGTGAGTGCCAAAGTGGGAGAGCGGAACTTAACCGAGACTGGATTTCGGTATGCAGACTACGTGACCGACAATGAGGACAACCCCGTGCTTGGCTTCAAGGTGAATGCCTTCAGGTTCAGCGCGGATGATTGGATTGCGGACAACTACAATCCGGTCGATGGTACAACCTATGGATTGGACAATGCCGGGGGCTACGATGCGGTCAATGTTTACGGGGATGAGTACCGAACCGTATTCGATTACAGCGGGGACAACAGTTCAAACGCTCGGGGCCTTGGCGCATTTTACCGGACAGGCTATCGCGAGATTGACTTGGTGGATTACGGGACCAAAAACCTGAAAGTGTCTACGGCACTTCACTTGCGCCTCCAGCCCGAAAAGACCTATGAGTCGGCTGAACTCGTTTACGGTTTTAGTTCCGGTTTTGGAACAACCGTTTACCAAGGAGACAATCGTTTTTCCCTCCGCGACATTGAATTCTACCAGCACAAGGTGGAGTTGTCCAAGCCGGGAAAGTGGTTTGTGAGGGCCTACCGGACGAGTGAAGACGCGGGAAACAGCTATGATCCCTATGCGACGGCACTGCGTCTGCAAGAGAACACAAGAAGCGATTACAGCCATTCCAAAGTGTACTACCGGTACTGGGTAGACAGCATTGTGCCGGGCATCAATGAGACTTACCCTGGACTGGAGCAAATCGGCGTTGACCCCAACTACGGGTTCCCCATTTTCGCTTATCCCGAAGGGGAGGTGGAAGAGTGGTATGCCAACAATGCGGACTCTTTGATGATGTGGCACGATCAAGTGGAGGCTTGGTCCAACAATGGCACTGCAGGGCTTTTGGATGTGGCACAGGACTCTCTTGGCTTTTTGGCGCCAGGCACCGCCGCGTTTGAGTCGGAATTCAACCGTCTGGTGGCGGCCAAGAACAACGAAGAAGAAGGGGGGACCCGGTTTTATGATCGGTCCAGCTTGGTGCATGCGCACGCAGAGCGTCAATTCGAGGTGAACGGGTTTGAAGAGGTTCGGGTCGGAGCCAATTTCCGTCGATACACGCCCAACAGTGCGGGCACCATCTTTAGCGATACAGCAGGAGTGGTCATCACCAACCAAGAGATGGGGTTGTATGCGGGCGCAAGGAAACGAATGGCCGAAGACAAGCTGATTTTGACCGCTTCCCTGCGGGCCGATAAGAATCAGAATTTCAATTGGGTGTTCTCGCCAGCGGCCTCCATGGTGTGGAAGCCCAGAGAGGAAGACTACCTCAGGGTCAGTTTCTCCAGCGCCCTGAGAAATCCAACGCTGGCCGATCAATACTTGTTTTTGGATGTGGGACCCGCAACCTTGGTGGGCAATCTCGAAGGAAGGGAAGACCTGGTGACCATCTCCAGTTTTGTCGATTATCGAAACAGCATCTCGGCTACGGCGGGGCAGCCTTTTGGCAATTTGGATACGCTTCAGTATTTCGACATCGCCCCGCTGCGTCCAGAGCAGGTCAGGTCTTTGGAGATTGGATATCGGACCACCCTTTGGGACAAGCTTTACTTGGATGGAAGTTGGTATTACAGCCAGTACAACCACTTCATTGGATACAACATCGGACTCGACGTGCTCTTCCAAAACCCCACGTTCCCCGAGGCCGTTACCGGTCTGGATGTGTATCGCTACGCGGCGAATTCACTCAGTACGGTGAGGACCACTGGCGCCTCCATTGGAGCCAATTGGTATGCAGGTGACCATTGGATGCTTTCGGGCAACTACAGTTGGAACAGACTCGTGAAGACCGATGCAAATGATCCCATTATTCCGGCGTTCAACACCCCTGAACACAAGTACAATTTGGGTCTCAGTGCACGAGACTTGAGATTGAGAGAAGCGAGCACTTGGGGGGCTGGATTGAATTATAAGTGGGTTCAAGGCTTTGTTTTTGAAGGATCCCCGCAGTTTACAGGCTTGGTTCCCACCTTCGATGTTTTGGACATTCAGGCCAACGCGCGAATTGATGCTTGGAACATGACCATCAAGGCAGGGGCTTCAAATGTGCTGGAAAACCTACACATTGAGGCTTACGGCGGTCCGAGCGTTGGGCGTCTGGCCTACCTCAGCCTGTTGTTTGAGGTGGATACCCGGAATTGATTCATCGGAATCTCACCAAACGCTTACAAATTTCTCGAATTTCCTTCGACGAATGGGTTGTGTAATATCTACACACTCCCATTAGATGTCTATCTTACCCTTTCATTCTAGAGACCAAACTATGAAGCAAACTTGTCTTCTGATGGCTGCCTTTGCCATCTGTCTGTCTGCCAGCGCACAGACGAGGTACCTCAACGAGGTATTCACCGACGTGGACGTGACGTCCAACATTCAGTACGGAACCAACATTACCGTGATCACGGCATTGCAGGGCTTGGCCCCCGCACCACAGCCTTTGATGTTGGACTTGTACGAGCCAGCAGGAGACACGGAGACCGATCGTCCCCTGCTGTTGTACTTCCACACAGGAAACTTTTTGCCACAGTACGTCAACGGCAGCCCGCTTGGAACCAAGACGGACAGTGCTGGCGTGGAGATTTGCACACGATATGCCAAAATGGGATATGTGGTGGCCAGTGTGGACTACCGTGTGGGATGGAACCCAACTGCAGCAACGCAATCTGAGCGCACGCTTCAGTTGATTCAAGCGGCTTACCGCGGCGTCCAAGACAGCCGCACAGCTGTGCGTTTCTTCCGGAAGTCTGTGGCAGAGGACAGCAACAACTTCGGAATCGATGACAGCAAGATTGCCTTGTTGGGCGAAGGCACAGGTGGTTACATCACCATGGCTTCAGCCGGCATTTCAAACTATGCAGACATCATCCTTGATGATTTAGGTCAGCCCATTTCTAAGTTTTACTACGATCCAGGTGACGGCTCTTCCATTCCTATGGTGATTGAGGGCATTCACGGAGACCCCAACGCGACAACAGATACATACGCTCCTGCTTCGTCCGGTGGATTCCAATTGTGCATGGCGAATCACGTAGGTTACAGTTCTGACTTCAACTTCCAAATGAACCTTGGCGGTGCGCTGGGTGATTTGAACTGGTTGGATGAAGGCGATGTGCCCATGGTGAGCTTCCAATGCCCACACGATCCTTTTGCCCCGTATGAAACTGCGGTATTGATCGTTCCCACAACCAACGAACCCGTTGTGGAGGTGAGTGGCGCTTATGACGTTCACGAAGAGATTAACGGCTATGCCACCAACAACAACGCGGTGTTTGCGGATGCCGATATTGAGGATGCGGCTTCCGAAAACAACGGTGGCTGGGATGGACTCTTTCCCGTGCTCAACAGCTACAACGAAGCAGGAGAGCCAACCGAGCCCTTCGACAGCTCACCATGGCAGTGGTGGAGCGAGGCAGCGACTCAGGCTTACGACGACTACGCAGGCACGACCATTTTGGCCACTCAATTGACGTTGAACCCAACAATGGGAGAGGCCGAGGCCATGGGATGGATTGATCAAATCATGGATTACAACACGCCTCGGATGGGATTGGCGTTGGGTACCTTGACAGAAGGTCAAATCAACAGCAACGGCGTGCGCTACATCGATGAGGTGTTCCCCGAAGTCACAGTGACCTCCAACATCCAATACGGAACGAACGTTACGGTGATTCCAGCATTGCAGGGCCAGCCGCCAGCGGCTCAGCCATTGATGTTGGATTTGTATGAGCCCACGGGAGACACGCAAACCAACCGTCCATTGATTCTGTATTTCCACACTGGAAACTTCTTGCCCCAGTACGTGAATGGAAGCGCTTTGGGTAACAAGACCGACTCAGCAACAGTGGCCATTTGTACTGAGTTTGCCAAGAAAGGATACGTGGTTGCAAGTTGTGACTATCGCCTCGGGTGGAACCCCACCGCAGCAACCCAGTCAGAGCGGACGCTCCAATTGATTCAAGCCGCTTACCGCGGAGTCCAGGACAGCCGCACGGCCGTTCGCTTCTTCCGGAAAACAGTAGCAGAAGACAGCAATCCATATGGCGTCGCAAGCGACAAGATTGCGATGTTCGGAGAAGGAACGGGTGGATACATCACCTTGGCCTCTGCTGGAATTTCGAACTACAACGAC
The DNA here is from genome assembly GCA_965657965.1 of uncultured Flavobacteriales bacterium. Classification (GTDB taxonomy): domain Bacteria; phylum Bacteroidota; class Bacteroidia; order Flavobacteriales_D; family Sanyastnellaceae; genus UBA8752. The sequence continues at coordinate 33,459 of CBFHQM010000006.1, read as the reverse complement.
ATCATCCTCACCGATGCGGGAGCGCCAATCGAGAAGTTCTTCTACGATCCAGGCGACGGTTCTTCTATCCCAATGGTCGTTGAGTCCATTCACGGTGATCCAAATGCGACCACCGATACATACGCTCCTGCATCGTCTGGTGGCTTCCAGCTTTGCATTGCCAACCACGTGGGATACGATTCTGACTTCAACTTCCAAATGAACTTGGGTGGCGCTCTGGGCGACCTGAACTGGTTGGACGAAGGAGATGTTCCCACTGTGAGCTTCCATGCTCCCCACGACCAGTTTGCGCCCTACAACACCGGCGTTTTGATTGTGCCGACCACCAACGAGCCCGTTGTGGAAGTGAGTGGTGCATATGACATCCATTCAGAGATCAACGGTTACGCCACCAACAACAACGCTGTGTTTGCAGAGATCGGCTTGCCCGACCCAGCAGCGGCTTTGGGCAATCAAGGCTGGGATGGTTTGTATCCCGTTATGAACAACTACAACGAAAATAATGAGCCTACTGAGCCATTTGATGGTTCACCATGGCAGTGGTGGGATGTGGCCACAACAGAAGCTGTGGATGCTGCCAATGGAACAACCATTGCCGCAACGCAGTTGACGTTGAACCCAACTATGGGTCCTGCTGAGGCCTCTTTTTGGATTGATGTGATTGCCGATTACACCGCACCTCGTTTGGCCGTTAGCCTTGATGTTGCAGAATTGGGACCTGGTTGTACGGATGAAGCGGCTTGCAACTACAGCGCGTTGTCTACGACGGACGACGGTTCATGTGACTACGCTGCCGAAGGCTTTGATTGCGAAGGCAACTCATTGACTGTTCCTGGATGTACAGATGTGATTGCCTGTAACTACGATGGCTTTGCCAACGAGGACGATGGCTCATGTGACTACATGGACACGGTGCTCCCAACAGGTGCTGAGAATGTCTGGTTGGTCGGTTTGACCTTGACAGGCACAGAGAACGAAGCTCTGGCTGGTGGATGCGAGTTGGACGGCGGTGTGAACCCCAACGTTGCGGTCAATGGTGTGTTCCTCGGGGACGGCACTGGAGGTCCCCTCGTGATGTCCAATATCTCCGACCCTACTGGAGGATTGTTGTCACTTTTGGTGGGCATTGTCAGCACAACCCCAGTGGGCATGTGCGGAGGCCAGTTCACGGTTAACCTGTCTGGTAACATCTTGACCTTGGCACAGCAAAACGGAGTTTGGCGCACGATTGTGCCCGTTCTCGGCACCCAGTACCTCTGGGCAGCACCGATGAACAGCTTTACTGCGGGTTGTGGTGATCCAACTGCTTGTGGATTCACAAGTCCTTGTGATTTGAGCTTGTTGTGTGACTACACCGACACTGACCAAGACGGGGTGTTGGATTGTCAAGAAGTGGCGGGTTGTGGCGACGTGAATGCCGACAACTACGACGCGAATGCAACCGATGAAGGACCTTGTAACTACAACGGTTGTACCAACATGGACGCGGTCAACTTTGACTCAGGTGCGAACACAGACGATGGCAGTTGCCAATACGAGATTGTGTTCCGTGTGAACGCAACCAACATCACTGTCGATGGCGGCATGGAGGTGTCAGGTTCCTTTGGAGCTGGTGCATCTGCGATGGCCTTGATGGGATACGGTGTTTGGGAGACTACCCTCATTTTGGGTGAGGGGACGTATACGTTCAACTACGCCAATGGAGGGTCAACGGAGACCATTTCAGGCGGCTGTGATGCACAGCGTTCCGTGACCGTTTCTGGTAGCCCCATGACTTTGGAGGCCGCTTGCTATGGAGAATGTGGATTGTGCGCAGGTTGCACAGACCCATTCAGTGCAGAGTACAATCCATTTGCCGGTGAGGACGACGGAAGTTGTGCGACCAGCATCATGGAGGGATGTACTTACGCAGACGCAGACAACTTTAACCCTGCAGCCAATGTGGATGACGGGTCATGCCAGATTTCGGGTACGAGTGCTTGCCCAACAGACCTTGACGGAGACGGTGCCACAGCTGTGGGTGACCTGCTCTTGTTGCTCGGTTCGTTTGGCAGTGCCTGCGATTGATTTTAAGTCTCATTCATTGATGAGAAGCAAAAAGGCGCCCTTCGGGGCGCCTTTTTTGTTTTAACGGCGGTAAACGTTTGAGCCACGGCAGTAAAGAGGTTGTCTTATGGGCGGGATAGTGGGGCACATTCGGCGGGTCGGGTGGACTCGGAGATTTTGCCCGACGGCTTCTAGGTTTTGGTTATGGAAGGCCGCTCGAAACGTCGGGCGGCCTTCTTCGTGTTGTGCCTTTTGGCGCGCTATTTTGCGGTATGAACTGGCAAAAAGACGTTTCTCTATTGTTGCTGCGCGTGGGTGCAGCTGGCCTCATGGTGCCTCATGGTTGGGGAAAGTTCAACCGGCTCATGGAAGGCCTCAAGGCCGGAGAAGTTCAATTCTACGATTGGATGGGGCTTGGCACAGAAGTCTCGCTCTCCCTCGCTGTGCTCGGGGAGTTGGTGGCGCCGGTGTTCATTCTGTTGGGTCTGTTGACCCGATGGATGTCCATTCCCGCTGCGATCACCATGGCGGTGGCTGCTTTCGGCGCTCACGCGGGCGACCCTCTTAGCGACAAGGAGCATGCCTTGCTCTTCTTGTTGCCTTTCGTGGTGACCGCGCTCATGGGCGGAGGTCGATACAGTCTCGATCGCTTGCTGACGCGGCCGAAGTGAAAACGGAGGATTAGCCCAGGGACAAAAGTTGGGCCTTTAACACTTCGATTTTGGCGACGGCGTCGGCTTCTTTGGCGCGTTCTGCGGCCACCACCTGTTCAGGTGCACCCGATACAAATTTCTCGTTGCTGAGCTTCTTTCGGATGATGTTCAAGAAGCCCGCTTGGTAATCGAGGTCCTTTTGAATCTTCTCCTTCTCGGCGTCAAGGTCCACTGCATCTCCTGCGGGAATGAAGAACTCATGGGTCTCCAGAACGAAACCAAATGCACCGGTTATTTTCTCTTCAATCCGGTCCACACTTGTGACGTTGCAGAGGTGGCGCACCACAGACTCGAGCTGAGCGGGATAGGGCTTGCCCTCCTTGTCCACAATCACCTTCAGGTCCAAAGCTTGTTTGTTGGGAATGTGTCCCTTTTGACGAATGCCCCGCACCTCGGCTACAATGCGCGTGGTCAGTTCGAAATCGGCAAGCAGTGTCCGGTTCACGGGTGTTTCGGAACGAACAGGGAAGGGAGAGTTGCAAAGTAGGGTGCCTGCTTCCCGTTCTTCCAAGAGGCTATACACTTCCTCGGAGAGAAAGGGCATGAAGGGGTGGAGCAAGGACAACATGCGCTCGAACAGCCGAACTGTGGCGTCGTATGTGGCACGGTCGCACGGAGACCCGTATGTGGGCTTGGCCAGTTCTAAATACCAAGAGCAGAAGTCGTCCCAGATGTGCTTGTACGTAGCCATTAGGGCTTCACTCAGACGGAATTCGGCAAAGGCCTTTTCAATGTCCACCAGGACTTCCTCTGAGCGCGCTTCAAACCATTGAATTCCGGAGGCGGCGTGATCGGGTTGTGCGGCGTCTTCGCTGACTTCCCACCCTTTGACCAGGCGGAATGCGTTCCAGATTTTGTTGGAGAAGTTGCGTCCTTGCTCGCAAAGAGATTCGTCAAACGGCAAGTCGTTGCCGGCGGGGGAGGTCAGCAGCATGCCTACCCTTACGCCGTCCGCTCCGAATTGCTTCATCAATTCTATGGGGTCAGGGCTGTTGCCCAAAGACTTGGACATTTTCCGGCCTTGCTTGTCCCGAACGATTCCGGTGTAGTAGACGTTTTTAAACGGAGGCGCTTGGCGATACTCGTAGCCCGCAATGATCATGCGCGCCACCCAGAAGAACATGATTTCGGGTGCAGTCACCAGGTCGTTGGTGGGGTAGTAGTAGTCAACTTCTTCTTTGGAATTGAAGCCGTCAAACACGCTGATGGGCCAGAGCCAAGAGCTGAACCACGTATCCAAAACGTCTTCGTCTTGGCGCAGATCTGCAGCAGATATGGGACGTCCCGCGGCTTCTGTGGCCATTTTGGCTGCAGTGTCGGCATCGGCGGCGACCACGAACTTGGCTTCTGCAGAGGTGGGCTCTCCTGCGTAATACCAGGCTGGAATGCGATGTCCCCACCAAAGTTGGCGCGAAATGCACCAATCCTTGACGTTTTCCATCCAGTTGCGGTAGCTGTTCTTGAATTTGGCGGGGTGGAACTGAATCGTGTCGTCCATCACGTGATCCAAGGCAGGCTTTGCCAGCTCTTCCATGGCCACAAACCACTGCATGGACAAGCGGGGCTCGATGATCGCTCCCGTGCGCTCAGAGCGGCCCACTTTGTTCGGGTGCTCTTCGACTTTAACCAGATGCCCAGCCTTGTCTAAGGCCGCAGTAAAGGTCTTCCGTGCTTCAAATCGGTCTTGTCCTTCAAATTCTCCACCCACGGCATTGACGCTGCCGTTGGGGTTGAGCATGTCGATGACCTCCAAGTTGTGCTTTTGGCCCAGTTCGTGGTCATTTGGGTCGTGTGCGGGGGTCACCTTGAGACAACCGGTTCCAAATTCTTGATCGACGTAGTCGTCTTGAATGATGGGGATGCTGCGCCCAGCAATGGGCACAATGGCACGTTTTCCGTGAAGGTGGGTGTACCGCTCATCGTCGGGGTGAACGCAGATGGCGGCATCGGCGAGAATGGTTTCTGGACGAGTCGTGGCAATGGTCAGCCACTCGTCGCTGCCTTCCACCTGATACTTGACGTGATGCAACTTGGATTGCTCTTCGGTGTGAAGGACCTCTTCGTCGCTCACGGCGGTGAGGGCTTGAGGGTCCCAGTTGACCATGCGCAATCCGCGGTAAATGTGGCCTTTGGCGTGGAGGTCAAGAAAGGTGTCGATAACGCTCTTGCTGTAGTGCGCATCGAGTGTGAAATTGGTGCGCTCCCAATCGCAGCTCGCGCCCAGTTTCCGAAGTTGCTTGAGAATGATGCCGCCGTGTTCACGCGTCCAATCCCAAGCGTGCTCGAGAAAGGCATCACGACTCAGGTCCGATTTCTTAATCCCCTGATCCCGCAGCCTTCGAACGACCTTGGCTTCCGTTGCAATGGAGGCGTGGTCGGTTCCCGGTACCCAACAGGCGTTTTTCCCCTGCATGCGCGCCCGGCGCACCAACACGTCTTGGATGGTGTTGTTGAGCATGTGTCCCATGTGCAAAACACCGGTCACATTGGGAGGGGGAATCACAATCGTGTAGGGTTCTCGATCGTCCGGGACACTGCGAAAAGCTTTGGCTTCTTCCCAAGTTTGGGTCCAGCGGTCCTCAACAGTGGTGGGGTCGTAATGGGAGGGTATGTCTTGGGCCATGACGCGAGCGTAGGATTCGTATGCAGCTGCAAATTTAGCCTGTTAAAACCGCGTTAATCCTTTTCTAACCTGCGAAAGGACATGCTTATCTTCAATTCAAGAAAAAACAACTCCCTTTCACATCATGAAAAAGGTCATTTTTACCCTCGCCATCCTCTTTGGTGGCTTCGCTGTTGCTTCTGCTCAAGAAGTGGTCAACGGTCCTGTTCTTAGCCTCGACAAGGAGGTTCACGATTACGGAACCATGGATCAAGGCGGTGACGGAAACTGTGTTTTCACAGTCACCAATGACGGCACTGAGCCCCTCATCATTTCTCGTTGCAAAGGATCTTGCGGTTGCACGGTTCCCCAGTGTGACAAGGATCCCATCATGCCAGGTGCGACCAGCTCCATCAAGGTGAAGTACGACACCAAGCGTGTTGGACCGATCAACAAGAGCGTGACCATCACGTCCAATGCTTCGAATGAGCCGACCAAGGTGATTCGCATCAAGGGCAAGATTGAAGCTGTTGCGCAGCAGGTCGGAGCACCTGTGAAGAACGCAGCGGGTCCAACCAATAAGCAGTAAGAAACAGGCGTTTCACGCCTCCTTTTTGAGAAAGCCGCTCCGGACTCCGGGGCGGCTTTCTTTTTGTGGGAACCTGAAGGGGGCGGGGTTGTTGTTTCGTCATGTTTGGAATGTTCAAAAAGGACCCCGCCGAAAAACTCCGGAAGGAGCATGCGCGGTTGTTGTCGGAAGCCCATCGGCTCAGTACGGTGGACCGATCGAAAAGCGATGAAATGACGGCCAAGGCGGCCGAAGTGGAAGCGAAATTGATGGCCCTTCAAAATCCCGCGCCATGAGGACCATTGCGGTGATTGGAGACAGTAAGGGCATTGGCTTGGCTCTGCGGAAGCGATTGTTGAAACGAGGAGACAAGGTCATCGGAGTCTCCCGGACAGGTGCGCCGGCAGAAGAGAATTACACAGGTCTGGTTTTTGATGCGGTCGCGCACCCCTGTGACTTGTCGTCTTTTACAGAACAGTTGGATGGTCTGGTGTATTGTCCAGGCACCATTTCTCTCAAGCCTGTGCGCGGGGTGAAACCCGAGCTGATGATGGAGGACTTTAAAGTCAATGCACTGGGCTTTTTGCAGTCTGTCCAAGCCAATTTGAAATTGTTGAAGGCGTCGGCTGCGGCGGGGAATGGAGCGCCATCAGTGGTGGGCTTTAGCACGGTTGCCGTGCAAACGGGCATGGGATTCCATGCCTCCATTGCCGCGGCGAAAGGCGCAGTAGAGGGACTGGTTCGGACCATGTCAGCGGAGTTTGCTCCGGACATCCGTGTGAACGCGATCGCCCCATCACTCACTGATACGCCGCTGGCTGCAGGACTTCTGTCGAACGATGCCAAGCGCGACGCGAGCGCAGAGCGCCACCCATTGAAGCGCGTTGCGGCGGCCGACGATGTGGCGGCCATGGCGGCGTTTTTGCTGTCTCCAGATGCGGCGGCGATCACAGGGCAAATCGTGCAGGTGGACAATGGGATGAGCGCCATCCGATGAGCGCTGCCCAGCATCAAGGGCGTGAGGTCCTGGACCGAGAGGGGCTACAAGCTTTGCCATCGCGGTTTCGAGCGCGCTTGGTCAATTCTTTGAGTGGGTTCAAATCGGCCAATGTGGTGGGGACAGCGAACGCAGAAGGTCAGCCAGCTTGCTGCATCGTCTCAAGTGTGGTGCACTTGGGGTCCAACCCCGCGCTCATGGGGCTGGTGTTTCGCCCGCCGGGAGATGACGCCCACAATTACCACAACTTGATGGCCAGTGGTCATTTCACCCTGAGTCACATTGCGGAGGATTTTTTTCAAAAGGCCCATCAAACGAGTGCCCGATTCAAGGAGTCGGTGTCTGAATTTGAGGCTGTTGGTTTGACTCCGCATTGGCATCAGGACCAAGCAGGAAGTCGTTTCCAATCGCCTGCCGTGGCCGAATCACCTGTGCGCATGGGATTGAGTGTGCAACAGGACATGCTCTTGCCCAATGGATGTCGATTTGTGATCGGCGCAGTGGAGTGGGTGGACCTTGATTCCCGTGCGCAAGCGCCCGACGGTTTTGTGGATTTGTCCGCAACCGGTACGGTCTGCATCGGGGGATTGGACGCCTACTATTCAACCAACCGATTGGCCCGATTGAGTTACGCCAAGGTCGATCAACCCATAGAGGTGAGGTCTGACTTCATGGAAGGCTGGTCGTAATTCATGGCCGCTCGCCCTCCATTGCGTGTGATTTGGCTCAAGCGCGACTTGCGCTTGAGGGACCATGGCCCCGCGAAGGAAGCCCTGCGGATGGGCGGACCGCATTTGCTGCTGTATTGTTTTGAGCCGTCGGATTTGCGGCACCCAACGACATCAGGCCGACATGTTGGGTTTGTTCAGCAGGGCCTTCGAGACATGGATGCCCAGTTGAACGATTGGTCTAAATCTGGGGAGATTGCGCAAGGGGTGGAGACGACGCCTTTGCATGCCGAGGTTCTGGAAGTCATGGACCATTTGATGGCCCACTTCGACATTCTTGGTTTGCACAGTTACCGTGAGTCGGGCCTCAAACACACGTACGACCGTGACTTGGCGATGGCGGAGAAGTTGAGAATGGCCGGCATCCCATGGCGAGAGCATCAGCGCGATGGAGTGGGTCGCGGTCGACGCGATCGAAACGGGTGGAGAGAGGGCTGGTTTGCGCACATGTCGGCTCCACTAGATCAGCCGGATTGGGACCGGTTTGAGCCCGTTGATTCCGCGCTTTTGGCATGGCCAAAGACTTGGCGGAGTCTGCCTGTCCCGGAAGAAGACCCCAAACGATTCCAACCGGGGGGAGAGCGCATGGCCCACGCCTATTTGGACAGCTTTGTGACCGGACGCATTCGCAAATACGCGCAAACGATATCGAAGCCGCAAGGAAGTCGAGAAGGGTGCAGCCGTCTGAGTGCGCACTTGGCTTGGGGCAACCTGAGCATTCGGCAGGTTCACCAGCGTCAGAGAAGGGCGAAGGCCAAAGGGGGAGACGCTCCGCCCGGCCAAGCGCGGAATTTTTCTGCATTCGACAGTCGATTGCGCTGGCATTGCCATTTCATCCAAAAGTTTGAAATGGAAGACAGGATGGAATTTGACAATGTGAACCGCGGCCATGACTTGCTTCAAAAACCGCTGGATCCGGACCTGCTGGCAGCTTGGGTGGAAGGCCGCACTGGGTTCCCTCTCGTGGATGCGTGCATGCGAAGTGTGATCCAAACGGGGTATCTCAATTTCCGAATGCGGGCCATGCTTGTGAGCTTTTTGACCCATCATTTGTGGCAACCGTGGCAAGCGGGTGTCCATCATTTGGCCCAACAGTTTCTCGACTTTGAGCCGGGCATTCATTACCCCCAATTTCAGATGCAAGCGGGAGTCACGGGCATCAATACGGTGCGGATTTACAACCCGGTGAAGCAGGCTGAGGACCATGACCCCAAAGGCGATTTTATCCGAAAATGGGTGCCGGAATTGGCGGGTATCCCCGTGCCTTATGTGTTTGCACCGTGGACCATGCCGCCCATTGAGGCCGAGTGGTTGGGCTTCCGCCTTGGCGAGTCCTATCCGGCACCTGTGGTTTCTTTGGAGCGCGCTTCGCGTGAAGCAAGGGAGCGTTTGTGGGCACATCGAAAGCACCCGGAAGTCAGGAGAGAAGGGGAGCGCATTTTAAGAAGACATGTGGTTTCGGGTGCCCGGGCCATGGATTGAGTGAAAACCAACTTGAAGTGAACGACCTTCGCAGACGATGAAAGAAGAACGCCCCGTTTTGCTCAATGCCGATGGCCGCACCTTGCTTTACCACGAGGTGGTGGCGGATGCGCCATCGGATGCGCCTTGGCTGGTGTTTGTTCACGGTGCAGGAGGAAGCATTCGCACTTGGAAGTATCAAATTGAGGCCTTTCGGCCCCACTATCGTTTGTTGTTGATCGACCTGCGGGACCACGGATACAGCAAGGACATTCTGCCTGAATTCCCGGAGTACGACTTTGACATTGTGGGCGAAGACATTCTGGCGGTGATTGATCACCTTGGAATTGTCAAGGCGCATTTTGTGTCCTTGAGCATTGGCAGTGTGATTTTGCAGAAACTGGACATCGAGCGCCCTGAGCTCATTGATCGCATGGTGATGGCGGGGGCCATTTTTGATGGGTCTCGTCTGATGCACCTTTTCGTGCACAGTGGCAAGCTGCTCAATTACGTCTTGCCCTACCAAGCGATTTATTGGTTGTTCAGTTACATCGTCCTTCCGCGCCGAAACCACCGCATGAGCCGTTGGATCTTTCGTCGCCAAAGCCGCAGATTGACGCCGGGCGAATACCTCAAGTGGGTGGAGCTTTACAAACCATTTTTTCAGCTGATCAAGGCCTATGTCAACAGGAAAGTGGACAAGCATGGCTTGGTTGTGATGGGGTCACAAGACCACATCTTTTTTGGTGCGGCGGAAAAATTCGCCCAAGCCCAAAAGAACATGCGACTCGCGGTGATTGAAAACTGCGGCCATGTGTGTTCCATCGAAGCGCCAGATCTGTTCAATGAACTTGTGTTGAAGTTCCTTTCGGGCAAAGAGATCCCATTGCGGGTCAAAGCCACACCGGTCCCATCGTCATGGGCGGAATTGAAGGCGCTCAAAGGTTAACACCGCTTGTGGCCGATATCGGCTCGAGTTGCGCAACTTCGTGGCCATGCGTTTTTCTGTACTCGTTGTTTTTCTTTCTCTTCCTTTTGGCCTTCTAGCGCAAACGTTAGAGACCGATCGACCTTCCCAAACTCAAGGTTCTTCTGTTGTTCCGCCGGGGTCCTTTCAATGGGAGTGCGGTTTCTCCAGCATCTGGACACCTGGTTTTGGAGGGAATATCCGGACGTTCGAAATGCCCAATTCGTTGTTTCGCTTGGGCGTGTCAAAACGGGTTGAGCTCCGGATTGAGCATCAAGTCAGTCGGATTGATCAACGGGCTTGGGGCGACATCGATGTGTTGGCTCAGGGGGTTCGCGATGTTGAATTGGGGGCCAAATTGACGTTGTTTCAGCGGGAAGGGAAGAAAATGCAATTGGCTTATCTCGGACAGGTCGTGGCCCCATCGGGGGACGAGGGGTTGCGAGGGGACTGGGGCGTGACCAATTCGCTCTGCGTGAGCCACGATGTGGGAGCGGAATGGTCGTTGAGCTACAACTTGGGCGTGGATTTTCTGCGCGGAAGTTCGATTGGTACCTACGCCATGGCGGTTGGTCGCCGTATCGACGACCGTTTGGGTTTGTATGTCGAACCCTATGGCGAATATGACTTGGTGCGCGAAAACCACTGGGCAAGCCTAGATGGTGGCCTCACGTTTCAAACCAGCGAGGCATGGCAATGGGACCTGAGCTTTGGCACAGGACTCAACCACAGTATGAATTACACGGCTGTGGGCTTCAGTTGGCGAGTACTGCCTAAGCGTTGAACCCCATCCAATCGAGCCATTTGGGGCTTACCCGGCGATGTCGCTCTTTTTGTACACGGCCGACTTGACGATGATGTCGTGAAGGGCTTGCTTTTTCTCTCCCAGTGCAGCGAAACATCCAAGGCCAAATACAATGCTGACCAACGACGAAATCGCAGGAAGCACCATGTTGAGAATGCTACCGCTGTTCTTGACTGCCCAGCGAAGCAAGTAAAGTTTGATGTCTCCTTCGCTGCCATCGGCATGGGCCACTTGCAGTCCCATGACACGTTTGCCGGGTGAGGCACCGGTCAAGGCTTCGATCAAGGTGTAAAGCAGGCCAATGATGGTTGCGACCACAATCATGGCGATCGCTCCGGCTCCCATTCCCACCAGGGCCATGGCTTCCGCCTCGTCAGCCCCGATTGCAGCGTCGAGCCCCAAGGCGGCGGCAATTCCCGCACCAAGTCCCAGAAGGGAGATGGGCACAATGAGGAGCATGATGAAAATGAGATCGAGGATAACGGCGCCCAAGCGGGGGCCAAAACCAATGCGGTTATTGAACATGTTGATGCAATTTGCTTCCCGCAAATTAGGGGCATGAGCGGATGAACCGGGGCCGGCACAGCCTGTTGTTTCAACATGCATAAAAAAGTCCACTTGCCGTCGAAGGATTGCGTTCACTGCGGACGGCCTTTTGACTGGCGTAAAAAGTGGGCGCGCTGTTGGGACGAAGTGAAGTATTGCAGTGAGCGGTGCCGACGTACGTCCAAGTCCACTTCATCTCAAGTTCAGGCCCCGCTTTCATGAAAACCCTCCGCCTCATTTTGGGTGACCAGCTCAACGCTGCACACCCGTGGTTTGATCAGCCTTCGAAAGACGTTGTATACCTCCTCGCAGAGATGCGCCAAGAGACGGACTACGCTCCCCACCACATCCAAAAGGTCTTGGCGTTTTTCGCGGCCATGAGGGCGTTTGCCGAGGAGCGTCGAACGGAAGGCCACCGCGTGGTGTACCTCTCGTTGAACGAAGGGAAAAACACGCAAGGACTCGAAGCCAATGTGCGCATGATCATGGCCGAGGAAGGGTGCGAATGCTTTGAATACCAGTGGCCGGATGAGCATCGTCTCGATGTCCAGCTGAAGGCGCTTGCGGCAGAGTTTGGGCCGCTGGCGTCCGGCGTGGATACGCACCACTTCCTCACCCAGCGTGGCGACTTGGCCGAGCAGTTCAAGGGGAAGAAGACGTATCTCATGGAGTCGTTTTACCGGAAAATGCGCAAGGCACACGGTGTGCTCATGGAGGGAGGAGTAGAAGGTCAAGAGCCGGCTGGGGGAAAGTGGAATTACGATGCGACCAATCGAAAAAAGCTACCCAAAGGCCACCGACCGGTGGCGCCCATGTTGTTTGAGCGCGACCTCTCTGATCTTGAGTCCATGCTCGAAGAGTGCGGTGTAAAAACCATTGGATCGGTAGACTCAAAACGGTTTTTGTGGCCGGTGACCCGTTCAGAAGGGCTGGAGTTACTGGACTTCTTTGTAGAAGAGTGCTTGCCGCGTTTCGGAGACTTTCAAGATGCCATGCACCCAGAATATTGGTCATTGTACCATGCTCGGATTTCCTTCTGCATGAACGCCAAGCTGATCTCTCCGCTCGAGGTGATTCGAGCCGTGGAGGACCGATGGCGTTCCGACCCCGACCACGCGGACATTACCCAAGTCGAGGGGTTCATTCGTCAGATTCTGGGATGGCGTGAATACATGCGCGGGGTGTATTGGGCGCACATGCCAGAGTATGCGAAGCTCAACTTTTTCGAAGCGGACAATGCCTTGCCATCCTGGTTTTGGACGGGCGAAACGAAAATGGCCTGCTTGAGCCATGCCATCAAGCAAAGCTTGGAATATGGCTATGCTCACCACATCCAACGTCTCATGGTGACGGGCAATTTCGCTTTGCTTGCCGGGGTCCATCCAGACGAAATCGACCGCTGGTATTTGGGCATTTACCTCGACGCCATCGAATGGGTGGAGATCACCAACACACGGGGCATGAGTCAGTTTGCAGACGGAGGCATCGTGGGGACCAAGCCTTACGCTGCCTCGGCGAACTACATGAAGAAAATGGGCCCGTATTGCAGCGGATGTCGATATGATGCGGCTGACAAGACGGGGGAGAACAGCTGCCCGCTCAACAGCCTGTATTGGCATTTTCATGCGCGAAACCGGGCCAAGCTCGAGCGCAACCCCCGCATTGGCATGGCTTATCGCACCTGGGACAAAATGGCCCCCGAGAAACGGGAGGCTTTGCTGGAGCGCGGCGATGCCGTTTTGGCCAACTTAGAAAACCTCTGAAATGCGCAGTTTAATTTGGTTTCGGAACGACCTGCGGGTCACGGACAATGCGGCTTTGAATGCCGCAGTAAAGGCTTCTACCGAAGTCGTTCCAGTGTTCATTATCGACCCTAAATTTTGGGAAGAAGACAGGTGGGGACAGGTCAAGACTGGTGCGTTTCGTACACAGTTTTTGTTGGAATCGCTTGCGGATTTGAAGGCAGACTTAGAAGACATGGGTGGGACCTTGCTCATCCGAAAAGGAGAGCCAGCAGAGGTCTTGAGTGCGTTGGCTGAGGAACTGGGTGCGCGTACCGTTTTTGCGACAGCTGAACACACCCAACAAGAGGTGGAGCGAGAAGTGCAGGTGGGACAGCGGCTTGATTTGCGCTTGGAGGAGCAAATGACCATGTATCACCCGGATGACCTTCCGTTTGAATTGGAACAGCTTCCCGATGTGTTCACGCGTTTCCGAGGCAAGATGGAAAAACGGGCGGAGGTCCGCGACCCCTTGCCGGAGCCCGAGGCTTTGGTTTTACCCGAAGGCTTGGAGGGCGATGCGGTTCCCTCTATGGCGGACATGGGCGTAGAGCCCAAAGTGGCCGATGCCCGGGGTGTTTTGCCTTTTAAGGGAGGGGCGACAGCGGCATGGGCCCGATTGGATCACTATTTCTGGGAGACAAAGAAACTCCGGGTCTACAAGAAGACGCGCAACGGGTTGCTCGGAGCCGATTACAGCTCGAAGTTTTCGCCTTGGCTTGCGCTGGGCTGCATTAGTCCTCGAGAGATCCATGCCCAAGTGCGTGAGTTTGAAGGGGAAATCGAGAAGAATGAAGACACGTATTGGCTGCTTTTTGAACTCATTTGGCGCGATTACTTCCGTTATGTCGCCATGCGCTACGGCAACCGGATTTTCCACAAACGTGGCATCAAAGCGGAAAGCCCCAAGTGGCGTAAGGACCGCCGCACCTTCGAATCCTGGTGCGAGGGCCGGACGAAGTGCGACTTCGTGAATGCCAACATGCGGGAACTCGCCGCCACGGGCTTCATGTCCAACCGAGGCCGCCAAAATGTGGCGAGCTATCTGGTTCACGATTTGGGTGTGGATTGGCGCATGGGCGCGAGTTGGTTCGAGCACATGTTACTCGACCACGATCCTGCCAGCAACTACGGCAATTGGATCTACGTCGCCGGTGTGGGCAACGACCCGCGTCCCAGCCGCAAATTCAACACCTCAGGCCAAGCCGATCGCTACGATGCGGACGGCAAATACCGCAGACACTGGAGCCATGCGACTTTGGAACTTGACCTATAACGACCCGCGGCGTTGGGCCGAAGTCCACGCCATTTCTGGCAAGCCAGTCGGCTTTTGGGCGTCGATTAAGGCCGGCGGAACAGGCTCGCCCCGAGCAGAACTTGTGGGGGGGTCAGGAGAAGTCCATGCCTTGGTAGGGGTGGACTCGGCCCGCACCGCATGCAATTTTGAACGCACGGCAGAGGGCGCCATTTTGTACTTCCGCAGCCGTCTTGAAGTGTTCGGCGCGCCATTGCGGCGGGGCGAGGTAAGCGGCGTCACCCGCATGCCGGAAGGCACGAATGAACGCCTGACGGTTTGGTGCGGATGGACCACCCCTGATGGTGCAACTGAATCGGGCAGTGTGGACATGAGAATTTCGGCCGCCAATGCCGATCGCATGGAAGCCTACATCTCACGCTGGCTCAAGGGCTGATTGGGTTCAGTCGAACCCGACCACTTCGACAATGGAGAACTCGTCCCCAGTGCCAAAGTCACCATAAATGACTTGGTAAATGCCTTCAGAGGGGCTGTAAATCGCACCGCCCAAGTCTGTCCATCCTGAAACGGGGACCTCAATGGAGAGGTCGGACAGGGATCGAGCAGCTGGTGGTGCTGTTTCTGAATTGCTGAAGGCATATGCCGTGCACAGGGCACATGCCACAAAGAAGCCGAAAAAGGCGGACTTGAGATTGGAAGAAGACATACAGGCAAACTACTGTGTTTCCCCTTACCGGGGATTAGGCCTTCCAGTCGGCCATGCACACTTGGCCGTTGATTTGGAGGTGGCGGATCGCATCGAGTTCGCGCAACACGGCGTCCAAATCCCGGCCAATGGGCTTCAAGTGGTAGGCTTGGTGGAGCACCACGCCTTCTTTGTCGAGGATAAACAAGCCACGGTTGCAGAGCAGGTCTGAAGTGGCCACCAGCTTGCCTTGGGCATCGTAGTCAAAGTGACCATCGAGGGTGCCAAAGGCATCGGAAACAGTGCGGTTTGTATCGGCAATCAAGGGGTAGGTGACCCCTTCTGCACCTCCTTGGTTGGCCGGTGTTCGGAGGTACTGCCTGTGGGTGGAAGCGGAGTCAGTACTGCATCCAATTACCACCGCATCGCGCGATTTAAAATCGGCAAGTCGGTCTTGGAAAGCGTGCACTTCTGAGCCGCAAACCGACGTAAAATCTTCGGGGTAAAAAAAGAGCACCACATACTGGCCATGGTACTGTTCGAGGTTGAATTCGCGGATGACTTCACCGTTGGCCACGGCAGTGGCAAGAATGGCAGGGGCTGTATTTCCAAGAAGGGGCATGGTGCGAAGTTGGGGTGTTGTGCGGCAATTCAAGCGATGTTGTCGGGCAAATGTTCATCGGGTTTCTCTCCAGCTTGCAGGGTGCGGGTATCTTCGCTCTGTGTCTTCAGATTCTAAATCCAAGTCTGGCAAAGAGAAGCCCTCGATGAAGGGCAGCTTGCCGCCCCAAGAGGAGTTCTTTAACCGAGAGCTTAGTTGGTTGGCGTTCAATGAGCGCGTGCTGCAAGAGGCGGAAGACGAGCAGGTGCCACCGGTGGAGCGCTTGCGCTTTCTGGGCATTTTCTCGAACAATTTGGATGAGTTCTTTCGGGTGCGGGTGGCGGCGCTGCGGCGCATGGCCCTGCTGGGCAAACGGACCACGACCACTTTGGGCTTTGGGGTAGAGGAGACAGTGACGGGCATTACCGAACGCGTCATTGACCTTCAATCGCGGTTCAATCAGGCCTTCTCTGAAGTAGAAGACCAGCTCGCCGAGCAGGGCATTGACTTGATGAACGAGAGTCAGCTCGACGAGGAGCAGTGGGACTTTGTTCGCAGCCACTTTGACCGCAAGGTGCGGCCGCATTTGGTGCCCATTTTAATTTCGGATGTAGGGGTTCCTGAATTGCGTGACGGAGCGGTTTACCACGCCATCCAGCTCGAAGGGGAGGTGTCCAAGCGGGCGCGTTTTGCCCTGTTGGAGTTGCCGGATCATTTGGAGCGGTTCGTGGTGCTTCCGGAGAAAGCGGGGCGCCAAGGCATCATGTTTTTGGACGACGTGGTTCGTGTGGGATTGCCCCGGTTGTTTTCCACCTTTCAACCGACTGCCGTCTCCGCCTACGCCATCAAGGTCACTCGGGACGCCGAAATTGACATGGACGACGATCTGTCCAAGTCACTTCTGGAAAAGATGCGGAAGGGCATCGCCAAGCGGAAACACGGTGACTATGTGCGCTTTTTGTACGACCGGACCATGCCGGAAGAACTGCTCAAATTCCTCATTCGCAAGCTCGGGGTGGTCGACGAGGCCAACATCATTCCTGGAGGTCGCTACCACAATCGCAGAGACTTAATGGGCTTTCCGGATTTGGACGTTCCCGGATTGACCTTTGGCAAAATGAGGCCGCTGCCGCATCGACATCTTCAGGGCCGGCCGAGCATTTTTGACGAGGTAGCCAAACGCGACATTTTGTTGCATTACCCCTACCATGCGTTTTCTCAGTTGGTCGACATGCTCAGGGAAGCGGCCATTGACCCCAAGGTCACGGCCATTCGCATCAACCTGTATCGCGTGGCGAAGAATTCGCACATCATCAATGCCTTGACCAGTGCGGCATTGAATGGAAAGGAAGTTCAAGTGGTGATTGAGTTGCAAGCCCGGTTTGACGAGCGAAACAACATCAAAGTCACCCAGTCCCTTCAAGAGGCGGGGATTCAAGTAATTTTTGGTGTTGCGGGATTGAAAACGCATTCCAAACTGTTGCTGATCACGCGCAAGGAAGGGAGGCTCGAGCGCCAATACGCCCACGTGGGTACAGGCAATTTCAATGAGGCCACTGCTGGTGTGTTCAGCGATCTGGCTCTGCTGACGGCAGACAAGCGGGTGGCCGGTGAAGTGGAGCGACTCTTCCAGTTTTTTGAGCACAACTACCAGCGTGGTGTTTTCCGCCACCTGATTGTGTCACCGTACAGCACCCGCCGTCGGTTTTCTCAGATGATCGACCGGGAAATCGTTGAGGCTCAGGCAGGAAGGAAGGCTTGGATGATTCTCAAATGCAACAACCTGACAGATGCAGGGATGATTCGCAAATTGTACGCCGCAAGCCAAGCGGGAGTGGAGATCAAGCTGATTGTGCGCGGAGCCTGTGCGCTCCGAGCGGGAGTAAAAGGGTTGAGTGAACGCATTGAAGCGTACAGCGTGGTGGGGCGTTTTCTCGAGCATGCGCGTGTGGTGGCTTTTGGTGCTGGTGGGAAACCTGAGTTTTACATCTCCAGTGCCGACTGGATGACGCGGAACTTGGACCGAAGGATTGAGGTGAGTGTGCCGATTTATGACGAGAACCTGCAAGCTGAGATTAGCGCGGTCCTCGGTTTTCAGCTCAAAGACAACGTCAAAAGAAGAAAGCTGGACAAAAAACAGCGCAACCGCTATGTCTCGGCCCCCGAGGACGCCCCACGAGTGGACAGCCACAAATCGACATATGCCTATTACAAGCGACAATTGCCCAACAGAAAATCTTGAAGATGAGGTACGCAGCCATTGACATCGGGTCGAATGCCGTTCGCTTGTTGATCAAGGAAATTCGGGTGGATGCAGAAGGAGTGCACTCCGACAAAGTGGCCTACACCCGGTTGCCCATTCGGTTGGGCGAGGACGTGTTCAAGTCGGGTAAAATCGGCAAGGACAAAAGCAGGCAGTTGGTGACAGCAATGAAGGCCTTTCGCCTTTTGATCAAGACGATGCGGGTGGACGCTTGGCGGGCTTGTGCCACCAGTGCCATGCGTGAAGCAGCGAATGGGAAGGAGGTGGTGGCCCGGATCAGCGAGGAGGCCAATGTGAACATTGAAGTGATTGGGGGAGAAGAAGAGGCGGACTTGATCTTCTTGAACTTTTCGATCAGTCTGTTGGACAGAGACCAAGATTACCTCTACGTGGATGTGGGGGGAGGTTCGACCGAGCTCACGTTGATTCGAAGGGGAGAGCGGATGGCTGGACGAAGTTTTAAGGTGGGTTCGGTTCGGTTGATTCAAGACAAAGTCGACCCGGAGGTTTGGCCAACCATGCACAAGTGGACCCAAGCATTGCTCCAAGAATATGGCGTCTCTCGTCCCATGGTCATTGCCACAGGGGGCAACATCAATCAGTTACAAAAGCTGTCCAACACGTCGTCGCGGACGCCCATGCCTTTCCAGAAACTGGCGGATTTGCACGGGCAGTTGGAGCGCCTCACCTACATCGAGCGCATGGATCAATTTGGACTGAAGCCCGATCGCGCCGATGTGATTGTTCCTGCGGGGGCCATTTATCTCCGGGTCATGGCCATGACCGACTCACCGGCACTCGTGGTGCCCAAAGTCGGTTTGGGAGACGGCATGATTCTGCAATTGCATCAATCTCGAGATGCAGCAAAAGGTGAAGGAAACGAAGGGGCAGGTGCCGGTTAAACGGGAAGGGCATCGCGCGTGAGGGTGCGCATTCTAAGCAGCTCGGTCGCCAGCCGTGACGCCGTGGCTTGGTCCAGGGTTTCCCCTTTGCGCTCTGCTTCGAGGGCAGCAGCGAACGAAGCAGGAGACCACTCTTCTCGCATCGGGACTGTTTTTGCAGTGTCCAACATCCTTTGGCTTGCCCATTCGGCCATGTGCTGGAGATACTGTTGCTGAAGGCGAACCAGGCATTCACCCAGTCGGGACAGACAGGAGGGGTTGAGGGTGGTGGCCATGGCCGACCGAAGGCGCCCAACATTGTCCGCGTGGATGCGAACCATTTGATCTGCAGTGCCCTCCAAAGTGAGCAAATCGGGGATTGTGATGGTCGAAGGGGTCAATTCTGTCCCCAAGGTTTCGCCGACTTCGGATGCGGTCAATAGGCGATTGACCTTGGCCCTAAAGACCTGCGGAATGATGGTTTGGCGGAACAAGAAATCCCGCAAATCGAATACATGCTTTTCAAAAGCGTCATGCGTTTCCTCTGCCGTTGGGGTATCCGGAAGTTGAAGAACAAGCAGTGCGGTCTGGCGGTCCATCTGGGCAAGATACGCGATGCCAATGCCTGTGGTCCATGCGTGCAGGCCGTTAATTCACGTTAGAAAGGTGGGGAATCGTTGCTGGGTTCTACCAACTCTTCAAATCAAGGCTTAATTTTCGGCATGCAACAACGCATTCCTTTTGTCATGTTGATTTCTCTTAGCCTCAGCTTGCTGCTGACCGCCTGTGCCACTGGCGAAGCTTCCGAAAAAAGAACCGGCCCTGTGGTCGACCCTACTGCAGCCTTGGCGGCCAATGTGAAGGCCAGTCAGACGGCAGCGGCTCCCATTGTTGAATCCAACGATACCCCCCAACAGGTGTCAGGTGGAGGTCAGGTGAATCCGAATTATTTGAACGGGATCAACGATCAAAACCGAGGAGACAAACTGGGCAAGGTGGCTTTGTCTGGCAGCGTTCAGGGTCGAAACGGAATGTTGTACCTCTTCGAAACCGAAGGCCGGAACATTGCAGTTTTGGATTCTGCTCGATTGACCAACGGTCAATTTGACTTTGGAAAAGTGGAGGTAGGACGTGGCTTCTACGGACTGGGTTTCGAGACCGGAAAAAAGACAGCCGACATCATCTTGAATCCCGATGAACCCGTGGTGAGCATTGATTTCCAGAATGCACGGATGATCGGCGGCCGGACTGAGAGTGCGGAAAACCAAGGGTGGTTTGCCTATCGTGGGGCCGAAGGGGCCAACAAGAACCAAATCCGCCAATTGTACAAGCAGGGTGGAGGTCAAGAGGCGGCCACCAAAATCAAGGTGAAGGCCAAGGAAGATGAGTTGGCACAAACTCAGCACAAATTCATCCGTGAGAATCCAGGAACGTATTTGGCGAAGTTTCTCACCTGGAAACAGCCCCGCTTTATTGGAGACAAAGGAACATTTTTGAGTGATCTGGATGTAAGCGACAACAGCTTGATTCGTTCCATGGCATTGCCGGACCGGATTCAATCCATGATGCGCACGTTCAGCGGAGGCAAAGACTCCGGCTTCTTGAGTTGCATCGACTTGGTCAAGGCGTCTTGCGAGGACAACCCGCTCGTGCTGGAGTTCGTGCTCTACAACATGTTGGATGGCTTCTACAACACCGGCAAGGAGACGATTTGCCAGTACATTTTGGACAACTACATTTTCGACGAGGACTGTGGCGCTAACCTGTCCGACGTGATTCGCCAGCGGGCGCAAGGCATCATCAACTTGCGGGTAGGAAATACGCCTCCTGGGTTTAGAATCGCCGATCCATCAGGGAAGATGGTGGACCTCGGCGAAGTGGTGTCCAGCAACAAGTTCACCCTGGTCATGTTTTGGGCCAGTTGGTGTCACAAGTGTGAGCAAGAAATCCCCAACTTGGTGCCCATGTACAACGACTTCAATCCCCGTGGATTTGGGGTGGTTGGGGTGTCCGTGGACCAGCAAAAGTCCGCTTGGACCAATGCCATCGCGGAGAACCAAATCCCTTGGTCCAATGTGTGCCAGTTGAAAGGTTGGGATGCGCCCATCACGGACGATTACAAGATCACGCAAACCCCCACGTACTTCTTGCTCGACAACGAAGGCAAAATTGTGTTGAAGCCAGAGCGTTGGTTTGAAATCCAGCGCTTCTTGCAATCCCGCATTTGACCGGGTCAGCCCACAGAGGGGCATGGAACCAAGTGGAGATTAGGCCTTTTCCTTTTGGATTTGAGCGTACAGCTCAGCGTGGCGCTTGGCGGACAGGCTTGCGCTGCTGAGACTCGCGTTGGATCGGCCTTTTTTGAGCAGTGTGTTGCGCAAATCAGGGTCGGAAAGGACCCTCTGAATAGCGGCCTGAATTTCAGCAGGGGAATGCGGGTTCACCAGCAGCGCCCCTTGGCCAGCTGTGTCGTTCATCGGAGCCAGCTGGCTTGTGATCACAGGGACGCCCACAGTTTGGGCCTCGACAATGGGCATGCCGTAGCCTTCGAGGGTGGAGCAAAACAGCAACACGTCGGAGGCTGCGTATTCTTCTTGCAGTTGCGCTTCGGTCAATTTGGATGAGCAGCTGAAGTCCAATTTCAAATGGTTGAGCAGGCTCAACTGCGCTTGGGAAGGGGCGCCAATGATGCGCAAGTGAACATCCAGCCCGACCAAAGCTTGGGCGTGTCCTTCGAGGTTCTTGTTGTCGGCCAGTCCAATGTGCAGTACGCGGGGTTTGTGGTTGTTGGGTTCGGAACTCCTCGCTTGAAAAGTGGGGGAAATCACACTGGGAATCACATGAATGCGTTCCGCTGGGTAGCCCGTGCGCTGGACAATGTCCCGCTTGGTTGCCTCGGACACGGCGATCAAGTGGTCGCAAGCTTTGAGTGGCCAATTGAGCCAAAATTGTGTTTTGAGCCAGCGTTTGATGCGCTTGCCCTCGTTGAGCATGCCCAGGTCGTGCACCGTAAGAACGAGAGGCCGATGGCGCATTCGAATCGCTGCGAAGTGAATGTCGCCTGTGATGTGGATCAACGGCCCTTTGAGGCTGCGGACTTCTTTCCAGATTTTCCATCGGTCTACCAGGCCGGAGGTGAACCGATTGACCACATGAACTTTGGGTTGCGTCGTACCCTTTGGCCATGCGTCCCGCATGGTTTTGTACGAAGTTTCAATGCTGAAATTCCCCAAGCTTCGCGGCTTGCGCATGACCCAAATGGCGTTGGATGAAGATGGGGGAGGCATGCCCGTAAAAATAGACCGCTTGTGTCAGGCGTGACGCAGGGATTCGATGGGGTCGAGCTGTGCTGCGCGCCGCGCAGGGTAGTAACCGCTAATGAGTCCCACCATTCCGCTCAAAACCAAGGAGATGATGATCCAAACCCAGGGGAGTGCAAAGGGGGCTTCGAGGTAGTGCGCCACCACGTTGCCCACGCCAATCCCCAAGGCCACACCAAATAGACCGCCCAAAAGGCCAATGATGACCACTTCGACAAGGAACTGGGTTTGGATGGTTTTGGAAGAGGCGCCAAGGGCCTTGCGCAGGCCAATCTCACGCGTGCGCTCCGTGACCGTAACCAGCATGATGTTGGTGAGTCCAATGGAAGAGCCCAGCAGGGTGATGAGGCCGAGAAAGAGCGCAGCGATGGTGACAGAGCCAATGCTTTCGTTGAATTGCGCAATCAAGGCATCGGAACGGGCGATGCGAAAACTGTCGGGCGTGCCGGGAAGATCCCCTCGGATGGCGCGCATTTCGCCGACAACAAACTCCGAGAGGGGCCCTATGCCTTCAGGGTCATTGGATTTGATTTGAACGCTATACGATGTGCGCGAGCCACTGTAGCGGGCTCGAATTTCTCCCACTGGCAGGATGGCTTGGTTGTCTTGAGACATCCCAAAAGAGGCCCCTTGCTGTTCGAGAATGCCGACAATGCGATACCGGCGGTTGCGGATGCGCACGTCTTGATCGAGCGGGTTTTCTGCCGGGGAGAAGAGTTTGCTCACGACATCGCCCCCCAAAATCACCAATGGTGCGTTTCGACGGACTTCTTCGGCGGTGAAATTTCGGCCGGCGAGCAGATCATAGCCGCTCATGGGGATGAAGCCTTCATCACCTCCTACGACGAGAACATTGGGGTCGGTTTCCTTGCCTTCCCGGGAGAGGCGTCCCATCATGGTGCCTCTGGCGGACACCGCTGTAGCCGTGTTTGCTGAGGTTTGCTTTTTGAGGGCCATGGCCTCGTCGAAGCGAATGGGGGTTGAATCGCTGATTCGACGCCCTCCAAAAGCGCCGCGTTCTTGCTTTTGATCGATTTGGAGCGTCCCCGCACCGAGTCCGACAAACTGTTCGATAAGGCTGGAGCGCAAGGCTTCCGTGGCGGTAATCATGGACATCAGGGCCATGATCCCCGTACCAATGATGGTGATTGTGAGCAGCGTGCGGAGCCATTGTGCGCGAATTGACCGAAGGGCCAATCGAACTTGTTCAAGGAGCACGGCACGAGACATGGTTCAAAGCTAAGCGCATGTATCTTCGCCGCCGCAACGCTTCAACCCTTATCGACATGTTTGATCTCGAGATGATCCGCGCCGTGTATGACCGTTTCCCCAGCCGAGTGGCTGCAGCCCGGAACGTTACAGGCAAACCATTGACCCTCGCAGAGAAGATTCTTTACACCCACTTATGGGACGGAGAGGCTTCCAGCGCCTTTCATCGCGGAAAGGATTACGTGGATTTCGCACCGGATCGCGTGGCCATGCAAGATGCCACGGCACAAATGGCGTTGCTTCAGTTTATGCAAGCAGGTAAGCCTCAGACGGCTGTGCCTTCCACAGTGCACTGTGACCACTTGATCCAAGCCAAGGTGGGAGCCGATACCGATTTGCAAGAGGCCATCAACCGCAACAACGAGGTCTACAATTTCCTCGAGTCGGTGTCCGACAAGTACGGCATTGGCTTCTGGAAGCCGGGGGCTGGAATCATTCACCAAGTGGTGCTCGAGAACTATGCGTTCCCAGGGGGCATGATGATTGGAACGGACAGCCACACGGTGAACGCCGGTGGTTTGGGCATGGTGGCCATTGGTGTCGGTGGAGCCGACGCGGTGGACGTGATGGCCGGAATGGCGTGGGAGCTCAAATTCCCGAAGTTGATTGGCGTGAAGTTGACCGGTCAAATGAGCGGATGGACCAGCCCCAAGGATGTGATTCTGAAAGTAGCGGGCATTTTGACCGCGAAAGGAGGCACGGGGTGCATCGTGGAGTATTTCGGCGAGGGCGCCGACGCCATGAGCTGCACTGGAAAGGGCACCATTTGCAACATGGGTGCCGAGATTGGCGCCACAACCTCCACGTTTGGATACGACGAGAGTATGGGCCGTTACCTCAGGGCAACCGGACGTGCGGATGTTGCGGAATTGGCCGACGGCATTGCGGAGCACCTGACAGGAGATGCCGAAGTGTATGCCAGTCCTGAGCAGTACTTCGACCAAGTCATTGAAATTGACCTGAGCACGTTGGAGCCTCACCTGAACGGGCCGTTCAGCCCAGACATTGCGACGCCAGTAAGTAAAATGGCCGAGCTCTGTGCTGAGAAGGGATATCCCACAACGATTGAATTTGGCCTCATCGGGTCCTGCACCAACTCGAGTTACGAGGACATTACGCGCAGTGCGTCTTTGGCCAAGGCAGCGGTTGAAGCCGGTGTCGAAAGCAAAGGCAAACTGACCATTACGCCAGGTTCAGAGCTTGTGCGGTACACGTTGGAGCGCGATGGCGTCCTCGACACCTTCGACAAAATGGGGGCGGATGTCTTCGCCAACGCTTGTGGCCCTTGCATTGGTCAGTGGGCCCGAAGCGGTGCCGAAAAGAAGGAAAAGAACAGCATCGTCCACAGTTTCAACCGGAATTTCGCGAAGCGTGCAGACGGGAACCCCAACACCCACGCCTTTGTGGGGTCGCCAGAAGTGGTGACGGCCATTGCCCTCGCTGGAGACCTGACGTTCAATCCCATGACCGACACGCTTCCTGGAGCCAACGGCCCCATGAAGTTGCCTGTCCCGACGGGATATGAATTGCCCGAACGGGGCTTTGAGGTGGAAGATGCGGGCTACCTCGCTCCAGCAGAAGATGGCAGTGGAGTGCAAGTGGTGGTGAACGGAGAAAGCGAGCGCTTGCAATTGCTCACGCCGTTTAAGCCGTGGGATGGAGCCAACTTGACGGGCATGCGCCTTTTGATCAAGGCGGCAGGCAAATGCACCACAGACCACATTTCGATGGCGGGCCCATGGTTGCGTTTCCGGGGTCACCTCGACAACATTTCCAATAACACGCTCACCGGGGCGGTCAACGCCTTTGGGGGTGCGACCAACGCCGTGGTCAACCAACTGGACGGTTCTACGGGGGAAGTGCCTGCCGTAGCGCGCGCATACAAGGCGGCTGGTGTTCCTACGTTGGTGGTGGGCGACTCTAACTACGGAGAAGGCAGCTCGCGTGAGCATGCGGCCATGCAACCTCGCCACCTCG
The DNA here is from genome assembly GCA_965657965.1 of uncultured Flavobacteriales bacterium. Lineage (GTDB taxonomy): Bacteria > Bacteroidota > Bacteroidia > Flavobacteriales_D > Sanyastnellaceae > UBA8752. Next base: position 7,994 of record CBFHQM010000006.1, on the reverse strand, counting down.
GAGTGCGCGTGGTCTTGGTGAAGTCCTTTGCCCGCATCCACGAAACCAACCTCAAAAAGCAGGGCATGCTCGGGTTGACTTTCGCCAACGAAGCCGATTACGATGTAATCCGTGAGGATGACACTTTTGACATGATTGACCTGAAGGACTTTGCCCCAGGCAAGCCCTTGACCATCGCGGTGAAGCATGCCGATGGCAGCGAGGACAGCATCGTGTGCAATCACACATACAATGCCCAGCAAATTGAGTGGTTCCAGTCTGGATCCGCCCTCAATCTCATCAAACAACAGAACGCATGAAGCACTTGGCATTCGTTTTTCTTATGGCGATTGGGCTTCAAGTCCAAGGCCAGGAACAGGAGGGGACAGGCGTAATCAAGGCCAACCCGTTTGGGTGGTTTGCGGGTCAGTACCAATTTGGGTACGAGCATTTCCTCTCGGAAAAGCTCTCGGTTCAGGTGATGCCAGGGCTCATGTTCTCCAATGTGAGCTTGTCGAAGGCGGTCGCGGACTCGTCGTTCTTCTTTGAGTCTTTTGATGCGACCCGGCTCGGCGTGATCGTGGTGCCGGAAGTGCGCTATTACCTTGGAGATGTGGCGCCAGACGGATTGTACATCGCACCCTTTGGTCGTTTTCGCTCGGTGACCACGACTGTGGACAGCGACGAAGGCAGCACGCGCAAGCGGCAGTCCATTGGTGGTGGCTTTGTTTTGGGTTACCAATACCAACTCGCCAATGGCTTGACGGGAGAGTTGTTCTTGGGGCCGCAATTCAAATCCAGTACGACAACGTACAGCGGTGATTTTGATGACTACGAAGACTTGTCATCGGATGACACAGAGGGCTCTGGCATTCGCTTTGGCCTGACCATTGGAATCGGTTGGTGAGAAGTCAATTGATGATGTCACAGCGCTTTCTTTTTCGTGTATTCCTAGCACCCCTGTTTTGTCTCGGCTTGGCCATGACCGAAGGGGGGGGGGTTCATGCGCAAGACGATGGTGGACGCATGCAAATCAAAACCAATCCGTTTGGGTGGTTTGCGGGGCAATTCCAGGTCAGCGTGGAGAAGCCATTTTCGAAACACGCATCGTGGCAATTGACATCGGGCATTGTACGCTCCAATCTGGAATTGAACACGTCTGATTTGGAGAGTTTACTTGGGGTGAAAACCTCGTTGAACTCAGTCGATTGGCTCGGTTTTGTCGTGGTGCCAGAAGTGCGCTATTACCTGTCGCCTGAGGCTGCAAAAGGGTTTTACTTCGGTGGTTTTGCGCGGGTTCGCTCCATACGCCGGACCATGGTGACCAATTTTACAGGGGTGCAGCGCCGAACAGCGGTGGGCGCTGGATTGGTTCTAGGAGGACAGTTTCAAATGGGGAAACGGGTGCGGGGCGATTTGTTCCTCGGCCCTCAAGTGAAGTCGGTGACCACCACCATTGGGGAGCATTTTATTTACGGTGAAGAGGCGTGGGTCCCAGGGATTCGGTTTGGGATGAACATCGCATGGACGCGGTGAAACCGGCGAAATTTCCCGAAAGTATAGAGGTGACCGTGTCGGGTGTTGCCCTCACTTTGCTGCCGGACGGGGCCATTTGGTGGCCTGCAAAGCGTACCCTTTGGCTCAGCGACTTGCACTTGGGCAAGGCGGCGCATTTCCGAAAGCACGGTGTGCCCATTGGTTCTGAGCCCACGTTGGAGACGTTGCATCGGTTGAGGGAGCACCTGAAGTGGTTTTGTCCGGATCGGGTTTTGATGCTTGGCGACCTTTTTCACAGCGAAATCAACAAAGAATGGGGTCCGTTTTCGGCCTTATGTCAAGAGTATCCAGCTGTGAACTGGGTTTTGGTGCTGGGCAATCACGACGCCATTCCCGAAGTTTTGCTGAGGGAGGCTGGGATTCGGTCCATGCAAAGATTGGACGACGGCCCGTTCACCTTTACGCATGACCCTGCAGATTGGAAACCGGAGTTTGGTTTTCATGTCTGCGGCCATGTTCATCCGGGAATCCGATTGACAGGTACAGGCAGACAGCGTCTTCGTGTCCGGTGCTTCCATTTTGGTGAGACTCAGGCTGTGATGCCAGCATATGGAGCGTTTACCGGGATGTACGTGATCGAACCACGTCGCACAGATCGTGTTTTTGCAGTCACGGGGGAGGCTGTGATTGAAGTCTAAATCAGGCTCAATTCGCGCAGGGCAGTCCGTACGCCGCAAGAATGGACAAGATGTCCGCTGCGGTGGTAATGCCGTCACCATTGATGTCGGCGGGGCATGGATTGCTCAGGTCGAATTCACATTCGCCATTGTCTACGTTGGCACCCACTGAAAAATTGTTGGCGTCGGGATAGGTGCACCCCGGGTACAAACAGCTTCCGTTCTCATCGGAAGCCAATGGATCGAAGTTGGATGCATTAAAGTCGGTGCAACCTTCAATTTCGTCGCCATCACAAACTCCATCTTCATCGCCATCGGAGTCGCAGTTGCCTTGGCAGTCCAAACCGTCTTGTGGGAACAGGCACGATCCGTCATCGTAGGTAATGGAGGCGTCGTAATTGCAGGCCAAAGGCGAAGAGCAGCCACACGGTGGTGCAACGAAAAGTGGGGTGATTTGGATGGGCTCGCTCGCTCCAAAGGGCAATACGGACAGGTTCAAGCTGCCTTCAATGGGCGAGGCAGAAGTGAATTGGCCGACGAGGATCCGGAGATCGTCACCGGCAAAGCTGTTTGTGCTGTTTCCAGAAACGCTCCAGCCATCTCCAGACGCTCCGCCGATGAACAAGTCTTCTCCAAGTTCAAACAGGGTGCTCCAAAGGCCAGTGGTCGCCGAAACGGCGGATTGGCCAGGTGCAACGTTGGGGGTCTCAAGACCAATGGTGAGCCAAGAGTCCAGTGTTACAGTGGGGTCGTCGGCAAAAGCGCTGGAGTCGATGTCGGTGAGGAGCAAGCTGCCATTGGAAGATTGGTAGAAGCTGCTTTCGCTGCCCACAATGGAGGAGTTGCCTTCTGAACCGCTCACCGCCAAAACTTGGTCTTCAGGGTGGGAGCACGTGACGTAAACCCGGTAAGTCAGGAGACCGGGCAAGCCAGGGTTTTCAGTGCCTAAACCGGCATAGCGTTCAATGTCGAGGTTAAACGCATTGGTTGCTCCATAGACACTGTAGCAGCAGTACAGGCAGGACCCATCGTTGTCTGTTGCCACAGGATCGAAATTGCAACCGACAGGGTCGTCGCAACCCAAGACTTCGTCCGCTTCGCAGACGCCGTCATTGTCGGTGTCGATGTAGCAATCCCCATTGCAATCCAAAGGATAGAAGGGGAAGTCACAGCTGCAATTATCGTCGGTGGCCTCGGCATCGTAGTTGCAGGCACGGTCATCCGTGCATCCGCCGATTTCCAGTTCATCGCAAATGCCATCTCCATCAAAATCGTTGAGGCAATTGTCTTGGCAATCGAGATACAGTTCCGGAAATGCACAAGTGGTGTTGTCGTAGCATGGGGACGCCTCCACGTAATTGCAAGCCTGGTCATCACTGCACCCGGGGTAGATGCAACTGCCGTTGTCGGTCGTCGCAGTGAAGAGGTAGTTGCAGGCTTCTGCGTCTGTGCATCCGACCAACGGGTCATACACGCCGTAGAAAACTTGTGGGCTGTTTAAGCTTCCCAAGATGCCATTGGCGACAAAATCGAGGGTGTTGTCGCATTGGGGAAGGCTGTCTTGAGCAGAGTCCCAAATGCGGACCTCCAGGTCGTTTTCGCTGGCTTGGTTGCCATAGACCAGCATGAGCCCTGTAAAATATCCGGAATTGGCCGGGAAGTCTGTCGCACCGACGCCTCTGCAGTTGCCGGAAGCGTCGAAAATGGCGGCGACATTTTGATTGCCCGCACCGACCAAGCCATCCACGGATATCGTGAAGGTGAGCGTCATGCTAAATTCATAAGCACTCGGAGTCACCTCCCAGTTAGAGGGCTGGGCGCGCAGGTCGAGGCAGCTGAAAAGCAGTGCACCAATAAACGCAAGGCGTCTTGTATTAGAGGGCATTCCTCTAAAATACGCAGGGGTTAAGGATTAATTGACAACGACAACGAAGTTTCCCTTCAGCGTTTTTTCGAACCCGACGAGCTCGCCATCCACCTCTCGGCGAAGGAGGAAATCCAGATTCACAGTCTCTTCTCCACCGGTTAAAGGCGCCGCGATGACGCTGGCCACACCATTGGTGATGCGGTGAATTTGTGTGGTGTCAAACGACGCATTGAAGTTGGTCACGTCCACTTGAGTGAAGGCGTCCTCATTGGGGTAGAAAATGGCCCCTTGTTGCACATTGGGCACGTCGAGGATCAAGCTGACGCCGTGTTCTTGAGTTTCTCCCTCGGCTTGCGCATCGGCGGTCACGAAATAGCGGCGCGAAAACAGGCTGTCTGCTTGCTGCAGGTAAACATACTCGGCGCCCAAAACGGTCAGGGAATCGCCATCCAAGACAAGGGTGCCGCAATTGCAGGCGTAAGCAGGTGGCGTGTACTCTTCTGACTTAGAACAGGCGACCAAGAGTGTGGCTGCGAGAGCGAAGAGAAAAAGGGCAGGTGTGCGCTTCATGAACATGTGGATCGGTCCGAGGTCAAAGGCCATCGGGATAGCGAAGGTAGCGACTTCGTTTTTCCATGAAGCCGGAACGCGCTTTTGTCCATTGTGAGGCCAGGGTTTGGAGGCTTGTGCCTTTTTCGAGTGCAAGGCGAAGCGAGGGACCGCCGGCCAATTGGTCGAAAAATTCTGGGCGGTCGATGAAGGGGCTTTGGTCGCCAGCCGGGGTGCTCATCCAGCCTTCTTGCAACTCGAGCAGCACATCGAGGTGCAGTCGGTCTTCGCCTTGTTGGGCGTTCCAAGCGCCCAACCGCCGGATCATCGAAAACCCTTGACATTCTTTCCCGGCGTGCTTGGGGTATTTGCTCGCGGCATTGGGGGTTGGTGTAAAACGATGGGCGGCGCGGAGCATGCCTGGAAACCCGACCATGGTAAACGGGGCAGATGTGCCGCGTCCTACACTGGCGAGGGTGGCTTCGAGCAGCACCAGATGGGGATAGAGTTGAATGGACTGGGCAGAGGGAAGGTTGGGGCTGGGGGCCAGTTGGGGCGACCATTTTTGCTGACGTGTCCAACCCGTGACGGGAATCACGTGAAGGTCGCAGCGCAAGGATGGGTTTGGGGCGTGGGAGTACCCTCCGCCGAGCCATCCTTCCTGATTGCCCATGTCGGCCAATTCGCCCAAGGTCATGCCATGGGCCAATGGAATGGGCAGAAAGCCCACAAAAGAGCGCACGAGTGACGTGTCGAGCATGGGGCCTGCCGTAAGGTGGCCATTGGGATTGGGGCGGTCCAGAATCACCAGTGTAATCTCCTGCTCTGCGCAGGCCTCCATCACCAAAAAGAGGGTCGACAGAAAGGTGTAGCATCGCACGCCCACATCTTGAATGTCAAACACCATCACCTCGATGTCTGCAAGCTGAGCAGCCGAGGGTTTTTTATGGGTGCCATAGAGGGAACGAACGGCAATGCCCGAGCGCGCATCTGTGCCACTTTGTGCTTTCTCACCATCGGGTAAGTCGCCTCGGAATCCGTGTTCGGGACCAAAAGCGGCGCGAACTTCAATGCCGCGTGCGATCAAAGTGTCGATCAAATGGACAGGAGTGCCTGCGGCATTGTGAACCACAGCGGTATGGTTGCAGACCACGCCCACTTGCTTGCCCTCGAGCATGGGCAAATAGGTCTCCATGTGGGTGTCGCCCGGCATAACTTGGCCCAGGCCACTGCTCAAGGCCATGAGCATTGCAAAGGGGAAAACGAAGGCGTTGTGCATGACGGCAAAGTAACGCGCCGCATACCTTGCATGTTATGTCCAAACGCACCCGCTCCGCGGTTCGGTTCCTCGCGCGCCGAATGACCGTTGACCCCACAGGTCAAGGCATTGCCCGTCCTGTGGTGCGCATGGCGCAAGCGGGGGTGGCCGTTGGTGTGGCGTTGATCATCCTGTCTTTGGCCATTGTGCAGGGGTTTCAGCGGGATGTTCGGTCTTTGGTGGTGGGGTTTGGCTCGCATCTTCGTGTGGTGGCAGCCGATCAGGGCCGCACCCAAGGAACCGATCGTGTGGCGTGGGCTGATGTAGACACGGCTGCGCTGAGGTCCATTCCCGGCATTGAACAGGTGCAAGCGTTTGCTCAACGCCCCGCCATTTTAGAGACTGCAGAAGAGGTGGAAGGTGTGGTGGTGAAGGGCCTGGGGGCAGATGCCGATACGACGTTTTTAAGGCAGCGGTTGAAGGCCGGAAACTTGCCGGATTTTTCGGCCTCGACCCAGGCCATGGAGTTATTGGTCTCGGCGGAACAAGCCAGGACTTTGTCTTTGGTTGTGGGTCAGCGCGTGCGCTTGCTTCTGGCGAACGCCAAGGGGGAGATGCGGCCCCGTGTGTTTTCGATTTCGGGCATTTACGAGACGGGGCTTCAGGAATTTGATGCGGAATACGTGTTTTGTGGGTTGCACCATCTGCAGCAATTGAGCGGTTGGGGCATACAAGCCCGATTGCAAGTATTGGACCATTGGGTAGACGATTTGCCGGGTGTGCGTCATGTTATGGCCAGGGCCAATGGCGGCCAAGGACGATTGGCTTACCGTTGGTCTGGGGTGGATTGGAGAGGGGAAGGTCCGCATCCACTCCAAGGCAGTGGGGAGGCCATGTTGGTGGTCAGCGACGGTGGCGAAACCATAAGCGATACAGCTTGGGTCAGCTGGGGTTTGGAAGGGATGGAGGATCCCGAAGTCAGGCTAGCGGGTGGAAGTCACGGTCAGTATGTGGGCGGTTTTGAGATGCGCGTGCGCGATTACGGTGCGCTGTGGACCATGGCCGACAGTGTGTTTTTTGCAGTGCCTTATGCGTTGGATGTGCGCTCTGTGGTGGACGACCACCCCGAGTTGTTCCAATGGTTGGCCATGCTCGATTTGAATGTCGAATTGATCATAGGACTGATGGTGTTGATTGCCATTTTGAACATGGCTTCTGCGTTGCTTTTGCTCATGCTAGAACGCACCCGAAGCATCGGTTTGCTCAAAGCGGTTGGGATGGCCGATGGCCCATTGATGGGGGTTTTTGTTCGGCTGGCGGTTCGCATTTTGCTGCGCGGTTTGTTGTGGGGAAACCTCATCGGTTTTGGCGTGGCGTGGCTTCAGCTCGAAACGGGGTGGATCACCTTGGACGCGCGCAGCTACTATCTCTCGGAGGTCCCGATTCACTTGGATTTCGTCCAGATTGCTTGGGTGGAAGCCATGATTTTAGGCGTCTGTGCTTTGGCCATGTTTTTGCCTGCGCGGTTCATTGCCAAACTCGACCCGGTAGAGGCGCTCCGATTCGACTGAGTCGAGGGGTATCTTTGCACCATCGAAACGAGCCCGTTATGATCATTCACGAAAACATCCTCGGCGCCATCGGCAATACGCCCATGATCCGCCTCAATCAAGTTGCAGAGGATTTTCCTTGCCCTGTTTTGGCCAAGGTGGAGTACTTCAATCCCGGTCACAGCGTCAAGGACCGCATGGCGTTGAGCATGGTCGAAGCGGCGGAGCGCAATGGGGACTTGAAGCCAGGAGGCACCATCATTGAGTGCACCAGCGGCAACACGGGCATGGGCCTCGCTTTGGCCTGTGCGGTGAAGGGATACCAGTTGATTTGCACCATGAGCGACAAGCAGTCGCAAGAAAAGATCGACATCCTCAGGGCAGTGGGGGCGCAAGTGCACGTTTGCCCTACGGCAGTGGCTCCAGACCATCCAGAGAGCTATTACAGTGTTGCGGAGCGATTGAACAAGGAAATCCCCAACAGCGTCTGGTGCAACCAATACGACAACCTGGCCAATCGTCAGGCGCATTACGACACTACAGGACCCGAGATTTGGAAGCAGACGGGCGGACGCATTACCCACTTCTGCACAGGTGTAGGAACAGGCGGTACCATT
>CBFHQM010000005.1:40170-113460 GCA_965657965.1 uncultured Flavobacteriales bacterium | reverse complement strand
ACGCCATCCCCACCATCAAAACGCTCGAATACCCGAGTGCTGAGGTGGGGTCTGTGGCGCCCAAGCCCATCCACAGGCCGGCAAAAAGCATCCACCAACCGGGTTGAAACAAGGCGTACGTAGCCACGTGGCCCGTTCCCCTCAAACATTCGGCCAACCAACCCACGATGACCCACGCACCCATGGCCACGCCCAGCCATGCGGAGGGGCTGTCAACAGAAGCCCACGACAAGATCCGAGGCACAACAAGTGCGGTCACCAAAGCCACCCCCAAAAAGACGCCGGTCCACTTTTGAAAACCATCGCGGATCCAATCTTTACGACCCGCGCTAGACCAAGCCCCGAAAGCCTTGACCACAGCGCCATCCCAACCTCCACGGAGCAGTGTGGCCCCAACTGTCACCCACAGAATAAACAACTCGGCCCTCCCCAAGGCCGCATCCCCATGTTCACGGGCCACCCAAAGAGAGAACAAAAAACCCCCCAAAGCGCCCAGCAACTTCAAGACCAGAACAACGCTTGATCCGCCAATCAATCGGCGCCAAGACCCGTCGAGGTTAGAAGTGTTAGCGTTGGACAAACGAATTCAGTTTTGGTGTGAAATGCATTGGCAGCCCCGCCAGGAATCGAACCTGGATCAAACGTTTAGGAAACGCTTATTCTATCCGTTGAACTACGGGGCCTCTTGGCAAAGAAACGCACCCAACCTCTAGCAAGAAAAAGCCCCGACTCCTAAAAGGAGCGGGGCCGGGGCCTTGGGGTAGGCCCCTTGGGCGGGGGTGGGCAATACTGGATTCGAACCAGTGACCTTTCGCGTGTGAGGCGAACGCTCTGAACCAACTGAGCTAATTGCCCAAAAAATGGAAGGCAAAGATAGGCCGCAACGCCATGGATTCAAGCGCCGATTGACACCCGTTGATTCTGTGGACAGAATTATTTCTATCTACAGCCTCTGTTTTACACTTTATCTGTATTATATTTGCACTCGTCTACTAAAAACAAGCTTTCGTGTGCTTTTTGAGGTGGCCAGGAAGATCACTCCTTACGCCCACTGACCACGCGCAGGCACATCCTGAACGAAACATGACCCTTAGCGATCTGTTGACTTTGCTCACGTACTTTATGCAGCCTGTTACCAAGGCCAATGCCATGTACGACTTCAATGCGGACGGCATTATTTCCACGTCCGACCTCATCATTCTATTGGGCATGCTTGGATAAGCACGGACCGTTGTGCGCCCTGCAGGACTTGAACCCGCGACCCAGGGATTATGAGTCCCCTGCTCTAACCAACTGAGCTAAGAGCGCATATCGCACACTCATCGTGTGCGGTGCGAAAATACAATGCAAGCGCGGGCAGAGCTTTGTTTTAGCCCATCCATTCAAATTCCAGTTCACGGCGTTGCACATCGGCCCGCACCACCCGCACTCGGACTTCCGATCCCATGTGAATCTCCTGTCCTGTGTGCAAACCCACAAGGCACTGGCGCTCTGTATCGACTGAAAAGCGGTCGGTCGAAATGTCCCGAATGTCCACGTATCCCTCGCACTTGTTGGCTTCCAACTCGATGTACACGGCTTTTCTGGATATTCCATTGACCACGCCGTCGAATTCCTCGCCAATTCGCGCGCCCAAAAACTCAACCTGCTTGTATTTGATGCTCGCCCTTTCGGCCTCAGATGCCCGCTTTTCCTGCTCACTGCTGTGCGCACAGGGGCCATCCAGCGTCGACTTGTCCAAGCTCTCTCCCCCGTCCAAATAGTGTTGCACACTTCGGTGAACCAACATGTCCGGATACCGCCGAATGGGAGATGTAAAGTGCGTGTAGTGCTCAAACGCCAATCCGTAGTGCCCAATGTTGTCGGTGCTGTATTCTGCTTTGGCCATCGAGCGAATCGCCATTTGCTTGACGATGCCTTCCTCCGACGTTCCCTCTGCCATTTTGAGCAGTTGGCTAATGGCCCGGTGAGCCTGACCTGGCTCGGTTTCAGGCATTTTATATCCGAATTGTGCCACGAACATTCGAAGGGCTTTGAGCTTCGTTGGGTCGGGTGAATCGTGCACGCGGTAAACACCGCCTGGTTTTTTTTGCCCCTTGCAATTCGAAACCCATTGTGCCACGCGAACGTTGGCCAACAGCATGTAATCCTCAATCAGACGGTTGGCATCGAGCATCCGCTTAATGAGCACTTCGACGGGTCGGCCCTCTGAATCCAGACGAAACCGCACCTCCTCGGTGTCGAAGTCGATGCCCCCGGCCTTCATGCGACGCGCCCTCATTTTCTTCGCCAACTCCTGAAGACGACACACCTCATCAGCAAAGTCACCCTGGCCTGTTTCCAGTCGTTCTTGGGCCTCGGCATAGGTAAACCTGCGGTTAGAGTGGATAACGGTGCGGCCGAACCACTCCTTGACCACCTCTGCCTCTTTGTCCAATTCAAACACCGCACTAAACGCGTATCGGTCTTCATTGGGCCGCAGGGAACAGAGGTTGTTGGACAGCACTTCCGGCAGCATGGGAATTGTGCGGTCGACCAAATAAACACTGGTTGCCCGTTCTACCGCCTCCTCCTCTATTCGGCCCCCGGGCCGGACGTAGTGCGTGACGTCGGCAATGTGAACCCCCACCTCGAGGTGGCCGTTTTCCAATTCACGTACACTCAATGCGTCATCGAAGTCTTTTGCGTCTTCTGGATCAATGGTCAACGTGGTGACCCCACGGAAATCCTTGCGCTTTTTGATTTCGGCCGGGTCCAACGCTTTTGGGATGGCCTCTGCTTCCGCCTCAACGTCTTCGGGAAAGTGATACGGAAGCCCATACTCCAGCAAAATCGCGTGCATTTCTGCCTCGTGCACCCCGGGCGCGCCCAACACCTCGACCACTTGAGCAATTGGAGGGTCGTCCGGAGACGCCCAATCTTCGAGCTTGACCGCAACCTTCACGTCGGATGGCGCATCGTTTAAAAACCGTGCGGGAATCAAGAAGTCTCGATGAAGGCGCTTGTCGGTAGGTATGCCAAATGCATAGTCTTTTACGGGCTGCAGCATGACCACATACAAGTTGCGCGCGCGCTTGAGCACATCGCTCACGTATGGCACTTGTTTCCGGCCCCTGCGCATCCACCCCACTTCTACAGTATCTCCCCAAAACGCCGTACCGGTGTTGCCCTTGGGAATCATAATGTCTTCGTCCTCTCCCGGCACACTCACATATCCCTTGCCATACTTGGTGATCTGGATGGTGCCGGACACCACTTCGCCATGCGGTGATCTTTTTCGGTCTCCTTTTCGTTCCCCTTTCCGATCCCCTTTCCGATCTCCTTTCCGTTCCCCACCCCTGGCTTTCCGACCGGAATCCGAATCGCTTTCTGGCATCATAAAGCGGCCTTTTCCCACTTCCACAAGGATTCCTTTGCCCACTTGCTCCCGCATGAGGATGTGCAACATGTCGCGAATGTCTCGGTCGGCGACCCCCATTGTGCTTGCCACTTGCCGGGCATTCATCGGTCGACCTGGCAGGGTCCGAAAAATCTCCATGACGTCCGACAAGTACTGGCTGGACCGGCTTAACCGTTGTCCGCTTCCCGCAGGGACTTCCGACTTGGACTTCCGCTGGCTTCCTCGGCCAGCAGGCGTTCCTATTCCATCCGGGCCTTTCCGTCCGCTCGACTTCCGCTTTCCTCCTCCTTTCCGCTTATCCGCCATGGATTTGACTCATTTTCAAGCAAGGTCGCACGTGCAATGACGGATTCTACGGGAGAAATGAAAGGTTGTGCCGGTTCCATTGCGAACTTCCCGCCATCATGTCCAACACCACTTCCCCCTTGCGCTCCACGAATGGCCTGACGCGGTGGTTTCCCGAAGGATGGCGCGACCACGAGCTGCTCGACAGTGGGAATGGCCGTCGCTTAGAGCGATTTGGAGACCTGGTGCTGGTTCGCCCTGAGCCCAAGGCCATCTGGCCAACGGGGTTATCAGAAGCCAACTGGCAACGCATGGCTGCCGCTCAATTTGTCCCCACGGGAAGGACCAAGGGGCATTGGGACATTCGCCAGAGCGTGCCCGACCAATGGGAAATCCGTTTCCCCATCTCTGCGGAGCAAAACCTCCACTTTTCACTGGAACTCACCCGGTTCAAACACGTGGGCATTTTCCCCGAGCAAGCCGCCAATTGGCACTGGATTGCAGACCGCTTAAAGCCTGAAGAACGCATGCTCAATCTGTTCGCCTACACAGGCGGCGCGTCGCTCGCTGCAAGGGCTGCAGGAGCCGACGTAACTCATGTGGATGCCATCAAGCAAGTGGTGACTTGGACCCGCATGAACATGGAACTCTCCGGACTCGAAGGGATTCGATGGTGCGTAGAAGACGCACTGCGCTTTGTCGAGCGCGAGGTGCGCCGGGAGAAATCCTATGCCCTCATCGTCATGGATCCTCCTTCCTGGGGACTGGGGCCGAAAGGCGAAAAATGGAAGCTCGAAGAAAAGCTTGGGCAATTGATTTCGTCGGCGGCAAAAATTGTGGCGCCTGGCGGGGCAGTGGTCATGAACACCTACTCTGGACTGAGCCCCTCCACCCTCGAAAACCTCTGGCGGTCCATTTGGCCTGGGTGTCAAATTGAAGCGGGAGAACTCTGCTTGCGCAGCGGCACAGGACAAGTCTTGCCGACCGGCTCTTTGGTCCGTGTGGTTCGCCCCTGACGCTCCGTAACTTTGGGGACATGTTGCGTTACCCTCCCCTCTCTTCAGACAACTACATCCGCAACCGCAAGGCCTTTTGTGAGGCCATGGCGACCGGTGGCATGGCGCTGTTCAGTTCGAATGACACCTACCCAACAGGGGCAGACGGAACCCTGCCCTTTCGGCAAGACTCCAACCTGCTTCACTTGACCGGTGTAGATCAAGAAGAAACGGTTTTGCTTCTTTTTCCCAACGCACACAACCCAGCCGACCGCGAGATTCTTTTTGTCACGGAAACCAACGCAGAGATTGCCATTTGGGAAGGCGCAAAACTGACCAAGGCACAGGCCACAGCACAGACTGGGGTCAAGAACATCCAGTGGATTGCCCTCTTAGAGCGCACCCTGCAGCGACTGGTAACCGAATGCAGCTGTTGCTACCTCCACCAAAACGAGCACACCCGCGCCAAAATCGTGGTGGAAACACGTGAAGCACGTTTCAATGCTTGGTTCACATCCACATACCCGAATGTGCGCATTGAGCGCAGTGCCCCCATTCTGCACCGCACCAGAAGCATCAAATCAGAAGAAGAAATCGAACGCATGCGGCATGCATGCAGCATCACCCGCGATGGGTTCAATCGGGTCATGAAGTTTCTGAAGCCTGGAGTAACTGAATTTGAAGTGGAGGCCGAATACCTACATGAGTTTGTACGGAAAGGCTCACGTGGTTTCGCCTACACACCCATTGTGGCCAGCGGGGCCAACGCTTGCGTGCTTCATTACATCGAAAACAGCGACGTGTGCAAAGACGGCGACGTTCTTCTGATGGACGTTGGCGCAGAATATGGCAACTACGCCAGCGACATGACACGATGCTTGCCCGTATCTGGGCGATTTACTGACCGCCAACGAAAAGTGTACGACGCTGTGTTGAGCGTAATGCGCGATGCCACAGCATTGCTCCGGCCTGGGGTCAACCTGCACGAATACCACAAAGAAGTGGGTGAGCTCATGACCGCTCAGCTCTTGGGGTTGGGCCTCATCGACAAGCACGATGTGGAGAAGCAAAACCCGGCTTGGCCTGCCTACAAGAAATATTTCATGCACGGAACGTCCCACTTCATTGGGCTAGACGTGCACGATGTGGGACTCTGGCACGAGCCGATTCAAGCCGGTCACATTTTCACCGTCGAACCGGGCATCTACATCCAAGAGGAGGGCTTAGGCATCCGTTTAGAAAATGACATCGTGGTCCGTGAAAACGGCTTCGACGACTTGATGGGGGACATTCCATTGGATGCCGAGGCCATCGAGGACGCCATGAATGCATAATGGCCATGACAGAAGGAGCTGAAAGCGTCATGTTGGGGCTCAAACTGCCCACAGACCCAAGGTGGGTGGCCTTGGTGGAATCTAACATTTCCGAAGTTCTGACCGACCACGCATGGTGCGAGCAGAAAGCGGCTTCCAATGCGATTTCCACCATCGTGCGCTACCCCGGCCTGACCGATTTGGTCGAAGAACTGACCCGAATTGCCATGGAAGAGATGGAGCACTTTGGGATGGTGGTCGAGAAAATCAAGGCCCGCGGATGGACGCTCGGGCCCGAGCGAAAAGACCCGTACATCCACGACTTGGCTGCGTTCATCAAAAAAGGAGGGAGCAAAGAGGAACAATTGGTCGATCGACTTTTGCTTGCCGCAATGATCGAAGCCCGCAGTTGCGAACGGTTCAAAATGCTGTCGGAGCGCATCGATGACGAAGACCTCCAGGTGTTCTACCACGACCTGATGATCAGCGAGGCGCAGCACTACACCACCTTTATCGGGTTTGCGCGTCAGTATGGCGGTCGGGTGGACGTCGACGCCCGTTGGCAAGCCTTTTTGGCCCACGAAGCCCACGTTATTCAACAATATGGGAAAAAGGAAACCATGCACGGCTAACCGCCTTTTCTACCACCTACCCTTGAATCCAACCCCATGAGCAACCACGCCTCTGCCCCTAAGCCTGTTGGGCTGTACCCCTTGACCCGCCGCGTAGGCGACCTGTTGTTTTTGAGTGGCGTTGGGCCGCGAATCCCAGGCAGCGGCGCCCACGATGAGGGGATTCCAGGACTCACGCAAGACCACAATGGCAACTTTACTGCGTTTGATTTCGAAGCGCAGGCCAACGGTGTTTTGGCCAACGTTCGCGCCATTTTGGAATCCGCCGGTGCCCGTTGGGAAGACCTGGTCGACGTCACTGTTTTTCTCACGGACATGCAACGCGACTTCGCCACGTTTAACCGGGTATACAAGGCACATTTTGAGCACATTGACCCCTCACTCAGGCCGTGCAGAACGACCATGGAAGTGGGCGCATTGCCAACGCCGATTGCCATTGAGCTCAAGTGCGTTGCCCACTGTCCCGTGTAAGACGAACGTTTTCGGCACTGATTTTGCTTGAAGGGCGTATGCGCTTTTTCGTCTTGCTTCTCCTTTCGGTGTCCACCCCGTGCCTGCTTTACGCCCAAGCCCCTTCTCCGAAGGCAGACGAGGTGCGCGTCCCACCCCAAATTCCCGCCGATTCCGCCGAGGCCCTGCCCCAACTCCCTTTGCGCAAGATGACTTCCTTGGCTCAGTTTGCCGGAGAAGACCTGCACTATGCTGTCCGATATGGGTTCATTGAGGCCGGAAAAGCACGTCTAACGGTGGAGCCAGGCCCCATGTACAATCAGCGCCCGACTTGGAAAGTGGTGGGGACCGGCCGAAGCTCCCGTGCATTTGATTGGGCGTTTCGAGTCAGGGACCATTACGAGACCCACATTGACCAAGCGGGGCTGTTTCCTCACTTGTTTCTCCGGCGGGTTCGAGAAGGCGGATACCGACTCACGCGGGACATCGAGTTTGACCCTGCACGAAGAACCTCGGCCACCCTTCAGGACGGCCGTGTTGCGCATCACCAACTTCCCGCGTTTTGTCAAGACGTGGTCTCTGCATTCTACTACGCGAGAAACCTCCCACTCGAACGCATGGCCATGGGTGACCTCATCGAGATCCCCACCCTCATCGATGGTGAAGTCCATGCCTTACGGGCCCGCCTGACCGGCCGGGATGAAGTCAAAGTCAAGCTGGGCACTTTCGATTGCTGGAGTTTTACCCCGGTCGTCCAAGAGGGACGAATTTGGAAAGACGACAGCGACCTCACGGTATACGTGAGTGCGGACGAGCGACGCATTCCTGTCTTGGTCACATCCGACCTGTTGATTGGCTCCATCCGACTGGAACTGACCGCGGATCTTGGCCAACCTGCACCAGATCAGTTCCTGTCGGATTGATCTCGCCTTACCTTGCATCCCATGGCTGAACACGACTCTTTTGATGCTGAAGTCCTCGACCGATTGGGGCTTCTTCGCGACAAGTATGCCGCAATGGGACAGGACCTTGTTTCCTACCTCGATGGCCTGCTTCACGCGGACTTTCCAACGTACTGGGACTACATCAACCTCGACACCCTTTTGAGCCTCCAGCACCCGGTGACACAGTTTCCGGACGAAGAGATTTTCATCACGTACCATCAAATCACCGAACTCTACTTCAAGCTTGCGCTTCATGAACTGAGGCAGATTCACGAAGAAAAAGAGACCACGGCTTCAAGCATGCTGGAACGCGTGAACCGCGTGAACCGCTACTTCGAAAACTTGGTGAGCAGCTTTGACATCATGGTCAAGGGCCTGGATCGCGGACAGTTCTTGAAGTTCCGCATGTCGTTGCTCCCCTCCAGTGGTTTCCAAAGTGTACAGTATCGGAAAGTCGAAATTGCCTGCACCAGCATGGACCGCCTGGTTCACCGTGAACTTCGCTCGGCCCATGAAGAACACGGCTTCGACGAAATCGACGGTTTGTTTGAGACCTTGTATTGGCGCCGTGGTGCCACGGAGCTGGCCTCGGGGAAACCCACACTGACCTTGAAGCAATTCGAAGAAAAGTACCGAGGGGAAATCGTGGACTTTGCGGAGCAAACTTTCTATACCAACCTGCGAAAGAAGTGGCTTGGCTTGGAGGAAGAAGAACAGACAGAGGATTTGAAAAACGCCCTTCGCACCTTGGACGAGCTGGTGAATGTTCACTGGCCATTGTCCCACTACCGAAGCGCCGTTCGCCACTTGCAGACCAACCCCGTGGACATCGCTGCCACCGGCGGCACCAACTGGCAACAGTACTTGCCTCCCCGCTTTCAAACCCTCATTTTCTTCCCCGAAATCTGGACAGAAAAAGAACGTGAGGATTGGGGAAGGACTTGGGTCATGGCGCAATTTGCGTCCTCGTCCAATTGACGCAATGCCACCTGAGGTGCGTTAAAAACAGGGGTCGTCAAAACTTTTCCGAAGGCCTGCCGTTCAATTGATCAGGAGGCGCAAATTGCCATCCTACTCTGCAACATGCGCCAACCTCTAGTTCAGCTTTCTTTCTTCCTGCTCACCCTCACCTTTTGGGGGTGTCAAAGCACTGAAGATGGACCTCAAGCTGAGCTGGCTTCGAACGCTGCGCTTTTCACTGCTCAAGCGCCAGTAGCCTTGAGTCCATTGGAGTTGCAGGCGAGTCGGTTTTCAATTGAAGGCGCTCAACATCTTCGTGTTTCTTCTGGGAAAGTGGGAAAGGGACAAAGTCTCTCTCATGTCTTGTCCCCCCTTGGCGTTAGCGGGCAAACCCTGCACCGAATCGCCACCCAAAACAAAGACGTTTTTGATGTTCGCCGGATTCGACCAGGCAAAGAATGGCACCTGTTTCGTTCTGCTGAAGACCAAGAGCCTAGACACTTTGCCTACGCCATTACAGCCAAAGAATACGTGGTCTTCGACCTCGAAGAAGGCGGATCTGCCCGTCGTGGCAAATTTCCCACGGAAACCCGAAGACGTTATGTAGAAGGAGAAGTGAACGGCAGCCTCTCACAGACTCTTGAAAATGCGGGACACTCTGCAACACTGGCGCTCTCAACAGCCCAAGTATATGCTTGGACCATTGACTTTAGCCGCATCCAAAAGGGAGACCGTTTCCGCATTCTTTACGAGCGCGAATGGGCAGGCGACAAGCCCGTGGGCATGCCCACGGTTCTCGCCTCCGAATTCATTCACCGCGGACGCAATTTTCCCGCGTTCGCATTCGACCAGGGAGATGGTCTCGACCATTTCGATGACAATGGCGCCAGCCTGAGAAAAGCCTTCCTGAAGGCCCCTGTTGAATTTAGCCGCGTCTCCAGCCGATTCAACAAGAGACGGTTTCACCCTGTTTTGAAGAAAGTCAAAGCCCACTTGGGAACAGACTATGCTGCGGCACATGGGACACCCATTGTATCGGTGGGCGATGGGGTCGTCATCAAGGCGAGCTACACCAAAGGCAACGGCAAGTATGTGAAAGTCCGGCACAACGGCACTTACACCACGCAATACTTGCACATGAGCCGGAGGAATGTCAAAGAAGGGCAGGCTGTTCGCCAAGGAGACGTCATCGGGTATGTGGGCAGCACAGGTTTGGCCACAGGACCCCATGTCTGCTTTCGATTCTGGAAAAATGGCGAGCAAGTCGACCATTTGAGGGAGGAGTTTCCCCCATCTACGCCCATTCACGACAGCCACACAACTGCTTTCGGGAATCGCGTATCCGACTGGCTCGAAGAAATGGCCCGCCTCAGCGGTTCCACCCAAGCCCAACTCGCCGACAACACCCCCTAACGCAGGCGGATTTGCTGCGCTGCCACGAGCAGTGATTGTCCCAGTCCGTCGGTCAAGATCAACCCGGTATCTGAACGCTCTGGGTGCCACTGCACCCCCACCAAAAAGGGAACCGCTGTGGTGTCTCTGTATCGAATGGCTTCGATCAAACTGTCGGGTGAGATGGCCCATGCGTTGTAACCTGATGCCAAAACACCTATGCCCTGGTGATGGTGGCTCACCACAGACGCCGCCTCGTACAAGGGGAATTCTGTGCGGCCCAAAGACCACGATTGCGTCACGATCACGGGGTGAAGGGTGTCTTTTGAATTACCGGGGTCTCCGCCACGGTGCATCACAAACCCGTCATCGGGCAAATGCGGCCGCAACGTGCCTCCGCCGTGAACATTCATGACTTGAAGGCCGCGACAAACCCCCAAACACGGGATGCCTTGGGACAACACCCGGTCAAGTAGTAGGTGTTCAACGCGGTCACGTTCGGGGTCGATTCGCCCACATTTTACCGTGTCTGCCGCTTGTCCATAGCGGGCGGGGTGGACATCCTCTCCACCCGTTAACACCACCGCACCGGCGCGGTCGAGTTCGGCATTTAAATCAGAAGCTTCGGACCCATAGGCTTGCACAAACCGCATCGGCGGCAAGTCTGACGCCTGGGCCAATCGGTTCAACCAAATACGGTAGTTCTGACTCCGGTAAAACTTAGACAACACCACAGTGGTGCTGTCGTTGCGAACAGGGTCCTGTGGCGCCCCTCCTTCAGGCGAGGCGCACCCAGCCGCAAAAAGCCCGAGACAAACCGCAAAAAGCGGGATCGAAGTCCTATGCTTACTCCACATCAATGGATCCAAGCTTCAACCTCCTCCATTTGAAGCGCCGCCAAATCCAACTTGTTTTTTTTGCGGAAACCATTGAGTTTCTCTCGCAAAGCAGCCGGCTTGGCCGACTTGATCGATTCAGGCGTGTCGAAGCCCGCGGCAGCCACGTGAGTCGCCCATTCCGCGGGAATACCCAGCGCCTCGAGTGCCGACAAATCAGGCCCTGAACGGAACACTTCAGGACGCATTTGAGGGAAAAACAACACCTCTTGGATGGACCGCTGATCGGTCAGCATCATGACCAAACGATCCACGCCAATGCCCACGCCACTCGTCGGTGGCATGCCATATTCCAACGCCCGCAAGAAATCCTGGTCAATGAACATGGCTTCGTCGTCGCCGCGCTCACTCAGCTTCACTTGATCTTCAAAGCGTTCCCGCTGATCAATGGGGTCGTTGAGCTCTGAATAGGCGTTGGCCACTTCTGTTCCATTGATGAACAACTCGAATCGCTCTGTGTAGCCAGGCTTGTCGCGGTGAGACTTGGTCAGGGGCGACATCTCCACAGGGTAATCCGTAATGAACGTCGGCTGAATCAAATGGGGCTCACACTTCTCACCAAAAATGGCATCCACAAGCTTGCCCTTGCCCATAGAGGCGTCCACTTCAATTCCCAACCCGGCACAAGCATCGCGCAAACCTTGCTCGTCGAGTCCATCAATGTCCACGCCTGAATGCTGCAAAATGGCATCCCGCATAGGCAACCTCTGATACGGCGGAGCGAAGTTGATGGTGTTGCCGTCCAAAGTCGCCGTGGTTTGGTTGTGAACGGCTTTGCAAACGCGCTCGAGCAATTGCTCAATGGTGTCCATCATCCAGTGATAGTCCTGGTAGGCGACATATAACTCCAACACCGTGAACTCGGGGTTGTGTGTTCGGTCCATCCCCTCGTTCCGGAAGTTGCGCGAAAACTCAAAAACCCCGTCGAACCCGCCCACAATGAGCCGCTTGAGGTACAGCTCGTTGGCAATTCGCATGTACAGCGGAATGTCCAACGCATTGTGATGGGTTTCGAAAGGACGTGCTGCAGCACCCCCGGGAATGGCTTGTAACACAGGCGTGTCTACCTCCAACCATCCGCGCTCGGTAAAGGCGTCCCGCATGGATTGAATCACTCGGCTTCTGGCCTCAAACGTACGCTTGACCTCTGGGTTCACCACGAGGTCCACATAGCGCATGCGGTATCGCAATTCGGGATCGGTAAAGGCGTCGTGAACGTGTCCATCCTCGTCGGTTTTGACAGAGGGCAAAGGGCGAATCGACTTGCTCAATACCGTAAGCTCCTTCACCAAAACGCTAGGCTCTCCTGTCTGCGTGGTGAACGTGGTGCCCTTGATGCCCACAATGTCTCCTCGGTCCAAAAGCTTCTTGAACACCTTGTTGTACAGGGTTTTGTCCTCTCCCGGGCACAGCTCATCTCGGTTCAGGTAGATCTGAATTTTACCGGTGGCATCTTGAAGCTCCGCAAAAGAAGCTTTGCCCATGATTCTGCGAGACAAAATTCGACCGGCCATGCAGACCGGCTTGTCCACTTCAAAGTCCGCCGAGAGCGGCTGGGCGTGAGTGTCCACTGGAAAGGCGGCAGCGGGATAGGGGTCAATGCCCAGTTGACGGAGTTGCTGCAAGCTCTCCAGACGAATGCGTTCCTGTTCCGATCGAATCATGGTGGTTCCTTGGGGCGATTTGCTCGCCGAAATTTAGGTCGCGGAGCGACAGCGGCACCGGCGTAAATTGGAGGCACAGTAGAACCCCATGCGCGAACTCATCGCATCCTTCCCAAATCAGCTGTTATCGGCAGCAGATTCAATGGCCAAGCAACCTTTGCCAGAAGC
This sequence comes from uncultured Flavobacteriales bacterium, assembly GCA_965657965.1. Classification (GTDB taxonomy): domain Bacteria; phylum Bacteroidota; class Bacteroidia; order Flavobacteriales_D; family Sanyastnellaceae; genus UBA8752. Next base: position 100,361 of record CBFHQM010000005.1, on the reverse strand, counting down.
CATTCCGGTCCACGACCGCGTCCTTGTTTTGGGCATGGGAGGATCGGGCATTGGAGGGCGGTTTTTGGCTGGGCTACTCGGAGACCAGGCGCGGGTACCGATCGCCTCTTGTCATGACTACAGAATCCCCGCATGGGTAGGGCCTTCAACCATGGTCATTGCGTGCAGCTACAGCGGCAATACAGAGGAGACGCTGGCGGCGCTTGAGGCAGCAATCGCCCGCGGTGCCCAAGTGCGTGCGTTGACCTCAGGTGGCACATTGGGCGAACTTGCAACAGCAAACCAGTGGCCGGTTCTGATCGTGCCCGGAGGACACCCCCCGCGCTCCCAATTCGGCTGGGCCGTGACCGGGCTTCTTCACCACTTTTCGGCCTTGGGTCATTCTCCCAAAGGAGACACCCCTGTTCTCGAAGACATCCAAGCGACAGCCCATTGGCTCACAAAACAACAGGAGGCGACCATCGAATTGGCCGATCAATGGGCCGAGTTGCTTTCCAACACATCTCCCATGCTGTACGGAGATGCCAGCCTGGAGCCCGTGTTGATTCGCTGGCGTCAGCAAATCAATGAGAACGCCAAACGGCTCTGCAATCACCACGTGTTTCCCGAGATGAACCACAACGAACTTGTGGGCTGGGAAAGTGGAGACGGGCACATTTCCGCGCTTTTCCTCCACACCGACGAGGACCACCCGCGCACAAGTGAGCGCATGCGCCTGTGCAAAGCCTTGTTTGCAAAGGCTGGCGCCTGCGTAAAGGAGGTCCATGCCAACGGGGCCTCACGCGTTCAGTCCTGGATGTACTTGGTGCACCTCGGGGACTGGGTATCCCTGCTCATGGCCGAAATGTCCGGGGTGGACCCGGTCGACATCCGCCACATCGACTACCTCAAAGGCGAATTGGCCAACATGGGATGAAGCCGATTGTTCAGGTACAAGACCTCGGCCGAGCGGCCTACAAGCCCACCTGGGATTTACAAGAAACGCTGCTCAAGCGCGCCGTAGAAAGAAAAATTGCACGCCGCAGGGCCGGTCTGCCCGAAACGGGTCGAGCCGAAGGAGACAACCCAACGGAATTGCCTTGGCCCGAGCATCACCTTTTGTTTGTGGAACACCCCCACGTGCTGACCCTTGGCAAGAGTGGCGACGCCAACCATGTTGTGGCCTCGCCCACCCGTTTGGCTGAACTCGGCGTGGAATACCACGAAATCAACCGCGGCGGAGACATCACCTATCATGGTCCTGGCCAGCTGGTGGCCTACCCCATTTTGGACCTTGACCAATTTCGAAACGACATCGGTTGGTACTTGAGACAACTCGAAGAGGCTGTTATGCGGACCTGTTCTGACTGGGGCGTCACCACTGGACGGATCGAGGGGCTCACCGGGGTCTGGGTAAACCCAGAGGCCGGAATCGCAGCACGTAAAATTTGTGCCATCGGCGTCAAGTGCAGCCGTTGGGTCACCATGCACGGGCTGGCCTTCAACCTCTCTACAGACCTCGACTTCTTCAACCTCATCGTGCCCTGCGGCATCCAAGACCGCGGTGTAACCAGCCTCGCCATGGAGTCCAAACGACCGGTCATCCTCAAAGAAGTGCAGTCCGCATTGGCCTCCCATTTGCTCGAAGTTCTAGGTGCCTCCCCATTAGAGAACCCCACATGAAAAAAGCCATCCTTTGGACCCCCGTCGTCTGCGCCTGCATTTACGCTCTCTGCTGGGTTACGGACAACAACCATGTTTGGGCTGGGCTCAAAGAGTGTTATTTCCGAGGGTACAAAAACGCACAAGTCGACGACCTACAATTCAAGACGGTTCGGCGAATCCCCCCGTCCTCAGCCCCACGTCCTTGGCCAAAGAGAGGCGATTTTGGTTCCCTTGAGCTTCCAGCGGCCGTCCTAGACTCGACCCACGCGTACAAGACCACCGCTCTGGCCGTGGTACACCGCGACACCCTCCTGCTCGATTGGAGTTCAGATCGCATCCCCGGTGCTGACACCATGCGCACCAACTCGTTTTCAATGGCCAAGACCATGACCGCGTTGGCCATCGGTGCCGCAGAGCAAGAGGGAAGGCTCTCTGTCTTTGACCGTGTGTCGAAGTACCTGCCGCGCTACGCCAAAGGCAGCAATGCGGACTTGACCATCGAGCACGTTCTGCAAATGCGGTCCAACATCCCATTCGGGGAGAACTACAAAAACCCCATTGGCTTCATGGCCAAGTGCACCTATGGCGACAACATGCTTGACCGCCTCCAAGGATTCGAAGTGGAAGGGCAAGCGGGCGCAACCTGGAAATATCAAGGAGGCAACACCCTTCTGCTCCAAGAAATTCTGCTGTCTGTGATCGACGTTCCCCTCGGAGAGTGGTTCGCTCAGAAAATATGGGGGCCCCTAGGGGCAGAAGAAGAAGCGTGCTGGGCCATCGACAACAGGGGGCACGAGCGCAATTATGCCTGCTTCTACAGCACCGCATCTGAATACGCGCGGCTCGGACAACTGCTCCTGGACTCTGGAAGAGTAGGAGACAAACAGGTCTTGAGTCAAGACTTCATTGCGAGACTCATGCAACCCATCGGGGTCATCGCCGATGGCAGTGACATTCAACACTACGGATATCAAGTGTGGATGGGAGAACATAAGGGACATCGATTTACCCATTACAGCGGTCTGCACGGCCAATACATTGTCGCTGTCCCCGATTTGGACTTGGTAGCTGTCCGCACCGGGTTTTTCCGCCCAACAGGAAAAATCCGACACGTTGACAGAGACGTTTATTCCACGATAGACATGGCCATCCGAGTGGCGAACCCCCTCTAAAACGACTACAAAACGCATTCTATCGTCTGCGAATTTGCTTTTTACCGAGTCGAATTCGTATATTTGATTTTGTAGGCTTGCAAGAAATGATTCTTTCGATGCTACAACCAAATCGTCCGCCAATGAATGCCCAGCTCGATGCCATCATCGTTGATGATGAAGCGCCCGCCCGTGAAGTCTTGCACAGCCAGATCGAACGTCACTGTCCGTTCATCCGCGTCATTGATCAAGCTCCCAACGCTCGAATAGGCTACGACGCCATTCGAAATGGCCGCCCCCATATTGTGTTCGTCGACATTCGAATGCCCTTTGAATCCGGGTTGGACTTGATTGATCGATTTGACGATCGTGAGTTCTACGTGGTCTTCTACACCACCTACCAAGACTATGCCATTGACGCCATCCGACGACAAGCTTTTGACTACCTCTTGAAGCCCATTGACGCCGTTGACTTGAAGTCTTGTGCCGAGCGAATCAGAGAGCACTTCCGCATCAAAATGCTGGAGAACGGTGATTTTCATCGCAAGCTTGAGATCACCACATCGGGCCAGCGCCACTTTATCCGCCACTCAGAAATCATGCACGTAGAAGCCAGCGGAAGCTATGCCTGCATTTACAAGTCTGACGGCTCCCGATTGATGGTTTCCAAAAACCTGAAGTATGTCGAGAGTCTAATCGACAACTCCAAATTTGTTCGGGTCCACAACAGTCAATTGGTCCACCTCAATAAAATTCGTCAGTGCAACTACCGGACGAATTCCATCACGCTTGTGAATGGAAAGGAAATCGCCCTGGCTGTCCGCAAACGCGAAGACTTGCGTCGCCGAATGGCTGAACTGCTGTCCGACGACAACAGTGGTGGGCTTGATGCCGCTCTCGCTTAAACGCTTCGAGAATCTCGAGACTAACTTCGCGGACACATGACCGCGATGACCGATATCCGCACCCTTAGCGACGATGCACTCCGTGCAGCCCTGGTCGAGTTGGGTCAACCCGCATTCAGAAGCAAGCAAATTGCCGAATGGATTTGGACCAAAGGTGCGCGTGGGTTCTCTGAGATGACCAATCTTCCTCAAGGACTGCGTTCAGCACTGAGTGACGCTTATTCCCTGAGTGCCATCGCCCCAGAGGAGGAACAGGTGAGCCGGGACGGAACCGTGAAGTGTGCGTTCCCCATCGAACCCGGAAAGGTGGTCGAAGGCGTTCTGATTCCCGCCCGGGAAAGAATGACCGCCTGCATTAGCAGCCAAGTAGGGTGCAGCTTGTCGTGTGCCTTTTGTGCCACCGGACGCCTGAAGCTTCTTCGAAACTTAACGGCAGGAGAAATCGTTGATCAAGTTCGACACATTGCGCGCTTGGCAGAACGTCACCATCAACACGCCCTGACCAACATCGTCTATATGGGGATGGGCGAGCCCTTGCTGAACTACCGGAACGTTTTAGAATCCGTTGACCGCATTACAGGAACCCCGGGATTGGGCATGAGCCCCAAAAGGATCACGGTGTCCACCGCGGGCATTGCCAAGATGATCCACAAGCTTGGCGACGATGAAGTCAAATTCAACCTGGCATTGAGTCTTCATGCTGCGGAGGACGCAAAGCGAAACCGCATCATGGAGATCAACGAAACCAACGACCTGTCGAGGTTGCGGGACGCCCTCCTCCATTTCCACGACAAGACCGGCACCCGCGTGACCTTTGAGTACATCCTTCTCGGCGGTTTCAACGATGACATCGAGGACGCGAGAGACTTGGCCCGCTTTGCCTCGTGTGTTCCTTGCAAAGTGAACCTGATCGAGTACAACCCCATTGACGACGCCTTATTTCAAAAAGCGGACGCCCAAAAAACCGACGAGTTCCGAGATTTTCTCGAAAACAAATTCAACATGGTGGTCAACGTAAGGCGCTCTCGAGGCCAGGACATCGACGCCGCGTGTGGTCAGTTGGCCAACAAGAACAAGCTGGCCAACAGCCAAGGCTGAGATTTCTGGAAAACGGGGAGGCTCAATCGAGCTTGAGCACCGCCAAGAAAGCCTCTTGTGGCACCTCCACTGAGCCCACCTGACGCATGCGCTTCTTTCCCTTTTTCTGCTTTTCCAACAGCTTCCGCTTCCGCGTGATGTCGCCACCATAACACTTCGCAGTCACGTCCTTTCTAACCGGCTTAATGGTCTCCCGAGCGATGATTTTGGCCCCAATGGCGGCCTGAAGCGCAATCATGAACTGCTGGCGAGGAATCAACTCCTTGAGCTTGGCGCAAATCTTTTTGCCCAATTCAAAGGCATTCGAACGGTGAACCAGTGCAGACAATGCGTCTACTTGGTCGCCGTTGATGAGGATGTCCAACTTCACCAACTGAGATGGCTGGTAATCTTCTGGGAAGTAATCAAATGACGCATAGCCACGAGACACACTTTTGAGCTTGTCGTAGAAGTCGAAGACAATCTCCCCCAAGGGCATCGAAAAGGTCAATTCTACCCTATCCGATGTCAAATAAACCTGATTGTGCAACACGCCGCGCTTGTCGATGCAAAGCGTCATGATGGCCCCAACGTATTCAGATTTCGTGATGATTTGCGCTTTAATGAAGGGCTCTTCAACGTGATCCAACTTGCTCGGGTCGGGCAGTTCGGATGGGTTGTTGATGACCAATGGCTCCCCTTTTTTGGGATGGCAGATGTAACTCACGTTGGGAACCGTGGTGATCACAATCATATTGAACTCCCGCTCCAGGCGTTCCTGCACAATTTCCATGTGCAACATTCCGAGGAAGCCACACCGAAACCCAAAACCCAACGCGGCCGAGCTTTCGGGCTCAAACACAAGTGACGCGTCGTTGAGCTGCAACTTCTCCATGCTGTAACGGAGCTCCTCGTAGTCTTCGGTGTCCACGGGGTAGATGCCGGCAAACACCATTGGCTTGACGTCCTCAAACCCCTTCACAGCACCTTCGCATGGACGACTGGCCAATGTGAGCGTATCCCCCACTTTCACCTCCTTGGCGTCTTTAATTCCAGAGATGATGTACCCCACATTGCCCGTGGAAACATGTTGGCTTGGCACCAAGTCCAATCCAAGAACCCCCACTTCGTCGGCGTTGTATTCTTTTCCAGTGTTGAAGAACCGCACGCGGTCTCCCTTTTTGATTTCCCCATTGAGCACCCGGTAATAGGCGATAATGCCGCGAAAAGAGTTGAAGACCGAGTCAAACACCATGGCTTGGAACGGCCCTTCTTCATCGCCATTTGGCGCAGGTACGCGTGCCACGATGGCCTCGAGGATCTTGTCTACACCCAGGCCTGTTTTTCCGCTGGCGGGAAGAATGTCGTCCACGTCGCAACCAATCAGGTCCACAATCTGATCCATCACTTCTTCGGGATCCGCACTAGGCAGGTCCATTTTGTTCAGCACCGGGATGATTTCCAAATCGTGCTCAATGGCGAGATAGAGGTTGGAAATGGTTTGCGCTTCGATGCCTTGGGTGGCATCCACAATCAGAAGCGCACCCTCGCACGCGGCGATGGAGCGGCTGACTTCGTAACTAAAGTCAACGTGCCCTGGCGTGTCGATGAGGTTGAGCACATACTCTTGCCCGTCTTGGGCGTAGTTCATTTGGATGGCGTGGCTCTTGATGGTGATGCCGCGCTCTCTTTCCAAATCCATGTCGTCCAACGTCTGCTCTTGCAGTTGACGCTCAGTCACCGTTCCGGTGGCCTGAAGAAGACGGTCGGCCAAGGTGCTTTTTCCGTGGTCGATGTGCGCAATGATGCAGAAGTTTCGAATGTTCTTCATGTGGGACCACTAAAGTACGCCTGTCCCGGGCCTTCAGGCGGACATAGAGGCCCCCAAATTGTTGTTTTCTCTCGCTTTCCGGGACTTTACTGACTGAACCTTTGCCATTGAGTGGCATTGAGCCTCAGCTGTTCAGTATATTTAGCCCCCCCGCGTGAATCACAACATCCTATGAGAGCTCTCCTCATCGCCCTTGCTTTTCTGTCGTTCTCGAATGGAGCCGACGCTCAAGCGCCCCTTCCCACTGAAATCGAAGCCCTGCACAGCAAATACGGCGGCTTTGAATTTGCCGTCATGATGATGGACCGCAGCGAGTGGGACGTCTACCGCAATTGGGAAGGCTACGACCAAACAGCGGTCATCGACGTGATCAAGCGCAGACAGAACACACCAGAATACCTTGCGCGGAAAGAAGAGCGGAAACAACAGCGCTTGATGCGTTCTGGGGATTGTGATTGTTGGAATGAACCCGACGAGACCTACACCGAAATCACGCCGGAAATGCAGCAGTTTACTGGCGGCGCGGGCATCGACGTGGACTACGCACACGGCCCTCTTTCTTTGCCCTTCACATTCGACCTTTTCGGCGTTGAATACGATGAGTTTTACATCAACTCCAAAGGCCTCATCTCCTTTGTGGAGCCCGTTATTGACTGGACCCCAGAGGAGCTTCCAGATTCAGACTACAACATCATCTCCGGCTTCTGGGCAGATGCAGACTATCGCCTTACAGGTGACATTTATTACCGCATTACCCCCACCGCGGTCTACGTGAACTGGGTCGATGTTGGATACTACAACAACCACGATGAACGCACCGTCAGCTACCAAGTCGTGTTCTCCGAAGATGGCTCGGTTGCCGTGGGTGGCGGCAACAATGTCCAACTGTGCTACGAAGACATGCAGTGGGCCCACGGCGATGTGGGTGGCGCTGGTGGATGCTGTGGAACAGACCCCGCTACGGTCGGAGTCGATGTCCAGAACAACACCGACAACTTCGTTCAATTTGGTCGTTTCAACTTCACCGACGACACCTACAACGGTCCATACGGTGCTTCTGAAAACGAACAGGACGGCTGCCTTTGGCTCAACGGAAAGGACTTTTGCGTGAACGTGTCGGGTGCCAGTCCCAACCAATCTCCCGTTCCAACGGTCACCCCTGGTGGCGGTTGTGCAGACACACTGTTTGTTTGCCTCAATGACACCCTCGACCTGAACATTGGGTTTTTAGCCCCGGAGTCGGACCAAACGGTGACCATCGGTGTGAGCGAGATTGGCGCCCTGACCAACAACGGCACTTACGAGGAAAATGGCATCACGTATTTGGATGCTTTCCTCGCCGGTACCCCCGAAAACGTAGGGGTGTATGACATTGAAATCACGGCCACTGACAACGGAACGCCCGAAGCCGAAACCACATTGAGTTACGTCGTTTCCGTGATTGATGTGGAGCTTCCCGCTCTTGTCGTGGAGGGAGACTTGAGCATTTGCTCAGGACAAGAAACCACCATCACCTGCAACGACGATTTCGACAGTTACTTCTGGTCGCTCGGATGCTTTGATGCAGAGTGCACATATTCCTTCGGCGGCACGTTTAGCGTAACCGCCTCCTTGGATGTCGGGTGCTCGGCTACGCAAGACTTTTTTATCGATCAAAGCTTGTACTTCCTTCCGGACGTTTGCATTGAACCCAACCCCATTTGTGGTGATGATACCGCAATCGTGACCGTCTGCGACCCCGACATGGATTCCTTCGTCGAGTACGAATGGGACGGCGATTGGAACGGAGCGGGCGGAGAAATAGTCGTTCCCGCAACCGAACTTGGCGACACCGCCATTGGCGTGACCCCCGGTTCTTTCCGTATTCTGATCACCAATGACGACGGGTGCCAAGGTCAACGCGTGTTCAACGTCGAGCAGGTGACCCAGGTCATTCCAGACATCACCATTCCACCTGTCTGCGACAGCCTTTACAGCGTTCAGTTTGAAGGGGGGTATACCACACCCGATGCAGGCCCACTGCTGATTTACATGGTCTCCTCTGAGGCAACCGGTTGGGGAGGTGACAACTACCTCGAGGTCAACATCACCGACGAAGACGGCAACGTAGAAACCTTCATTCTGACCAGCTTTGAAGTGTTTACAGCCCACACGAACATCGAGGTTTCTCTCGGAAACCTGGTCGAAATCACCTTGGTAACCGGTCCCAATGCCCCTGTAGACGACTTTAGTTTCTCGGTTTACAACTGCACAACAGCCAACCCCGAACCCGTCGACGACCTTCCCGCAGGTGGCGGACTGGTCTACTCCTCGACGGCAGACTGCGTTGTGGATCCTGTCGGCGGCACTTGGAGTGTTGGTCAAGGAACCGGTTTCTTCTCGGACCCAACGGAGTTCAACACCTTCTTCACGCCAACCAGCGGTTTGGGCCTATACGAAGTGTGCTTCACCGACGACAACTGTGGCTACAGCGCCTGTTACCCCATGGAAACAAGCACAACCCCTACAGGAAACCTGATTGGTCCTGCGGGCAACCTTGTGGACGACAACACCTATCTCCTGTGTGACGGCGAAGCCGCCAATTTCCAAATGGACACCACGTTCCAAGGCACATTGGACCCCATTGACTGGCCGGAAGCAAGCAGCGACCAAGGTTTCTTCGCAGAGTATCAATTCAACAGCCCTGGGGAGTACAACCTCTCGGTCACATTGAGCAACCTCTGTGGAACGTTTGATTTCCCCTTCACCATCTACTCTTCCAACCAAGTGGACCCTTCTTTGGAAGACGTGGTGGTGTGCGAAGACGGAACCGAGGTGATTCTCGACTCTGGACTGGACCCTGCCGATGGAGCCGACCTAGAGTGGTTGTTGGACAACGCGACCATCAACGGAGAAGATGATCCGCTCTTGACGACCGACGAAGCCGGTGAATACTGCATCGAAGCCACCAATGAGTGCGGGACAGCAGAGGCTTGCGCCGAGGTTCAGATTTTTGTGCCCATTCCAAGTCCCCTCCCCAACTATAGCCTCAACTGCGAGGGTGGAAACACCGTTTTCATTGACCCCCTCACAGACAACGATTGGACGGTGACTTGGGAAGACGGAACCGTGGCCGACACCTACACCGCCACATTCAACCCACACCACGACAACTGGCTCACCGCTTCATTCGAAGACCCCTTGGGCTGTGCCTCCTTTGACGACAGCACCTTTGTGTGGATGGGCTACCCCGTTGAATTGGGTGACATGCAACCCAACCAAACTTCGGACAACACCCCCATTTTCCTGTGTCCTGAGATTCCCAACACCTTTGAGCTCAACAGCACGAATGCGGTAGACTGGAATTGGTCTTTGGAATTCCAGTTCGGCACCCCGAGTCCATCCAACCTCAACTTCCTGCAGGAAGACGAAGTCACGTTCACCTCTGCCCAAATTTTGGATACCACATATTGGTATTCTCCATTGGTGTTGATTGGAACGGCTTTGAACCCTTGCACACCAGCCGGATTGAGCCATGAGTGGGAAGTTCAAATTGACGCTTGCGAAATCAAGATTCCCAACATCTTCACGCCGGGTACAGCCGAAGGGTCGATTGGAAAAAATGACAAGTTCGAAATCGAAGGCCTCCTCAAATACGACGGCAGCATCTTGATGGTCTATGACCGTTGGGGCAACCAAGTGTTTTACTCGGCCAACTACGACAACGAATGGGATGCCCGAGACGTATCCTCTGGTACGCACTACTACTTGCTGACTTTGCCCAACGGCAAGGACTTCAGTGGAAGCGTGATGATCGCCCGTTGATTCGGTATCGTGGCAAAAACCCGAACGCACTTCGTCTGCAGTGATTGCGGACACGTAACCGGCCAATGGGTTGGGCGTTGTCCGAGCTGCAAAGCGTGGAACACCGTCAGTGAATTTAAAGAGTCTGCCAACCCGCGCATGGAACGTGCCGCGGTGGCTGCAGGCGTGGCAGAGGCGCGTCCCCTCCGCGATTACACCGAACAGACCAGCCACCGGGTTGGAACAGGAGAAAGCGAATTTGACCGTGTCCTCGGTGGTGGATTGGTGCCCGGTGCCCTCGTGCTTCTGGGCGGCGAACCCGGCATTGGTAAATCAACCCTGAGCCTTCAAACCGCCATGAAGGCCGCGGGAAAGGTGCTCTATGTTTCAGGGGAAGAGAGTCCCGAACAAGTCCGATTGCGGGCAGACCGCTTGGGCATTCTTGGTCCGGACCTGTTGATTTTGCCGGAGACCTCCACAGAGGGCATTGTGAAGGCTGTCAAAGAGCACAAGCCTGACCTCTTGTTCGTGGACTCCATTCAGACCCTTCACACCCCGCGCGTGGAAAGCGCTCCCGGAAGCGTAGCCCAGGTCAGAGAATCAACCGCAGAGCTCATTTTAGCGGCCAAGCCCCTTCAGCTTCCAGTCGTCCTTATTGGCCACATTACCAAAGAAGGGGCCATTGCTGGTCCCAAAGTCCTGGAGCACATGGTGGACGTTGTGCTCACGTTCGAAGGCGATAGACACCATGCTTACCGCATTCTTCGCGCGGTAAAAAACAGGTTTGGCTCTACCCAGGAAATCGGGATATTCGAGATGCGTGGCGATGGGCTCCACCCCGTTACCGACCCTTCTGGCGCCTTGCTTGGCGATGCAGAATCCCGACTCAGCGGTACTGCACTGGCAGTGGCCATCGAAGGAGCGCGTCCCATCACAGTGGAGATTCAGTCCCTGGTCAGCAGTGCCGTCTACGGAACGCCCCAGCGCTCAGCGACGGGCTACAATCTTCGACGGCTCAACATGCTGTTGGCTGTTCTCGAGAAGCGGTGTGGCTTCAAGCTGGGAACCTCAGATGTGTTCTTGAACCTCGCCGGTGGCATTCGGCTCGAAGACCCGGGCATTGATTTGGCCGTAGTCGGCGCCATTTTGAGCAGCACCTTGGACTTGACCCTCGATCCAAAGACCGCCTTGTGCGGGGAGGTGGGCCTAACAGGTGAAGTTCGTCCGGTAGCCCGCATTGAACAGCGCATGGCGGAAGCCGCCAAAATGGGCATGAAAAAGCTGGTCGTCAGCGGGCTTGGAAACAACGAGCCTCCGCCACCTAAGGGGCTAACCCTGGTGAAAGTGACCCGGGTAGGGGATCTCCAAAAAGTGCTGTTTTAGTAGGCTCAATCAGGCCTTCCACTCACCACCACCACAAACTCGCCTTTGGGTGCGTGCTCTGCAAAATGGGCCTGGACCTCCTCCGTGGTGCCACGCACAGTTTCCTCGAATTTTTTTGAGAGCTCTCGACTGACGCTCATTTGACGATCGGGACCACAGTGGACAATCAACTCTCCAAGAAGCTTGATCATTCGGTGCGGAGACTCGTACAATACAGTTGTGCGCGGCTCTTCGGACAAGGCTTTAAGCCTTGTCATTCGTCCCTTTTTGTGGGGCAAAAACCCTTCATAGACGAAGCGGTCGCAAGGCAAACCGCTCACCACCAAGGCGGGAACAAAAGCTGTTGCACCAGGCAGACACTCTACTTCTACACCGGCTTCGATACACGCCCTCACCAACAAGAAACCAGGGTCACTGATTCCCGGCGTGCCGGCATCGCTGCACAAACAAGCCTTGGCACCCGCAAGCAGGGTGGACACCACGTCTTCCAAAACTTTATGCTCGTTGTGCGCATGAAAGGGCCTTAGGCGCGCCTCTACCCCCTTTAACCTCAAAAGGGACCCCGTGGTCCGGGTGTCCTCTGCCAAGACGAAATCGGACGCCTGAATGGACTCAATGGCCCTCGGCGTGAAATCTCCGAGATTACCAATGGGGGTGGGCACCACGGTGAGCATTATGCGTACCGCCGTTGAATCCGGTCCAAGAAACGCAACACAGTGGGATCTTCTTGGTCCCATGCCTCGAATCCCGGCACATGTTGCTGGAGCCAAAGCAAAGCCAATTGGTAATCTCCCGCGTCGTCCAGCGCCTCCAACACCCGATCGAAAAGCACAGCGTCATCTTGGAACAGCCCCTTGATGCACTCGTACTTCTCGACGAGACTAAAAGCCGTTTTAAGGTCTCCGATGGCCTTTTTCTCCATTTGCTCTGCCAAAGACGGCGCAGCATCCACTGCTACAGCAGGGGCCACTCCTGCGGCTGTAGGCGCCATTGACTCTGAAGAGGTTGTCTCCACTTCCTCAACGGGCGTCTCAGCCTCCACTTCTTCAACGGGCGTCTCAGCCTCCACATCCTCAACGGGTGTCTCAGCCTCCACATCCTCAACGGGCGCCTCAGCCTCCACATCCTCAACGGGTGAGGTGACCCCGGGCACATGGGCCAACGGCTCGTCAAACGCCGCATCAAACAAGTCTGGCGTCCCCGCCTGACGCCGGGCGTCTGCAGCTTGCTCTGCCTGCTCTCTGCTGACCTCCTCAATGGCGTCAATCAAAGACGTTTGATACGCCGCACCAATGCGGAATGGACGGACTGGCTTTCTGTCTGCCGCTTGCTCATCGAGCCCTCCCTCTGGGCCTTTTCGCCTGACTTCATAAGCAAATTCATGGGCCTTAAAGCGCAACAAAACCAAGCGGTCGCACAATTCTCGGGCGTCGTCCACCAAGGGCGTTAGCTCCTCGGGTTCCAACTTTCCCGCCCTCAACTTCTGGAGGCCCGCTTCCAAGTCCCCCACCAAGTCTTCCAAATTCTTAAAACCCGCCATGTTCAGTTTGTGCTCTTTCCGTCTCGAAACTACCGGCGCAATCCACAGCTGCTGCACCGATTCAAAGGTGTCATCAACGGGGAACCGTGAATGCCAAAACCACTTCGTGTCCACCGCCGAGAACGCGGGCCATTTGACCCGTGGCCCAGTTCCTGTTGTAACTGAACGTCAATTGATTGTTCAACTTGACTCCTGCCCCCAAGTGTGCGGCCCCCGCAGAACGATACCCAATCATCGCCCAATACTCTCCACCACGATCTACCCTCAAGGCGCCAGAGATGTCGGCCGGAACGGGCCTCAGGTGCTGAAACTGAAATACCGGGGTCCAGCCCCATTCACCTGCACCAAATCGATACGCCACCATGCCTCGCAAATGCGCCTCCAATTGTGACTCCCTTCCGGTCTCACTGTAGACAGGCAAATTCCCCCCAAGCACTTGGCCAGCTGAAATGGCAACGTTCAACCGCGAACTGGACAGCCAAAAACCAGCACTGGCGTCCGGTACACCAACCGCTTGATAAGTGTCTCCCAAAGCCGGGTCTCCCGCCTGTTCGAAATCAATGCGGTTTCCGTCGATGGCAAATTGTGTCCAGCCTAGGCCAAGACCAAATGACATCCGCAACCCTTTCGTCCAAGATGTGGAATAGGAGAGTCCCGCATGGGCGCCAGCCATCCTTGTGGGCCCGGCGATGTCGCTCCAAAAACGAGCGCCCCAAGCCAACGCTTCTGAGCCCGTAGGCGATGTAATGGCCAAAGAGGTGGTACGAGGAGCGCCAGCTACACCCGTCCAAGGGCTTCTCTGCCAAATGCTCACCCGAATCAACGTATCTGCCGCAGCCGCAGGGTGGGCATCAAATGCATGATCCAAAGGCAATGTGGTCACCGGCATCTGTTGGCCCGAGGCCATGCCCATCACAAACAGGGAGAAAGCCATTGCTAACGTGCGCAAAGCCGGCGAGAAAAGCGGTGAATTCTTTCTCATCTCATCAAGGTGATGGGCCCGGTCCATTCTGCCTGCAAAGCAGGTTCGTCGACGCGGATGTGATAGTAATAAGTGCCCACGGGCACCGGAATGCCGCCCAAGGTTCCGTCCCAAGAGCCCTCGTCGGCACCTTGGGTCAAGAGAACCTCACCCCAACGGTTGAACAACGTGATTTGAGCACTGGGATATTGATTCAACCCATTCAAATTCCATTGGTCGTTGAAGCCGTCTCCGTTGGGCGTGAATCCGGAGGGAATGTCCAGCTCCTTCAACACCTCAATCAGCACCGTGTCGGTGGCCGAACACCCTTCCGAAGTCAACGCGGTCAAAAGGAAAACAGTAGACTCAAACAACCCCTCTGTGCCTGTGGCTCCAAACTCAGGAGACAAGACCTCCTCTGATGGCGTCCAAGAATAGGACCAATCCGGGTTCGGTTCGGTTCCAATGGTTGTGGCCCCGCCCTCGGGAATGGTTTGATCCAAGCCCGCATTCGGCGAAGGCAAAGCCAGACCACTCACCTCGACCGTGTCCATGCGAACGCAACCCAACCGAGACGCAGTAAACACCCACTGTGCGGCCCCCTCCAAAACAGAAACACCCGGAGCGGTCAATCCCGGCCCCTGTGAAGAATCAGGCAGTGTCCATGTGGACTGGGTGGCGCCTTCTGACTCCGCTTCCAATACCAAAATTTGACCTGCACAGAGCGCGGTATCCGAAGGAACCGTGAGGACAACGTCCCCTTGGGCAATCAGCGGTATCGACTCCACCTCTCCAGCGCAACCCGCGTCGTCGACCACCAATACCCCGTAGTCCCCTTCGCCCAAGGCGTCCAATGCCGGACCCTGACCCGTAGGTTGCCCGTCGAGGAACCAGTTGAATTCCCAACCACTGGAGAACCCCGTTCCCCCAGAAGCACTTGCAAAAAGAGCCCCGTCCGTATCGCCAACGCAACTCGGACGAACCAAACTGTCTAGCGTTACAAACAAGGCAGGAGGGGACTCAACCGTCACCAGCAAAACAGCAGGGCAACCGGATTCATCCAACGCGGTCACTTCGTAAACGCCCGGGCCCACGTCCGAAACAGTGTCTCCAACGGCCACGGCACCGAATGGACCAGAAAAGGTGAAGTCCACACTTCCTGTTCCATTCAATGTGGTCAAAACCACACTTCCATCTTCACTGTCGGCGCATGTGGCAGAGTCCACCTGCGCGAACAATAAAAACTCGCTTGCGGGTTCGATCAGCAACGTGTCCAAAGCTGTGCAACCCGCCGAATCTGTTAAGGTCACCGGGTAATTTCCGGGCAGAAGAAAGGGCAGATAAAGGCTGTCTGCAGCACCTTCTACATTGACCTCGTATGGGGTTACACCGCCAAATGGCAACAGCGTAGCCTCTCCCACCAACGCACCCCCACAACTCGGCTGCAGGAGGTCAAAAGTCAATCCCAAACCAGCCGAAACCGGAACAATGGTCAAGACCGTATCGACCGCACAGCCCGCGTCATCTGAAAGGACCATCGTGTATTCTCCAGAAGGCAGTGCGGGAATGGACGCACCCTCACCAAAGAGGGTGTCACCCGTCACTGAGACCCCAGACCACAGCGCGCTCACGGGCAACGCACCGCCGACACTCAAGCCATCAACCTGGCCACTGTCTGCCTCACAAGGAGGGGCAATCACCGTTCCGACCCAAGCCAACGGAGACGGCAAATCCACATCGGCACTTCCATTGGCCCCGCAGCCTTCTCCCAAAGAAGCGGTCCAACCGTACGTTCCATCGGGCAGTCCATTCCATGTCCAGGTTCCTTCACCTTCTGCGATTTCAGTGACGTCTGCTGGCAACCCACCCAAAAGCACAATGGCCTCGGTGGCGCTGCCCACCAAATGCAAGACCACATTGGCTGTTGGCACGCCGTCGTCACAAAGGCCCGGCTCCACTTCCGTGGTCACCGTCAATCCTCCGGACAAGGCCACTTCGGCTTGCCCCACACTGGAACACCCTTGGTCGTCGGTCACCGTCCAATCGTAAATACCGGCACTCAATCCATTCCAACTTGCAGTCGACGGACCCCCTGCCCACTGCGTCAACAATTCTCCTGTTCCGCCAGAAGCGACCAAAGCCGCGCTGCCGTCTGCCGTGCCATCACAGCTTTCTGGCTCTGTGGACACTTCTACCAAAATCGTTGGCGGCTCCAAAATGCTCACCACAGTATCGGCCGAACACCCACGCGTATCCACTACACCCACCGTGTAATCCCCCACCACCAAATTGTCGAGGGGAACAGAGAGCAACCCCTGCGGCCCCTGAGCGCCGACGAGGAGACTGCCCGTTCCACCTGTGGCTTCCACAGCAATGGCGCCGTTCTCGCCGCCAAAACAAAGGATGTCTGTGGCACTCGCCAACAAGGAAAGCGGGGAAACAAGTGCGATGTCCACTATGGTATCACGGGCGCAGCCAGCAGCGTCTTCCACGGCCAATAAATACTGGCCCGGCAACAACCCCACGGTGTCCGACGTGCTCCACAATGCCGGATCAGTTACCCCTTCCCCAGAGTACTCAATCGGGGCAACGCCGCCTTCCACCATGACGGATACACCGCCCGGAGAAGTCGCGCAACCAAAATCAACGGTCTCCACCGTCCACGAAAACAGCGTCGCACCTTCCACAATGGCCTCTGTCTCTATCGCGCACAGGCCATCTTCGGCCATCACGACATAGGTGCCAACCGCTAATTCTGTCCAAGATGCGGTCATGCCGTCCGTTGTGGTCGGGGGTCCCAAGGAAAGCTCAGAAAACTGAACCTCTCCAGAACCTCCTGCGGCCGTGACTTCAATTTCTCCTGCACCTCCGCATCCTGCTGGAGAAACGCCAACTTCAATCGTCAAAAGGGCCGAAACGGCAAAGGCCGTATCCGCAGTGCACCCCCTTTGGTCAGTAGCAACCAGGTTGTATTGCCCCTCCGTAAGCGTGATCCAATTGGCGGCATTCACGGTGCCGGATGGTCCTTCAAGGGTCAAGATGACTGGGGCATCACCCCCGGTTGCACTCGCAGTTAAACTGGCCGTGCCTGTTGCGCAATCAAACACAAGGTCAACCGATTCGAGCAACAACTCAGGAAGCAAGGCGACTTCGGCATTGGCGATCGCGACGCAGCCGTTGGCGTCCGTTAATTCACCGGTGTACGAGCCCGGCACCAATTCAGTCCACTCCAAACCCGAACCAAGCGCACCCTCGGGGCCAGTCCATTGGACTTCGTAATCCAAAACACCCCCGGTTGCGCTGCTCGACAGCGTCCCGTCAGCACCAGAACACCCTACTGGCGTCGTGGTGGCAGAAAACTCGAGCGGGGCTGGGTCCACCAAGACCACGCCGGCTGATGCCGTGCATCCCAATTCGTCGCTTACAGAAGCTGAATATTGACCTGCCGACAAGTTGGAGATGTTAAGGCCAACAGTTGGCTCAACGTCTCCCGTCCACAGTACGGTGTAATCGGCGGTTCCTCCCTCTACAACCGCAATGGCTTGACCATCTGCGGATTCAAAGCACGAAGGCGGCGCTGCAAATACAGAAAGGGTCAAGACGTCAGGCGCCGATAGCGTCACCACAGTGTCTACCGTGCACCCCAACTGATCTGAAACGCCCAGCCCGTAGGTGCCAGCAGAAAGATTGTCGATGGACAATTCTGACCCGATTAAATTCGACGTAGAGACGTCAATCCAAGCGGCCAGATAAGGCCCCAAACCACCCTCAGCCACAGCTTCGATCGACCCTGTGCTGGCCAATTCTCCAGCCGCACATGGCGGGGAGGTCAAGGTCAAGTCCACGGTAACGGGAGCAGGATCAACCAACGTCACCGCACCCATGGCTGCGCATCCATTGGCGTCCACCAAATCGAAGGAGTAGACCCCAGCCGGCTGGCCCGTCAAAAAGTCTCCCGAAAAGGTGTCCCCCGCGGGCAACGTCCAAGTCACATTAAAATCAGCGGTGCCTCCCAAGGCCAAAACACCGGCCGTTCCATTGGACAGTCCAGGGCAGGTTGGAGGAGACGAAAAAGGCTCCCCCTCGAGCAATTCAGGCTGCTCAACTTCCACACTTCCCTCCCCAAAGCACCCGTCAGAATCGGTCACCAAAACAGAGTACACACCCGGGGACAAGCCTTGAATCGCGGCCAATTCAGGCCCGCTCTCGGCAAAGCCATTGGGGCCAGACCAGGCATAAAACTCACCCTCCGAAAACAGGGCAGTCGCCGTGCCGTCCTCGTCCCCAAAGCAAGCCACGCCTGTGGAACTCATGTCAATGCTCACTGGGGCAGGATCGTCCAAAACAACATTGGCCGTCATGCTACAACCGCCCGCATCCGTGGCCGTGACGAAATAAAGCCCCGCACCCAAACCGAAGAGGTTCGCCTCGCTTCCCACAGGGGTTCCATCTGACAGTGTCCACTCAAAAGAATACCCTCCTTCTACCCCACCCGAAGCCACAGCGGAAACCGAACCGTCTTCGAGGCCGTTACAACTGGGCGAGGTGCCAAAGGCCAGAGCTTCAACAGGGGGAATGTCGACCACCACCACGTCTTGGTCCTGACAACCATTCGCGTCCGTGGCCGAAATCAAAACGACCCCTTCACAAATACCTGAACCCGTGGACCCGGTTTCTGCTGCATCGTGGGACCAACCAAAAGTCACACTGCCTGTGCCAAAATTGGGGGTGGCCTCAATGATGCCAGAGCAAGGGTTGTCGCAAGTCGGAGACTGCACAATGGCAGAGGTAATAAAAAAGGGGAACGGCTCATTCAACGTTGCCCCAAGCGCACTGCACCCCGGAACAAAGGCGAGGTAACTGCCAGGGCCAAGACCTGACTGAACCATTCCAAACAAGGTGTCGTTCTCAAACAACCAGTATACCTCATCAGGGTCTTCCCCCTCAGGAACGGTCACCGTGAGAATGCCGTCATCTGCACCACTGCAAGAGATGGGCTGAAGCACCTCAATTTCAGATGGACATTGCGCCGATACAGCTTGACACGCAAAGAAAATAAGCACCAAGCAAAGCCACTGGAAGACCACACGCCCGGGACTGCGCTCAAGGCAGGACAACATGGGGCTGTATTCTTCTCGTTGCTTCTTCATGGGCACCGTTTCTGGCTACGTAAAAAAGGGCTTTGGGGTTCCATCTGATTCATTGAAAAGCCGCACAAGGGACGTGCCCGCCCCTCACAGGACAGGCCAAAATTCCCAGCGTGATCTCGTGTGTACTCGATGCGGCTTGTTGCAACGCGCCGACATTCCAGTCGTAAGCGTAACCCAACTTGACGTTCTCGGTAATCTGGAGATTGAACAAGCCAAACAGGGCAGACTCATTGCGGTAACCCACACCGAAACGAACAGTTTCGTCGTAATCAAACAAGGCCTGTACATCGACAGCGACCGGAGCCCCTGCTGCAAAACGAAGAGAGCCTGCGGGGTGAAAACTCCAAGGACCCTCCAAGCGAATCAATGAGCCGCCATAAAACCCCACATGACGTCGAAAGCGCGTGTCCAAGCCCCACTGGTCGACCGATGGTTCAATCAAGTTTTGAATGGAAAGCCCCCAAAACGTGTACTTGTTGTACACCCACAACCCGAAGTCCATGGTCGGGGCCAACAGCTGATTGGCGTTCGACGTGATTGCCGGGTCATTGCCCGCCTGGAAGTCGGGCAAAACAATGTCGCTTAAGCTCAAACGATACTGCATAAACCCGATTGCCGCACCCGCTGCAAGGCGCCAACCCTGCGCCATCTTGAGGTGATAGGCGTACGCCAAGTCAAGCTGAGTAAAACCGTAAGGGCCTGCTGAATCGTCGGTGACACGGCCGCCAAAACCATGGATTCCTCCGCCCGCAGAGCGGCCAATTTCGCCTTGCAAGTTGGCAAACGCTGTTTGCGGAGCACCATCGAATCCCGCCCACTGCTGTCGGTAGCCGGCCTTGAGTTCAAGACAGTCGGTGAACCCAGCAAAAGCCGGGTTTTCTTGAAAATAATTGAACTGCCAATTCGTCCGAGTAGGCAACTGCTGGGCCGCAACCGTCCCTGTTGTCCCAGCAAGGACTGCACACAAGGCCAACGGCAGAAAAACTTGAAATCCCTTCATCGAATGATGGCCACGTGCCCCGTTTCTGGCGGAATCGGAAGATCCGCGTCGTTCAACTCAATCACATAGTAATAAGTCCCCGGCGTCAGCGGTTTTCCAGACCGGCCTGTTCCGTCCCATGGCTGGGCATACCCCAAGGACCGATGAACCAATTGCCCCCAACGATTAAAGACCTCCACCTTTGCCCCTGGAAAGGCAGCAATGCCGTCGATGCCCCAGAAATCATTGATGTTGTCTCCGTTAGGCGTGAAACTGTTGGGGACGCCAATGGGAGACCCGACGGTTACGGTGACCGAAGAGGTGACTTGACAATCACCAATCTGCCCGTCCACTTGGTAAGAAATCGTTTCTGCTGGCGTCACCGTCGTGGTGGCCGCTGTAGGATCCGAGAGGTAAAAATCGGGAGACCACACGTAACCAAAAACGGGGTCACCGCCTTCAACAGACAGTTCGGCTGAGGCGCCAGAAATCAGGGTGTGATTGCAGCAAACGTCTAAAGTGACGCCGTCGCCTTCCAGTTCAACGTACATGCCGCAAAGCGTGTCGGCCGGATCATGCTCAGTGCCGATGAGCAAGAAATACTCACTGTTTTGCATGAGCGTTGACGTTTCCCAGACCAAGTCATCAACACCAGAAACGCAAGGGCCCATGGCGGTGAGTCCAGCGGGGTCACAAGGGTCACCTGTTGCGCTGACCACCACCGCAGACAAACTGTCTGGACCAAATTCCCCTTCGCAAGAGACTTGGGTAATTCGAATGCGGGCCGTGCCCGGGCTTCCAAAATTGTGGTTCGACCGAAAGCGCATCACCGCCACATGAGTGGCGTCTATGCATTCGAAATTCAAGAAGGCGTCGGCGCCATCGAGAACGAAGACCGATGTCGGTGCCTCCGGACAAAGGGTTTGAGGGTCAGAGCACGTTTGGGCAAAAAGAGGGAGTCCTCCCGCCATCAGTAGGATGGCGGCCAAAGTGTGCCGAGCGTTGAATGTACACATGGGTATAATTCGAAGGTAGCCGCGACACGCGCCCTTCATCAGGCGCGGTCAGGGATTATCCACAACGAAGGGTGAGGACAGAACGTTGCCCAGAAGCTCAGTCGACCAACTCGATCAGAACGGCGTCTTTTTCTACCGCTTGACCGGCATCTACATGGATTCGACCCACACTGCCTTCACCAGCAGAACGCAGCACATTTTCCATTTTCATGGCCTCCAAAACCAACATCGGATCGCCTTCTGCCACGTGTTGCCCCTCCTTTACCAGCAATTCAAGCACTTTTCCTGGCATGGGTGCACGAAGCTCCTTCGATGCGCTGCTCGCAGCGTCTTCCAACCCCATGCGCTCCATCAATTGCTCGCGAAGACCGTGCTGGACCCAAACCGAACTCACCCCATCAAGGTGCACTTCCCATTGGCCCGAGGTCGCCTGGTGCAATGCAACGCGGTGATTTTGACGCCCGACGCGAACCCACCATATCCCCCGGGCATCCCGGTGAAGGTCGAATTGGGCGGGCGCAGAAGGGGCGTTGTTCCCCTGAAGATCACGGAAGGCGGACATGGAACGCAATTTACCGCGGAACCGGAGCGAAATTGCAGACCATGGCCGGTCTCTATGTGCACATTCCCTTTTGCGCCCAAGCGTGCACCTACTGCGACTTTCATTTCACGACCAAATTGGGGGACCGCGATCGCATGGTGCAGGCCTTGATCCAAGAGCTCAAAACGTCGCTGCCCCAGTGGCAAGACGAAACCTTCACCACCCTGTATTTCGGTGGTGGCACTCCCAGTCTCCTGTCTCCTGCGGCCCTTCAAGAGATTGCTGAAGTGGCCTTTTCTGAGGCCAATTGGGACCTCCAAGAATGGACGCTCGAGGCCAATCCTGAAGACCTCGATGCCCACATTCTCGATGGACTCAAAGCTTCTGGGGTTAACCGGCTTAGCATTGGTGTGCAGAGCTTTCAGCCGGATGTTTTGCAGTGGATGCGGCGCATCCACGGCGCGGAAAGGGCCGAAGACGTGGTCCGGCAGGCGGCAACGGCAGGATTTGAGCACCTTTCCCTGGACCTCATCTACGGCGTCCCCGTTGGAAAAGAAGACCGGTGGACCGACGACATTGACCGCGCCTGCGACCTTCCGGTGGACCATTTGAGTTGTTACATTTTGACCGCGGAACCCAAAACCCGTTATGGCGACCAACTCTCCAAAGGACAGGTCGCACCGCCTCCAGATGAAAAGGTGGTTCAGGAATATGACGTTTTGTGTCAGGCCACAAAAGCCGAGGGCTTTTCGCACTACGAGGTGTCCAACTTCGCCCGAAAAGGTGGAGAGAGTCGACACAACAGTGCCTATTGGTCCGGAACGCCATACCTCGGCATTGGCCCAGGCGCGCACAGTCACCGACACGAAAAACGCTGGTGGAACGGACGGTCTAACGCACGTTACATGCAGGCCGCTGAATCAGCCAACCTCCCCTCGCAAAGGGAAGAAGAGTCCCTCTTGCCGAAAGATCAATTCAACGAAGCACTGATCACGGGTTTGCGCCGCATTCAAGGGGTTTGCCCAAAAGCCGTAAAAGCGGCCACGGGCATCGATGTACAAACTCAACCTGCGCTTGCAAGCCTCATTGAAAAAGGCCAGTGTGAATGGCATGATGGTCGCCTCAGAATTCCTGAAGCGCACTGGCCCATGGGGGACGGCATTACACTGGAGTTGATGAACTAAATCGCTGAATCAGCCGATTTTAATCGGCGGCGTCTTTTGATCACAACATCCAAAAAGACGCTCAAAATCAAAATTGCGGCACCGCCATAAAATCCAGGCGGCATCACCTCATCATCCCCAAAAATCAACACCGCAAGGCCCATTGCATAGAGGGGCTCTAAGTTGATGGCCATGGCCACAGTAAACGGGCTCAATACGCGCATGACCGCTACAGTCACAGCGAAAGCCAATGAGGTGGCCACAAGACCCAAGATCAACAACCAAGCCCAGTCAGACCCACGCGGCAAGGCGGCTTCCCAACCCCCGAAAAAGGCCATCCACAAAGCCAGTGCCCCGCACGCCACAGCCAATTCCAAACGGGAAACAGACAAAGATCCAGCGCGCTGACTCCACACGCTGTTCAACGTGCCAAACAACGCGGCACAAAAGGCGCTCACCAGGGCCAAGGCCATTCCCCACCCTGCAGAGACATCGACCCGGTACATCCACCACAGGCCGAAGATGGCCACCACCCCCAACAAAAGCTCAGAAGGGTCAACCCGCTTGCGACGCACTACGGGTTCGACGAAGGCCACAAAAAAAGGCACAGTCGCCATCACAGCCAACGCCATGGACACCGTGGACGCTTTGATCGCTGCAAAAAAAGTGACCCAATGCACCGCCACCAGCGCCCCAGTGAGCGCTACGGGAACACGAAGTGCAGAGGGAAGCCGGTTGGCCGGGCTTCGGAAGACCATCCAGGCATGAAGGCCCAAGGCACCAATCAAGGTTCTCCAAAAGACCAGCGGCACAGCCGGGAGCTGAATCAGCTTGCCCATTACCCCGGTAAAGCCAAACACGACCACCGTCGCGTGGAGCAGGAACGTGGCTTTGGAGCGCCCCATCAATCAGCGGATGCTCACAGGCAGTGTCCATTGGCGCCCTTGAGCGCCGGTAAACACTATCACGTGCCACCCGGAGCGAAGACCTTGGCCCGTAATGGTCAATGAGGAGCCCGCCAACGCAGGACCACCGCTTTGGACCAATCGCCCCGACCCATCCCTCATTTCCCAACGGGCCACGTCCACTTCTACGTCTAACCGAAGAGAAACGCCTTGGCCAAAAGGAATGGGTCCCCCCTGAACTGGACCCGTCGGTGACAACAATTCAGCAATGGCCGAGGTGGTGTCCGGGAAAACAACTGTGATGTCTTGAACAGCTTGGTCCGTGCACACGCCGTCGGTGCTGACCGCAGTCAAAATCACTGTGTACGTGCTGTCCACGGGAAAATCGTGAAACGGAGAAGCCGTGGTATCCAAAGGAGAACCGTCACCAAAACTCCAGAGGTAGCCGCCCGCGCCCGCGCTCTGGTTTTCAAAAGGCACTGGCCCATCTTCTGTGTTCCAATCTGAATCTGCCTCAAATGCGGCCATGACAGGCTCAGACAAATCAAAAGCGCCCCGCGGGAGAATCGTGTAGTTGTCCAAGAAGGGGGCGTCATCGTCGCGCTGGCCGCCAATTCCGGTTACACCAAAAATGCCTTCTGGAGCCTCAGACCCAAAGATGTCCGTATCGGCGTCAATCACCATTTTGTAAAGTGCTGCACCTGTGGAAACATACACTTCAAATTGCGGAGCAACGTTGGTCCATTCTGCCGGATTGACCAATTCCACACACTTCAATCGAATCAAATCGCTTTCGCTGTCTTCGCCGAGCACATTGACCAGTTGAGGCTCATTCAACGCTTGATCCTCCGCCGCAAGAATGAGTGTGTCCGCAAGGATTTGTGCTCGGCCTTGAAACTGCTGAATCGCACCGCGCACACGGACACTGTCTCCTTCTTGAACCAAGTAATTGTAATTCTCCACCGGGCTGTAGACCTCGATTCCCGAAGAGGGGTCAATGATGGTAAAACGCAAGCCCGAGGGATAAGTATTGAACCCGTGCACCACTCCTCTCAACTCACAAGGGATCAACAAGCTGTCCAACACTCCACTGCCATTGACCCCGCGAACATCGGCGATGGGGTAATGTGGAAAGCCCAAATCACTAGGGGCAATTTGAACGGTGACTTCTTCCACCGAAACCTCAGCTTCTCCCGACAAAATAGTGAGGGTCAAGGTGAAGGTCTCGATGCCTTCGGGCTCAAAGTCATCCACAATGCCAACGGTAAAGGACTGAGGCGCCAACCAACCCTGAGGGAAGGTGAGCGTCAAAGGAAAGAGCGTACCGAAATCAGAAACTGGCTGCGCCGAACCGCCAGCCAGCACGTCAACCTCGACCACCACCTCGTTCAAGGGAAGGTCAACAGGCAACTCAATGGCGATGAGGTCGCCTTCAAAGGCCACGATGTCCGACACGGCGAAACCCACTGTTGGAACGGATGTGGTGTCCAGTCCACATGGCAAGGCATTGTGCTCTCCGAAAAAGTCAAAGGTGTTTTCAGGATAGTCCATCCACTGCTGCGAAACCACATCCCAATCGGCGGAACCAACGGTCACATCTGGGTTTCGAACCAACGTGTTATGAAGCATGGTCACGTCGTTCACGGCCCAGCCATCGCCAGGGTTCTCCCCCACAACACCCAAGGCGTCGACCACCACGCCATTGCGCTCAAGGGTAGTGGCGTCATTTCCATTGAACAACGTCACGTCATCCAACACGTCTGCCAATTGAGACAGCGCAGATTCCGCCCCCGGGTTCGCAATCATGTAAACCTGACCGGGACCGAGCGAACCCGACAATTCGAGTTCGTGGTTGGCCACGGTGCTGCCGTTGTTGTACGTTTTGACTGTGTACTCAGAAAGGTCCGCGGCACTGGTTGCACTGGGGTTGTAGATCTCCAAACCCTTGCTAAAGGTGCTCCCATCTACATACTCAGAGAAAAACAAGTCTGAACACAAACCACTCGGGTCACAAGCAAGAATGGACACGTCCAAGGACTGACCAGAAAGCAAACCACAAGAATCTGCCTGGAGCTCTGATACAGGAGCGCCCAAGGCGACACTCGCAGAGTCGATGTTGCCCAAATAGCCAAAGCCATAGACCGTGTACTCGCCCAGGCCAAGAAGCTCAAAATCGTATTCTGGCGTGCTGGTAGAATCGAGGATCTGACCCTCTTCATCCGCAATCACAAAAAGGTAGTCGGCGTCGGGGCTCTGCGTGGTATAGCCAAAGTTGATCAAGGTGTTGGCAAACGAAAGGCAGCCTACGGCCTCGTCCGTTCCGGCGGCGGTCATAACCGCTCCCCCATCGCAACTGGGCGGCAAGCAGTAAATCCGGTTGACTTCGACCGGAAGGGCGCTAAAGGCGACACAGCCCGATGCAGAGATGCTGTCGTAAGGAGCACCAACCTCAATGCTGGAGGCCACCAAGTCGCCATCGTAGCTCATTCCCCAAACCAAACATGGCCCGGCTGGCGAGCCGGTAAAGTTGTAGCCCAAATTTCCTTGCCCACCGGGAACCACATCCAGAACATCTCCGTCCATGTCGGTGATGACCAACCCATATGTGCTCTCCAAAGCATTGGTGCTGGCGGTAAACGGAAGAAATCCCCCGGCCAAGTCCACACACACTTGAGCGACACCGTCGACTGCACCTTGGGCCTCAATCAATCCCCCATCGCAATCCAAAAGGTTGGTGTATCCCGGAGTGGGCTGTTGAAGCACCATTTGATCGGATGAAAACGCCGGCCCCCCGTCGGGAAGTCTAGACCATGCCAAAGCACCCCCATTCTGCGAGCCCAGCATCCACTCGTCCAATTGGGGCTGACCAGGCGTCAAGGAGTCAATCAAGAATGGGTTGGTCTGGTCTCCTGTACCGTAAACGACGGCGTCCAAAAGCCCTGTTGTGGTCAGAGGCGTCCCATTCACAAAATCTGCGCTGTCGCCTTCAAACAAGGCAACGGCGTCTCCTCCGTCTCGAAGCAGGCCCGGCTCAAAAATGACCGTTGCCGCTTCAATGGCCGGGTTGCCCAACACGAAGAAACCCAAGCTGTCCGTGCTCATCCCGTCCAAATCAAATGCCGCGTAAACATTTGTGGTCACCGTGTTGCCTCCGCCTTTGTAAAAGACCACGATGTGTCCATCCAAAGGAACATTGGGTCCAGAAAAAAGCTCAACAAACTCCAAGCTATCGGGCACAGAATTGTTGTCGGCGTCCACCTCATTGAGGAAGACATTTTGAGCGTATGCTCCTGAAAGTGTGGCGGTCAGAGAGAACGCAAGCACAAAGAAGCCGAGGAGGGGTTGGTGTAGTGAACGCATTTCCAGTGGATTGGAATCGGGCGCGAAAGTAGGGATGGACTCCGTGACCCCACTTTAACAGAAGATGAAATTCATGCCCCCAGAGAAACGTAACTTCATGGGTGGAATTCCGTTTTACCGGAAGACCTGCAGAACATGGACGCAGCACCACAAGACCTCAAGAAAAAACTGGACGCCTTTGTCCGGAAGTACCACCGCAATGAAATGCTCCGTGGAGCATTGATTTTAGGGGCTTGTCTTCCCATGAGCTGGCTGGTCATCCTGGGCCTCGAGGCCCTCGGTCAATTCGGCATCATCGCGCGAACAGGATTGTTCTACCTGTTCGTTGCTGTGGTGTCTTGGGTAACCCTTCGCTATTTGCTCCTGCCCGCATTGCGTTTGATCCAACTGCGGTCTGGACTCAGCCATAACGAGGCCGCACGCATCATTGGACAGCACTTCCCAGAAATTGAAGACCGTTTGCTGAATACCCTTCAACTTCAATCCCATTCGGAGACACAGGGGAGCCAAGAATTGCTCGAAGCCTCAATCGCACAGCGTGCGGAACAATTGAAGCCTTATCGCTTTACCTCAGCCGTGGATTTTGGAGAGAACCGGCAATACCTCAAATACGCCCTCCCCCCCATTGCGCTGTTCGCAGGCCTCTATTTGGCACTTCCAGAAGCCATGGAGGCCCCAACCGACCGACTCATTCATCACAGAACCGAGGCGATCAAAATGCCTGACTTCCGTCTCGTTCACGACGGGGCCCTTGAAGCCATCGCCCGCACGGATTACACCTTGACCATTCAAACCGAGGGAACCGTAGTTCCCTCGCGAATCGAAGTGGCCGCTGGAGAAGGTCGTTTCCGCATGGAACGTCAACCTCAGGGGGAATGGACCTATACTTTCCGCGCGGTTCAATCGTCCATGAGCCTGGTGGTCTCCGCTCCAGGCACACCGGCTTTGGACCTGGAACTCTCTGTGCTTCCTCGCCCTGAACTTCAAGACCTCCGTGTCGAAGTTCAACCCCCGATTCACACGGGACTTCCGCCTTTTGTGCAACAGAACGAGGGCGACCTCGACGTGCCCGAAGGCAGTGTCATGAAATTCAAGCTTGGCACACGAGATGCGGAGACACTCCGACTGAACTGGGGAGAAGAGACCCTGAGTTTGGACGCCGACGTCAACAACCGGTTTAGCTTCTCCAAGATTGCCGCCACCGACCTCACCTATCAACTGCAGCCCAGATCGGAAAAGGTCACCACGGCAGACTCAGTTCAATACAGACTGCGCACCATTGCAGACAGACGCCCCACCATTCGCGTCGCAGAAATTCAAGACAGCTTGTCTTTGAATCAACTCGTTTTTAATGGATTGGTGCAAGACGACTACGGCTTTAGCAGCCTGCGCTTTGTTTTCCAACGCAAAGGGGGAGCCGTAGTGCCGCAAACACTCGATCGCCCATCTCGGAGAGAAGACGGCTTTATCCACTTCTGGGACCTCTCCGAAGCAGAGATCGGTTTGGGCGATGAAGTGGAATACTGGTTTGAAATCCGTGACAACGACGGCGTGAACGGCCCCAAGATGACCCGGTCGAGAACGTTTGTTCACCAGGCCCCCACGGCGGAAGAGCTCGCCCAGCAACTCGACAGCGCGGATGCAGAACTCACCGCCGCATTAGAAGAGAACCTCGAGGAAGCGCGCCGTCTTCGAGAGCAAATGCAAGAGCTTCGAAGGGAGCTG
This sequence comes from uncultured Flavobacteriales bacterium, assembly GCA_965657965.1. GTDB lineage: Bacteria > Bacteroidota > Bacteroidia > Flavobacteriales_D > Sanyastnellaceae > UBA8752. Next base: position 71,247 of record CBFHQM010000005.1, on the reverse strand, counting down.
ATGGAAGAAGATGAGTTGGGATGGGAAGAGAAGGCAGCACTAGAAGAGCTTCTGAAGCAACAGGAGGCCCTCAGAGAGGAAGTAGAGAAGATGCAGGAGGAGAACCGCCAGAAGAACAAGCAAGAAGCGGAATTTGCCCCTCCAAACGAAGAGCTTCAGAAAAAGCAGGAGGAGCTCCAGCGTCTGATGGACGATGTGATGACCGACGAACTCCAAAAGATGTTTGACGAGATGAGGGAACTCATGGAACAGCTGGAGGAGGGAGACAAGGAAAAAATTGAAGAGCAACTCGACAAAATGGACCTCGACCAAGAGGCCATGGAACAGGAGCTCGATCGGGCCCTCGAGCAATTCAAGCAATTGCAGTGGGAACAAAAGATGGATGAAGCCATCTCCGACTTAGAGAAACTGGCAGAAGAACAACAAGCCTTGGCGGAGGAAACGCAAAAAGCAGAGACGCCTGAAGAGGAACTCAAGGCAAAGCAAGACTCTCTCAATCAAGCGTTTGAAAAAATTCAGGAAGCCCTCGATGATGCGGAGAAACTAAACGAGGAGCTCGAGAACCCCAACGGGATGCCCAAAATGGAAGAGCTGCAAGAGGAAATCGAGCAGCAAATGGACGACGCGGGCGAGCAACTCGACAGTGGAAAGGAGAAGAAGGCTTCAGAAAGTCAAAAAGGAGCAGCCAAGAAGATGCAGCAAATGGCCCAGCAAATGGACATGGCCATGCAACAGAGCGAGCAAGAGTCTATGGAGGAGGACATGGAGGCGTTGCGGGCGTTGCTTGAAAACATCATCACCCTGTCATTTGACGAAGAGGAGTTAATGGCCTTTGTGGGCACAACGCAAAAAGACGACCCTCGCTATGTCTCCCATGGGCAGACGCAACGAAAGCTGAAAGACGACGCAGAAATGGTCAAGGACAGCCTTTTCGCGCTCAGCAAGCGGGTCACTCAGCTCCAATCCATTGTGAACCGCGAAATCAGCCTTGTAAACCTACACATGGGCCAAGCCTTGGCCGGGTTTACAGACAGGGAAACCCCCATCATCACCAGCAACCAGCAGTATGTGATGACCTCGTTCAACAACCTTGCCCTCCTGCTCGATGAGGTGTTGCAACAGATGCAAAGCGAGTCCAGTTGCAACAAACCTGGCACAGGAAACTGTGAAAAGCCTGGCGGAAGCGGATCTAAACCGTCTCCGAGCGCGAAAAAGATCAAAGGCATGCAACAGTCGCTATCGAAGCAACTGGAGCGCATGAAAGAAAAGATGAAGGGCTTCAATGAAGGCGAAGGAAAAGAAGGACAGCGGGGGTTGAGCAAGGAGTTGGCGCAGATGGCCGCACAGCAAGCCGCCATCCGTCAAATGACACAAGAACTTGGCAAGCAACTCAACGAAGATGGCTCTGGAGAAGGCAATGGCTTAGAAGGCATCGCCAAGGAGATGGAAGAAATCGAAAAGGACATCGTGCGCGGAGAGCTCGACCAACTGACCCTTGACCGTCAACAAGACATCCTGACCCGGCTCCTTGAAGCAGAAAATGCAGAGCGCACAAGAGGAGAGAAAGAAGAGCGGGAATCCCGCACTGCGCGCGACACTCCGCGTGATGCGCCCCCCAGCTTAGAAGACTATCAGAAGCGCAAAGCACAAGAGATCGAACTTTTGCGAACAGTTCCCGCTGACTTAACACCCTACTACAAGCTCAGGGTCAACGATTATTTCAATACTTTGGAGCTTCCCAATCAGGAGTGAATCACACCATGCCCGAAGTGAGAGAACTGAACATAGCCTCCCGTATGGAGGGCATTACCGAAGTGGAAGGCCTCATCAACCAAATCTGCGAGGAGTTTGGCGTAGAGGAAATGCACTATGGAGAAATCCTCATTGCCATGACAGAGGCGGTCAACAACGCCATTGTTCACGGTAACAAACTGGACTCCAGCAAGATGGTACATGTGTCTGTCCAAACAGACGGTCCAATTCTGCGCTTCAAGGTCACCGATGAAGGCCCCGGATTTGACTACGACAACATCCCAGATCCAACAGCACCAGAGAACCTCGAAAAGCCCAATGGGCGCGGCGTTTTTCTCATGCGACAACTTGCAGACACCTGCGAATTCGAAAACCTCGGTAAAGTGGCAATCCTGTCCTTTGAACAGGCCATTCCTCAGACAACCGCAGCAAAGTGAGTAAGTCCGGAGCCATTTCGTTCCAATTCCACCAGACTTCCTTTCGCCTCAGCCACCGCAACGCTATTCGTCTGTGGCTCGAGCACTGCGTCGCCAATGAGGGGTTCAACATCCAGGAACTCAACTTCATGTTCAGTACAGACGCCTATGTCCGAGACATGAACAAGCAGCACCTGAACCACGACTATTGCACCGACATTTTGACCTTTCCATATCCATCAGGACAAGGCATCTCCGGCGATATACTCATCTCCATTGACCGCGTCAGGGACAACGCCAAACACCATGGAACGAGCACGCTTAACGAAACCCACCGTGTGATGGCCCACGGGGCGCTGCACCTTCTTGGCCAAGACGACACCTCCCCAGAACTCCAAGCCGAAATGCGCGCTAAGGAGAACAGCTGGCTTCTCAAACGAACATTCATTTAAACGTTCCACGTGGAACATTCTCATGCTTGAAACATATGATGTCATCGTCGTGGGCGGAGGCCATGCAGGCAACGAAGCAGCCCATGCTGCAGCTACTCTCGGCAGCAAGGTTCTGCTGATCAGCATGAACCTCACCACCATCGGCGCGATGAGCTGCAACCCAGCCATGGGCGGGGTTGCCAAAGGCCAAATCCTCCGCGAAATCGATGCACTAGGCGGAATGAGCGGACGCATCTCGGATCGAACCGCCGTGCAATTCCGAATGCTGAACCGCAGCAAAGGTCCAGCCATGTGGTCGCCAAGAACACAAAACGACCGGCACACCTTTTCTCAAGAATGGCGCACCACCCTCGAAGCACACCCTTCCATTCACTTATGGCAGGACATGGTCACGGGCCTTATCATCCAGAACAGCGAGGTTTTGGGCGTCACCACCCAACTGGGCATTGAAATCCGGGGGAATCGCACCATCCTCACGTCTGGAACATTTCTTCAAGGCCGGATTCATCTGGGTAAGCAACAATTCAAAGGCGGAAGATCAGGAGAAAACGCAGCAGAAGGCATCACCAACCAACTGGCTCAGAGCGGCCTCATCACCGGACGAATGAAGACCGGCACCCCACCCAGGATTGACGGAAGAAGCATCGACTATACCAAAACCGAACCACAACACGGAGATGCCACGACCGAGGCTTTTAGCTATTTCGAATCACCCCAGCACGAACCACAACTGCCCTGCCACATCACGTACACCAACCCCCGTGTACACGAAATTCTTGCCGCCAGCCTGAATTCCAGCCCCCTGTTTTCTGGCGCCATAACAGGAAAAGGACCTCGCTACTGCCCAAGCATTGAAGACAAGATTCACCGCTTCGCCGACAAAGACCGACACCAAATCTTCATTGAACCCGAAGGCAGAAGCACGGTAGAGACCTATCTCAATGGATTCTCAACCTCTCTGCCCAAAGAAGCACAACTCGAGGCCATGCGCCAGATTCCCGGCCTTGAACATGCCCGAATGTTTCGTCCTGGCTACGCCGTTGAATACGATTATTTCCCACCCACGCAGCTCCACCACACCCTCGAAACAAAAACACTGAAGTCCCTTTACTTTGCTGGACAAATCAACGGGACAACCGGGTATGAGGAGGCTGCGTGCCAAGGCATCATGGCCGGGATAAACGCTCACCTGGCCTGCACAAATCAAGACCCCTTTACACTTGGGCGAGACGAAGCCTACATTGGCGTACTCATCGATGATCTGGTCACAAAAGGGACCGATGAGCCATACCGCATGTTTACGAGCCGCGCCGAGTACAGAATCCTTCTGCGCCAGGACAACGCAGACCAACGCCTCACCCCAAAAGGAAGAGAACTGGGCCTCATCCAGGACGCTGACTGGGAACAGTATCAGCGCAAGCAAGAAAACATTCAAGCCACGAGTCGCCAACTAGAAACACTTTCAGCCAGCCCCGAGGAAGTAAATCCCATCTTAATTGGTTTCGGAAGCACCCCCATCAAACAAAAAACACGGTGGAACCAAGTCATAGCCCGGCCACACGTACAACTGGACACCCTTATCAATGAAGTCCCCTCCCTAGGTAAGGCCATTGGACCACAAGAGCCGAATGCACTCAAACTGGTTGAGACCCAAATCAAATACAAAGGGTACATTGAAAAGGAGCAAGCACAAGCCGAGCGCATGCGCGCAATGGCAGGCCTCACCATCCCAACCGACCTTGAGTTTCAACGGCTCACCTCATTGAGTACAGAAGCCAGACAAAAACTAAGCGAAGCCAAACCGACGACCCTAGGTGCAGCAAGCAAAATCAGCGGGGTCTCGGCCTCAGATCTTGCCGTCCTGATGATTTACCTCGGCCGTTAACCAAGTGTTCCACGTGGAACATTGCACAACGCCAAATCAGCCCGATTAAGCCCACTTCCAGTGAAACGGGCACTGGCACTCATTTTAACAGCGTTCGTTGAAAAACCCAGACCATTGATAATCAAGGGGTTAGGGTTTTTCGGTGAGGAAAAGCGCTGCGGCAATGCTCGCCCATATCTTTGCCTCGCAAAATTGTCAATATGAACATGCAGGCCCATCTCGCTCAACTCGGAATTCAAGCCGAGAACCCCGGAGTCCAAATTGGATCTTCGTCCCACTCTACAGGAAACGTGATCACCAGCCTGAGCCCCGCTGATGGCTCAACAATCGGCGCGACCGGTGTTTGTAGTGCAGAACAATACGAGCAGGCCATTACTGCGGCAACAGAAGCCGGAAAAATCTGGAGAACCGTGCCCGCTCCCCTTCGTGGTGAGGTGGTCCGGCTCTATGGAGAAGCACTGCGCAATCACAAGGATGCCCTTGGCGCGCTCGTTTCCTACGAAATGGGCAAAAGCCTCCAAGAGGGGCTGGGCGAGGTGCAAGAAATGATTGACATCTGCGACTTCGCCGTGGGTTTGTCTCGTCAATTGTACGGATTGACCATGCACTCAGAGCGTCCAGGACACAGAATGTATGAGCAATGGCACCCACTGGGCGTTGTGGGCATCATTAGCGCATTCAATTTCCCCGTGGCCGTTTGGAACTGGAACACGGCTTTGGCTTGGGTTTGCGGCAATGCCTGCATTTGGAAGCCCTCTGAAAAAACCCCACTCACGGCCGTTGCCTGCCAGAACATCTGGAACGAAGTCACTGCCGATCTCGACCACGTCCCTCCAGGTTTGTCCTGCATTGTACAAGGAGACTACAAAGTCGGCGAGATGATGACCCACGACAAGCGCGTGGCCCTTGTGTCCGCAACGGGATCTATTCGCATGGGCAAGATTGTAGCCCAAGCCGTTGCTGCCCGCCTGGGCAAAAGCTTGCTTGAGTTGGGTGGCAACAACGCCATCATTGTCGAGCCCGATGCCGAGCTCAAAATGGTGGTCCCCGGAACAGTCTTTGGCGCCGTCGGAACGTGCGGACAACGTTGTACTTCCACCCGCCGACTGATCATTCACAGCAGCATTTACGATAAGGTCGTAGACGCCATCACCAGCGCATACGGACAACTCCGCATCGGCGACCCGCTTGACGAAAACAACCACGTTGGGCCCCTTATTGACAAGGATGCCGTGGGCATGTATGAGCAAGCCCTCAAATCTGTTGTGGAACAGGGCGGAAAAGTATTGGTCGAAGGCGGGGTGCTTTCCGGACCTGGATACGAGTCTGGATGCTACGTGAAGCCCGCCATTGCTGAGGCAACCAACGACATGGCCATTGTGCAACACGAAACCTTCGCCCCCATTTTGTATGTCATGAAGTATGACACGCTAGATGAGGCCATTGCCATGCAAAATGGTGTGGTTCAAGGTCTCTCTTCAGCCATCATGACCACCAATCTGCGCAGCGCTGAGTTGTTCCTTTCTGCATGGGGCAGTGATTGCGGCATTGCCAACGTCAACATCGGAACCAGCGGTGCTGAAATCGGAGGGGCCTTTGGTGGTGAAAAAGAAACCGGTGGCGGCCGTGAGTCCGGGAGTGATGCTTGGAAGACCTATATGCGTCGCCAGACCAACACAATCAACTACAGCACTGAGCTGCCTCTCGCCCAAGGCATCAAGTTTGACTTTTAAGTCCTTCTTCTCGCCTTTGCGGCTTCTCGTTTGGACAACTTGGACGTTGGCTTTCTGTTTGGCCTTGGGCCTCTCAGGATGCCAACGGACTGGGCCGCAAACCTCTCCCTCAGAAACCAGCACGTCCGGCGTTCTAGGGACCTTTGTGTTTGCGTTGACCGACTCTTCAGAGGTCCGAATCCCGGGTGTGAGGTACGACTCAACTTGGTCTCTTCTGAACGGTCCAGAAACCCTTGTTCTACTTGGGCCCAACGACAGCACCGGGTGCTTCCAGGTGCCCGTCTTTGCGGGGTCCCTTTGTATTGGCGCAGATGGGCGGGGCGCTTGGACGGACGTGCTGCGACCGGACTCCTATTCCGTTCCCCTCGTCTGGGAAGAAGGCCCCGCGCCGTCCATAGAAACGTATGGCCCAGACACCCTCTCTTGGCGGCTCACTTTTGGCCAAGAAGACCCTTGGTACGGAGACCTTTTTGTGACCGCCAGTGCACAGGGCGGTCTCAGTGGAACCATCTCCACCGCAACCGGTGACTTTCGATACTTACACGGAGCGTGGACTGACGAAGGAGAGTTGACGCTGCAGACCTTTGACGGCGCTCACTTGTTCCTCTTCACCGCAACAAGAGAGGCCTCAGGCACCCTGAGCCATGGGCGCTTTTACTCTGGCACACACTACAGCACGCCTTTTACAGGTGAGCACCTTTTGCGTTCTCACATACCGCTGTCACAGGGAAAACAGGCCCTCTGGACTGGAGAAACCATCGGGTACAAAGGGCTCGATCTCAATGGAGAGCCCGTGAATTGGAGCACTCGACGCTTGGCACACCCCCACTTGCTCAGCGTGATGGGGTCTTGGTGTCCCAACTGCATGGATGAACACCGGTTGATTCTGGACTTGATGTCACAATTCCCCTCGCTCGAGGTGCACACCCTTGCCTTTGAGCGCGGCCTCGACCGTAACGGCGGCATAAATTCTGCTTTGACGCGCCTTAGACGTTATGCCCAAGAAATGGGGGTGACTCAATGGGAAGACCGCTGGCACACCACCTTGGTAGGGCCTGCATCCAAAACAGCCGCACGGGACAGCTTGCCTTTTTTAGACCAGGTCATCAGCTTCCCCACCACCATTGTTGTCTCCCCTTCCTTGCCCGAACCTTGGATCCACAGTGGATTCAACGGGCCAGCCACCGGCCCCGCTTATGACTTGGAGAAGGCGCGCTTCGTTCGCGCCCTCAACGGCGGTTCGCAGGAAAGTCATTGACCTTGTCTACAGTCAATTTGGCAGCTCGATTGGCCACCTCCCAAGAGGTCAAGAACACCAAGCGTCCGATTTCTGCCATTTTCGGGTAACGCACTTTGTCCGGCGTATCTCCAGGGCCGTGATAGTCTTCATGGACACCACTGAAGTAGAAAATCACAGGGATGTTGTGCTTCGCAAAATTGTAATGGTCACTGCGGTAATAGAAGCGGTTTGGGTCATCTGGCGCGTTGAATGTGTAATCCAATGACAGCCCGATGTGCTGTTCATTCACCGCCTCACTGATCTCGTGTAACTCGGTTGACAGCTTGTCGCCCCCGATTAAATAAACGTAGCGGTCATTGTCCGCATGGGCTTCATCAAAACGACCAACCATGTCCATGTTCAAGTCGCACACATGAGCATCCAACGGAAATGCTGGGTGGTCACTGTACCATTCCGAGCCCAAAAGGCCTTTCTCTTCGCCAACGAAGGCCATAAATAGAATGGACCTTTTCGGGGCCATTCCACTGTCCACAGCGGCCATCCAAGCTGCAGCGTTTTCCAGAAGGCTCACTGTTCCACTCCCATCGTCATCTGCCCCATTGTAAATCAGGCCCTCTTTGTCGATTCCAACATGGTCGTAATGACTGGTCAACACCACGATTTCTTGGCTCAACGTGGAATCAGAACCAGGTAAAAAGCCCCAAACATTGGTGGCTTCAATTCGATCATCCATTCGCGCGAGGTTCATTGTGAACGGCCCAAGATTCAGCCCTTTCAGCTTGCGTTTTGGCCATTTCTTTTGGATGAATTCAATGGACTTCCACCCTGTAAGGCCAAGGACTGTTTCCGCAGACATCAGCAACGTTGGAATGTCTGTCCCTTCGCCAACCCGGTCCACATCCAACGTCATTCTCTCTCGCTCCAACCACGGCACCATTCTCGATCGGGTTGTGGCAAAATCTTCAACCATCATGACCACTGCGGCGGCTCCCAAGCTATCTGCCAACTCACGCCGGCCTTTACTGTCCATGCCCTCAGCAACATCTGACATCATGAAAACGATGCGGCCTTCGACCTCCACCCCTGCATAGTCATCTAAGCCAAGTGCCTCGTCTTGGACACCAAAGCCGACAAAAACAGCTTCTCCTTCGATGTTGGCCACTTCAATGCCTGGATAAGGCACCCATGAATCACGGTACAATTGTTTTGACTCCTTGAAGTCTATGACTCCCCCCTTTAACGCACTGGTTTTCAGTGGCACGTTTTGGAAGTAAGAACCCTGCACAGGCTCCAAACCCAACGACTCAAAATGCTCGGCAATGAAGGCCGCTGCTTTTCGCTGACCCTCTTTTCCCGTTTCTCTACCCTCCATGCTGTCCGCAGCCAGAACGTGCAGCAAACCACTCAAGTCATCTGCAGTAATGGTGTTCGCCCAAGTCACGCCTTCATTGGCGTGTTGAAGCGTTTGACCAAAGGCCAAAGAAACAGAGCCCAAACACAAGGCGGCAACGCAACATCTAATCATCATCATGAACATGCAATTTTTTGAACGCGACGCCCGTGTCTGCCCCCTTCAAATGGGGTTTGAAGAAAAGTCTGAACACAGTCTAAAGCGTCCGAAACGGCCATGAACCGCGCCGGCAAGCAAAGCACATTGGCATCGTTATGCTCTCTTGCCAAACGGGCAATGTCTGGGCGCCACGCAATGGCAGCGCGCACATCTTGGTGCTTGTTTGCTGTCATGGCAACACCATTGGCCGAGCCACAAATCAAGATGCCAAAACCCCCTTCTGTCTGAATGGCCTGCGCCAAAGGATGAGCATGATCTGGATAGTCTACACTCGATCCGTCTTGAACACCGTGATCAACTACATCATGTCCATTTTCCTCTAACCAAGAGAGAAGTGCCAACCGTAAGTCCCCGGCAGCGTGGTCGTTGGCCAATTGAATTCGCATGCTTGCAAGATCATGCGTGACAGACCTCACAAATTCACAATGGAATGTGAATTCGCACGATTCCCTGTGGGTAACCCACACATAAAAAAATTTGCAGAATTGACCCTCTTCGCGGCTTAGAAAACCACATCACATGGCCCTCATTTTTTTGGCCTGTTTTCTCCCAATCATGCCCACAGCCATTCTCAGGATGTGAACATCGCTGTCCATCTAGAATTTCCCCATTTCTGGTTTTCATCAAAGCTTCACAGATTGTTCAAAACCCGGTCAAGCCATTGAGGCCGACAATTTTAGTGACGTTCATAACGCGTGAATGAATCCCGATTTGAGGTGGACAGCAATACCCTCCAAATCTGAAGGACACTCTTTATCCCCACTATGAACAGCCCTACTACTATGACATTCTTTTTCTTTAAATAAAGAGTATTACATAGTGCGGGTAAAAACCTGATCTCTTGTCTGATTCGTTGGATTGGGTGTGGCAACTTGCAGTCATGTCCAGGTGGGTAAATCGTGGTATTGGATTTGGGATTTTGTGGTGTGCGCTGTGGAGCGTTTCTGCCCAAGATTCGACATGGGTTGCATATCGGTATGCCGATGGAACTATCAGCAGCGAAGGAAACTTGGTACAGGGACAACCAGCGGGTTATTGGCGTTCATTTTATCCAAATGGGTTCAGAAAAAGTGAAGGCAACTGGCGCAATGGAAAATTGGAAGGGGAGTGGGTGTTTTATGATGATCAAGGCCGGTTGGAAACCACTTTGTCGTACTCGGCCGGACTGAAGCTGGGTGAGGAGGCTTCATGGGACTCCTTGGGGACGCTGAGAACCATTTTGCCTTGGTACAACGACACACTCAATGGCATTCAGACGAATTTTGATTCGGCTGGCATTGAAATTCAATCCCTTCCGTGGATATCCGGCATGAGAGAGGGGGTGGCCTTGGATTTTGCTGTGGAAAAGGGAAAAAGAGGAAGAATCATTCGGAGAAAGGGCTATCGCGATGACTTGCTGAGATGGGTCGAAGACATTAACCGATTTGATGACAAACACAGGCAAACGGGAAAATGGATGACCTTCTGGCCCAATGGCAGAGTTCGTCTTGAGGGGCCATACAAGAAGGATTTAAAAGAAGGTGTTTTCAAACAATTTTCTAGACAAGGCGATTTGGAAAAAACCACGACGTATCACCTGGGTAAAGAAGTGGAGGATGCTCCAGAATCTGCGGTTTTAGACGTCCGACAAGTGTTTCACGCCAATGGTCAATTGGCCAATGTTGGACCTTGGAGAGAAGACGTTCCCATGGGAACGCACCGGTTTTATGACGAAAAAGGCCACTTGATTGAAGTTAATGTTTATCGCGATGGGGTTTTAAATGCCACGGGCATGCTGGACAGTTTGGGCAGAAGAACAGGCCAGTGGGAGGAATTTTGGAAGACAGGACAAACTCGAGCTAAGGGCAATTATGCAGAAGGTTTGAGAGAAGAAAATTGGTTGTTTTATGCGCGAAATGGCGGCTTAGAACAGGAGGGAGGTTTTCGTCGAGGGGGATGGCATGGCCCATGGAAATGGTATTATGAGAATGGTGAAATTCACAGAAGTGAACGGTACCGAAATGGCCGAGAGGACGGAGCGTTTTTAGAGCGAGCCGAGAACGGGGATACGCTTGCATACGGCGTTTATGAGCGTGGACTAAAACAGGGGAACTGGATTGAGCATGTCAATGACGACCGCCGATTGGGGGCCTATTTAGACGATGAGCGGGAAGGGCTTTGGGTACATTTAGACGCTGAAGGAAAGGTGAATTTTGAAGGAGAATTTGTGCTGGGAACTCCCACGGGAGAACATGTAGAGTTTTGGCCGAATGGTGCCCGGGCTGTCGTTGGTAGTTACAAGGGTGGTCTGAGACAAGGCAATTGGCGATATTTCGATGAACTCGGCTTGGTTCAGTTGATTCGACAATACAAAGCCGATCGAATCGTCAAGGTGAATGGGTCCAAAACGGACCGATAACATGGGAGAAGAGAACAACCATCAAGGGGATTGGCCCACCAAATGGATGGACCAGTTGCCGTCTGCGCTGTTTTTGATGCGGGGATCACAGGTCGTCAAGATGAACGGACTTGCACGGTTCTTGTTTGGTTGGAATTCGGACACAGACGAAAAAGAACTTGACCTGTTTAAAGGAGACTGGCTTCTTTGGCGAGAGGAAGACAAGGTGTATTTCGACATGAAGTGGGCTTCCATTGATGAGGGCCAAAGAAGACCTGTTCGCATGGAGTTGGAGGCCAAGCGAAACGGTGGAATGGCCTTTCAAGTTGAATTGAAGCTCTCTTCAAGCCCATCGAAGGGACTGGATTTGCTTCAAATTGTAGACATCAGCGAGCAGCGTTTTAGACAACAGGCGCTACAAGACCGAGAAGCGCATTACAGAAGGCTCAATGACATTGCCCAAGAGGCCATTGTGTTGGTCAAAGAAGACATTGTCCTCGACGTGAATTCTAGGTTTCTAGTGATGTTGGGAATTGAACACCCCGAAGAGGTCATAGGAGATCCTGTAAAGCAGTTGGGGTTGCGAAGAATGGGCAACTTGGAGCCGATTGAGGGCAGTGGTGTTTTTGATCGGGGAGATTGGATTATGCAGAACCGCAATGGAGAAACGCTGCACCTGGACATTGGCAAGGGCCGTTTAGAAGACGACTCAGAGGTGTGGATGATGTATGACGTTTCTGATCGCAAGCGAATTGAGTTTGACTTGATTCAGGAAAGAGAGCGCTTTCGTTTGTTGGTTCAGAGTTCTCCAAACGGGATTGTGATTTTGGTGGATGACTTGGTTCGATATGCGAATCCAGTAGCGGAACAGCTTTTTTCAAATGCTGCCGAAGGCCCAGAGGGAGAGAGGTTTTCTTCTTTGTTTCCAGAATCCGTTCGCAGTAGAATCTCGAAGAGCTCTACGCACGCACGGCAGGGAAAGAACGTAGAAGAGTGGGAGTTGGAGCTTCCCGAGACCAATAAGCGCTTGACCATGAAGTGGAGGCTCACCATTTTTGATGGGCAGCCAGCGGTTCAGGTGAATCTGTCGGATGTGACGGACCGACACGCATTAATGCAGGAGCGCATTCGCGCGGAAGTCGCGGAGGAAGCCAATCAGCTTTTGACGCAGCAAATTGAGCAGCGCATTGCAGCAGAAGCAGCTTTGCGGTCTGCCACGGCGCGCATGCGGTCTATTGTGGAGTCTGGTGAAGACTTCATCATTTGGACAGCGGTTCAGGACTTCGAGGTCACCAGCGTTAATCAAAACTTTGTTCATTGGTTGTTCCCTGGATCAAAAGAGACACCTACGACACTTGAGTTGAGCGAGGCATTGCGAGGTGTGCTCGAGGAAAGTGAGGACAAGAATGGTTTTGACCTCAACGACAGGTTTAATCGCGCTTTGTCTGGTCAACCACAAAGGTTTGAGTGGAGCGTTGATTCTCCAGAGGGAGAGTCTGAACGCCGCTGGCTTCAGCTGTTTTTGAACCCCATTGAAAGTTCAGAAGACAAGCCTGAGATCAGTGCCATTGCGTATGACATCACAGAGAGGAAAAGAATTGACCGCGCCATTCGAAGTGCATTGAAGGAGAAGGAGATCTTGTTACAAGAGGTGCATCACCGGGTAAAAAACAACCTTCAAATCATCAATTCTATCCTCAACCTTCAAAAGAACTTTGTAGAAGATCCAAACGCGATTACGGGCCTTGAAGAGATTCAAAACAGGGTGTCGACGATGAGCATCATTCACGAGACGCTTTATCAGAATACAGACGTTTCGAACATCGGTTTTTCTGCCTACCTCACGCGCATTTCCGGAAACATCATTCAGAGTTACCGCTCGAGCACCATGGTGGAGTTGGTTACTGAGCTCGAGGACATCCAAGCCCCTCTAGATCAGGCCATTCCATGTGGTCTGATTTTAAATGAATGGGTTTCCAACGCCATGAAATACGCGTTCGAAGGAAGGGAAAAGGGCACCATTACGGTGGCCTTGCGGAAGTTGGAACCCGAGGACAAACCAGAGGAAGAAGAGATTCAAATTGAGGTAAGGGACAATGGCATTGGCCTTCCCGAAGGCTTCGATTGGAGTGGGCGTGATTCGTTGGGGCTGTACCTCGTTCAAGCGCTCAGCGAGCAATTGGATGGTGAACTATTGGCAGAAAGCGACGAAGGAGCGCGGTTTTTGGTTAGCTTTCGGCGACCAAAAAACCTGTTTGACGGATGATGGAGTGAAGTCCATCGAATGATTCGAGGTTTTCTGGCTTCAAACCCTCTTGAAATCAACGCATGGCCATCAATATTCTGGTTACCGAAGACGAAAGCATTGTTCGCAAGGACATTGAGCAGACCCTTGAAAAAATTGGCTACAACGTTGTAGCATCGGCAGACAACGGAGAAGACGCCATTGACTTGGCGGTTCGGCACAGGCCAGATGTTGTCTTGATGGACATCATGTTGAAGGGCGACATGAATGGCATTGCAGCAGCAGAAGAGATCAAGCGCACATTGGACGTGCCGATTATTTTTCTGACGGCATATGCAGACCGCAGCACGCTGGGAGAGGCGAAGCTCGCCGAGCCGCATGGCTACATTTTGAAGCCGTTTAAAGACGTGGACTTGCAGACCAGCATCGAAATGGCGCTGCACAAGTTCTCCAAAGAACAGGAAGCACGTCTTGAAAACGAGTTCCTCCGGAATATGGCGGAGCACAAGGAAACGGCAGAGTACTTGTTTGTGAAGAACCGGAGCCGCTTGATGCGGATCGAATTCGACAACCTGCTTTTCATCGAGGCGCTAAAAGATTACGTTGTGGTGCACACTCCAGAACAGAGTTACACGATCCACAGCACCATGAAGGACGTAGAGAACAAGCTGAACGAGCGTCGGTTTATGCGGGTTCACAGAAGCTACATCGTGAACTTAGATGCCATTCACAGCATCAAATACTCGATGATTCAGGTGCGAGGAATGGAGAAGGAAATTCCGATTGGTGGTAGCTACAAGGACATCTTGGCCAGCAGAATCAACCTGCTCTAAGCTCTGGTAAACAGAGACTTAAGGACATAAAAAAACCCCGGGTTCATCCCGGGGTTTTTTGTTGCTCCCCCACCTGGACTCGAACCAGGGACCTACTGATTAACAGTCAGTCGCTCTAACCAGCTGAGCTATAGGGGAATGCTCATTCTTCATTTCTGAAGGAGCGCAAAGATACGCTGTTTCGGCATTTGGCGCAATTTGAATCCGTGGTCGCGTCGTGGATTACCTTTGCGACCTTAAATCAATTCAAGATGTCTTGGAATTCTCCTTCCGTTGTTGTCGTGGGTACCGTTGCTTTTGATTCGATCAAAACGCCATTTGGTGAACGCGAAAGAATCGTGGGGGGTGCGGGCACCTACATTGGCTGGTCTGCAAGCCGTTTGGGCATGCGCACGGGTCTGGTGAGTGTCATAGGCGAAGATTTTCCAAAAACAGAGCTCGAGAACATGGCCGAGGCGGGCATGGACTTGGAGGGTGTTGCTTGCCCACAAGGAGGCAAGAGTTTTTTCTGGTCGGGTTCCTATCATTTGGACATGAATGGCCGGGACACTTTGGCGACAGAGTTGAATGTTCTCGCGGATTTCAAGCCTGAGATTCCAGAGGACTGGAGAAACGCACGATATGTGATGCTGGGCAACATCGACCCGACGCTCCAGTCTTCGGTGTTGGATCAGATGAATGAACGGCCCGAGCTCGTGGTGTTGGACACCATGAACTTCTGGATGGACATCGCGATGGAACCTTTGAAAGCGGTGATTTCTAGGGTGGACGTGTTGACGATCAATGACGAAGAGGCGCGCCAGTTAAGCGGTGAGCGCAGTTTAATCAAGGCAGCGCGGGTGATTCTGGGGATGGGTCCGCGTTATCTCGTGATCAAAAAGGGAGAACACGGTGCTTTCTTGTTTCACATGGATGGCGAAGAGGTCCAATACTTTTTCTGCCCCGCACTGCCCCTGGAAGATGTCGTGGACCCCACGGGTGCCGGTGACACTTTTGCAGGCGGCTTCATTGGACACGTAGCGCGCAAGGGAAGCGCCGACTTCGAAACGCTTAAGCAGGCTGTGGTTGTGGGCAGTGCATTGGCCAGCTTTACGTGCGAAGCGTTTGGCACAGAGGGAATTCGGTCTGTAGACCCGATGGCGATCGAGGACCGGATTGATGCCTTCCGGCGCATGACAACCTGGAAAACAGAGCGGGTAGAGGCTTAATCGCCCCTCAGTCTATAGACATCCTCATTTGGGGATCAATGGACCTCCCCGATTCCCACCATTCAAAATGAAGGTGAGGACCGGTGCTGTGGTCTCCTGAGTTTCCGATAAAAGCCAGCAAAGCGCCCTGTGCTACGCGATCTCCAGACTGAACCTCTACACGGCTGTTGTGCATGTAGACAGAGACCCGATCGTCCGGGTGTTGTACCATCACCGTGTGTCCACCACCAGAAGTAAACCCGGCAAAAAGAACCGTTCCTGAAGCAACTGCGCGAACAGGGCTGTTTTCAGGCGCGACCAAATCAATGCCCCAGTGTCCAACACTGGGGTTCCACTCCGATGAAATCTGCCCTTCGACTGGGGGCAAGAAAAGTCCAGAGTTGTCTAGACTTCCGGGTTTGCCAATGGCAAATGCATCTTCCTCCTCTACACGGGACCGGAGTTCGTCGAGGGGCCCATTGCCTTGTGGGTTAAATGATGTGGAGGGCGAAGTGGCGGGGGCAATGTCGGGGCCCAGGTTTATCGCTTGCGGGGGAAGGTCTCCGGATAGAATGGCGCGAAAGTTCTCAATGTAGCGGCCTTGGACTTCGAGAACACCGGTAAGGGAATCTGCGGTACGAAGCGCGGCGGCTTGCATCTCTCGAGACTCCGTGGTCAAATAGCCGGGAACGATGGTTTCTCGAAGAGGGGTTAACGCCACAAGGCCATAGGTGAGCAGCGCTATGGTCATGACAGAGAAACCCAAAAGCCATTTCAATTGACTGGGCTGTACCCGCATTGCCCATTGTTCGGCAAAAGAACCTTCTTCCTGTAGGATCAAGCGGTACCGACGCTTTTCGGACCGACTCGTCTTTTGATTTTGGCTGTCTTTCTGTTGCATCTGCGTGTCAAAGATGGACGACATCGCATGGAACACCATCGAATTTGTGTTTGTCCCGCGTGGAATGCAATATTTTCGCGGCTTCTGAGTTGGTCGCTCGGAACATTGGCACAACATGAACCCCACGTCCCCACGTCCCCCCTTTCGGTTTCGCTCACGCGCTGTGGTGAACAGATTGGGAATTTTGTCCTTGTTTGTCGTTTTGGCTGGGTGCACCACCCAGCGCGACGGCCGGTTTTACCGCGCCTATCACAACACAACTTCTCGATTCAATGGTTTTCACTTTGCCCGTTTGGCGATGGAGGAGGCCGATCAAAAACTGGCGGAGACGCAAGAGGAGAACTGGGACGAAGTGATTCCGCTGTTTTTGTACGGGACAGAAGATCAGGCTGAGTTCCTCTACCCATTGATGGAGCGGGCCATTGAAAAATGCTCCCGGGTGGTTGACCGTCATGCCATGACACCGCCAAGAAGCCTTCAAAAGGATTTTAAGCGCCCTCAGTTGAACCGCTGGATTGACGACAACTACACGTTGATTGGAAAAGGACACTTCTACAAAGGAGACTTGTCTAAGGCGGAGGAGGTGTTCAAGTACCTCCAAAGGGTGCACAAGGAACCCGATAGCCAAGTGGCAGCCGGGTCTTGGTTGGCCAGAACCTACATGGCCATGGGCAACATGCCCAAAGCGAATTCGGCGCTGTTGAAGGCGGTAGGTGAACGCGACGCTTCGGATGAATTGCGCGCGGACGCTTTTATGGTTCAAGCGGAATTCCACTTGACCCAGAGCAATACGGAAGAGGCCATGCGGTCTTTGGAGCGGGCCATCCCCATGATTAAGCCCAAGCGAGACCGGGCGCGCCCAATGTTTGTGTTGGCACAGCTCAAGAGAGAATACGGGAGCAATCGCGAGGCCATTGAGATGTTTGAGCAGGTGGTCAAACTCAAGACACCTTATGAAATGGAGTTTCAAGCCCGAATGCAGCAAGCACAGGCTTTTGACCGAAGACGAGGAGACAGCGAGGAGATCAAGGCGCTTTTTTTCGACATGATCGAAGACGACAAGAACGAGGCTTATCGCGACCAGATTTATTACGCCCTTGCTCAAATTGAACTGGAGGAGTTGAATCGGGAGCTGGGCATGGATTACTTGCGGGATGCCTTGGCAGAGGATTCAGGAAACCGCAGACCGAGGATGAAGAGTTTTTTGGCTTTGGCCGATCTGCACTTGGAAGACAGGGAGTACGAGTTGGCGCAAGCTTATTACGACAGCACCCTGTCCAACATGAATGAGGACCACCCGAGATATGCGGAGGTCAGAAACAACGCAAAGAGCCTGACGGAACTCGTGGAGCAGTTGACCATTGTTCTTCGCAACGATAGCCTGAGAGAATTGTGCGATTTGGATGAGGACGCCCGATATGCCAGGATGGAAGACATCATTGAGGGCCTTCGGCTGGCTCAAGAAGCGGCAGAAGAGGAGGCAGAGCGAATCGCGGAAGAGGCGCGTCAGGAAAGTCTAGCTGGTCCAGGAAGCGCCACCGCGTTTTGGCCTTACAACCCGAGGCTCCGTGAAGCGGGGCAGTCAAACTTCTTGGATTTGTGGGGAGACCGAGCGTTGGAGGACAACTGGAGACGGAGTCGGAAAATGGCCTCGGGTTTTGCTGCGATTGAAGACGCTGCTCAAGACGTAAGTTCTGAAGATCTGTTGGGAAGCGGAGGGGAGTTGCCCACTCCGGAGGCTTTGCTCGAGGCTTTGCCGTGTTCCGAAGAGCAAAGAGATCAGGCCGATGTGCAAACAGCCACCGCGGTTTATCAAAGCGGGGTCATCTACAAGGAAAAGCTGGAAGACACCGACAATGCCATCGAAGCTTGGGTTGATTTGATTGACCGATATGACGAAAGCGAGGAACACCCTCTCGCTCACTATCAGTTGTACCGGACTTATTCGTTTTTGGAAGAGACAGAAAACTACCAGAATCCGTTTTGTAGCACGTGTAACTCTCAATACTGGGCAGATCAAATCTCTCTGCTTTACCCAGACAGTGAGTGGGCAAAGCTGGTTGAAGACCCTGACTTCGTCGATTTCGAAGAGCAGCGCCGCATTGACGAACTGGCTGCTTACGAGCAACACCTGATTCGGTATTACGCCCAAAAGGACTACCAAGATCTCTTGAGCGAAATCAACGTGTTGTTGGACACGGTGCCCGACCACACCCAAGAGTGTCGTTATCGATTTTTACGGGCCCAATGTATTGGTTGGCTTGACGGCCGCGCCAGAGGTCGCGTCAATTACATCGAGGCCCTCAAGGAGGTGGTTGCATCCTGTGATTCCACAGAACAGGGCTTGGCTGCATCCGAAATTTTGAGTGGCTTGGGGCTGAATGAGAAGAAGCCAGGGAAAGAGAAGGACGCGGTGCCTTCGCTTCCAGACTTTGGCAATTTCTCGGACAAGCCCGTTTTGGAGCACTATCTGGGGGTCATCATTCCTGTGAAGGAGGGGGGGGCCGACAAAACCAAGGCCGACCTCGCCGATTTCAACCGACAGTTTTTTGCGAGCGCCAAGCTAAAAGTGACCAGCAATTTGCTGGACCGAGAGAATCAGTTGGTGTTGGTCAAGAACTTTCCGAGGAAAGACCGTGCTCTGGATTACTTCAAGTTGTTGACGTCGAACCGGGAGGCCATGATGGACCTCAACACCAGCGGCTTCGACATTTTCGTGATCCACACCGAGAACTACGTGGAGCTCTTCAAAGGCAAAGACATTGAGGGGTACATGCAATTCTTCGAACAGTCTTACCTTCGGGAGTAACGCTTAGAACGGAATCAGACCATGGCACGGCACCGCAACAACGACGTCAGCATTGAGCAAGGCATCAATCGAATTGTCGAAGGCACCATCGTGGAGGGCACCATCCGAAGCGAAGGCAGCATCCGAATCGACGGCCAATTTGTAGGCGACATCCACACAACGGGACGCCTCGTTATTGGATTGAAGGGCCGTGTTGAAGGGCGCGTTGATTGTATGGATTGTGAGTCTGAAGGCCGTGTCAAGGGCCACTTGAGGGTCGTGGGGCTGCTGAGCTTAAAGTCTTCTAGCGAGGTGGAAGGAGAGATTCGCTACGGCAGAATGGCCGTAGAGGCCGGCGCCAAGATCGAAGGAATGTGCCGGTTAGACGACGGTCAGACAGAAACCGTGGACGAAACCCCGATGATGAGTGTGGACCATGAACAAGGACCACTCCAACAAACCGCATAAGGGTCGAAAGAACCCCACGAATAGTGTCATGCGGCACATGGGGTTGGCCATGACCATGATGGCGATGATTGGTGGTGGAGCTTGGCTCGGCCGCCTTTGGGACACGCATTCCGCACACGAAGTCGCTTGGGCCACTGCATTGGGTGCGATGGTGGGCCTAGCCTTGTCTTTGGTCGTTGTACTTCAAGATTCAGAAGCATGAAATTTCATTTAATGATGGCGGTCACCACGCTTGGAGCAGGGATTGTGGTGTCCACTTTGGGAGAGCCGTTGCTCACGGACGCCGTCCGAACGCCATTGCAGGTTGTCGTGGTTCTTTTGGCCGCCGTCACATGGGGGTTGGAATGGATCCTTCGACCCAAACCAGGATCGCGCCCCGGGGCTTTGATTCGGAATGTGATGTTGGCTACGCTGATTAAAATGGGCCTTGTGCTGACTGGAATCCTGATTTATGTCGTTGCGGACTTTCCAGACCCGAAGCCATTTTCGTTGGCGACATATCTCATTTATGCAGCATTCACAGCTGTTTTGGTGGCAGAATCGATGCGCCACGAAGTTTCACCAACGAAGGACATTTGATACTTCTGCGTCCTTCGTGACGAAAAGGGCCACAGAGTAGGAAAGCGGTGGCTATCTTCGCACCCAAATTCGCTACGGCGATGGTGAACAACACACTGCCAAACAACGGCAACATGCGGTTTTCTTTGAGGGTTTTGGCTCTCGTGTTGGGTTTTGGCCTGACCAGCACTGCCATGGCCTCTTCTGGCGGTGACAAGCCGAACCCAGGAGAATTCATCATTCACCACATTGCAGACGCCCACGACATTCACCTTTGGGGAGATGGTCCTTCTGCGGTTCACATTCCCTTGCCGGTGATTTCCTATGCTCCGGAGTATGGGTTCGATGTTTTCTCGAGCGCGTCTCTTTTGCATCATGGCGAAGACCATGTGGACATGTCCGACCACGGCATGGAAGGTGCGCACGCGGATCACGGCCACCACACAGAGGGTGGTCACGGAGCGGGCGAGTATCACTCACACAAAACAGACTTGACGTATCACCTCGACGGGGATGGCGTGCTTCATGCCAAAGACGCATCGGGCAACACCGTAGAGAAGGTGTACGATTTGTCCATCAGCAAAAGCGTGTTGGGCATGTTCATCGTAATCCTCATCATGATGCTGATTTTCCCACGTGTTGGGTCGGCATACAAGAAGAGAAAAGGACAAGCGCCAAAGGGGTTACAAAACGCCCTTGAGCCGCTCATTTTGTTCATTCGAGATGAAGTGGCCGTTCCCAGCATTGGCGAAAAGAAGGCCGACCGCTACCTGCCTTTCCTGTTGACGACGTTCTTCTTCATTTTCCTCTGCAACCTGTTGGGCTTGGTGCCGTTTATCGGCGCATTCAATGTGACGGGCACTGTAGGGGTAACCCTGACCTTGGCCACGTTTGTCTTCATCATCACAACGGTGTCGGGCAACCGCCACTATTGGGGACACATCTTTTGGCCCCCTGGGGTCCCGCTCCCAATCAAGCTGATTTTGGTGCCAGTGGAAGTCGTGGGAATCCTGTTGAAGCCAACGGTCTTGATGATTCGTTTGACGGCGAACATCGGCGCGGGACACATCATCATTCTGGCGTTGACCTTTTTGGTCTTCATCATCAGTGACTACGGTACCCACATGGCAGCGGGCATCGGAACTGGAATTTTCTCTGTGTTGTTCATGATCTTCATGTACTTCATTGAATTGCTTGTGGCTTTCTTGCAAGCGTACGTATTTACCCTTTTGGCCGCGCTTTACTTCGGTGACGCAACCCAAGAGGCCCACCATTGAACATTACCCTAATCAACCCCTAATCCTTTCCTTATGGAACTCGCAATGATCCTCATGGAGGCAGCCAACATTACCAAAGGCCTCGCTGGCATTGGTGCAGGTATCGCAGCCATTGGTGCTGGTGTCGGCATCGGCCGCATCGGTGGAAGCGCCCTCGAATCGATGGCTCGCCAACCTGAAATCAGCGGTGATCTCCGTGCGAACATGATTGTGGCTGCCGCTCTTGTAGAGGGTGCCGCTTTGTTCGCCATCATCGTCTGCTTCCTCGCAAGCTGAACCGGGCGAAAGCCCAGGCTCTATGGAAGCGCTTCTGAATACCGCCCTCGGTACGGTCTTCTGGTCTACCATCTCCTTCTTGGTGGTGTTGGTCCTGATGCGCCGTATGGCATGGGGCCCGATCCTTCAAGGCTTGAAAGAGCGTGAGGAGGAAATCGACGGGGCCCTCAACAAAGCCAAAGAGGCGCGGGCAGAAATCGAAAATCTTCAAGCGGACAACGAGCGCCTACTTCAGGACGCCCGAGCCGAGCGAGACGGCATGATGCGCGATGCGCGTGACATGTCCGACAAGCTTATTTCGGACGCCAAGAGTACAGCCAAGTCAGAAGGCGAGCGAATGATCGACCAGGCCAAGCAGGCCATCGATGGTGAGCGCGCAGCTGCAGTGGCGGACTTGAAGGCTGAAGTGGCCAAGTTGAGCCTGGAGATTGCCGAGAAATTGGTGCGTCAAGAACTGAAGGACGATGCGGCTCAGCAAGAGCTCATCGGACGGATGATTACTGACTCCAAATTGAATTGAGCGAATGTCTGCTGGAACTGTTGCCCGTCGTTATGGAAAGTCCCTGCTCGTGTTGAGCAAGGAGCAAAATGCGGTGGAGGCTGTAGAGCAAGACATGCGTGTATTGGCAACCGTGGTTCGAGAGAACCGCGAGTTGTCTGCGGTATTGGGCAGTCCAGTGGTTCGCCCCGAGAAGAAGGAAGCCATTGTGCGTTCCGTCTTTGAATCGGCGCAACCTCTGACCGTCTCTTTTTTGGCTCAATTGGCCAATAAGGGGCGTGCAGGCATGCTGGCTGTTATGGCGGATGCCTTCTTGGCATTGGTCAGAGAAGAGCGGGGCATTGTTCTGGCAGAAGTGGTATCCGCCACTCCGCTGAACGACGCTTCTCGTTCTGAAATCAATGCCCTGATCGGCAAAATCCACCAGGGAGGTGTGGAATTGTCGGAGAAAGTTGATCCCCAATTGATCGGCGGCTTTAAGCTGCGGGTCGGTGATCGGATGATCGACGCCTCGGTGTTTCAGTCCCTTCGGACGTTGCACCGCAACCTCACCAACAACCCCTACGAACCGGCTTACTGAGCGTACCCACACCTCATGTCCCAGATCAAACCCGCTGAAGTATCTGCCATCTTGCGAGAGCAATTGGCTGGAAATCAGACCGCAGCTGACCTCCAAGAGGTTGGCACCGTTCTCCAAGTAGGAGACGGAATCGCCCGCATTTATGGCTTGTCTAACGTACAAGCTGGTGAACTCATTGAGTTCGAGAATGGCGTCCGTGGCATTGCATTGAACCTCGAGGAGGACAATGTGGGCGCGGTGTTGCTCGAGCCTGCCGGTGAGTTGAAGGAGGGCAGTTCCGTGAAACGCTTGAACCGCATTGCTTCGGTGAAGGTGGGTCGGGGAATGCTGGGCCGTGTGGTCAACACGTTGGGTGAGCCAATTGATGGCAAGGGCCACATTGAGGGAGACCTCTACGAGATGCCGATCGAGAGAAAGGCACCAGGGGTGATTTACCGTCAACCAGTGGCCGAGCCGCTGCAGACGGGAATCAAGGCCATTGACGCCATGATTCCAATTGGCCGTGGGCAGCGCGAGCTGATCATGGTGACCGTCAAACAGGCAAAACCACGGTGGCGATCGACACGATCATCAACCAAAAAGAATTTTACGACCGCGGCGAGCCCGTGTTCTGTATCTATGTCGCGATTGGCCAAAAAGGCTCTACGGTTGCGGGCATCGTGCAAACACTAGAAGAGGCAGGTGCCATGGCGTACACGGTAGTGGTCGCGGCAACAGCAGCGGACCCCGCTCCATTGCAGTTCTACGCACCGTTCACGGGAGCGGCCATTGGTGAGTTCTTCCGCGACACAGGCAACCCAGCCCTTGTTGTGTATGATGACCTTTCCAAGCAAGCTGTTGCTTACCGTGAGGTGTCGCTCTTGTTGCGTCGTCCTCCGGGCCGTGAGGCTTACCCAGGAGATGTGTTCTACTTGCACAGCCGCCTTTTGGAGCGCGCAGCCAAAGTCATTTCAGACGACGGCATTGCAAAGGACATGAACGATTTGCCAGAGAGCATTCGTTCGATGGTCAAAGGTGGAGGTTCATTGACGGCTTTGCCCATCATTGAAACGCAAGCGGGAGACGTTTCTGCTTACATCCCAACGAACGTGATTTCGATCACGGACGGACAGATTTTCTTGGAGAGCGGACTTTTCCTTTCTGGCGTGCGTCCTGCGATCAACGTGGGAATCTCGGTGAGCCGAGTGGGTGGATCGGCACAGATCAAGCCCATGAAGAAGGTGTCTGGAACGCTGAAGTTGGACCAGGCACAATACCGTGAATTGGAGGCGTTTGCCAAATTCGGATCTGATTTGGACGATGCGACCAAGGCCGTGTTGGACAAGGGCATGCGGAACGTAGAGATTTTGAAGCAGAACCTGAATTCACCGATGCCGGTGGAAGAGCAGACTGCGATCATCTACGCAGGAACTAAAAACCTGTTGAAGACTGTGCCCGTGAGCAAGGTGAAGGAGTTTGAGGTGGCTTACCTCGATTACCTCCGGAGCAAGCACGCGGACACGATGACGCAGTTGCAGTCTGGCAAGTACACAGACGAAGCTCAGAACGTCATGAAGACTGCTGCCGAAGAGGTCAGCAAGCAATTCGCCAGCTAAGTCAAGCCATGGCCGGTCTAAAAGAAGTACGCAATCGCATCGCCTCTGTTGGAAGTACCCGACAGATCACACAAGCGATGAAGCTCGTGTCCGCAGCAAAATTGCGCCGGGCACAAGATGCCGTTACCCAAATGCGCCCGTATGCTGTGAAGCTTCAGGAAATTTTGGTGAACGTGAGTGCTTCTTTGGACGCTTCCGAAAATCCTTATTCGGAAACAAGGGATGTAAAGCGTGTGCTGCTTGTGGCGGTTACGTCTAACCGAGGATTGTGCGGGCCGTTCAACAACAACATCATCAAGTTGGCTCAACAGAGACTGGCTGAGTTGGAGTCTGTGGAGGTCGACATCCTCTGTCTAGGGAAAAAGGCGGCAGACGTGTTCAAGCGGACGCCTCATTTCACCACCTTGGATCTGGGTGACGAGCCTCATGCCATTTTTGATGACTTGAACTTCAATCAGGCATCGAACGTCGCGGAAACCGTGATGTCATCTTTCCGAAATGGGGACTATGACCGGGTGGAAGTGTTGTACAACCGGTTTGTAAATGCTGCCGTTCAGGATGTGCTTTGCGAGCAGATGCTGCCCATCGAGCAGGCTCCAGTCGCAGAGACAGCAGAAACGGTCGCCACGACAGCGGACTACATTTTTGAGCCGAGCCGCGAGGAGATTGCGGAAAACATTGTGCCCAACACGCTCAAGATTCAGCTGTATAAAGCGCTGTTAGACAGCTATGCTTCGGAGCATGGCGCGCGGATGACGGCCATGCATAAAGCCACAGAAAACGCAGGTGAAATGCTGCGTGATTTGAAGTTGAGCTACAATAAAGCGAGGCAGGCAGCGATTACCGCAGAAATTCTCGAGATTGTGGGTGGCGCAGAAGCGCTCGAAGGCTGACCCCGCAAACTTGATACAACTCTCCTTAAGAAAACGACTCTTTCTCGCCATGTTGGCGGTGACCCTGTTGGGATTTCTCCTAACAGGAGCTGTGACGTTGATTGGATTTTCCCGTTTAGATGACGCTTACAATGCCTCGCGATTGGTGAGGAAAGAGGAAGCTGTTGCAAAAAGCTTAGGCTTTGCCTTGCGAAGTGGAGCTGGCAAAACGTTAGAGGCCACTTCGTTAAGCTGGAATGTGATGCCAGGCGCATTTGCCGATCGGATTGTGGAGATCGAGGCTGTGCAGGGTGTTCCATTGGCTGTTTACCGTTTGGACGGGACCCTGTTTGTGACCTCAACGTTTAGTCGTCCAGAAGACAGTGGTTTTGCGACAGAAGTGAGTGCGGATGTGCTGATTGACTTGGCTCAAGGCGTGAGCAGATTGGAGGTGCCTTTGGGAAATGGGGAGTACTTGGCCTATTGGTATCAAGTGAATGAAGAAAACAGGCCGGTGGCGCTGGTGGCGTTGCGGTACACAGCGCGGGCATTGGAGGCGGGCGGGAAGTCGGATTTTTTGCGGTCGTTAAGTGGGGTCTTTGCACTGGTGTTTTTGGCGGCTACAGGCTTGGCCTTTTTGTTGTCTCGTTCGATTTCTAGGCCTTTGTCCCGCTTGGGCGCCATGATGGAGCGAATGGACTTGGCCAAAGACAAGGGGTTCGAGCCATTGAACTACACGGCTGTTGGAAGTGATGAGATTGCGCGGCTCATGGAGCGTTACAATCGCATGGCCGAAAACGTGAGGAAATCCGCATCGGCTTTGGCAAAGTCGGAGAGGGAGAGTGCGTGGAGGGAGATGGCGATGCAAGTGGCTCACGAAATCAAAAACCCGCTTACCCCCATGAAATTGGGCATCCAACAGATGGAGAGAAGGGCGCTGAATGTAGAAACACCCTCAGCGGAGTTGCGGAGCCGAATGGTGGATTTGTCTGGAATGCTGCAGGGGCAGATTGACCTTTTATCTCGGATTGCAGATGAGTTCAGCACCATGGCGAGATTGCCTCAGGGTGAATTGAATCTCATTTCGCTTCGGAGCATATTGGAGAGCGTGGTTCAATTGCACGCGCTTGAAGACGTGGGTCCAAGTTTGGAAATGGTGGGGGATGTGGAGGTTCTGGGTGACAAGGACCAGTTGATCCGGTTGTTTGGCAATCTGGTGTTGAACGCGCAGCAGGCGATTGGAAAAGGCCCGGGGCGCGTTTTCATTCATGTGAACCATGACTTTTCAGTCATCAAGGTGGCGGACAGCGGTCCAGGAATGGCGAGTGATGTTGCGAACAGGGTATTTGAACCCCGATTCACGACGCGTGGGAGTGGCACAGGACTCGGGTTGGCGATTGTGAAGGCCATTGTCGACCGCCATTTGTGGGCCATTGACTTCAAGTCAGAACCAGGTCAAGGAACCACGTTCTGGCTCCACTTGAAGAGGGCATAGGGGTTATCAACACCAGGACTATTGATTATCAGTGGATTCCTATGGTGTGAAACGGTGTTAAAACGTCGTCTTTTGCCTGAGGCCAGTTCTGGCCAAAAAATTTTAAACCTTAAACGAAATCAAATGAGGAACCTATTCCTGCTCTTGGCCACGTTTTGCATGACGGCGTCTGCCGCACTTGCACAGAATGTAGTCGGCAAGGTGACTGACGCATCAAATGGCGGCGGCATTCCAGGTGTTGCAGTTGTTGTAGAAGGCGCCAACGTTGGCGTAATGACTGACATGGACGGTGCATACAAGATCAAGGCAGCCGAGGGCGACGTCTTGATGTTCAGTTTCGTTGGATACAATACCGCTCGGAAGGAGGTGAGCGGCGGTTCCATGGACGTGAGACTCGAAAGTGGAGTGGCATTGGACGAAGTGGTGGTCACCGCTTTGGGTGTTAGCCGGGAAAAGAAGTCGCTTGGCTACTCTGTACAAGAGCTCGGCAACGACGCCTTTACCGACGCGAAGACCGAAAATGTGGTGCGTTCGTTGACAGGTAAGATTGCGGGTGTGCAGGTCACATCTGGAACCTCCATTGGTTCCTCTTCTAAAGTCTTGCTTCGCGGCGCCAGTTCCATCACCGGAAACAACCAGCCCCTGTTTGTGGTGGACGGTGTTCCGATGGACAACGCAGATTATTCCGGAGGCGACCAGCAGAGAGGTGCAGGTGGTTACGACTACGGAAACGCCATCCAAGACTTGAACCCAGACGACATTGAGTCGGTTTCTGTGTTGAAGGGCCCAGCAGCTGCGGCGCTTTACGGTGCACGGGCTTCGAATGGCGCCATCGTGATCTCCACCAAGTCAGGCAAGGGTTACCAAGCCAGTGGAAAGCGAGGCCTTGGCATTAGCTTCAACAGCGGTGTTGCATTCAACAACGTATACGTGTTGCCAGACTATCAGAACAGCTACGGTGGCGGAGCAGGTCCTTCATGGATTAACCAAAGCTTGGTGGACAGTTTGGGCGACACGCCCATTCCTGATTATGGTTACGATGGGTCTTGGGGTCCGGCATTGGACGGCACCATGGTCCGCCATTGGGACAGTTGGTACGATTACGAGGGAGATGCTGACTTTGGTCAGACCCGCCCTTGGAGCGCGACAGATAGCGACGTGGAGGACTTCTTCCAGACGGGTGTCGCCATCACCAATAACGTAAGCGTTACTGGAGCAACCGATCAAAGTGCGTTCCGCTTGAGCTATACCAACTTGGATCAAACGGGTGTTTACGAGAACAGTTCTTTGGACCGCAACACCTTGAGCTTCTCTGGAAGCCAGCAGGTGAGCGAAGACCTCGAGGCCAGCGTCAACGCGAACTACGTGCAATCACAAGGTGCGGGTCGTCCATTGACTGGATACGGTGAGTCTGTGATGTCACAGTTTACTCAGTGGGGACAGCGCCAGTTGAGCATGGACCGTTTGCGCAACTATCAAAACGCAGATGGTTCTCACCGCACGTGGAACCGGAACAGCGCGACAGATCCAAGCCCTCACTATTGGGACAATCCATTTTGGGAGCGTTATCAGAACACGCAGAACGACCAGCGTGATCGTGTCTTCGGAAACATCACGATGAAGTACAAGATCAATGATGTGTTCAGCATCATGGGCCGCGCGTTGAGTGACTTCTACATTGACCGCCGCGAAGAGCGCATCGCCATTGGTGGCGTTCGTGAGAGCTCTTACAGCGAGTCCACACGTCAGCTTCAAGAAACCAACTTGGATGCATACCTGAACTTCACTGACGACCTGAGCGACGACTTGAACCTCACGGGTTTTGTGGGTGTGAATCGCCGGATTCGGAACTTCAAGCGCTTGAACGCATACACGCTGGGAGGTTTGAACACTCCAGGTCTCTACACCGTGAACAACGGAGCCGACGGCTATGAGGTGGGCGACGTATCCAGCACAAAGCAGGTCAACTCTGTTTTGGCCAGTGCAAGCTTCGGATATCAACGCAAGTTCTATGTGGACTTGACAGGCCGCAACGACTGGAGCTCTACTCTGCCAGAGGAAAACAACAGTTACTTCTACCCATCCGCAACGGCGAGCTACATCCTGAGCGAAGACCTCGACATGGATGCGGTCAGCTTTGCAAAGGTTCGTTTGGGTTGGGCTCAGGTTGGAAACGACACAGACCCATACCGTACCGCCACGACCTACGCGGTCAATAGCAACTTTGGCAACAGTGGTTCAGCCACGGTGCCCAATGCGCAGAACAACCCGAACCTGCGTCCTGAGAAGACCAGCAGCTGGGAGGCAGGTTTGGAGCTGAACTTGTTCTTGGACAAGGTTCGCTTTGACTTTACTTACTACAACAGCACAACGGAAGACTTGATTTTTAATGTCCCCGTGTCTGCGTCCTCAGGATACAGCAGCGCAGTGCTGAATGCAGGAAAGACAAGCAACAAGGGCATTGAGCTCAGCTTGGCTGCAACGCCGGTTCAAACGGACAACCTTCGTTGGGACATCGGGGTGAACTTTGCGAAGAACACCAACGAGTTGTTGGAGTTGGCAGACGGCATCGAGAACATTCAGTACACGAGCCTCTTTGGCGTGACCCTCGAGGCACGTCCGGGTCAGCCTCTTGGAACGTTCTACGGATATGACTTCCAATACGACGACGCCGGCAACAAGCTTGTGGACGACGATGGTTACTACTTGGGCACCGAAACGGTTCAGCCCTTGGGCACCATCCTTCCCAACTTCACGGGAGGTGTGTTCACGACGTTGGATTACAAGAACTTGAGCTTCTACGCTTTGGTTGACTTCCAAGACGGAGGATCACTCCACAGCTATTCCAACCAATGGGGTAAGTATTCCGGTACGTTGGCAGAGACCGCAATCGACGCCAATGGGAATGACATCCGCGACCCAAGTTTTGCTGGAGTCGTAGTGGACGGTGTGAATGCCAGCACAGGAGAAGCGAATACAGTGGCGATCAACCCACAGTCTCACTTCTTCTACAATCAGGGCTATGTGATTCATGCTGCAGACCAGTATGACGCCAGCTTTGTGAAGCTGCGGGAGATGCGCCTGGACTACAACCTGCCTGCAGACATGGTGGAGGGAACTCCATTCAGCAATGTTAGTGTGGGTGTATATGGTCGCAACCTGGCCATCCTCCACAAAAATGTACCTCACGTTGACCCAGAGGTCGCCACATCGGCCTCCAACGTACAAGGCTTCGAAGGCGGTCAGCTTCCTGCTGAGCGCACCATCGGCGTGAACCTCAAGTTCGGCCTCTGATTCCCCACAACCAGGAAAAAAATAGGACATGAACAAGAACATTTTCCTTCTCGCAGGCCTCGCCATCGCAGTTGCATTCACAGGATGCACCAAAGATTTTGAGGACATCAACACCAACCCGAATGAGCCGGCTTCCGTCTCACCGGGCTTCCTCCTGACCGCTTCTCAGAAGCGCATTATGGATGAAATGAACGACTCGTTTTGGGGCAGCCGTCGCGGCATGCAACTCGCTCAGCACTGGGCGTCGAACCAATACTCGAATGAGAGCCGTTACCAGTTCCGTACGGAGGTTTCCAATGCCAGCTGGCGTGATTTTTATGCAGCTCCTCTTCAGGACTTGAATCAAATCATCGCGTTGAACACAGAAGATCCCGAAGGCACAGGTGGCTTTGGTTCGAACGGCAATCAAATCGCAGTGGCGAAGTTGTTGCAGGCTTGGACTTACCAAATGTTGACGGACGCATGGGGACCCATTCCCATGAGCGAAGCGCTTCAAGGAGTGGACAACACCACGCCCGCTTATGACACGCAAGAGGCCGTTTACAATGGCATCTTGGCGTTGATTGCAGAGGCCAAAGCGTCCATGGACGACGGTGCAGGCCCACAAGGCGACCAGATTTATGGGGGTGACATGTCTTCTTGGGAGATGTTTGCCAACAGCCTGAAGTTGCGTGTAGCAATGCGCATGTCGGATGTGTCGCCAACAGCGGCTCAAGCGGCCGGCGAGGATGCGTTGAGTGGCGGCATGATCATTGCAGCCAACGAAAACAACGCGCAATTCCCT
>CBFHQM010000005.1:36393-39851 GCA_965657965.1 uncultured Flavobacteriales bacterium | reverse complement strand
CAGGAACGCCTCTCGACGCTGAAGGCCACTACAATGCGGCGGTAACGTTGAGCATGCAGTGGTGGGGCTTGACCGATGCGGATGCCATCAATGCTTATCTCGGACAGGCGGACGTGGCGTACACAACCGCAGCTGGAGACTGGAAGCAAAAGATTGGATCACAGAAGTGGGCTGCATTGTACATGCAGGGACACGAGGCTTGGGCTGAGGTGCGCCGTTTGGATGCGCCTACGTTGAACGCTTGTGCGGATGGCCACCTCGGTGGCGACGGCAATGTTCCTAGCCGCTTCGAGTATCCTTTGGATGAGCAAACGTTGAACGCCAGCGGTTACGCCTCAGGCATTGTTGGCCTCGGTGGCGGAGACGAATTGAGCACCAAACTTTGGTGGGATGTGAACTGAGTTCACTCGATCGAAACATTGAAAAAGGCCTGTCCCATTCGGACGGGCCTTTTTTGTTGTGGGTTATGTCCCCGAATCAAGTGGCAGAAGCCAATGCCACAGCGGGAAACCATACTGGCCGAGATGGTGCCGCGTCGTTGACCAATGGTGCGATTTGAAGGGCCAAGAGACCGACTCCCTCAGCAAGGCTTTTAGGGACGCTTAAGAGCTCTGAAATTGTGGCCCCCGAACGTGGCTTGTTCGCGGGGCCAAAGAAGGCGTTGTGGGCCTGTAAAGCGCCCCCATCGATTTCCTTGTCTACGCTGGGCAGATCGATGAGCAAGTGTTGGATCCCGAACGTGCAGAGCAGGTCAGCGAAACCACTTTCGAGGTACGGGGGGTTGGTGCTGCTCCAGTCTTGCAAGGGAGATGAAAACCCCGTGCGAATGACGATTGCGGCAGGCTGGTAGGTTTCCATCTGCTGTTGGACGGCCTGCAGTGTGGACAAAGGCACGACATGGTCTTCATCCACGAGCACGGGTGTAGCATTCAGCAAAAATGCGGGAACAACAAAGGGAATGGCGGATGACCGGACCTGCGCGTCGATGGGATCGAATGCGTCGTGAATGTGCTCATGGGTTTCGGTGTGGGTGCCGTGGGCATGAGGATTGAAGCGGATGTCTCGAAAATTAACAGCACCTCCCTCTGCCACAGCACCGGTCCACCCATCGGAGCGGACCACATGTACTTCTGGAGGACCCTTGTACCAGGCCCTTGGCAATCCGCCATGGGGGTCAATGGGTACGCTAAGGTCTGTGGGTTGGCCTTGAGCACGCCAAACGTGCCCGTTGTGGTCCAATTCGATACGAAGACTCATGGCCTCAAGTTCCCCCGCAGTTGGCATTGGGGCAAAAGAAAAGCCCCGCCGTTAAGGGCGGGGCTTTTCAAGTAAGGTGAGCTTCCGATTACTGGAAGAGGTATCCAAGGCGGAGCTGAGCTTGGAATTGGCTTCCAATGCTTCCTCCTTGTTGGTTTCCTGTCCAGAATGGGCGGTCGTTGATGTTGGCTGGGTGCTGACCGCTGTACGCGTGTCCAGCAAGATCTACGCTGCCTTGAATTGGAGCGGGCATCTCGGTCAAGTCGCTTGGGTCAACCGCGTTCTGCGTGCCCCAGAAGAGGTTGTACGCCACGTTGTCTGTGGCAGCAATCTCCATGTCGTTGACCTTTGAGCTCATGAAACCGAGTCCGGCTTCTGCTCCGATGTAGAGGTAGTCCGTGAGGTAAGCGTCAAAACCGGTTACGAGACCGAGCTTGAACATGGTCGCGCTCTGGCTGATGGTCTGGGTCCAGACAATGTACTGGTCTTGGTCACCGACTTGGTTCTCGTCGTCGGCACTCCAGAACTCCTGTTCCATGGAAGAGCTAGACACTCCGTAGCCGACTTCAAAACCAACGTATGGGCTCAAGCGGTCTCCGCCAGCATCAAAGTGCTTTTCGTAACCGGGCGCAATCATGAAGGTGGACGTGCTGTACGTGTCGTACAGGTCTGGACTTGGGATCTCGTCGTCGCCAGAAGTCACGTAGGCACCTGCGATCGCGGGAATACCGCCTTCAACGATCGTGCCGTCAGGCATGATGGAGAAGTAAGGCTCAGGACGTCCGACTCCGTTGAAGTCAAACTCACGAAAACCGATGGACTTGCTGTTTGAGCTGTTGAAAGTGAGGCTCAAGCGGAAGGCAGACTCTTCGTCTGTGAAGTTTCTGTACTTGATTGTAGTGCCGTCAACGGGGCTGTCACCGAGTGGAGTGAACTGGAGCTCGATGTTGTGCTCGCCACCGAATTGCTTCTGTGCATTGGCGGTGGTGGCAAAGACGGCCACGAGGGCCAGAGCAGAAAGGATGTGCTTCATCTTGTGGTTTCTGTATTGGGTTTCCGGGCGCAAGAAAAGCAATTCCATCTAAGGACGGGTACATATGCACGTTTTTTCCACAATGCGCACTGTTTGTGTCGGCTTATATGAAAGGCTAGAATGTCTGAATCAATGAGGGTTTTCAGGCTTTTGGTGCGAATTTGCTGTCATGTTGAAGCCCCTACACCCGTTGTTGAAAAAGGCCTACGATCCAGAGCGATTCGAGAAATTAGGGTTGGAAATCCTGTCGGACTTAAAGGCGCATTTGGTTCAGAGTCAATCGAAAGCTTCACCCGAGTCCATGCCTTGGGTGGACCCAGAATCGGAACGTCAACACTGGGAAAGGCGTTTGGGGCGTCCAGAGGGTCTGCCCGCTCTGATGCGAGAGGTGGTGCAACGGTCAAACCAGTTACAGGACCCTCGATACATGGGACACCAGGTGGCGGTGCCCTTTCCAGATGGCGCTTTGGTCGGCATGGTGACTGACCTACTGAACAACGGTGGGGCCATTTATGAAATGGGCCCTACCAATTCTGCGATGGAAGAAGTGTTGATGTCTCGGATCGGCCAAATGATGGGGTTGCCCGAGGGGTGTGGAGGTGTCATGTGTCACGGAGGTACGCTGGCCAACTTGGTGGCGTTGTTGGCTGCGCGCCGATGGAAAGCAGGCAAAGAAGACGACCCCTGGGAAAGTGGAGACGATGAAAAGGGGGCCGTTTTGGTTTCCGAACAGGCGCATTATTGTGTGGACCGTGCGGTTCGAATCATGGGGTGGGGTGCTGGCGGTGTGGGCCTGGTGAGCACGGATGAGCAGCACAGAATAACAGAGGCGGGCTTAGAGGCCGCTTGGGATCGGCTACAATCTCAAGGCCGGCGGGTAGTGGCGGTTGTGGCCAGTGCCTGTACCACCAGCACCGGGGCCTACGACAACATCGAGATGCTGGCTGACTTCGCAGAGCGGCATTGTCTCTGGTTGCACGTGGATGGTGCTCATGGCGCTGCCGCGGCATTCAGCGCAAAGCATCGCAGTTGGATCTCTGGCATGGAGAGGGCGCACAGTGTGGCCATGGATTTTCATAAGATTATGGGGGTTCCCGCTTTGTGTACGGGCTTATTCTACAGCCAGAAGGACCATAGCTTTCTTCCGTTTACCCAAAAGGCGGAGTAT
>CBFHQM010000005.1:35675-36083 GCA_965657965.1 uncultured Flavobacteriales bacterium | reverse complement strand
ACCTGGAGCGGGGCCCTCAGTATGTTGTTTTGACTCGGTTTGGAGGACAAACATGGTTGAGGTGCACATTGATGAACCCCTTGACGGAACCGGAGGATTTGACACAAATGCTAGACCGTCTGGAACAGCTGGCTTTGGAAATCACTCCACAGTAACGCTTTTGGCCAGGTTGCGCGGCTGGTCCACATTTCGGTCCAGTTGAACGGCAATGTGATAGCTCAACAGCTGGAATGGAATCGTGCTTAAGATGGGCACGAGCGCATCATCAGCAGGGTGGATCTCGATGGTGTGGTCCGCAATGCGCGTCACCTCCTTGTCTCCTTTGGTGACCACAGCGATGATTTTGCCTCCGCGCGCCTTCACCTCTTGAATGTTGGACAACACTTTTTCATAGTGGGCATCTTGCGT
>CBFHQM010000005.1:32903-35603 GCA_965657965.1 uncultured Flavobacteriales bacterium | reverse complement strand
ACCCTCGGCGTGGATATAGCTGATTTCTTTGAGCTTCAGAGCGCCCTCGAGTGCAACAGGAAAATTGAATCCCCTCCCTAAAAACAGGGCGTTAGGCGCTTTTTTGTAGGCCTGAGCAATGGCCTCGAGTGCCTTTTCTTGATCCAACAGGGACTGAATCTTTTCTGGGATGGACTCTAGCTCAACCATCAACCGGTTGCGTCGTTGTCCGCTGAGTGCGCCGCGAAGGTGACCAACGTGCATCGCCACCAAGGTCAGCACTGTCAATTGTGCGGTAAACGCCTTGGTAGAAGCGACGCCAATTTCTGGACCCGCATGGGTGTAGGCGCCGCTGTGAGACTCACGAGAGATGCTGGACCCAACCACATTGCAGATGCCAAAGACATGCGCCCCTCTTTCTTTGGCCATGCGAATGGCGGCCAGGGTGTCGGCCGTCTCTCCCGACTGACTAATGGCAATCAGGATGTCACCTTTGCCGATGACCGGGTTGCGGTATCGGAATTCACTGGCATATTCGACTTCCACAGGAATGCGGGCAAAGTCCTCGAACATGTACTCCGCAATGAGGCCGGCGTGCCAACTGGTGCCACAGGCAACAATGATCAGCCGCTGTGCGTCCTTCCACATGTCCTCATGGTCGTCGATGCCGGCCATGCGGATGGTGTTCTGTCCAAGACTCAGTCTGCCCCTCAAGCAATCGTGAATCGAGCGGGGTTGTTCGTGAATCTCTTTGAGCATGAAGTGCTCATAACCGCCTTTTTCAATGGACTCGAGGGCCATTTCCAATTCGGTTACCACAGGGGTGACTTTGTGGTTCCGAATGGTGCGGATTTTCATTCCGGAAGTCAGAGAAACACGTGCGACCTCTTCGTCTTCCAAGTAGACGACGTTTTTCGTGTATTCGACAATGGGCGTGGCGTCGGAGGCTACGAAATACTCTCCTTCGCCAATGCCAATGACCAACGGGCTGGACTTTCGAGCCAAAATCAGTTCTTCCGGGCGGGCAATGTCGATAATGGCAATGGCGTAGGCGCCGACCACTTCGTTCAAGGCGATCCTTGTGGCCTCGAAAAGATCGAGCTCTTCGCTGCTTGTCATGACCTCTTCGATGAGGTGCACAAGGACCTCTGTGTCCGTGTCACTGGTAAAGTGATGACCGCGTCCGATGAGGGTCTCTTTTAGGGCGTGGTAATTCTCAATGATGCCATTGTGAATCAAGGCCAGTTGTCCGTCTCCACTCAGGTGGGGATGAGCATTGACGTCGTTGGGTGCTCCGTGGGTGGCCCAGCGGGTGTGTCCAATGCCCAAATTTCCCGTGGGCTTGTTGTCTCCGACCAAGTTCAAGAGGGCCTCAACCTTTCCTTTTTTTCGATGATGCTGCAGTCCATTTTCCGGGCTGATGATGGCCACACCAGCGCTGTCATACCCCCTGTATTCCAGTCTTTGAAGCCCTTTGACAATAATGGGAAACGCCTGTTTTTCTCCG
The DNA here is from genome assembly GCA_965657965.1 of uncultured Flavobacteriales bacterium. GTDB lineage: Bacteria > Bacteroidota > Bacteroidia > Flavobacteriales_D > Sanyastnellaceae > UBA8752. The sequence goes on along the minus strand of CBFHQM010000005.1, from coordinate 34,117 downwards.
AGGTAACCAACAATTCCACACATGTCTCAAATATACTTGAACTCGATTGTGGCTTACTCAGACCAGGTCACAACAAAAGAGGCGTTCGAGGATGCAATGGGCGTGTCAAAAACGGCTTGCTCGATGGCCACAGAGGAAATTTCAGAATAGAGATAGAGGTCGGGCCGGGCCTCTTCTCCGTTGAGCCGCCGCTGCGCATAAAGGGGCAGGTTGAGCACATACGCGTCTCTGGCTGCGTCGTAAACTCCGCCATAGGTGATGCCCGGGGAGGTGGCTTCTGGAGCGAGCTCCAAACCGCCACTTTCGCGCTTGAGAAAGGCGGTTAAAATGCTGGGGCGGGGGAGCTTGCTCAGGGCTGAATTGAGCGGAAGAACCAGCTCGGCTCGATTCACAACCGCGCCTTCCGGAGCATTGAGTGTGTCCAACCCCGACAAATCAACGCGCAAGTAAGAGGATGCGCCGCCCACAAGGGCGACACGGGGCGCGTCTTGGGTAGCTAGGCTGTCGTTCAAGGCGTCAAACTCTGGCGGCCAGATGTGTTGGAAATGACCAATTCTCGCCGCGTTGGCGTTGATCACAAAGTCATAGGACGCCGTATCCGTGGTGTTGTGATAGTGCAGTCTCATCACAGAAATACCGGTGGTGGGCTCCAGGCAGACTATGCCCCCGCCACCTGAGCCAGACTTGATTTGGAGGCCTTTGAACCAGGCCTTCCAATTGGCATTGTTGTCGAAAACAGACGTGTCCGCATCGAGGATGGATTGTCCGTAGGAAGAGATCAATGGGATTCGGACTTGCGGGCTGAGCGTGTCGTTGCCAACGAATACGGATTGCAGGGGGTGAACTTGGATGGGTTGAGATTCGGGCAGAACCAGGTTCCCTGGAATGGTGGCTGGAATGTCAAAACTGTAGTATGCGCTGTCGTATGACACCGTGTCCATGAGCTGTTCCACCACCATGTACTGGTCATCGATGCGGCCATACGCGGGTCCGCTGAATCGGAAGGACAGATAGATGCTGTCGCAAATGGGGTTGACGCCAAAATCCTTGTTGGTTTCCGATAGCCTCATTTCAGTTGAAAAGGAGGCTTTTGTCATTCCACTGATGGGGTCAAACAAATTCCCAAGAAGCAAGCGACTGCGTTCGTCGGTGCGCAGAGAGTCTGCGAGAACCATCTCAATGGAGAAGCCGAGGGTGTCGTGACGAAGGTCCAA
>CBFHQM010000005.1:0-32872 GCA_965657965.1 uncultured Flavobacteriales bacterium | reverse complement strand
AGATCACTGTCCGGTTTCCTGCATCCAGAATGGAGTGCGAGAAGAACAAGAGAAAGTACAAATACACGGAACGGTCGCATGCGCATGGCGTGATGAAAGCGCAAGGTCGTACAGAATGGCCGTCAAGGAACCCGTGGCGCGAACGAGTTCGTACCAAAAGCTGTGAAAGATGACGGATCGGGATGGTTAGTCCTCAACGGCCAGCTCCTTTCCCTCTAAGATGGTGTCGTAGAAATTGGCCACTTCAGCAGAACCAAGTTCTGACTCCATGTAGCCCAACTTTGGACAAGACAACGCTTCAAATGCAGCAGCGGTCTCGTCTGACAACGTCTCACTGCCTGAAATCACGGCGTCTGAATGCACCATGGCCAGCTGGTTCAGTGCATCAAATGTTGGGATTTTGATGTCCTTGAGGGTGGGGGATTGAACGCCGTCGAATTCGATTTTTTCGGAAAGGCTGCCGTTCAATGTTCCTTTAAACCCTTCATCATACAAGGTGGTCACGACCTTGGTGTTTTCGAAGTGGGCGTCCTCTTTGAATTGCTCTTTGAGGTAGAGGGGAACGAGGGAGGCCATCCAGCCGTGGCAATGGATGATGTCCGGGGCCCAGCTCAGCTTTCGCACCGTTTCCAAGACACCGCGTGCAAAGAAGATGGCCCTTTCGTCATTGTCAGGAACCAGCTTTTCTTTGGCGTCGAACCAGGTCACTTTCTTCTTGAAATAGTGTTCGTTATCAATGAAATAAACCTGCATTCTCGCGGTGGGAATGGAGGCGACCTTGATGATCAGCGGGTGGTCCGTGTCGTTGATGTTGAGGTTCATACCACTGAGACGAATCACTTCGTGCAGTTGGTGACGGCGTTCATTGATGACACCGAAACGCGGCATAAAAACGCGAATCTCGCGGCCGCGCTCATGGATGCCTTGAGGAATCTGTCGGGCCCGCTTGCTGATTGGGCTTTCCGGAAGAAAAGGTTGAATTGCTTGACTGACGTAGAGGATTCTGGTCTTGCTCATAAATATTCCGGGATAACAGGCTTGGAATCAAATATACCTTGAAAAGTGCGTAAATTCAAGTGATTCCGCTACTTTGAGCCCCCCAAATTCATAAGTGTTGACACACGTTAACTCGCCCGTCAAAAAGGTGATTTGTGGGCAGAAAATGCAGGAGATGACGAAAACGGAGCACGGCTTGGGTAATGCCACCTATTCCAGTTTTGCAAAATGGAGAGAGGCCAGATTGGCGAACAGGGAAACCAGACCTGTGGCTTTCGTACCCACGATGGGCGCGTTGCACGCGGGACATGCCGCCTTGATTCGTCGGGCACGAGCAGCCCGGGAAAGTGGGTGCGAAGTCGTAGTAAGTGTGTACGTAAACCCTACGCAATTCAACGATTCTGACGACTTTGACGCTTATCCGACAGCCCATGAGCAAGATGCTGTTTTGGCATTCTCAGCGGGGGCAGATACGGTGGTTTTCCCAACGGCTTTGGAGTTGTATCCGAGCGGAGTTCCCAAGAGAGCAGAAGTGGTCGATTATGGTGGGCTAACCAATTTGTGGGAAGGGGCCAATCGACCGGGTCACTTCGACGGAGTTGTGGCTGTTGTGCGTTCGTTGTTCGCGCAGGTTCAGCCCGAGTGTGCTTTTTTCGGGGAAAAGGATTGGCAGCAGTTGGCGGTGATTCAAAGATTGGCCGACACGGAATTTGTGGGGCTGGACATTGTTGCCGTCTCAACGCAACGCGAAAACAACGGGCTGGCGATGAGTTCGCGCAATGCGCGGCTGTCCGAATCAGAGCGCAAAAGGGCCGGGAAATTGCACGCAGTGATGCTGGATGTCGCAAATGCCGAAGACGTGTTGCAAGCCTTAAATAACGCCGAATTGACGCTGAAATCGGCAGGTTTTGAGCTGGAGTACCTGTCCCTTGTCGACGAAGTTTCCATGTGTGCCTCATTGGACCCGAAGCCATCTGATCGCCTGATTGTTGCGGCCAATTTTTGTGGGGTTAGGCTGATTGACAACCTGTCTTTGGTGGACACTTGCCCATGAATGGGTTTGGATGTCCGTTTTCCCCGAACTTCGCTTCAAAATCCATCGGATGACACCAGGTCCTTATCAGATTATTTTAGTTCTTCTCGTTGTCCTTCTTTTGTTTGGAGGCCGCAAGATTCCTGAGCTCATGAAGGGGTTGGGTCGAGGTGTGAAGGAGTTTAAAGACGCCACCCAAGACGATGGAAAGGCTGGCGATGAGGGCGACAAAGCCTAAGTTGACCGTTCTTTTTTGTGGGGTTTGGGCATGGATCCTACTCCCTTGGAGTGCGGCGTCTCAAGTTTCTGAAGACGCCTTGTCGCCAACACCAGTATTGGAGGTTTTCGAGGAGGCTGCAGAGGCAACGCTGATCACTGAACCAGATTCTGTTCAGGCCTTGAACGTCTTGGTCAATGCGGATTCGATGTGGTTGGCGTGGTGTGCCGAAGCACATTGCATGAGCACCGACAGTGCCATTTGGTATGCGGGAACGACCAGCCAAGAATTGGGTCGCGCACTGGACACCGCTCAGATTGTCTTGGCGTTGTCTGACTTGGATCGGCGAACGCCCTTGGACCTGTATCCCCGGGCAGAAGTGCTCAACAGGGTCGCTTTTATGCTCAAGCATCGCCCCCGGTTTTTGGGCAAGATGATGGGGAGGTCCCCTCAGTATTTTCCGATTTTTGAGGCGGCGTTGGACCGCTACAACTTGCCGCTGGAGCTCAAGTACCTGCCGGTATTGGAGAGCGGCTTGAACCCATTGGCGAGAAGTGGTGCGGGCGCAACGGGGTTGTGGCAATTCATGTACAACACGGGCGTACACCAAGGTTTGGAGGTCAACAGCTGGGTGGACCAGCGCCGAGACCCGATCGCCGCTACGGACGCCGCGTGTCGATTTTTGTTGCGATTGAATCAGATGTACGACGGCGATTGGCACTTGGCACTTGCTGCATACAACGCTGGACCGGGCAATGTCAATAAGGCCATTCGCCGGGCCGGATCGCGCGACTTTTGGAAGGTCAAGCGTTTTTTGCCGCGAGAAACCGCCAAGTATGTTCCATCCTTGATTGCGTTGGTTTATCTGTTTTCCCACCCTGTGGAGGCCGGGTTGGTCCCGAGCGTGAAGGTTTGTCCTGCGTCCATGTTGGATACGGTTTTGGTCCAGCGAAACGTGCGTTTCGACCAAGTCGCGAAGGCAACAGGCCGCCCAGTGTCGGAAATTGCACAGTTGAACCCACAGTATCGCAAGGAGGTAATCCCGGGCGCGGTGGGAGGTGGCTGGCCTGTTGTTTTGCCCCGAGAGGCGATCGGCCTGTTCATGGATTCTTTGCCCTCTGCATTGGATTGGGAGCCCCAGAAGACACCGGAGGTCACATTTGAGCCAGAAGTTGTGGTCTACCGCATTCGAAGCGGCGATGTTTTGGGGACCATCGCCAATCGACATGGCGTCAGTGTAAGAGAGTTAAAACAATGGAACGGCTTGCGAAGCGACGCCATCCGAGCGGGTCAAAAACTATACATTCATGCCGATCCCCGTTGATGTGTTGAAGTCGCATTTTGCCTCCGCATTTCTGGCGCTTTTTGTGTTGGCCCTTGTGGGTTGTGGCGGCACGGAGGGAGGGTCCACGACCACACAAAATCGTGCAGCGCTTCTTCCAGGGAAAGTGGGCCCAAGCGGAGAGATTGTGATGGTGGTGTCCGAATCGGATTGGAACCAAGGTGTTGGCGCTGCGGTGGACAGCATTTTTCGAGAGCCTGTGCGCGTTCTTCCCCAGTACGAGCCGCGGTTCGACGTGATTCGATTGGACCCCGAGGAATTTGATCGCTTTTGGAAGCCGCATCGCAACTTGATTGTGTTTGACATTGCGGACCGGGTCGACACTCAGACGCCAGACATGCGGGTGGCGAGGGCGCAGTTTGCGAAGGGTCAGATTTATGCAGAGGTAAAAGCCAAAAACGCCAAGGAAGCGGCCGCGATGTTGCTTCAGCCGCACCGTGGTCCCATGTTGGCGGACTTGCTCGAACAGGAGGAGGCCAAGCGCTATGCACAGGTGTTGGCGTTGAACCGAAATGTGGCGCTCGAGCAACAGGTCTTGCGTGAACATGGCCTTACGTCTGTCTTGCCCAAAGACGCGCGCTTGCTGACTTCAACGGGGGGATTTGCTTGGATCGAACGGTCTCTTACACGAATGAAGGGAGGGCGAAATCACGATGTTCAAATGGGCATCGTCATGCATCGAACGCCCTACAATGGCCCGCAGGATTTTTCTATGGAAAGCATGCTCCAGCGCAGAGACTCCCTATTGGCTGATCGGCTTGGTGGCCCCGCACCTGGAAGCTTCATGACGACAGAATATCGACTCGCCCCACGCTACGAAGAGGTGTCTTTCAGAGGGGGGTTTGCCGCTAAAATGAGAGGGCTTTGGAAGATGGAAGGCGATTTTATGGGAGGGCCTTGGACGGCCATTGCTTGGGTCGATGAAGCGCGCGGACAGTTGGTCACCATAGACGGTTATGTCTATGCGCCTTACTTCGGAAAAAGAGAGTACCTCCGGGAGATTGAGTCGATTGTCTTTTCTTTTGCTCCCGACCCCGGAGCGTTGAACGCCACAGATACACAACCATGAAATACACCATTCACTATACGCTTCGTGCGGACGGCCCAGAAGGAGAAGTCATCGAAGCCACGGTTCCAGAGGAGCCTTTCACTTTTGAAGCAGGAGGAGAGGACATCCTTGAAGATTTGGAAGCCGCCGTGCTTCAAGCGAAAGTGGGCGAGAGCTTTGATTTGACAATCCCTTCTGACCAGGCATACGGCCCCGAAATGGAGGGCGCCTTCACTGTCTTGCCTAAGACCCAGTTCGTAGACGAAGAAGGGTTAGACGACTCTGTAATGGAAGAGGGAGAAGTGGTGGTCATGCGCGATGACACGGGAGAAGAGTTGCACGGCGTGGTCATTGGGGTAACGGAAGAGGAAGTCGAAGTGGACTTCAATCACCCCCTGGCGGGAATTGACTTGCATTTTTCTGTGCAATTGATGTCCGTGGACAACGTCCCTGGGTAATCCATTTTTGTCCATGAGCTCGTCCGCCTCCCCCAGAAGCCGTGCACACGGGTTTTCTGCGTTGTCCACGTCTTTGGGTGTTGCCTTGACCCTTGGACTATTGGGTGCCCTGGTCGCATTGACGATTGTGATTCGAGACCTTCGTTCGGATTGGATGGCCGCCCTTTCTGTGGAAGTGGTGTTGGAAAGGGGGTGGGACGGGAACGCTCAACAAGAAGAGTCGGATTGGCTCGCCTTGCCTGAGGTCACGCAGGCGCGGTTTTTAAGTGCGGATTCAGCCTCGGCGGAATTGGAGCGAGAGCTAGGGGAACCCTTCATGGACTTTCTCGGTGCTGCACCATTGCCCGCGGTTGTGGAATTGAAGCTGGACGCTGGCTGGCTGAGTGAGGTGGGTGTGGTTGGCCTTTCCAACAAGGCCGTGGTTTGGTCGGCCAAGTCTCAAGTGGCAAGAGTTGACTTTCCCAAACGGGTTTTAGAACGGCTTGAGTCGGGTTTTTCGAATTGGACTTTGCCCTTGATGGTGTCTGTTTTATTGCTGGTTGCCTTGGTGGTGGCTCAGATTCTGAATGTGGTGAGGCTGAGTGTTTTTGGCCGCCGACATTTGATTCGCAGCATGGAGCTGGTGGGCGCACCGCCGAGCCGAATTCGCCGGCCTTTCATAGGAGAGGCTATGGGGTATGGAGCTGTGGGCGCCTTGTTGGCATATGCGGTTTTGGTCGGACTTCTTGCGTGGCTCAAACCGTTTCTTTCTGTGTTGTCCAATTGGGGCGGGACTGAGTTGGCTTGCGTACTTGGGGCACAGTTGATCATGGGCTTAGTGATCACGGGTTTAAGCGCCCGGTGGGCAGTGGGTCGCTACTTGGGAGCGAGCCTCGACAAACTCATGTGAGACGCAAGGGGCTCGTTGGTCTTATTTTCGCAGTCATGAGCAGCACATCTTCCCCCCAAGAAGGCCGAAATGCATTCCCCTTTGAGCGCAAGAATTACCAGTTTCTTTTGGTGGGATTGGGTCTGCTTGCATTGGGCTACGTGCTCATGAGCGGGGGCGGTGTGGAGGACCCCAATGAATTCTCCGAGGAGATTTTTAGTGCGCGACGCATCACCATAGCGCCACTGACCGTGTTGCTGGGTTATGGGATCATCTTTTACAGCATTTTGAAGCGTTTCCCCGCTGAGTCGGGAAGCTTGATGGGCGTCCTTGAGGCCTTTTTGTTGGGGCTGGTCCAGGGGTTGACGGAGTTTTTGCCGGTCAGCAGTTCGGGACACTTAGAATTGGGGAAGGCCCTTTTGGGTGTTAGCGAAGGGGGCCTGGCGTTTAGCGTTGTGGTGCACGGGGCGACTTCCTTGAGTACCATCGTGGTTTTTCGAACGGACATTCGGGACTTGCTTTTGGGCCTGGTCGCCTCGGGAGAATTTTGGAATCCCGCACGCCGTTTTGCGGGCTTTGTTCTCTTGTCCATGCTGCCGTTGGCGGTGGTTTACTTTTCTTTTTCAGATTGGATTGAGGCCCGCCTTGATGGGCACTTGGCGCCTGTGGGCTGGGCCCTGCTGTTCACCTCTGCACTTTTGTTTTGGGCTCAGCGAAAAGGCCGAACTGGTGGCAAAGTGGGCCCCTTAGAGGCGGTTGTCATTGGATGTGCTCAAGCGGTTGCAGTGTTGCCTGGTGTGAGTCGCAGTGGCGCCACTTTGTCTGCAGCATTGTTGCTTGGTGTGAGCCGTGAAGAGGCCGCTCGATTCAGTTTTTTAATGGTGCTTCCGCCAATTTTAGGTGCGACGGCATTGGAGATTCGCGATTTAATGGACCCCTTGCACCAAGTGGCGGGCTCTGTGTCTTCAATGGCGCTTGTGGTGGGAGCATTCGCCGCTTTTTTGAGCGGATGCTGGGCCTGCAAGACGATGATTTCTTTGGTGAAGCGAAACGGTTTTAATGGCTTCGCTGTCTATTGCCTGTTGGCGGGGGCAACCGCCATCCTGCTCACGCACACCTAAAACTTCGGTTTCGATGCGCCTCTTTTTTTTCATTGTGATCAGCATGATCCTGGCATCGTGTGTTCCGAGCGTTCAGTTTTCGGAACCCATGCCGCCGAAGCGTGTGAATCTGCCCAACATCCCCAAGGCTTTTCGGGGGACCATTCGAGATGAGGTCGGAGCTTGGCAGATTGGCAAGGACACTGTTTCAATGGGAGACACGGTGCTGGTGAACGGCGTGGATTTTCTTCTGAGAAAAATGGCAGGGTCGTTGATCGTGAACCTTCCTGTTCCTGAAACGGGACACTATGCTGTGGTGGTCATTCAAAATGACGGGGTCGAAATGACGGCCCATACGTTGGAGGAGAGTCCAGCTTTTCTGGGCGTGGCTGACTCCATTTTGGCGGTGTCGAGAGTCACAAAACAAGCCCAAGGAACGTTGGGTTGGGAGTACCACTTATTGGCCCCAACCGCTGCAGAGTTTGGCCAGCTCACTCAACGGGGAAAAATGGCCTACGACGGGTGGCGATGTCCCTTGCCCAACGGAGCGGTGGTTACGCCATCAAAGACGAGACCGCCGACCAATTGATTTGATCGAGCAATGCCGCAACATAGTCCGTGCGTCGGTTCTGATAGTTCAAGTAATAGGCGTGCTCCCAAACATCGATTCCCAAGAGTGGGCGTCCTTGTCCGGCGCTGGGGACAATGCCCGTCATAAGGGGGTTGTCTTGATTGGCCGTGGAGGTCACAATCAATTGGTCAGGTTGTTGGGTGTCTTGGACAAGCCAGGCCCAACCGGACCCAAATTGGCTAGCAGCGGCGGAAACCAGGGTGCTTTTTAGGGTTTCAAGGTCACCGAAAGAAGCGTTGATGCGGCGTTCAAGAGGCCCGGTAGGCTGGGCGTCAGTTGGGGATGTTGTTGGGGAAATCACCTTCCAAAACAAGGCGTGGTTGAAGTGTCCGCCCCCGTTGTTGCGTAGTGCGGTATCGTCCGACCCAATGTTGGCGAGAAGGTCTTCGAGCGCCGTTCCTTTGAGAGGGTGACCCTCGAGCGCAGCATTGAGCTTTCGAACGTACCCCGCATGATGCTTGCCGTGGTGAATTTTCATGGTGTCCCGGTCGATGGTGGGCTCGAGAGCCGCATAGTCAAACCCCAATTCAGGCAAGGTGAACACCGCTTCTGCCGCTTCATTGGCAGGGGAAGTAGAGGGAGACGTTCCGCAGCCAATTAACGAAGAAACCAAGGGGACACCGAGAACACCGGCTCCGGCAAGACCGGTGAGTTTAATGAAGGTTCTCTTGTCCATGGGGTGGCTTTTTTGGGAAGATAATTCAAGGGAGACGCCACAATTCAACTCCAATGGTTGGCGTTGGTTCAATGGAGTGTGTAAATCCGTGCTGTTGCCCGTGGATATTTGTGCCGCTCTAGTCATGTCCGAGACACAACAAAAAACCGACGGATCTCCGCAGAAAAGCTTTCGCCGTGTGGCGCGGCTGTCGGGGCGTTGGGTTGCGCTGGTGGCCTTTTTGGTTGTGGTGTTTACGGGGGGATTGTGGTGGCAGTCTCGCGGTCTCGAGAGCCGCATTCTGTCGTGGATTCAGCCGCACTTGGCTGCAGATGTTCACATCGACGGACTGTCCGTGTCGGTGTGGAGGGCTTGGCCAGACGTCGAAGTGAGCTTGCAAGGGGTACAAATTGAAGATGGATTGCGTCCGGGCCATGATTTCTTGGTCATGGAGGAGGTGGCTGTTCGGGTGGCATGGTGGCCCCTGCTCGAAGATCGACTTGAGGTCAAATCTTTTCAGTTAAAGGGAGGGAGGTTGGATTTGAACCGAACCCAAGACGGAAAGCAAAATTGGGTCTTTTGGAAGGAAAGTGACGGAGAAAATCAGGGTTCCAAACTGGACGGATGGCAGGTGGATGCGTTGGCGCTGGTGGACGTGATCACGACGGGAAGTTGGGCGACGTCAAGCAACACCATAGAGTGGTCTGCGGAACTCGATCAAGCCGAAGTGAGCTTGGCGAGCGAGGGTGAACAAGGCTTTGTGACCAGAGGTGAAGTTCGAGGTCGGAACATTTCGGTGGCTTCAGGCCAAACGTCGTGGATGGACAACATGGGGTTGAACCTGAAGTTTGGCGGCCGCATGGCCGACCGCGGTGTTGTTTTGGGGATTCAGGAAGCGGTGTTGACGGGAGGTCAAGTTTCAGGGCGGGGTCAGGAGGTGGAGGTGACCGGCACGTTGGTGGCGCGCGACGGACTTTTTGGCTTGGCATTGAATGCCAAAGACGCCGAAGTCAAAGCGGTTGAGCGCGCATTGCCAGCGGGTGTTCAGAAGGCTGTGGGGTCCAGTTTAGCTGGCGTTTCGGGTCGGGCAGACGTGTTCCTTCGAATTGGAAAATCTGCGTTGTCTGGAACGAACACGCCTGGATGGAGTGGTCCCACGCAGGAATCGTGGACTGGCGGGTGGGCGGCGCAAGTGGCGCCTTCGCCATTGGTTTGGACACAGGGCGGTGCGAGCTTGGAAGTGGTGTCTGGCGGGTTGGCTTTGTGGAGCACGAAAAGGGGGTGGGCGGCACAGGGAACGCAATTGACAGGAAAGGCAGCGCAAGGGGAATGGGCGGCCAACGCCTCTGTGACAGCCCTGGGCCAGACATTGAATGTTCATGTGGAAGGTCAGGCGGTGTGTCGGCCTCAAGGGTTGTCTTCGTGGTTGGACCCAGATCAGAAGTTGCTCGGCTCCATGCGCATTGGGGATGGAGGCTCCGTTCGGTGGAGCGGTGCTTTGGACATTCGAGGTGGTGGTCAAGAGCCCTGGGCGGTGGACTTTGATCCAGGTGCCCAAGTCCATCTTGAGGGTGTTGAGTTGAGGAACGACGCGTCCGTGTTTGTCGTTCACGAGGCAACGGCAACGAGCGCTGAAGACGGATGGAAAGTTCAAGGAGCCAGGTTTGAAGCCCCTGGCGTTGAGGGGAGCGCAGGGGTGAATTGGAATGCCACAAATGGTGAGGTTACGGTGGACATGTCCAGTCTTGATGTGGACCGGTTGCGGTTGGGGTTAGAGGGCATTGAGATGGAGGGGGCAAACGGGTCCTCAACGCCGAGCGTCCGGCTCTGGTCTTATACGATGGGTGGACGGCGGATGCGTTTGGGAGATTTAGAGGCCGATGAATGGTCGGCCAGTGGGGAATGGAAAGGAGATGAGGCGAAGATTGAAACGCTGACTGCGGCCATTTTTGATGGGAGGGTAAGTGCTTCGGGAACATGGGATGGTCGGGTTGCTCGAATGGAGGGGCGGCTGGTGAACGCCGACTTCTCAGAACTCCTTTTGGGGACTTCGGGCCTCGGACAAAACACATTGCGGTCGGAGCATGTCCAGGGCCGAATTTGGTCGGAAGGGACCTTGACGTTTGAGCCCAATCGACCGGCATCGGTTCAGTGGAATGCAGATCTCGAGGTGCGGCTGGAAGAGGGGCAATTGGTAGAATTCGACTTGCTGCAAGCCATCCCGTCCACCTTGGCAAAGGAGCGTAAGTACCAGTTTATTTCGGACGCTGAGGATTTGAAGAGGCGGTTGAACCGTGTTCGTTTTCAACCCATTTCCACGCACATTACGTTGAGTCGTGGCTTGATCACCTTGGCGCCAACGGAGGTGTTTTCAGACGCCATGGATTTAGGGGTAGACGGTTGGTATCGTTTGGGGGGAGAGATGGATTTTACGTTGGACTTTGCCCTGCGCGATTTGAAAGCAGACGAGGGCGAGTGGGGCCCAATGGAAGAGGACGGGTTGGGCCATCGCTTTTTCTTGGCCATGCGGGGCACAATGGAGGAGCCGGTCTTTGGATACGACCGAGCCGCTCATCAAGAACACCGTCGAAACCAAAGGCAGGGTGCATGGAGTCGATTGAAGGGCGTGTTGGGGACGGAAGGGCCCGTTTCAGACGCGCCAGACCGGCCAGTAGATCGGCTTGCTGCGCCACCTGAAGAGCAGTCAAAGTTGCCTGTGACGCCGGACAATTTGCCGTTAGATGACGAGGACGATTTTCGGTGAAAAAAAAGATGAGCGGACTTTGTTAACCGACTAACGTTAATATTCTCTATATTTGCCATCTGCTGAATCGGATGAAACCGGGCAGTAGACTTAACCAAATATGCTTGGGCTTCACTAACCCAAAAAGACGCCGACGCAAGTCGGCGTTTTTGTTGGTCCAACATTCGTTTCGTGGAAGAAGAATGGTCAACATACGAGGTTTGGATACCTTTTGAATGAATCTTGCGTTGACTCCGCACACCTGGCATGAGACCTCAAAACAAGCAATATTCCCGCCTCATTTTGTTTGTGGGTGCTTTTGCCATTGTGGCTTTGACCCTTTGGTCAAGCGGCAGGATTGCGAGAACGTTGCGATCAGAGGAGCAGAGAAAAGTAGCGTTGTGGTCCGAAGCCATTGTTCAGCGGGCCGAATTGGTTCGGTACACGGACGTTCTGTTTGCGTCCCTTCGCAGCGAAGAGCGGGACAAGGCGGATTTGATGGGCGAGGCTTATCGCATCATTCAAGAGGCAGAGCCAGGCGCTCCGATTGACCTCACCTTCATCACCCGTTTTATTCAAGGAAACCGAACCATTCCGGTGCTGGTATACAAGGAGGGGGTGCTCCAGGCCGACATTAATGTACCCGAGGTTCTGCGGACACCTGAGCGTTTGGACTCGTTGCGTGAATCCTTGGCTACGAAAGGAACGGTGATCGAGTTTGAGCAGGGCCTAATGGTGTACTATGATCAGAGCAATCGTTTTCGAGAGCTCAAGTCGGTTATGGACGACCTGATTCACTCCTTCATTTCGGAGACCGTTCTGAATTCAGCGTCTATTCCGGTCCTTTTGGCGGATTCGGGTCTCAAAAACATCCTTCAATCTCATCGTTTTGAGGCCTCTGAATTGGCCGACACCACGGGGTTAATCCAACGGCTGTCTTCGGTCAATGCACCGATTGTATTGGACCTTCCGGAAACCGGAAAACAATGGATTCTGTACGATGAGTCCTTGGTGTTGAAGCAACTGCGTTATTTCCCTGTGGTGCAGCTCTTGATTATTGGGGGCTTTTTGCTTTTGGCCTATTCCACCTTTAGTGCGTTTCGTCGTTCTGAGCAGAACCGCGTTTGGGTGGGCATGGCCAAGGAAACAGCACATCAGCTGGGGACACCGCTGTCGGCCCTCATGGCTTGGGTAGAAGTGTTGCGGGGTGAAGAAGTGGCCGAAGACGTTTTGGTGGAATTGGAAAAGGACATCGGCCGGCTGCGAACCGTAACCGATCGCTTCTCAAAAATCGGATCGGACCCTGAATTGACTGTCGAAGATTTGGGCGCTTTTGTGGGGGAGACCATGGCGTATTTGCAACGCAGAATGCCCAAAGCGGTTACGTTTACCGTGTCGATGCCCGAGGTTCCTTTGCGGGCGTCTTTTAACCCCGCGTTGTTTGGTTGGGTTCTTGAAAACCTAACGAAGAATGCGGTGGACGCGATGGAAGGGTCGGGTGAATTGGAGGTGCGCCTTTGGCATGAACTCGGGCGGGCCACGCTGGACATTCGAGACACGGGTAGAGGAATGTCTCGTCGCGTGCAGCGGCAAGTGTTCGAGCCTGGATTTAGTACTAAAAAACGTGGGTGGGGACTGGGACTGAGTCTGGTACGCCGCATTGTACGAGAGTATCACGGGGGGCAAATTGGCATTCTTCGCAGTGAAGAAGGTGTGGGAACGACTTTCCGTGTGTCGCTTCCTGTGGAATCCGCTTAATAATGGCTACTTTTGTCGCCCTCCTTGCCCGGATGGCGGAATTGGTAGACGCGCGCGACTCAAACTCGCGTTCCTTTGGAGTGTGGGTTCGATTCCCACTCCGGGTACAACGAAAGAGCTTTGTTCAGCTAGATTAGCGACATGAACAAAGTTCTTTTTTTTGTGCCCATGTTTTTTGCGGTGACACAAACCATGGCGCAGCCTGTGTTTGAAACACCGTCAGTGCCAGATTTGGGCTACACATCAGAGCTGGTTGCAGGGGAGTATTTCGCTCCCACAGAAGCAAGTGAGGATTTTCAAAGCTGGGACTTCTCGGGAACGATTGGAAGTTCAGTCGGGTTGTTGGAGGTGATTCCTGCTGGATCGTCGCCTTTTTTCAAATCATTTGATGGGGCAGAATGGGCTACGGTCAATGGCGACCAACTGGGTTTCTTGTCCCTTTCAGAAAGCAGCATGCAGGTGTTTGGCAATGCCAATCCTGCAAATGGGGTGGCCCTTCCTTTTTCTGATCCGCTGGTTCAGTGGACTTACCCGATGGGGCTGGGTACAGGCAGTGACGATGAATTCGGAGCGGAGATCACTTTGTTTGGTCAACCGTATTCGTTGACGGGTGAAGCTTCGTTTGAGGTTGATGCGTGGGGGTCGTTGGTGATGCCTGACGGGGTGGAGATTCAAGAAGTTTTGCGGGGCGTTTACACTCAGTTTTACACAGAAACGTACGAGGGAGACACCGCCAATTGGTACTTGAATCAAGTCGTTTATTTTGCCCCAGACTCAATGCTTCCCTTGTTTTACCACGAAATATTGGACGTCACGGACTTGGAGGGAAACATGCTTTTATCGGTGACAGACGTGGCCTGGCTTGCCAACGGAGTCACATCCATTCCCACGGAAGCGACGCAGTCTGCCCAAGCACCTTTTCCAAATCCGGTTCAGTCTGGGGACGAGGTCACATGGCCCATGGTGCAAGGACAGCGCTGGAGGGCCATGTCTTTGGATGGAAAGGTGTTGGATGAAGGCGTGTCGACGGGGCGCCTTGATCGCATTTCAACATCAAGTTGGGGCACGGGCTTGGTCCTGTTGATGTCGCTCGGTGCGGATGGCGCCGCCTGCGTTTCTTGTCCGGTCCACCGAATTGTGGTCCGCCGCTGAGCGAATTGCGATGCTAACCAAGAAGGCCCAATATGCGTTCCGTGCCTTGGCCGTACTGGCCAAGTCTCTTGACTCTAGCGAGGATGGAGGGTGGATGAGTGCCAAGCAGATTTGTGAATCGTCTCCGATGAGTGTGAAGTTTTTGGAGCAGATTTTGGTAGAGCTTCGGTCGGGTGGCGTGGTCAAGAGCCGAAGGGGTCCGCGCGGTGGGCACGCTTTGAACTTACCTGCCGAGGAGGTGACAATGGCCAAGGTTATCCGATTGATGGACGGGCCCATTGCCCCTCTGGCTTGCGTGAGTTTGAATTACTATCAGAAGTGCGAAGATTGTGTCGAAGAGGACTGCGGTCTTCACCGCATGATGGTCGAGGTTCGGGACGCTCAACTGGCCATTTTAGAGAAGCGAACCCTGGAGGATTTTCTTAACCCCACTTAATTGGTGGGAATTGTGTGTTTTGCTATTTTTGTGCGATGGTATATTCCAGCACAGGGCCGTGGTTTGCGTCACTTTTTGAGGAAATGACATCGGTCTTGGGGCCAAATGTGACCCGTGAGCGGGTGGTGTTGACCACTTCGTTTAGCATGGAAGATCAAATCCTGACATGGGCCGTATTGAAGGCGGGGTTGGATGTCGACCTTGTGTCCTTGGACACCGGTTGTTTGTTTCCGGCGACGCGACAAACGTGGAAAGCAACGGAAGATCACTTTGGGGTTGAAATTCGCGCCTTGTTGCCCGATCCAAAGGAGGTCGTTGACTTCAAAAAAACATCGGGTTTGAGCTCCATTTATGAGAGTGTTGAATCCCGTAAGGCGTGTTGTGCCATGCGCAAGATTCGCCCGTTAAGAGCGGCGTGTGAGGGGAAGGACTGGTGGATCACAGGATTGAGAAGCAATCACAGTGCCAACCGTGCGCAGATGAGCAATGTTGAGGACGCGCCAGGTTGGGGATTGAAGAAGTTCCACCCACTGTTAAATTGGAGTGACCAAGAGTTGGAAACGGCTTTGGTAAAAACGGGTGTTCCCGTCAATCCGCTTTACGCCATGGGATACTCAAGCATTGGCTGTGCGCCATGCACGCGCCCTGTTTTGCCACACGAAGACGCAAGAGCGGGCCGCTGGTGGTGGGAGCAATCTTCAAAAGAGTGCGGGTTGCACCGTGGTTAAACTCCGGCCGGAGCGATGGTCAGTAAGCCCGCTCTGTTCGTCCTTCTTTCCAGAAAACGAAGGCGCGATTGACGACGCGGTTGCCGCCTGGGGTCGGGAAATCTCCGGTAAAATACCAATCGCCTTTGTGTTCGGGAATGGCTGCGTGTAGACCCTCGATGCTCTGATAGATGATGTGCACTTCGGCCTTCATGTCAGCAGGGGTCAAAAGCTCAGAAATCTTTTCTGAGGTTTCTTCGGGCGTGAGTTCACCGTAAATGGGTTTGACCATGTTTCTCTGTTCAGAGAATGGCTTTTTGAGCTCGGCTTTACAAGCTTCGTAAACGGAGTCGATGAGGGCTTCGTTGCCGCGCTCTTTGTGCAGGGCAATGGCGGCCTGAAAGGCGATAAAGTCGCCCATTTTCGCCATGTCAATGCCGTAGCAATCCGGGTAACGGATTTGGGGAGCGCTGCTGACCACTACAATTCGCAGGGGATCGAGTCGGTCTAGGATGCGGAGGATGCTCCGCTTTAACGTTGTGCCGCGCACAATGCTGTCGTCGATGACCACCAATTGATCTTGACCACGTCTGACTGTGCCGTACGTAATGTCATAAGCGTGTGCGACAAGGTCATCACGTGCACCGTCGTCTGCAATGAAGGTTCGAAGCTTGGCGTCCTTCATGGTCACCTTGTCCACGCGGGGACGCTCTTCGAGAATCGACTTGACTTCGGCGGGATCTGGCGACGATCCCAAACCAATGATGCGCTCAATTTTGCTTTGATTCAAGTGGCTCTCCATGCCCTTGACTAAGCCGTAAAACGAGGTCTCCGCGGTATTGGGAATGAAGCTGAAGACCGTGGAGTCAATGTCGTGTTCGATGGCCTCCAAGACTTTCGGTACCAAAGATTCTCCCAAGGCCATGCGCTCTTGGTAGATGTCTGCGTCGTTTCCGCGCGAGAAGTAGATGCGTTCAAAGCTGCACGGTGTGCGTTTGGCCGCGGGTCGGACCTGCTTGAGTTGTGTACTGCCGTCTTGGGCAATCAGCAAGGCTTCGCCTGGCTCAAGCTCTTTGACTTGCGCGGTGGTTGCGTTGAAGGCAGTTTGGATGACAGGGCGCTCCGAAGCGGCCACGACAACCTCATCGTCTTCGTACCAAAAGCAAGGGCGAATCCCGTTTGGATCTCGGGCAATGAAAGCGTCCCCTGTTCCAATGATGCCCCCCATTACATAGCCGCCGTCCCACGCTTCTGAAGCGCGTTCGAGTACGGTTCCTACATTCAACTCTTTGGCGATGAGCTCGCTGATTTCTTGATTTTCATGGCCCTGCTCTTTGAAGTCACGGAACCTGGCTTCGACTTCTTCATCCAAGAAGTGACCTACTTTTTCGAGCACGGTAACTGTGTCTGCCTTTTCCTTGGGGTGTTGGCCTAGGCCAACCAACACCTCGAAAAGTTCGTCGACATTGGTCAGGTTAAAGTTGCCGGCCAAGGCCAAAGTGCGGCTGCGCCAGTTGTTTTGTCTCAAGAAGGGGTGAACGCGTTCAATGGTGTTCCGTCCATATGTACCGTAGCGCAAGTGACCGAGGAACACCTCTCCAGTAAAGGCGAACTCCTTTTGCAACCACTCCGCATCTTTGAGGCGCTCTGGGTGTCGCTCTTTGGTGTCGGCGAAACGGCCCATGACCTGAGAGAAAAGGTCTTCAATGGGCTGTTTGGCAACGGAACGCGAACGGCTTAAGTAGCGATGTCCAGCGGGGACAGACAGTTTAACGTTGGCGAGACCCACGCCATCTTGGCCTCGGTTTCGTTGTTTCTCCATGAGGAGGTACATCTTGTTCAGGCCGTAAAAGGCCGTTCCATAATGATCGATGTAATACTGAAGGGGCTTTTTTAGCCGGAGGAGGGCTATGCCACATTCGTGTTGGAGAAGGTCACTCATCGTGTGCCGGTCGGGTTCCGTGGTTGCGAAGTTAGAGCGGCATGGAGGGAATCAATCGAGATGTCCGAGATCGATGAGACTTTGGGCGGTAGCGACTCCAGCTTCCTCGGCAGGCCTTGGTTTCCATCCGTATCGCTCACGTGCAAAACCAGAAGAAACTGTGGCCATGTAACCCAATTCTGAAAGGACACCCCGGGTAGAAGGGTCGAACAAGGAGAAGACCCGCACCAAAAGGTTGGGTAAAGGGAGGGTGCCCACTTTTCTGCCCTCTTTTGGTAAGGCGTGCTTGAGTGCTTTTGCCAAGCCTTGGAATGGGAGGGTATTGGCTGTCGCCGCAAATCGCTGATTGGCTGCACTTTCGTCGTTGAGCACCAAAAAGTGCAGGCTAACCACGTCGCGGACATCCACGGTTGGGTACCCCAACTTGGGCACGCCAGGGAATTCGCCCCGCATCATTTTCAACACCACATCGCCACTGGTTCCAGCGTCTTGACGATCGAGGACGGGTCCGAGGATAAAGCCCGGGTTGACGGCAGAAACAACCATATTGGGCTGTTGCTTGGCCATCATCCAAAGGTCTTGTTCCGCGAGGGTTTTGCTTTTGATGTAAGGCGAAATCATGCCTCCGTTAAGCTGGGTCCAGTCCTTTTCGGTGAACGCGGTTTTTTGGCGGCCGTGTCCATAGACAATGGCCACAGTGGACGAGGTCTGAACGAACCGTTGAACGCCTTCTGCAACGCAAGCCTCGAACACGTGTTTGAGGCCTTTTCTTGCGGGCCCGATGATGTCCTGCTCGTCCTTGGGCAAGGCCAAGGGAAACGGAGAGGCCACATGCAGGGCCGCATCGCAACCAGAGGCCGCCTCTCGCCACCCCGTGGAAGTCATCAGATCAGCCTCGTGAAACGTGAGGCGCTGAAGGGCTTCGTCGGCAGCGTCACCGAGGTGTTCAGCCAGCATGGCCCGAACGGCATCGGCACGCTTCTGGGACCGCAGTGTGCCGCGCACAGAGTGTCCTCGGCGAAGGGCTTCGAGCGTCATGTGGCCTCCGAGAAATCCGGTGACTCCGGTTATGAGCAGTGTTTTGTGTTGCATCAAGGACGGGTCTCTCCAAGTTAGGAGGGGTCGACAGGCAGGCGCTTGAGCCACTTGTAATCGGCGCGGGTCAAGTACCACATCATGATGGGCACAATCACCAGCGTAAGGAAAGTGGCGAAAGTCAAGCCGTAAATGATGGCCCAACTCATGGGCTTCCAAAAGATGTTGTTGTCTCCTCCGATGTAAATCTTAGGATCAAACTCTGCCAAGAGGCTCACGAAGTCCACGTTGATTCCGATGGCCAGTGGCAGCAAGCCAAGGACAGTCGTGATGGCCGTCAAGAGCACTGGGCGAAGGCGCGTTCGGCCGCCTTGAATGATCAAAGGAACCACCTCTGCGAAGGGCAGCGCATCGTCTTCACTCAAGTCCAGCTCTCGCTTTCGTCGGTCAAAGAGAAGGTTGGTATAGTCGATCAGAACAATGGCATTGTTGACCACCACACCCGCGAGCGAGATGATGCCAATCATGGTCATGATGATCACAAAGTCCTGTCGGAACACCACCAAGCCTAAGAAGACGCCAGTCAAGCTGAACAGTACACTAAAGCCGATGATGAAGGGCGTGGAGATGCTGTTGAATTGAGCGACGATGATCAAGAAAATCAGGAACAGGGCAATCACCAAAGCCCGAGAGAGGAAGGCCATCTCTTTGGCTTGTTCTTCTTGTTGTCCGGTGAACTCCCACTGCACTCCTTCTTGAGCAGGGTAGTCGTCCATGGCGGTTTTAATGGCGGCGACCACCTCGTTTGCATTGTAGCCACCCAGCACATTCGAGGAGAGCGTTACGGTGCGGTCGAGGTCCTTGCGTTTGATGGCGTTGTACGTGGTGGACCTTCCGGCCGTGGCGACAGCCGAAATGGGCACCTCTTTGATTTGGCCGTCTGAGGCACTTCGGAAGATGATTTTCTGGTTCATCAACGCATCGGCATTGTTCCGATAGGCATCGGAAAAACGAAGGTTGATGGGGTAGTCGTCTTCGCCGTCCTTGTAACGGCTGACTTCTCGGCCGAAGAGGGCGCTGCGGATGCCGTAACCGATTTGCTGGGTGCTTAAACCATAGCGGCGGGCTTTGTCGCGGTCAATGGAAATGGGCATTTCCGGCTTGGACTTTTCTACGTCGAGCTTGAGTCCTTCCACGCCCTGAATCCCCGTGGACTCAATAAAGCGCTTCATGCCGTCCGCGTACGTCAAGGCAGTTTCGTAGTTGGCGCTGGTGATTTCCAGATTGATGGGCAACCCCTGTGGTGGACCATCGGAGTTTTTGGTCGCCCGAATGATGGCGTCTGGATAGCCTTTGACTTCGTCGCGGATGGCGTTCAGGACGTCGGTTGTACGGACACCTTGGCGGTCTTGGAACTTCAAGAAGCTCACGGTGATGCGCCCCTTGTTTGGCGTGGCGCCTAACTGCGGCCCTTCGGCGGGATCGGAAGTGCCTTCGCCCACTTGGGCAATCACGGAATTGGTGAGGAACTGCACGGATTTTCCGTCTTCGTCTTCGCGCAAGAATTCAGGCCGGTTGATGGCCGTCATCACCAACGCCTCCACTTCTTGGGTAACCCGGTTGGTTTCTTCGATGTCTGTGCCAATCGGCATGTCGATGTAGACATTGACATACTGCGGTTCGTTCTGCGGGAAGAACTCCACTTTTGGCGGGAATACCCCCAACAACACGAGAGAGGCGAACAGAAGCCCAATCATGCCGTAGAAGAACAACCATGGTTTGGCGCCGCGAAGGGAAAAGCGCAGCAGGCGTTCATAGCCGTTTTCGAGGGCAGGGAGGAGCGTGTTTTGGAACCAAGCTGTTGCGGGAGTCAAGAGGTAGCGATTGAGCAGGCCAATGACGCCGCCCAGGACAAACAAGTTGCCCAGGGTGTTCCATCCTGCGCCCAAGAGCAAGAGGCCCAAAACGATGAGGATTCCCGTGGTGATGAACAAACGGCGCACGTTCATCTCCGCCTCTTCCACGCGCATGTAAACGCTGGTGAGCACGGGGTTGATCACCAAAGCAATGAAGAGAGACGAGGACAACACGATGATCAGGGTCATCGGCAGGTACTTCATGAACTCCCCAATGATGCCCGGCCAAATGGCCAATGGGAGGAAGGCCGCAAGCGTGGTCGCGGTAGACGCGATAATGGGCCAAGCCACCTCGCCAACGCCGTATCGTGCCGCATCAAACGGCGACATTCCTTCATCCATCAGTCGATAGATGTTTTCGACCACCACAATGCCATTGTCTACCAGCATGCCGAGCGCCAAAACCAAGGCGAAAAGCACCATCACGTTGAAGGTGATGCCCAAGGCGCTCAGGATGGCGAAGCTCAGGAACATGGACAGTGGGATGGCGACCCCCACAAACAGGGCGTTGCGCAGTCCGAGGAAGAAGAGCAGTACCCCCACTACGAGAAGCACGCCGAGGATAATGCTGTTTTGGAGCTCGTCCACCTGTGTCCGGGTTTGGTCGGACTGGTCAGACGTAATGCTCACGTTGAGGTCGGAAGGCAAAAACTCAGCCTTGGCTTCTTCAATGATGCGGTTGATTTCATCGGAGGCGATGATGAGGTTTTCACCGGCCCTTTTTCGAATGTCGAGCGACACCACAGGATTGCCCCATTCCCGGGCAAAGCTGGTGGCCTCTTGATCGACAAAGCGCACGTTGGCCACGTCGCGCAGGTAGACGGGTTTCCCACCTTCGGCTTTCACAATGATGGACTCCAAGTCTTGGGCGTCGCGGAAGTCGCCTACGACTTGCACGGTGCGTCGGCGCCCGTCCATGAGGATGTCACCTCCCGAAATGGACAGGTTCTCTTGGCCGATGGCCTGGGCAATGTCGTTGAAGCTCACGAGCATGGCCTCGGCCCGCAGGTGATCGACCTCAACCTCCATCTCTTTGGCGTTGACGCCGCGGATCTCGGCCTCGTTGATCTGCTCAACGTCCTCGATGCGTTCTTGAAGTATTTCTGCGTAGTCCTCGAGTTGGTCGATGGGGTAGTCGCCAGACAGGTTCACTTGCATGACCGGGACCAACTCCGTGAAGTTGAGGTCAAAAATGTTGGGGTCGCTGGGCAGGTCGTCGGGGAAACTGGGGTCGCTCATGGCGATGTCCACCTTGTCTTTGACCTTTCTCAGGGCGACTTCTGGAGTTACGGAGAAGTCGAACTTGATGTCGATGGAGCTGTACCCCTGCTGGCTCGTGGAAATGATCTCGTCGATGCCCGTAATGCCTTTGAGTTCTTTCTCAATGGGCCGGGTTATGAGCTTTTCGATGTCGCCAGGGCTGTTGCCGGGATAGGGGGTGCCCACAAAGACTTCGGGAACGACGACTTCTGGGAAGCTTTCCTTGGGTACGGTGATGTAGGACGAAATGCCGGAGATCAAAATGATCGCAATCAAGACCGCGACAGTTGTGCGGTTTTTGATCGAAGCTGTACTCAGGCCAAATTCCTTGGGTGTCTTGGGATCCATGGGGTAGGGTCGCTTGGGTGTCGTTTAAAAACGGCGGGATCAGCGCATGATTTGGACGGCTTCGCCTTCCACAACTTGGCCTGCGCCCCGATCGATGATGGTCATGCCGGGCACGACTCCTGTGAGAATCAAAACGCGGTCACCGGCGGCGGGTCCAATCTCCACGGGCTGACGGACGGCCATTCCCCCTTGGATGGTGTACACAAAGTCCAGCCCCTCCCGGTTTTGGAGAATCAGGCTAGAGGGCAAAGAAATGGCACTGTCAAGGTGCAAGTCGTTGATGTGCAGTGCAGCAAACTCATTGGGCAACAGGTCCGTGTCCTCGGGAACGGGCACGACGACTTCGAAGGTGCGGTTGGCTGGTTCGATGTAGCGTCCAACCCGGGAGATCTTGCTGGTCAGGGTGTCGCGACCGGCCATGGCGATGTCCACGCGTTGGCCGGCCTCAACCTTGCCTACATAGTGGTCGCTCACCTTGGCACGCACGTACATGTCGCTTAGGTCCATGACCCGCGCTACGGGTTGCATTGGGGACGCCATGCCGCCCTCTTTGGCGAAAATGCGGTCGACTGTGCCTGTAAATGGGGCGGTTACTTTTCCAAAGTCCACTTGCTCAGAAAAGGCAGCAATGCTCTCCTCCAGCGCCTTGACGTTGGTTCGGGCTTCAAGGAGTTGGATTTCGGTGCCAATGCCCTGTGCCCACAAGCGCTCTTGCCTTGCGAGCACGTCCTTGGCCAAGGTGAGCCTTGTGTTGAGCTCGTCTTGATTTCTGGCGACCGCGTCATTGTCGAGTTCCATCAAGAGTTCACCTTTTTGAACCGTTTGACCTTCCTCTACGCGGATGCGCAAAATGGTGCCTTGTGTCATGGGAAAGACCTGGGCGATGCGGTCTGTTTCCACGTTACCCTGCACGGTAAAGAAGTGGTCGAATGGTGCGGCAGCGGCCTGCAGGGTGGTGACCTTGCGGGCTTCAGAGGCAGTGGAAGCGGCGGTTTCTGCTGTTGTAGGCGCACCTTCAGGTGCGGAACCTCCACAAGCGACGAGCATGAGCGCGGTGGAGAGGAAGAGGGATGTGCGGATCATGGGGATCAGGCGTTGAGAGAACGTTGAAGGCGAAGGTGGGCGTTGAACCAGCGAAGCGTGGCTTGGGCGAGGTTGGCTTGGGCGTTGACCAATTGGTTTTGGGCCTGGGTCATGTCAAAACTGCTGGCCAACCCTTCTTGGAAACGGATGCGAGTGCGGTCGAGAATGCGCTCGGCCAGGTCGAGTCCGCGTTGGGCTTGGCTGCGCTGTTCTAGGCTTGAATTGTACTCTGTTCGTGCCGCGCGATATTCAAGGGTGGCCGCTTGGGTGAGTTGTTCGAGTGCGGTTTCGGCGCGGTCTCTTGTCAATTGCGCTTGAAGGACTTTTTCCTTGCCCCCGAAGCTGGACCAAATGGGGATGTTCATTTGAACGCCCACGAGCTGGATCGGATACCAGTTGCCGGAGCCAAAGAAATCAAAGGCGTCTCTCTGTGCGTTTCGTTGGTTGGTGTAAAAGGCACCAATGCTGGGCATTCCAGCCGCCTTCTCATTGCGAATCCCAAGTTCAGTGAGCTCCAGATTTTTGGATTGAGATTGGATTTCGGGCAGTCGGTTGGCGTCGAATGGTTTGCCCAAAACCGAGGCGCCATCAAAGGCGTTCGACAAGGTTTCAAAGCTGTCTGCTAAGATCACAGTTGTTTCTACAGGCATGCCCACGGTGAACTTCAATGCGTCTAGCGCTACCAACGCCATGCTCTCTGCCGTGGCCCGTTGCTGCGCCATTTCGGACAAGGCGAGTTCCAATTGGTCGGCGTCGGTGGATTCTGCGAGGCCTTCTTGGACGAGGGCGAGCGTTTGGTCCAAGGCGTTTTGAGCCAAGGCTTCGGCGGCTGCGAGGATGGCCACATTTTCCTTGGCAGCCAAGGCGGCAGCATAGCCTTCGCCTGCAGCGCGGCGAGCGTCTGCGACGGACTTGGACTCAGACGCTTCCATGGCGCTGGCATAGGCCTTTGCGGCTTGGATTCCCACAAAGTAGCTCGGACTGAATATGAGCTGAGTGGCGGTGATGCCAGCGGTCATGGTTTGTGCGGCTCCAAATTGGAATTCTTGGACGGCATTGGGGTCCGAAGGGGGCGCATCCAACGGAACACCGGTGGCCTGTGCGACACCGCCTAAGAAGGCCGTGAGATAATCGGGAAAGCCAAAGACATCACCGCTGGAGACTTGTGTTGGGATGTCGATGTAGCGGTTGTATTCAATGGACCCGCTGACTTGAGGAAATCCAGAGGCGATGATTTCGCGCGTGCTGCTGGCGGCTTCTTTTGTATCCAAAGCGGCATAGCGCACATTGTATGCGCGCAGGGCGGCCAAGGACTGGGCCTCTTCAAGGGTAAGGCGTGTACCCGAACCCGTGTTTTCAGCCTGGCCGAGAACGGCACCAGGCAGCATCAGGGCGAACAAAAAGAGAAGTGTACGCATGGTGTTGGACGTGTTCACGGGGTGTTGTTGCGTTGGCGGAGGTATGCGATCCCCTTGTCGGTGGCGATGCCCCGGAGGTGATAGGTGTGCAGCTCTTTTTGTAGCTCAGACAGCGGCCTGCCGAACTCTTCGATGGTGGCGGGATCGGTCATGGTGTGGACCATGGACATGTGGAGTCGTGAGATCAATTTGGCGTCGAAGTCCGCGCGAAAGAGGCCTTCGGATTGTCCCCGTTCGATGTTGCGGATGAGGTAGCCCTGCATGGCGTCCATTTTGTGAATGTGAAGTCGTGCCATGGCCTCGGGGTAATACTTCTGCAGGTCGAATAACATGCTGGGGTGCATGTGCCGGAGTTCAGTTTGGAAATATTCCATGACCGCGATCACGGCGTCGATGGCATTGAACCCACCTTCTGAGAGTTCTTCGGTGCGCTTGGTCTGTCGGCTACAGGCTTGATCAAAAACCTGAAGCACCAAGTCAGCCTTGTCTTTAAAGTAGCGATACAGGGTCTTTTTGGACACCCCCAATTGGGTGGCCAGATCGTCCATGCTGACTGCGCGAACGCCAAACTTGTCGAAGGCGCGTTCACAGCCCGTAAGGAGCTCTGTCAGGCGCGAGTCTTTGTTTGAACCTTGGGTGACGGGGGACATTCTCGTTTGTATCGGGCGGCAAAAATAGCCCGAGAAAAACCCGCAGGAAACGAAATGTGTGTTAAAACGTTTCCTGTGTGCCCAATGAAAGGGGTCAGTCTAGCTGAATGCCCAATCCTTTGACCAAGCCCCGGAGGTCGGTAGAGTCAAATCTTGCGCCCCTGAGTCGGTTGTCCGAAGGATCAATGGTCCAGTCTGTGGACCCTCTGAAATCTGCGTCGCGCAAATCGGTCCTTTGGAAAATGGCATCGCGTAAACGGCTTTTTCCCCAAGATGTTTCCCGGGCATCTGCGCCCGAGAAATTGTTGCCGCTCAGGTCGGATTGCTCGAGTTTCATGCCCTTGAGGTCCATGTCTTCCCAGTCACACAGTGGCGCCTTACAACCGTCTAGTTTGAACGACAGGAAAGACGACTGAAGCGTCGTCCAGCGGACCTTGTTGAGCGTGCAGTCTGAAAAGGTGACGTCGTGAAACCGAACGTTCGTAAGCCGAACTTCGGACAATTGACAGGTTTGGAATGTGCACCGTTCAAACCTGGCGTCTCGCCAATCAGAATGACTCAGGTCGAGCCCTTCAAAATGGCACTCTTCGAAGTGATGTCCCGCCCAAGGAAAAGCAGGCAATGGTTCCGTTGACAGGGATTCGGCATTCCAGCGGGATTGAAAATGCTCCATTAGGACAGGGCGCGGCGAATGAGGTTGGCGTCGGCGTTTTGAGCCAATGTGACCTTCAATTTGGGCTCTGCCGCCATGGCGCGTCGAATGGCGAATTGAGCCTCGTTGTTTCGGGCCCAGCTGCGGCGGGCAATGCCATTGTTGACGTCCCAGTGCAGCATGGAGGTGAGCTTGGCCTCGGCCTCGGCAGACCCGTCGAGGAGCATGCCAAAACCACCATTCACGACTTCTCCCCAGCCGACACCCCCGCCATTGTGAAGAGAGACCCAGGTGGCGCCACGAAAGGCGTCGCCCACGAAGTTTTGGACGGCCATGTCCGCTGTAAAAGCAGAGCCGTCATAGATGTTGGAGGTCTCACGATATGGAGAGTCCGTGCCGCTTACGTCGTGGTGATCTCGGCCCAAAATCACGGGGCCAGAGAGTTCACCATTGGCAATGGCTTGATTGAACGCCTTGGCGATGCGCATGCGTCCTTCTGCGTCGGCGTAGAGGATGCGGGCTTGAGAGCCGACCACCAGTTTGTTGGCTTTGGCTCCGCGAATCCACTGGACGTTGTCGGCCATTTGCTGTCGGATTTCTGGCGGCGCATCGGCCATCATCTCCTCCAGCACCTCGCATGCGATGGCGTCTGTTTTGTCTAAGTCAGTCGCTTTTCCAGAACCGCAGACCCACCGAAAGGGACCAAACCCGTAATCAAAGCACATGGGACCCATGATGTCTTGCACATAGCTTGGGTACCGGAAGGCCTCGCCGTCCTCTGCCATGATGTCGGCACCGGCACGGGAGCTTTCCAAGAGAAAGGCGTTGCCATAGTCGAAGAAGTAGGTGCCTTTGGCGGTGTGTTGATTGACGGCTTGCGCATGGCGGCGCAAGCTTTCTTTGACGCACACTTTGAATTGCTCTGGGTCCTCGGCCATCATGGTCTGCGCGGCCTCAAAAGTCAGTCCTGCTGGATAGTACCCACCAGCCCATGGATTGTGCAAAGAGGTTTGATCTGAGCCAAGATGGATGTGAATGCCCGCTTGGTCGAAGTGCTCCCACACGTCCACCACGTTGCCGAGATAAGCATAGCTCACGGCTTCCTTGTTGTTCATGGAGTTGCGAACCCGGTCTGCGAGCTCGGCGACGTCCTCGACGACGTGATCCACCCACCCTTGTTCGTGGCGTTTCCAAGCAGCGGCAGGGTCGACTTCTGCCGTGACCGAGACCACACCTGCGATGTTGCCGGCCTTGGGTTGTGCGCCGGACATTCCACCAAGACCGGCGGTAACGAAGAGTTTTCCTGCGAGTGTGGGGTTGTCTGGGTCGAGTCGTCGGCCCGCGTTTAAAACGGTAATGGTGGTGCCATGTACGATGCCTTGTGGGCCAATGTACATGTACGACCCCGCGGTCATCTGGCCATATTGGCTCACGCCAAGGGCGTTCATCCGTTCGAGGTCATCTGCGCCGCTGTAGTTGGGAATCACCATCCCGTTGGTCACGACAACACGCGGAGCGCCGGGGTGGGAAGGGAACAGGCCCAATGGGTGACCACTGTACATGACCAGCGTTTGCTCTTCGGTCATTTCGCACAAGTAGTGCATGACCAGTCGGTATTGCGCCCAGTTCTGGAACACCGCCCCATTTCCGCCATAAGTGATCAATTCCTCGGGGTGCTGTGCGACGGCCGGGTCGAGGTTGTTTTGGATCATGAGCATGATCGCCGCCGCTTGCGCCGTCTGGGTTGGATATGCTTCGATGGGGCGCGCTTGCATGGCGTACTCGGGCATCAACCGGTACATGTAAATGCGCCCGTACGTTTTGAGTTCCTCTGCAAACTCAGGGGCCAAAGTTTCATGTTGC
Organism: uncultured Flavobacteriales bacterium; assembly: GCA_965657965.1. Lineage (GTDB taxonomy): Bacteria > Bacteroidota > Bacteroidia > Flavobacteriales_D > Sanyastnellaceae > UBA8752. The sequence goes on along the minus strand of CBFHQM010000005.1, from coordinate 5,561 downwards.
TCAGCTGGGAAATAGCGGAGGGCGTTGGCCAGGGCAAGCTCTTTTTGCTTGGGCGTTAAGATGTCCTTGCGCACGGGAGCATGTGGCACATTGTGGGACCGCTTTTTGGCACCCGGCAGGGTGTTTGGCAAGCCCAATGCCACTTCTTTTTGGAAGGCAGCAAGGGTGGGGTCGGTAGCAATGGTCGTGTTCATGACGTTCGATTCAGAGGCCTTTTGGATTGCGGATGCGACCGGTCCCTTTGTCGTAACCGTAAGGACAGTGTTTGCATCCACTGGTGCAGCAATAGCCACGTTTGCGGTGGTATTGTTCAGTGAACACGAGGAAACCTTCTGGCGAATTGTACGTGTCGCCTGGTTCGATGGGGATTTGCCTGCTTCGGTCCACCCATCGAAGTTACAACCCTGTGACGCGCTTAGGTTCGCAAGTGTCGGCGTCGGACCCGCTGTGGAATGCGGCAAAGCAATTCATAGGGGATGGTCTCGGTGGCTTTGGCCAAGTCTTCAATCGCGGCGTGGTCTCCAAAAATTTCGACAGGGGTTCCCCTGTGAACGTCGAGACCGGTAACGTCGAGCATGCAGCTGTCCATGCAGACTGGACCAACGATGGGGCGAAGCGTTCCACACACATATAACGACGCTTTTCCCATGCCAGCTGCCCGGGGTAAACCGTCTGCATATCCCACAGGCAAGGTGGCGATCATGCGGTCTGTGTCGGCTTTGTCTCTGGCGCCATATCCCACAGGATCTCCAGCGGCGACCCCATGGACATGGCTTACAGCAGTGTAAAACGCCCCAATGGGTTTCAGGTCGTGTACAGAGCCTGAACTGTCCAAGCCGTAGAGTCCCAATCCGATTCGGATGAGGTCAAAATGCGCTTCGGGAAAGCGCAAGGCTCCCGCGGTATTGACGAGGTGCTTGATGAACCCGGATTTCGCAGGCTGGCTTGGGTTCATTTGTGAACCGTACCAGCCTTTTTCGATTGCAGCACACGCGCCGTTGAATGTTTCGATTTGACGCCGAGTGTGGGGGTCTGCTGCCGAATCGTCTGCTGCTGAAAGGTGGCTGTACACGCTCAGAATGGGCAGCTGTAGATCTGCACAGCGCTCCCCTGCGGCGTGCCATTGATCGGAAGGAAACCCGAGTCGATGCATGCCCGTTTCTACTTTCAAGTGCACGCCGGACTGTATTTTCTGTTGGCCCACAGGTCCAGACCTGCGCACAGCATCTGCCCAACGGTCGAGGTCTTCGAGCCGGTGAACCTCGGGCTCCAGTTGCCACTGAATCAACTCGGAAAAACGCCGAGTGTCGGCATTAAGGACAAGAATGGGGCATTGAACGCCGCGCTTTCTCAACGCTACGCCTTCTTCTGCAAAGGCGACGGCGAGACGATCGATGCCAAGCCGATCCAATTCCAATGCGACCGCGTCACCCGCTCCATAGGCAAATGCCTTGACCATGCCCATGATGGGCTTGTTGAATCGATCCTTGAACCGCTCCAAGTTGTGTCCCAGTCGGCCTAGATCCAAGTCGAGAACGGTGGTGTGAGGGTTGGTTTCAAGCGCGTTTGCGACCAGTTCAAAGGCAAAGGGCCGAGCGCCTTTGACCAACACGTTCCAGCCTTCGAGGTCCGCGAGATCTGCACTTTGTAGAAGGCTGTCGGTGTTGGGGTGTTGGGCGTGAATGTGATCAACGCCAGGAATGCCTTGGCTGAGTTGAGGTCCTACAGAAATCCAACGGTCCACTTTGCGCTGACCAATGGCGCGTTTGAGGCGTTCTCTCTGCCCCTCGTCTTGCCCGTCAAAGGGAATCAAGTCAGAAAGAATGACGGCGCGGGGCTGAGTTTTGGGAAGGCGTTCAAGGGCGTCTAGTGCAGTGGAGAGGCCATCGAGGTCGTTGTTCCAAGTGTCGTTAATGATGGTGCCGCCACCGCGCCCCTCTAAATGTTCGAGCCGCATGCCCAATGGGCGGAGGGCTTGGAGCCGCGGCGCAATGGCTTCTGCTGTCCAACCCAATTCCAAAAGCAGGAGGGCGGCGGTCAAGGCGTTGGACAAGGCTGTGGGCTCGGAAAAAGGCACGGTCCAGTCGATGGAGGCATTGCGCCAAGAACCAACGAGTCTCGTTGTGCTTTGGTCCAAACTATGCCGTTCTACAGTCAAGGCGGCAGGTTTGCCTGGGTGACCGGCCCATTGCCAATGTACGCAGCGGTCTTCCCATCCACGTTCTGCAACGGCTTCCATGAGCACGTCGTCTTGGGCGCCCATCACGATGCGTTCTGCACCTTCAAAGAGGCGAAGCTTTTCTCTTGCCTTGTCCAGTCGAGACGAAAAATGCGCGTCATGGGCATCGCCGAAATGCACCATTACCCCAATTTCGGGACGAATGATACGCGCAAGGGCGGCCATTTCTCCTGGCTTGGAGATGCCGGCTTCGACGAAGTGGAAATCTGCTTTGTCGTCTAGTGTCCACAAAGAGAGCGGGACACCCACTTGACTGTTCCAACTGCCGGGACTTTTCGAGACGCGGGGGTCGTGTCCAGTGAGAGCGTGTGCCCATTCTTTGACCGTGGTCTTGCCGTTGGAGCCCGTAATGCCTACCACAGTGCCCTTTCTTGAAAACCGGGACATGGCACCGAGGGATTGCAGTGCCTCAAGGGGTCGTGGAACGCGAAGAACCACGGCTCCGGGCATCGTACCCGACCAATGGAGGTCGACAACAAAGCCTTTCACGCCCCGTGCACGCACCTCGGAAAGATGATGATGTCCATCGTGTCGCTCTCCTTTGAGCGCCACAAATAAGGTTTGGTTGAGACCCTCTCCTGGCCTGTGGAGTTTTCGTGAATCGGTGGCGAGGTGAGTGAACTCTAGAGAATCGTCGCTTCCAGCGGGCCAATCGAGCCTGCCGCCGAGTTGGTCGGCAATGGTTTGGAGAGCAAACCGATCCGCGGTCATTCCACCGTGGTTCCGCGATGGTGGTCGCGAACGATCACGTCATTGTAGGGTTCACGGGAAAGGGCTTCGTAAGATTCCGCACCGCCAATTTGCACATCGTCTGTACCGCCTTCAATCCTGTGTGAAAAATGCGCCGGTCGACCTGTCTTGGAGCAAATGGCATTGAGTTTCGTGACATACTCGGCGTGGGCCAAAAGCAGGGGCATAATGCCAAAAGGTCGCCCTAAATAATCCAAATCAAGGCCGGCAACAATCACCCGCATGCCATCATCTGCAAGTCGATTGCAAACGTTTACAATTTGGTCATCAAAGAATTGAACTTCGTCGATTCCCACCACATCGGGCCGGTGTTCAGCGGCGTAAACCTTCGTTTCAAGGGCTGCTGAATTCTCGAGGGCAAGGGCGTTTTGTCGCCGCGCATCGTGGCTCACAACATCGGTGGTTCCGTGTCGGTCGTCGCGCACAGGCTTAAAGAGCATCACCGTCTGCTTTGCAAGGCTGGCGCGCCTTAGGCGTCGAAGGAGCTCTTCTGTTTTGCCGGAAAACATGGGTCCTGCGACCACTTCCATTGTTCCGCCAGTGGGGTGGGGCGGGTGCCGTTCGTATGCCGTCATGTGTCCCCAATTTTACGATGCGTTGACTCGGTTTGCCCCTCTATTTTATCTTTCCTTTCGACACGTCATTCACGGTGGTTTTGACCCATCCACTTTCGGTCGTGTGAAACACTGTGCCGCAGGGGTTTGTGGCGCATTGGAATTCGCACTATGTTTGCACCCCGAATTTTCCGGGGTTTTTCAACCAAGAGTGCAGTGGATACGTTGAGCTACAAAACCGTCTCCGTCAATAAGGAGAACGCAGATAAGAAGTGGATGGTCGTCGATGCCGAAGGGCAACGTCTGGGCCGCTTGTGTACAGAAATCGCACGTTTGCTGCGAGGAAAGCACAAGGTGAACTTCACCCCCCATGCCGATTGCGGCGACTATGTGGTGGTCATTAACGCCGAAAAGGTGGAACTGACTGGCAACAAGTGGGAGGACAAAGAATACATCCGGTTCTCCGGTTACCCTGGCGGTCAGTATCGCCGGACAGCACGAGAAGTGCTGGAGCGTATGCCAGAGAGGTTGGTGGAAAATGCCGTTCGCGGCATGCTTCCCAAAAACCGATTGGGCCGAGCGATCTACAAAAACATGCATGTTTATGTTGGCGCTGAGCACAATCACGAAGCCCAGCAACCAACGGCTCACGCCATTCCCTCCTGATATAGATGCAGACGATCAATACTTCAGGTCGCCGTAAGAATGCCATCGCCCGTGTCTACATGACGCAGGGAACCGGCAAGGTGACCATCAATAAGCGGGACATTACGGAGTACTTTCCACTCCCTACCCTGCAATACAAAGTGAAGCAGCCCTTCATGTTGACCGAGACGCTCGACCAGTTCGACATCAAGGCCAACCTTGACGGAGGTGGCATTACAGGTCAAGCAGAAGCGCTTCGCCTCGCCATTTCAAAGGCGCTCATCGAATTGAACGACGAACTCAAGCCCACGCTGAAAGCCGAAGGCCTGACAACCCGTGACCCCCGAATGGTGGAACGGAAGAAGTTCGGTCAAAAGAAAGCGCGGAAGAAGTTCCAGTTCTCCAAGCGCTGATCTCCAGTACATTTTTTTTCTTAGCATATATAGCTAGCATCCAAACAACGAGGACCTTCGAAAGAAGCTACCTCGTTGTTGCTTAACCCCAGGAACGTAGCAACATGGCACGCACCAATTTCGACCAACTGCTTCAAGCAGGATCCCACTTCGGCCACCTCAAGCGCAAGTGGAACCCCCATATGGCCCCTTACATCTTCACTGAGAAGAAGGGCATTCACATCATCGACCTCCACAAAACTGTGGTGTTGGTGGACGACGCAGCAGCAGCGGCCAAGCAAATGGCCAAAAGCGGAAAGCGCATTTTGTTTGTGGCCACGAAGAAGCAGGCCAAGGACATCGTAACCGAAGCGGCTCAGTCCGTAAACATGCCGTTTGTGACCGAGCGTTGGTCTGGTGGCATGTTGACCAACTTTGCAACCATCCGTAAGGCGATTCGCAAGATGACCCAGATCGACAAGATGGAAGCCGACGGAACATTGAACACCATGTCCAAGCGTGAGCGCTTGCAGGTGAGCCGTCAGCGTGCCAAGCTCGAGAAGAACTTGGGTTCCATTTCTGACATGAACCGCATTCCCGCAGCCGTCTTCATTGTAGACGTGATGAAGGAGCACATTGCGCTTGCGGAGGCCAAGAAATTGGGCATCCCGGTTTTGGCCATGGTGGACACCAACAGCGACCCGCGTCCTGTGGACTTCCCGATTCCTGCCAATGATGACGCCAGCAAGTCCATTAAGGCTGTGGTAGATGCCATCACGGATGCCATCAAGGAAGGCATGGCCGAGCGTGGTGCCGAAAAGGAGGCTTCTGCAAAGAAGGCCGCACCTGCCGCTGAAGAAGCACCTGCTGCTGAGGCCGCACCTGCCGCTGAAGAAGCACCTGCTGCTGAAGCTGCGCCTGCCGCTGAAGAAGCACCTGCTGCTGAGGCTGCGCCAGCCGCTGAAGAAGCACCTGCTGCTG
>CBFHQM010000004.1:154210-164259 GCA_965657965.1 uncultured Flavobacteriales bacterium | reverse complement strand
AGCGACAACGCTGAGACTGCTTTGAGCAACCGGATCACGACTTTGGAGGTGGACCCAACGACAGCGACAGCTGTTGCAGCGGTTCAGTCCGATGTTAACCAGAACGAATCTGATGCTGACGCTGCGATTCTCGTCAATACGAACAGCATCGTTGCAAACGATTACTTCGATCAAACGGGAGCGAAGTTGGCAGCCGGTGCTGGTGAGACTTGGTCTGAATTGGAGACGGCGACGGGTACCTTTACTTCGGGTGCTTCCGCGGGGACCCTCACCATTGCAGCGGGTGCCATCACGGATGGTTCTGGAGCCATTAGCTTCGACGATGAGAACCTCACCACGTCGGGAACGCTTGAAGCTGGTGCTACAACGTTGAGCAGTTCGCTTGACGTGACAGGTGCCGGTGAGTTTGACTCCAGCTTGGGTGTTGACGGAAACCTTCGTGTTGGAGCATCAGGAGCGTCTAAGTTCAGTGTTGATGCTGCTTCAGGTGCCATCACGACTTCGGGTGACCTGGCCATGACCAACGGAACCATTGTTGCTGGAGCATTGCAAGTGTCTGGTTCTACAACGTTGAATACAGCTGATGTTTCTACCATGAGTGTCAGCACGACGTTGACTGTTCCTACACCTTCATTCGGTGCCGCTGCGGCGAACAAGAGCTATGTCGACAGCCATGCTGCGACGCTCCCTCAAGCTTACAGCTACACTTCGAATGAGTCCTACTCGGGCTTGGGTGCAGTCTTGGACGCCAACGGCGTTACCATTACGGTCTTCGGAGCCAATTTGGATGCGGGTACGTACAAGCTGCATTTGGACGGAGCTGAGGTTGCGGTAACTGTATCCAGTGTGAGTGCAACCTCTGTTGCCTTCATCCTCACAGATGCTGACATTGCTGGACTGACTCCGCGCACAGGATTGCTCGCCGCTCAACTGAGCATCGATGGCATTGCAACTGGTTTGAACATCTTCGTGAACCTCTGATTGAGGAGCCCGAATTCACCCAAAAGACAGCACTACCATGAAGCGAATCTTATTCCTTACCATGCTGCTCGCCGGGTGCGGGTTGTTCACCACTGAGGTTTCCGCCCAGGCGGTTCTGGGGCGTCACGCCATCACTTCCGGCTACCATGCTGGAACGGCGGACGGTCTCAACCTCGACGGAACGATCGGCCAATCCATTACTGGAACGGTTAGCATCCCAGATCAGTACCTCACGCAGGGTTTTCACCAGCCTGAGAACAACACCCCTTGTCCGGGGGACGTCAACAACGACGGCCTTGTTTCGACAACGGACATCTTGGATGTACTCGGTTACTACGGGTGCCTCTCAGATTGCGGGGACTACGATACGAATGAGGACGGTGTAGTCGGCGCGCCCGATTTGCTGTTCATCCTCGGATACTACGGCTCCATTTGCGAATGAGTCACACACGTTTTTTTCCTTAAGAATCTTTGGTTTGGTTCAAGGAAAGGAGGGCATTCCTAACGGGGTTTGCCCTCCATTTTTTTTAAAGGGTAATTTTCCCATCATGAAAACAGGCCCATCATTAGAACCCGCCATGCGCGCGGACCAAACGCTGGACGCAGCCTTAGTTACGATTGTGTTGGCATTGTTTGTGGCTTCGGTTTTCGGATTGACGGAAGGACCGAAAGGGGTTTCCGAGTGGAATCCAAAGGAGTGGAAAGGGGTTCACGATTGTGCCAAGGGGTTGATTTTGCCCATTCTTGCCTTGCGTTTTGGTTTGGCTCTTTCCGGGCGATCAGGCCAACGTGCGCTGCGCAATCGGATTCTGATGGCCATGGCTTTTTGTTGGATTGGGGATGTTACACTGACCTTTTCTGGGGACACGGCTTTCATGCTTGGCCTTTTGAGCTTTTTGGTGGGACATGTGATGTTCCTGTCGGCGTTTCGACACCTTTTGGGTACAGGAGCACCTCGTTCGTCCAAACGGACGCAAGGTGTGGTGATGGCGCTGCTCTTCGGTGTCCTGACTCCAACGGTATCCCACCTCTGGGGATTGGCGGGAGACCTTGCGCTGCCGGTCTCGATCTACGCCATCGTTATCGCGGCCATGGCTTTTTACAGTTGGGTGTTAGGGAAGGGCCCTGGCGTGCAGGCCTTGCGCATGGGGGCGTTGTTTTTCATGGCAAGTGATTTGATTTTGGCATTCGGTAGGTTTGGGGAGGGCCCCCTCCCGAATGGCCACTTCTGGGTCATGTCCACTTACATCGCAGCCCAATGGGCCCTGGCTGTAGGGTTTACTCAAGTGGCCTTGCACCGAGAAGCCAACCGTCGGTGAGGACCAGTCCCACCGCAAGCAACAAGTGGATGGGTTGAGCCATTGCGGGCATGCCAAGGAGACCAAAGGCCAGTCCTGTTGCGAATTGCGCTGCCAAGAGAATCACCACAATCCATTCCCACCGTGTAGGTTGGCCTGAGCGCAATCCAGGCCATAGCCAAGCGACGTGTACGGCGAGCACGGCCCAGAAAGCAGTGCGATGTGCAGTCCACCAAGATGGAAGGTTGTCGAGCCAATCCGCCCTGGCAACCCCGGCATGGACAAGGTCGTCCACCGCTTCGCGTACTTGCGTTCCGAACACCAGTTGTGCCAAGGTGATCAGGCCCGCCAAGGCCAACCAAGTGCGGGAGACCTTGTGGAGGCGTGGTGAGGTGGCCCCGGCGGTGCGGAGGGTGGCCAACTGGAATCCCAGGATGGCCAGTGCGCCGAGCATGTGTAGGGTAATGGATCCAGGAATCAAATTGCCGTCTACGACTTTTTTCCCCAGCCATGCTACAAAACCAAGTGACAGTAGGGCGGCCAAGGCGGGAATCAAGGGGCGCCAATGTCCTTGTCGCAAGCCCAAAAGAAACGTCAATGCGACCAGCAGGAGGGCGGGCAATCCTGCAAAGGCGCCGAGAAGTCGATTGATGAATTCAACCCACGTGTGAAAAGGATTGAAATGGGCGTAATCGTGACGCGTGTAGTGTTGCCACAAACCGCTGTCTCGATCCGCTTCAAAAGAAGTGCCCGAAAGGTGATCTGCTGGTGAAGTCCACAATGAGTCTCGTTCGAGAATCATTCGGCCTGCGTTGTATTCAGATTCGGGTTGCCAACGGACTTGTGCTTCTTGGGTTGGCGGGATGGTTAAGCCAAAGCATTGAGGCCAATCGGGACATCCCATTCCAGACCCGGTCATTCGGACCACACTTCCGGCCAAGACCACTAAAAATGCCGACACAAAGGCGACCCTGGAGGTTTTCCGGATCAGGTGCAGGGAACGGCTGCTGGGTTGCGACACGGTTAACGGGAGGCTGTGGGTGCGTAATGGACCACTTGAGCCGTTTCCACATCATACAGCCCGTCTCCGATGGCCTCTACGGTGGAAATCAAGGTTTCGGCTTGAATCACGGAGGGGTCGAACACGACCAGGGCGGTGTCCACTTTATTGTGCTCGTTAAATTGGATGTCTGCGCGAGTGACACCCGGGAGATCATACAGTTCTTTTCTGACCTTTGAAACGCACGCGATTTCGCACATCATGCCAGAGATTCCGAGCTGTGCAACAGTTTCCTCAACCTGTCCTGTTTTGTTGACGTGCTCTACCTCAACGTTGCATTGGGTGCAGCTGGAGAGCAGCGCCAACCCGATGCTCAAGCCGAGCATAAGTTGTTGGGGTTTTCCGAAGGTTGGAGCGAGAATGGACATGTACAACGTGTTCTTCTGTTCGAATTTAGCGCTGAGTCGACAACACATGAGCCTGTCGCCTGTTAACAAGCGCGATGACGTCTAAAATCAACCGGCCCAATTTGAGCGAGCATTTTCTCCTTTTGCTGCTTGCTGCGGTTTGGGGGAGTTCTTTCATTCTCATGAAAATTGGGCTGTTTGGTTGGCATGGGTCTCCAAGCTCAGTGCCGGTTTTGAATGGCGTTCAATTGGGTTTTCTCCGGATGGGGCTGGCGGGACTGGTGTTCATGCCGGTGGCATGGAAGAGGATTGGGAGTTGGGACAGGAAAATCTGGGGAGCTCTTGCCGTTAATGGATTCATAGGCAGTTTGATTCCGGCCATGTTGTTTGCTCTGGCCCAAACGGACTTGCCCAGTGCAATGGCGGGAATGCTCAATGCGCTAAGCCCCTTGTGGACTTTGATTATCGCTGTGGTGTTTTTTGGTACCCGGGCACGCAAAGGGCAGGTTGCAGGATTGATGCTCGGGTTTTTGGGTGCCGTTGGATTAATGTCACTCAAAGATGGAGCGGGCGAGGTGCATTGGTTGGCTGCGGGCATGTTGGTGGTGGCAACTGCATGCTATGGCTTAAGCATCAATGTGGTTCGAAACCGATTGTCTGATGTTCGGCCCATGGACATTAGCGCCGTGGCTTTGGCCATGACTGCTCTGCCTTCCGCTTTGGGGTTTGTCCTCTGCGGAGGCGTCAGCGCTTTGCAGACTCACCCGGAGGGCGGGCATGCTTTCTTGGCCGTTGGTGTGCTGGCCGTGATTGGCACCGCCATGGCCTTGGTTCTGTTCAATGCGTTGATTCAGAAAACAAACGTGCTGTTTGCCAGTTCGGTGACCTACGTGATTCCTTTGTTTGCCCTGCTCTGGGGCTGGTTGGATGGAGAATTCATCGGATGGTCTCACGCTTTTTTCGGCGCGGTGGTACTCAGCGGCGTGCGGTTGGTCGCAAAGGGGTAGCCTTAGTCTAGGACGTCTCCTCTAAGGGTGCGAAAGCGCTTTCGGGCCTCCACTACGAACAAACTTCCCGGGAACTCTGTCAGCAGCCGCTCGTAGAGCGATTGCGCGGTCTGCGCATCGTTCAATTGATTGTCGTGCAGGGAAGCCATTCCATACAGGGCGTCGTCGGCGAGGATGTCCATTGCGTAGAGGTCCAGAATGTCCTCGTAGTGGACGAGTGCGTCATTAAAATTGCCCCGTTGGACTGCAATCTCCGCGCGAATCAAGAGGATTTCGTCTTCCAGTGTGTGACCGGGAAACCGAAGCACCAATGAGTCTAGGGTGGTCAACGCCGCTGTTCGTTGGTTGCGGTAGCGCAACAAATCGGCGCGAGCAAACATCTCCATAGGTGCCGTGAGGGTATCCATGTTGAAGTTGTCTGTGATGAGCAAACTCAAGTCGATGGCGTCGTTGGAAATCAATTTGGAGGTGCTTGCCTTCAAAATATCCAGCTGTGCTTGCGCCCAGTTGAAGTCGCCTGTGTAGTAGCTGACCCGGGCATTTTTAAACTTGGCTTGTTGGCCAAGGACGCCCTCTTTGTGGTCCAAGTCCACTTGACTAAACAGAAGGGAGGCTCCCCAAACGTCGTCTTGGAACACCAAAATGTCGCCGAGGGCCAACTTGAACTGACTGCGCCTTTCCAGCGGAAGTCCGGGCATACTGACCGCCTTATTGAGGATGTCCTCGGCAGCATCGGCTTGGTTGAGATGAAAAGCGAGAAGCGTTGCCCAGTCCGCCATGAGCCCGGCGGTTTTTGGTGATTCACCCAAGTCCATAAGGGTGATTCTGTATTGATCCGACAAATCCAAAGCTGTGGCTGTGTCGAGCGGGAAAGTTTCTGTGACTTGAGTGGTGCGTACACCGAGCATGGCTTGTCTGGCCTCGGCATATCGGGGGGAGCTTTGGCCTTTGGACGAAACCAGGGCATAACAATCGTAAGCCGTTTCTAGGTCCTTGTTTTTGGCGGCGACTTCGGCGAGTTCCATGAGTCGTTTTCCCCCTTCGTTTTTTCGCTCATCCAAGGCCCGAACATGGGGCATGGCGCTCATGAAGTCACGTTGTTGGTTGAATACCCAGACGAGCAACTCAAGGAAGACGGTGTCCTCGGGGTACGTTTGAGAAGCTTTGAGGACCTTGCGCCTAACCATGTCGGCTTGACGGGCGTCGGTGGAGACGCGCAGGTTGCGGTTAAAGCTGTTCTGGACCGTTCTGAGGTAGTTGGCGCGGTCATGGAGCAGCGCCATGAAGCTGTCCACCATGCCCTCGTAGTCCCCACGCAGCCCTTTTAGGTTGGCGAGTTCGTAATTGTAGCCATACCCATCGGAACCCATTTGCATGGCTTTCTCATAGGTGGCCAATGCGAGGTCGAGTTGATCCAGTTTGACGAAGGCGTCTGCGAGACGTTTGGCGGGACCGCGCCCGACGGCCAGTTCGTCCAGCGCGCTCCGAAAAGCGGTGGCGGCTTCTTCGTCTCTCCCGATTCGCAAATACAGGGAACCCAAATCCACTTGGGCCATGGTTTTGTCCCTGCGTTTTTTGAGTCGCGCCTTGACCAGTTTCTCTGCAGCATCGTAGTCTTCGAGCTCCAACAACGTGTTCAAAAACATGTCGTAGGTGGAGGGGTCCTGCTTGTACAGATTGTCGAGATACAATCGGGCTTGCTCGAAAGCACCACTATTGTAGTAATACGTCGCGAGCTCCAAGTCGCTTTGGCCGACGGCCTTTGAAGGGCAGGCCGCACAAAGGATCAAAAGGAACAACCCTGCAGCAACGTGGAGGTTGGCTTTCATGGGCTTTCGGTTTTGGGAAGGGCCGAGAGCGCGGCAGAAGTGGAGTCCGCTTTGGAAACGAGGTCATCCAAATTGGACAGTCCGCGTTGGAGGAAGTCCAGCGCAATGTTCATCTCTTCGAGAAGGTGCGTCGAAATGCGCATCTCGTCGGCTGTGGCCTCGTCGAAGTAAGTCTGGTCCATGGGCGCTCCGAGGGCGTCGACTTTGGCACCGTCAACGATGGCTTCAATCAGGTTCCCGATTTGGCGTCGGGTCCGGTCGATTTCTTGGGCGATGCGGCGTTGACGACCGGGTTGTTTTTTGAGCAATCGACGACGCTCGTCGAGGTCGGAGAAGGGTTTGCCTTGTTCTAGGTTGACCACCAATCCTTGCATTCGAGTCTCGACGGCGGCCAAAGCGCTGTCTGCAATAAGGTGGGCCTGTATGGCCGCATCGTGCGGGGCTGCATTGAATACAGCAGCGGCACTGTCGATGACTGTCAATTGTCGTTGCAGGGCATTCAAGTGTTCAGCCCCAGGTCGGGGTCCGCATGCGCTCAGCAGCAATAGGCCAAAGATCCAAAGGCGACAGGTCATGCGATCACGTCAAAGCCGGTATAGGGTTGCAATGCTTTCGGGATGCGAATGCCATCTGGGGCCTGATGGTTTTCGAGCAGTGCTGCGACAATGCGGGGCAGGGCCAACGCGCTGCCATTCAAGGTGTGTACCAATTGTGGTTTGCCTTCCGAATTTCGGAAGCGGCAGTGCAAACGGTTGGCTTGATAGGTTTCGAAGTTGGATACGCTGGAGACTTCGAGCCAACGGGATTGAGCGGCAGACCAGACCTCGAGGTCAAAGGTCAAGGCCGCAGTGAAACCGAGGTCCCCGCCGCAGAGGCGGAGTGTTCGGAAGGGCAACTCCAGTTCTCGGAGCAGTCCGCGCACGTGCTCGACCATGCCCTCTAATGCAGCATAGCTGTTTTCTGGCTTTTCAAAGCGCACGATTTCAACCTTGTCGAATTGGTGGAGTCGGTTGAGACCGCGAACGTCTTTTCCATAAGAGCCCGCTTCTCTTCGAAAGCAAGGCGTATACCCACATAGCTGAATGGGAAGCTCGTCCGCACTGAGCAGGTCACCTCTAAACAGATTGGTCAAGGGGACTTCAGCCGTCGGAATCAAATAGAGATCGTCCTCCGTACTGTGGTACATCTGGCCTTCCTTGTCCGGAAGTTGTCCAGTTCCCCTCGCGGAATCTGGATTCACCAGATGGGGGGGGATGAATTCTTCGTAGCCAGCTGCATCGGCCCTGTCCAAGAAAAACTGGATCAAGGCGCGCTGGAGTTTGGCTCCTTTGCCGCGATAGACTGGAAAACCAGCCCCTGTGATTTTGACACCGGCTTCGAAGTCAATCAGCTTGTAGCGGTCGGCGAGCTCCCAGTGGGGAACTGCGCTATCGTCCAAAGTGGGCTTGGTGCCTTCTTCGGAAACAATTTCGTTGTCGGCTTCACTTTGCCCAGCGGGGACACTGTCGTGTGGACGGTTGGGCAATTCTAGAAGTGCAGTTTCTTGCGCAGCAACGAGGGATTTCTGTTTCTCATCGAGCGTGTGGATTTGCTGTTTGAGTTCACCCATTTGGGCGCGACGGGCTTCAGCTTCGTCTTTTTTCCCTGCCTTGAAAAGCGCGCCAATTTCTTGACTGGCTGAGTTTTGCTGGGCTTTGAGGTCGTCAACCTCTTTCTGGGTGGTCCGTCGATCTAAGTCAAGATCGAGGATGCGGTTCAGAATCGGGGCGGCATCGAGACCGCGCTTGGTCAACGCTGCTTCGAGTGCAGCACGTTCGTTTCGGAGAACCTGGAGAGTCAACATGTCGTGTAAAAATACAACGGTGCCCCCGCCTTTTCAGGTGAGGGCACCGCCTTCCGCACCCGAAGGTGCACATTTTTTATTCCCTTGTGAGGGAAGCTTAGGCTTCTGCTGCCTCCACAACGGAGACGAAGCTCTTGTTTCCGCGACGACGGCGGAACTCTACGACGCCGTCAGTCAGCGCATAGAGAGTATGGTCTTTGCCGATGCCGACGTTGGTACCGGGGTGGTGTTGGGTGCCGCGCTGGCGAACAAGAATGTTCCCTGCGATGCACACTTGGCCGCCATAGATTTTGACGCCCAGTCGTTTGCTTTCGGATTCGCGGCCGTTCTTGGTCGAGGCCGCCGCCTTTTTGTGAGCCATGGTTCTGGGGTTTACTTATTCTTCGTTCTTGCTTGCCTCTTCGGCAGCATCCGCTGGAGCTTCGGCCTTCTTCGCTTTGGGCTTGGCTTTGGCCTTGGGGGCCTTGCCGCCCAAGGAGATGCCTTGGATCACGAGCTCGGTGAGAGACGGACGGAATCCGTTCAGTTTTTGGTAACCCTTGCGCCGCTTCTTTTTGAAGACAAGCACTTTGTCACCTTTCAAATGGCGTTCAACCGTGGCATTCACGGCTGCGCCTGGGACTGCGGGGGCGCCAACGGATACTTTGCTTCCGTCATCAACAAGAAGGACTTGGTCAAAGCTGACCTTTTCACCTTCCTCGTGCTTCAGACGGTTCACATAGAGCCGTTGATCTTGCTGTACCTTATACTGGTGCCCTGCAATTTCTACGATGGCGTACATAATGAACCCTTTTTTTGAGGGGTGCGAAGGTACGTGATTTCGGTCAGGGTTGAAAACTATGTGCAGGGAGTCGTTGTGAATTCGATGCGCCGTTGCCCGAAAAACGTTCTGTGTTAGTCCAACTGAAGGGCTTCCCAAAGGCCAAATGCGTCGGGATGGCGCGCTACTTTGTGTGCCCAGCCTCTTTCTTTGAGTGCCGCAGAGGTGGTCTGTCCGATGGCCACGACGCGTGATGGTTGTTGTCCTGGCCAATGGTGAACATTGGAAGGAGAGGTGAAGCAGACCACATCGCTTTCTGGGGGCGTTGCAGTTTCAATGTCCAGTCCGTAGTGGGCCCAAGCGGAAATCCGTGCCGCACAGGGTTCGTTGGCCCAACGGGTCAAGGAACGGTCGCTGTGTGGAATGGCGATGTGATCTTGGGGTGTTCTGTCTTGAGAAAAGGCGGCCCAGCTGGTAACGGGATCTCCATCGCCGCAAAACGCAAGGCCTTGCTGATAAGAAACGGGAATGGATTCAGCGGTGCCGGAACCGGGAACAGCAATATGAATGCCGGGGTGTTGTTCGAGCCAAGGTGTGGCCATGCGCGCTGCGCCGGGGCTGTTGAGCCAAACCCAATTGGGTTTGGCTGCGTCCCAAGATGGCGGAAGTGCATTGTCCAATGTCTTCGGCTTGGCGACTGGCCACTCGATCAAAGGACATTGTGCAGCGTCCGCAAGCCGGTGCAGGACATCATGAGCGCGGGGCGTCCGGGTAACGAGGATCCGCTGACGCTGAGGAGCGTTCAACAGATGCAAGGCAGAATCGGCGTCCTTGGCCAAGATGCGCAGAGGTCCGGTGGGACCTTGGAGAAAACAGCGAAGAAGTGCGGAAGTGTCTTTTTGATGGGCTCCAAACGGAAGTTGG
>CBFHQM010000004.1:144883-154150 GCA_965657965.1 uncultured Flavobacteriales bacterium | reverse complement strand
TCGTGCGAGTGCGCACGAAGCCAGTTGATTTTTGGGTCGTTTGACCGCATTTGCCACGCCAAAGCGCCTTGAGCGGGCGCGGGAACGAACCACCTGGGTTTGAGTTCAACTTGGATCAGGTCGCTCAAGTCCAACTCAAGTCTTTGAACGCCAGCAGAGGCGAGGACAATGGCATCATAAAGTCCTGCGCGAAGACGATCGATTCGTGTGGGCACATTGCCTCGCAAGGCTTGAATGTCGAGGTCTGGTCGAAGCAACAGAAGTTGATCACGGCGTCGCACCGAGGAGGTGCCCACCTTGGCGCCTTGGCTCAGGGGCAACCAAGCTTGATGCGCCTGAGAGTTGGGACGAATCAACAGAATGTCTGTGGCTGCAGCACGGGGCGGAACGGCGGCGATGGTCAACCCATCGGGCTGACGGGTCTCAAGGTCTTTGTGGCTGTGCACAGCCAGATCCACGCGCTCCTCGAGAAGGGCCTGCTCAATCTCTTTGGTAAAAAAACCTTTGCCTTCGAGTTTCTCGAACGCTTGAATTTGCTCCCGGTCTCCTTGAGTGGACAGCACAGTGATGTCGCAGGTGCCACCGTGAGATTCAATGAGGTCTCGGGTGTAGTGGGCTTGCCACAGGGCGAGATCACTGCCGCGAGTGCCAATCTTGAAGTGTGGAGGTTTGGCCATGGATTAGGCCTTGTCCAATTGATCCATCACAACCTCTTTGGCGAGCTTCATGGGCAACGAAACGTATTTTTTTTCGAGATAGGTCACAATGCGGTCGACCAAATCCCGGGAATCCTCATCGAGTTGGGCCAACTCATCCGAGAACACTTCGCCCAATGCCGTACTGCGCACGGCGGCAAGCAATTCAGGCAATTCGCGAAGGGCGATCTCGACTTGACGCTGTTGCAAGCGAGAGGACAAGTCCTCCATGCCCTCTTCGATGATGCGGTGACAATCGCCAAGTGCGGCCCTTCGGCCTTCTGCATTTTTGTCGGCGAGTGGTTTTAGTTCCGCAATGCCAACGACAGTGGTGTTGTCTCTGTTTTCTAAAGTCCACGTGAACACCGGAGGGAACACTCAAGTCCAATACACGAAGGGCTTTGCCTTCGGGCAGTTGTGCCTTGGCGTGGGCGTCTAAGATGGCATTGTCACTGCCGGTGCAGAGGAAAATGGCAGCAGGACCATGTTGCAAGGCACTGTCCAGCGCGTCCATGTTGCCCCAAGACCATTGCCTGGATTGCGCAAGTGCTTCGGCTTTGTCCGACGTGCGGTTGAGAACGCGCACTTGGCTGTATCCATCCTTGGCCAAGTAGCGGGCAATGTTGGCATTGGTTTGACCCGCGCCAATCATCAAAATGGGCGCATTGGTTGCGATGTTCCAATCCTTGAAGGCTTTCCAGCCCAGCGCGTTCACAGAGACGCTTCGCCGAGCAATGTCGGTCTCGGTGAAAATGCGTTTGGCAGTTTCGACAGCGATGCGCTCCGTGATGCGCAGCTGGTCCCCGGCGATTTTCCACCGGCGTGGGACTTTTCCATGGACAACCGAAGTTGTGTCAGGATTTCGCGCTCCCCAAGAACCATAGACTCCAAACCACCACCAACGCGAAGCAAGTGTCGGACAGCATCTTCGCCGTGGAGGACCATGGCCGAGGACATCAACTCTCGCATGTCGTCAGCATTGGGATCAAAGGCCTGAAACAGCTGTTGAAGGCGACCCATACAGAAATAGGCGTCGTCTACCATGATGAACTCCACCCGATTGCAGGTGGTCAGATAGGCGATGCCTTGCAGGCCGAGGTTCGTTTTGAGCTGGCTCAGGAAGCCTTCTTGACGGTCTTCGGGCACATGCAATTGACCGATGCGCTCAATGGGCGCATTTCGGTGGTGAAGGCTGACGATATGGAGGTGTCCTGTCTGCACTGCGGTGCAAAGGTCGTACAGGCAAGGCAATCGAAAACTGATTTGGGCTTCATTGGGTTTGGATGAGGTCACCGATGGGCAAAAAAAAAGCGGCGCTCAATGGAGCACCGCTTTTTTCAGTTGGGGTTGAATCTGATCAGCCACTGCACATTTCGCAGTCTGGACCGTTGTCGATAGAGCAGGCCGCGACTTGCTCTTCATGGCTCATTTCGGCCACGTCTTTGACCTCCTGAACGACTTCAGCTTCCACAGGTTGATCCTTGTATTTCTTGTCTACTGTGAACTTGATCGCGTCGGTAGCGGCCTTCGTTCTCAGGTAATACATGCCTGTTTTCAGACCGGAACGCCAAGCGTGAAAGTGCATGGAAGTCAACTTCGGTGCACTGGCATTTTCCATGAACACGTTGAGTGACTGAGACTGACAAATGAAGGCACCACGGTCGGCGGCCATGTCCAAGATTGCACGTTGTGAAATCTCCCACGACGTGCGATAGAGAAGTTTGAGGTTCTCGGGAATGTTGGGGATGGACTGAATGGAACCGTTGGCTGCAATGAGTTGATTCTTCATCGTTTCGTCCCAAAGTCCGAGACGGGTCAAGTCGCGCAAAAGGTGCTTATTGACGATGATGAACTCTCCGCTCAGAGTACGGCGGGTGTAGATGTTGGAGGTGTAGGGCTCGAAACACTCGTTGTTTCCGAGAATTTGGGCGGTGGAAGCCGTCGGCATCGGAGCAACAAGCAGGCTGTTGCGCATGCCCTTCTCCTTGATCTCCTCCTTGAGAATGTCCCATTCCCAGCGATCGCTTGGTGTAACGCCCCACATGTCGAATTGCAGTTCGCCCTTGGAAGCGGGGGAACCTTCGAACGTCTCATAGGGGCCTTCATCGATGGCCATGTCCTTTGACGCGCAGCAGGCGGCATAGTAGATGGTCTCGAAGATGTCCTTATTGAGTTGCTTGGCTTCGTCCGAATCAAATGGGTAACGCATCAAAATGAACGCGTCGGCCAACCCTTGGACACCCAGTCCCACAGGACGGTGACGCATGTTGGAATTCCGCGCTTCGATGATGGGATAATAGTTGCGGTCGATGACACGGTTGAGGTTGCGTGTTACCTGATAGGTGACTTCAAACAACTTATCGTGATCGAACGCGCCATCCTCAGTGACAAACTTGGGCAACGCTACAGAGGCCAAGTTGCACACTGCCACTTCGTCCTTGGAAGTGTACTCCATGATCTCGGTGCACAAGTTGGACGAACGGATGGTGCCCAAATTCTGTTGGTTGGACTTTCCGTTGGCGGCATCCTTGTACAACATGTAAGGGACACCGGTTTCAATCTGGCTTTCCACCACTTTGAACCAGAGTTCCTGAGCCTTGATGGTTTTGCGGCCTTTGCCTTCAGCTTCGTACTTCTCGTACAACGCTTCAAACTCGTCGCCCCACGTGTCGGACAGTCCTGGGCACTCATTGGGACACATCAAAGTCCAATCGCCATCTGACTCAACCCGCTTCATAAAGAGGTCGGGCACCCACAATGCGTAGAAGAGGTCGCGCGCACGCTGCTCTTCCTTTCCGTGGTTCTTTTTCAGGTCGAGGAAGTCAAACACATCGGCGTGCCATGGTTCAATGTAAATGGCAAATGAGCCTTTTCTCTTGCCGCCGCCTTGGTCTACATAGCGCGCTGTGTCGTTGAAAACACGGAGCATCGGCACGATGCCGTTGGACGTTCCGTTGGTGCCACGGATGTAGGAGCCTGTGGCCCGAACGTCGTGAATGGCCAAACCAATTCCGCCTGCATTTTGCGAGATTTTGGCGCACTGCTGGAGGGTGTCGTAGATGCCGCTAATGCTGTCCTCTTGCATGGTGAGGAGGAAGCAGCTCGACATTTGTGGCTTCGGTGTGCCGGCGTTGAACAAGGTCGGAGTGGCGTGGGTAAACCAGCCCTCGGACATCATGTTGTACGTTTTGATGGCGCTGTCGACGTCGTCTTTGTGAATGCCCACAGAAACCCGCATGAGCATTTGCTGTGGACGCTCTGCGACTTTGCCGTCGACCTTCAGTAGGTAGGAGCGTTCGAGCGTTTTGAACCCGAAGTAGTCGTAGCTGAAATCGCGGTCATAAATGATGGCTGAGTCCAACGCTTCGGCGTTGGCATCGATGATTTCCATCACATCATCGGCGACCAAAGAGGCGGGCTCGTCGGTCACGGGATCGCGATAGGTGTGCAGTTCCTGCATGACCTCAGTGAACGACTTTTTGGTCGTTTTGTGAAGGTTGGATACCGCAATTCTCGATGCGAGTTGAGCGTAGTCAGGGTGGTTAACGGCGTTGGTTGCTGCGACTTCGGCGGCAAGGTTGTCGAGCTCAGAGGTGGTTACACCATCATAAACACCCTCGATGACACGCATGGCAACTGAAACGGGATCCACGTTGGCATGGAGTCCGTAACAAAGCTTCTTCACCCTGGCGGTGATTTTGTCGAATTGGACCTGTTCGCGGCGTCCATCCCGTTTGACGACATACATATGGTGTAATCAGCAGTCTTTGACCTTCAATATGAAGGTGATGATTCGTAGTTCGAGGGGACAAGGACCCCCGACGGATTTTGGTTCAAGCAGTTCTTTTGTTCGGTGTGGAATTCGACGCTGAGGTCAGAGTCGTGTTCCACTTCCGCCTGTTTCAATATGGGAAGAATTCAGACGGAATAGAGACAACGGGAGGAGACAGTTTTGAACCATCCCCCCGTGGATATCAGAAGTCGGCGTCGAGGGTAAACCCTTTGGCACCTTGATCGTCCCCGGTTTTGTTGACTCCAGCCTTTTGGTACTCGGCTACGCGCTTTTCGAAGAAGTTCGTTTTTCCTTGAAGGGAAATCATCTCCATAAAGTCGAATGGGTTCGTTGTGTTGTAAATCTTATCGTTGCCCAACTCGGCCAAAAGGCGGTCAGCTACGAATTCGATGTACTGGCTCATCAAATCGGAGTTCATTCCGATGAGGCGAACGGGAAGAGCGTCGCAGACAAACTCTTTCTCGATGGCCACTGCGTCCTTGATGATTTTTTCAATCTTGGATTTGGGCAGTTTGTTGACCAGGTGACGTGTGTAGAGCAAGCAGGCGAAATCGCAGTGCATGCCTTCGTCACGAGAAATCAATTCGTTCGAGAAGCTCAATCCGGGCATGAGGCCGCGCTTCTTGAGCCAGAAAATGGAGCAAAAACTTCCGCTAAAGAAGATGCCTTCAACGGCTGCAAAAGCGACAATGCGCTCGGCAAAACTGCCGTTGTCAATCCATTGAAGAGCCCAGTCCGCTTTCTTTTTGACGCAATCGAGGGTTTCAATCGCGTTAAACAAGTGGTTCTTTTCCTCTTTGTCCTTGATGTAGGTGTCGATCAACAGGGAGTAGGTCTCCGAGTGGATGTTTTCCATCATGATTTGGAACCCGTAGAAGAACTTGGCTTCGGTGTATTGCACTTCTGCAACAAAATTCTCGGCTAGGTTTTCATTCACGATGCCATCGGAAGCTGCAAAGAAGGCCAGGATGTGCTTGATGAAGTAGCGCTCGTTGTCGTTCAGCTTTTCGCTCCAATCCACAAGGTCGGCAGCGAGATCAATTTCTTCGGCTGTCCAAAAGCTGGCTTCTGACTTCTTGTAGAAATTCCAGATGTCGTCGTGCTCGATGGGGAACAGGACAAAGCGATTGGGGTTGTCCTCCAAAATGGGTTCAGAAACAGTGGTGTTTTCTGGAAGCACAGCATCAATGGCCATCTGTTCACCTGCGGGTGCAGCTGCGGTCAATTGTTCGTTTGCGTCTTGGGGAGTGCCGGTTTGCTCGTCGTTCATGATGCTTGCGATGTGGGTTTTTGAGGCTTTGAATGAAGGTCCAAAGCGCACAATTGGAGGAACCTCAAATCTGCGCAGGGCTTCTTGGATTGGCAATCGCAAAGGATGAACAGGGCGGTTCTTTTGTCAACACGGCCTTAAAAACTTAACTTAAACTACTGATTTAGAGCAACTTGATTTGTTCATAGGGTCGCAGGTGGTGTGGATGGAGACATGGGTGATTTGTCCATAATGACGGTGCGCTTGGGCCTGAAAACTCAATCGTTCTGTTGCATCCTTTGGGAAGGATTGACGTGCTGTTCACCCTTAATTTTGTCCACACCCTTGCAGGGCCATCCAAATTTTTTGTACGGCCTTGAGGGAAGATGAAGAACCCCATGATTGGAGCTTTTAATAAACTCGTGAAGCGCCTGGTTGGCGACAAGGCGGCCTCAGATGTTCAGGCCATCGAGCCTGCAATTGAAGCCATCAAATCGCACGAGTCTGAGATGGCCGCTTTGACGGCCGACGGTTTACGTGAGCGCAGTGCAGACTTAAAGCGTCGGATCTTGGCCCATGTTCAAGATTTGGTGACTGAATCTGAGCAGCTGAAGGCGCAGGTGACCACCAACCCCTCCATGCCCTTTGAGGCCAAAGAGGTGATTTATGATCAAGTCGATGGACTGAGTAAGGAAATAGACGAGAAGCTGGAGGAGGTCTTGGAGGAGGTCTTGCCCGAAGGTTTTGCCTTGCTCAAAGAGACGGCAAAGCGGTTTTCGGCGGTTGAAGACATTGACGTTTCCGCATCGGAAATGGACCGGGACCTCGCAGCCAGTCGTGATTTTGTGCGTGTGGAAGGCGACCGAGCGTTTTGGGCCCGGACGTGGAATGCAGCAGGGTCTGAAGTCGAATGGAACATGGTCCATTACGATGTCCAATTGATTGGCGGTGTGGCTCTGCACCGCGGCAAAGTCGCGGAGATGCAAACTGGAGAGGGCAAGACGCTGGTGGCCACATTGCCGGTGTTTTTGAATGCCTTGACCGGACGCGGAGTGCATTTGGTCACGGTCAACGATTATCTCGCCAGAAGAGACTCGGAATGGATGGGGCCGATTTTCCAATTTCATGGTTTGACGGTGGATTGCATCGACAAGCACCAGCCCAATTCAGAAGCCCGTCGTGAAGCTTACCGATGCGACGTGGTTTATGGAACCAACAACGAGTTTGGTTTTGACTACCTCCGAGACAACATGGCCATGCGCACGGACCAATTGGTTCAGCAAAAGCACCATTATGCCATTGTAGACGAGGTCGACAGCGTGTTGATTGACGAGGCAAGGACTCCGTTGATCATCTCTGGCCCCACACCCAAGGGAGACGAGCATGAATTTGAGCAGTTGCGACCCAAAGTGGTTCAGTTGGTTCAAAAGCAGAAGCAAGCAGTCAATGGCTTCATCACGGATGCCAAGAAAAAATTGGGCGATGGAAGTTCGGACAAGGAGACGACCCGTACAGGGGGCTTGTCTTTGTTCCGCGCCTATCGTGGCCTTCCCAAAACCAAGTCGCTCATCAAGTTTTTGAGCGAGGAAGGCATTCGTCAGCAAATGCTCAAGACGGAGGGTTTTTACCTGCAGGACAACAAACGGATGATGCCGGAGGCGGACGAGGAGCTCTTCTTCGTGATCGATGAAAAGCAGAATCAAGTGGAGCTCACGGAATTGGGCATCGCGACGTTGACGGCCAACATGGAGGACGACCATTTCTTTACCATGCCCGATGTACCGGGCACCTTGGTGGAGATTGACGCTTCTGCGGATTCAGACGCCGTGAAGCAGGAAAAGCGGGAGGAATTGTTCCGCGAACAAGGGGTGAAGTCCGCCCGTCTCCACACCATGAACCAGCTCTTGAAGTCCTACGCGTTGTTCGAAAAAGACATCGATTACGTGGTCATGGACAACAAGGTCAAGATCGTGGACGAGCAGACCGGCAGAATCATGGAAGGCCGGAGGTATTCAGATGGCTTGCACCAAGCCATCGAGGCCAAGGAGGGTGTGCGCATCGAGGCTGCGACACAAACCTATGCGACCATCACGCTCCAGAACTACTTCCGCATGTACCACAAGCTTTCGGGCATGACCGGTACAGCGGAAACAGAAGCACAAGAGCTGTGGGACATCTATGAGTTGGATGTCATGAGCATTCCCACCAACCGTCCCATCCAGCGGAACGACGACGACGACATGGTCTATAAGACCAAGCGGGAGAAGTTCAATGCGGTGATCGATGATGTGGTAAAGTTGCGCGATGCCGGCCGGCCAGTGCTGGTGGGCACCACAACGGTCGAGGTCAGTGAGTTGTTGAGCCGGATGCTCGACATTCGAAAGATTGAGCACCAAGTGCTCAACGCGAAGCGTCACCAGGCAGAAGCGGAAGTGGTGGCCAAGGCGGGACAGCCCGGAGCAGTGACCATCGCCACCAACATGGCCGGTCGAGGCACGGACATCAAATTGAGCGATGCGGTGAAAGCATCGGGGGGCTTGGCCATCATTGGCACAGAGCGTCACGACAGCCGACGTGTTGACCGGCAGTTGAGAGGCCGTTCGGGCCGTCAAGGTGACCCAGGAAGCAGTCAGTTTTATGTGTCATTGGAAGACGATTTGATGCGCCTCTTCCAAAGTGAGCGGGTGTCCAAAATGATGGACCGTCTCGGCCACAAGGATGGCGAGGTCATTCAGCACTCCATGATCACAAAATCCATTGAGCGCGCGCAGCGGAAAGTGGAAGAGAACAACTTCGGCATTCGAAAGCGCTTGCTGGAGTACGATGACGTCATGAACAGCCAGCGGGAGGTCATTTACCGCAGAAGGCGAAACGCCCTCCATGGGGAGCGTTTGAAGTTTGACATCTCGGGCATGTTCTATGAGTTGTCCGATGCGCTCATCACCGAGTTCTTGGCCTCCAAGGATTATGAAGGTCTTCGCATTCGCAGTTTGGCGGAGTTGGGTGTTGACCCGCCATTCTCTTCCAATGACTTTGGAACGGGCGCTCCCGAGGCCCAGTCGCAGTCGCTGCATCAAACTGCAGAAAAGCACTATCACCAGCGCATGGCTTCATTGGCGACCCATGCGACGCCCGTGATCCAGCGGGTTTTGGAAGATGATTCCAACCAGTTCGTCAACATTGCGGTTCCTTTCACGGACGGACGGCGCAACATGCAGGTGCTAACCAACATTCAAGAAGCGGTCGACTCTTCGGGAACCACCTTGGTTGACGAGCTCGAGAAGTCGGTGGTCTTGGGTGTTTTGGATCAACTCTGGAAGGAGCACTTGCGCAACATGGACGATTTGCGCTCCAATGTGCAGCACGCGCGTTTTGAGCAAAAGGACCCTCTGCTGATTTACAAGTTTGAGTCCTATGAGCTTTTCAAGCACATGGTGCGCAAGATGAACCAAGACGTGGCGAGCTTCTTGCTCAAGTGCCAGTTGCCTAGCCAGCCGGATCAGGTCCGTCGGGCGCCTTCTGCGCGTCCT
>CBFHQM010000004.1:113016-144862 GCA_965657965.1 uncultured Flavobacteriales bacterium | reverse complement strand
ACGTCCAAGCAGGGGGTCCAAAACCTCAACGAGCAACGCATTGCCGCCGCACGTGCTCAGGCTGGAGCGCAGGGTCGCCCTGGAGTAGGAGGTGGCGCAGGCGTTCCCGGTGTGCCTCCGCCCCCAAAGCCCATGCAGCCCATCCGCAGCGAGAA
This sequence comes from uncultured Flavobacteriales bacterium, assembly GCA_965657965.1. Lineage (GTDB taxonomy): Bacteria > Bacteroidota > Bacteroidia > Flavobacteriales_D > Sanyastnellaceae > UBA8752. The sequence continues at coordinate 144,707 of CBFHQM010000004.1, read as the reverse complement.
GAAATATGGCCGCAATGACCTTGTCACGATTCGGAGAGGCAATGAGGTTCAGGAGTTGAAGTACAAGAAGGCGGAGGCGCTTCTGACCGAAGGTTGGCAGATTCAAGAAGATGCTTGATTGCAGGCTGGCATGAACGAAGCGGTCACAAGAACCCTCATCCTTCCAGAGGTCTCGAATGACACGCCCTTAGAATCAGAACTTGTTGCTGCATTGCCCGGATTGGAGAAGGGCACGCGCCCTGATTGGGGCAGGATGAACGCTTCCCAGATGTTGCGGCATTGTTCTTGGTTTACGGACCTCTATCTCGGCAGGTCTGAGGTTCCATGGTGGACTCGGTGGGTCTCCCGTTTTGCTGGCCCTCCTTTTTTGCGTCGTTTTCTTACCCAGACCAGGGGAGAGACCCCACGCAACTTGGGTACGCTTCCGCTCTTGCGGATTCGGGAGGAAATGGATTTGGATTTTTTGAAGGAGAGAAGCAGACTTGCGCAATGTCTCTTGGAGGTTGAGGCCTTGGAAGGCACGGTTTGTCATTCGATTTATGGTCCCATGAATGCACGGGATGTCCGTGCCGTCGTCCGGCACCACACCGCCCATCATTTTCACCAATTTGGTTTGCTGTGATTCATTGATTCGAATCCAGTACGGTTGCGAATCCCAAGGGCCCTTTCCAAAAGAGTCGAACTGCGGAATAGGCCGCTTCAAGTGTGGCTCCGGTGGTGATCACATCGTCGATGAGGACGCAGCCATGCAGCGTGGACGCCCATCCATCTGGGAGCTTTGGTGCAGGATGGTAAAGGCCTTCCGTTTGAATCAGCCGTTGTGATTTTCCGAGCCGAGTGAGTGACCGGCCCGAAGTGGGCCGAACCAGGGCGTGTTCCAAAGGCATTTTCCAAGCGTTTCCCCACCCTTTGGCGAGCATTTGGCTTTGGTTGAAGCCACGTTGCCGTTGTTTTTTGTGGTGAAGGGGGATGGGAATCATGGCCCATTTATCGAGAGAACCCCTGTGAAATACTGGGCATTCCGCAGCCATGGCCTCACCAATGTGGACGCCCAAATTGGGGAGGCCTCCATATTTCATCCTGTGGACCAGTGCCGACTCCATTCGCCGGGGGCCATTTTGAAGCCAGGACCACTCGAAAGCCCAATTTAGACCTCCGGAGAATCGGTCAGTCCGCTTGTTGGAGCATCGCGTCCAGTCAAAGGCGCAGGGGCCACACCAATCGCGTTCATGCGGGGTCAGGGGTGTACTGCAGCAAGCGCATCTCCGGGGAAGCAGTGCCGCGGCGAAAAGAGGGGCAATGCGTGGCATGGGGGCAAGTTTCGCACGCCTTCATGCCCTCTGGATGTGCGATGCACGGTTGAAGCCATTTTCTTTGTGGCTGTGAAGTATGGTAAAATTCCCGAAGAGGATGAGGTGGCGTTGCTGCCTTCGGTGGACTTCTCCCTGCCCGAAGATCATGTCGACACCTCAGTCGGCTTGAGTGCAGGGTTGGGCCCACAGGCTTCTTTCGCTGTCCGTGCTGGTGGAACCATGTGGACCATTCGTCCTTGGAGAGGATCGGTGTACCCGGCAAAGGAGCCGCAACGCACGTGGCCTGTTCATTATGGTGCGGCGTTTGGCACCATAGAATTGAATGCCACGCACTACCGGATCCATCCGCCAGAACGGATGGCACAATGGGCGGAGTCCATGCCCGAAGACTTTCGGTTTTGTCCAAAGTTTCCTGCGATCATTAGCCATTACCGCCGCTTTAACGATTGTGTTGGCCCCACCGATGACTTTATAAAAGGCATGCTGGCCTTGGGCAAAAAGCGAGGCCCAGCCTTCATTCAACTTCCGCCCCACTTTTCTCCGAAGCACGCGCCGAAGCTGATTGCCTACCTCCATGAATGGCCCCGAGAATTGGAGGTTGCGGTGGAGTTTAGGCATCCCGATTGGTTCGAAGGCGGGCCCGAGGCAGAGGCCACATGGCAAACCCTCTTGGCCTTGGGAATGGGAGCGGTAATCAGCGACACAGCTTTGCGGCGGGATGCGGTTCACATGCGCATGACAGCCCCCTTTTTGCTTTTGAGGTTTGGCGGTTACGCGGGCCATCCATCGGACCAGGAGAGGATGGAAGCGTGGTGTCATCGGCTTAAGGCGTGGCGGGCGCAGGGCTTGCAATCGGTGGATTTTTTGGTGCACCAGCCCGACAGTGTGGCCACGCCGGAGACATGCAGGATCTTTTCAGAATCGGTGTCGAGGGTCTTGGGTGTGTCTGTTCGTGCCCCCATGCCAACCTTGCTCTGAGTCTTCCTTGTCGAATGGCGAACTTCGCCTCATGTCTATGGCATCCAGCTTTGACCTTTCCAGTTCCCGAGCTGATCGATACGATCAACTGGACATGCAGTGTCCAGCTTTGTTAACCGATGGTGATGTGGTGGCCAATCAGGCCAATTTCGCTGCCATTGTTCACGCTGCGTTTGGATGGCATTGGGTGGGTTTTTACCGGGTGTTGGACCAAGAATTGGTACTGGGTCCCTTTCAGGGCCCGGTGGCGTGCACGCGTCTGCCAAAGGGCAAAGGCGTTTGTGCTGAAGCTTGGTCCAGTAACGCGGCTGTGGTGGTGCCCGACGTCCATGCTTTTTCTGGACACATCGCATGCAGCCCACTTAGCCAAAGTGAATTGGTTTTGCCTGTCCGAGATGCTGCAGGGGCAGTGAGGGCAGTTTTTGATGTAGACAGTGCAATTCCAGATGATTTTGAAGCTGAAGATGCCGCTCGAATGCAACGACTTTTGGATGCGAATGCGCACCGTTTGATTTCCGTGAGCCATGAAGAATAAGCTTTGGGTAGGCGCCGGATGGCTGTGTTTGGTCGCGCTCTTTTTGGGGTGTGCCCAGGTGGGTTCGCCAGGGGGCGGGGAGACGGACAAGGCACCGCCGGTTGTGGTGGACGCCAACCCTCCTTTTGGGCAGACGGGGTTTTCGGGCTCAGCGCTTCGATTGACGTTCGATGAGTTTGTAAAGCTGAAGGATGCCCGAAGGCAAGTCTTGGTTTCGCCGCCATTGCCAGAATCGCCGAGATTGTTGGTGAAGGGCCGTTCGATTTTGGTGGATTTGGGCGAGGGGTTGATGCCAAATCGGACCTACGTCGTTCAATTTGGTGAGGCGGTGGTGGACCTGCGCGAATCCAATGTAGCGGCGGGTCTGACCCATGTTTTTGCGACGGGAGATGTATTGGATTCGGGACGCGTTGATGGCGAAGTGGTGGACGCTTGGACAGGCCTGCCTTTTTCTGGGGCGCGGGTGCTGCTGTATGCAGATTCTTTGCCTGCTGTGGCCACCAATTTTTTCTTGCCGGACTCCTTGCGTCCGCTTCCCGATTATGTTGGGCTGGTCTTGGACAGTGGACGCTTCGAGATTGGGTTTTTGCCCGAGGGTCAGTTTTCGGCGTTGGTCTTAGACGACGTCAACGGCAATTATTTGGCAGATGCTGGAGAGGCTGTGGCGTGGTTAGAAGCCCCAATGCCGACGCTAACAAAGGACACTTCAGTTCAAGCGTCAACCTTTAAGATGGGCACGCCACCCAGACAGGCCATCACGTATGTGAGCGGATCCGCCGTCGATTCAAGTGGGTATTGGCGCGCAAAAATTGAAGGGTTGACCGAGTGGATGTCTGGACCTGATGGACCGCTCGAGGCCGAGTTGGGCCTTGCGCTTTTGGGCCCTGATTCTGCGGTTGTATTGCACGTTGAAGGCGACAGTGTTTGGAGTGAGTTTCCCAATTTTGACCCGGGTGAAGTCAGTGGTCTTTGGCAGTTAAAGCATCCAGCAGGCACGGACACTTTGACATTCCGAGAGGTTGGTCCTGCGCGTGGTCCCGTTTTGGTGGAGTCTCCTCAAGGAAAGTTGGCCCCTTCAGATGGGCTGTCCCTTCGGTTGGCCCCCTTGGCTGACCGGTTGGATACGACATTGTGTTCTGGGGTTCAGATTTTGGACGGAGATACCGTGCGTTTGGACCGGACCGGGCTTCATTTGGAAGGGGCTCGGTTGTGTTACGCGCCCTTGGTGCACGAGGCGCGTTATCAAATCGAATTGGAGCCCGGGGCGCTGACGCGGAGAGGTTCTGGCAATAAGGACACGTTGCGGTTGTCTTTCATGGCCTTGGGAGAGAATGCCACGGGGTCCATTTTGTTGACGATGGATTCAACCCTTCTTGATTCAGGCCGCGTCTTGCATGTTCTGACCGATGGTAAGGGGGCGCCATTGTACAATTTGCGGTTGGACCCAAGCAGTCGGTTTTCTGGTTTGCCGCCCGGGCAGTACGGTTTGGTGCGGATTGATGATGAAGACGGGAACGGCAGATGGACAGGGACAGACCCCATTCAGAGGCGACACGCGGAGCGGGTGGAGGTGGTGGCCAAGGAGGTCACGGTTCGCGCCGGTTGGGAAATTGAATTGACCAGCGGCCTTCTTCCACGGCCTTGATTTGATGACCGACCCTCATCCCGTGTAAAAAGGGACATGAGCGGGTTAATTTTGGGGAATGCTAAGCGCATACAGACACGTTTTTTGGACAGTCGCCATTTTGTTGGCGTGCACATTCCACTTGGCCGCGCAAGACCCGTGTGTGTCGACGGGAAGTGGATTTCCTTACGTCTCGACCAACCCGAACTATGTCTGTGAGGCGCAAGAGACGTTTGTCTACATCAATGTTGCGCAAGGTTATGCGAACCCAGCGGACGCCAATCCGGACAACTTTAATTTCAGTTGGTATCCTTTTGACCTCTTGGGGGGAACCGATACACAGAGCTTCGAAACGGTTTTTGACAGCACGGTTACCATTTGGTGTGTGGCCTTAGACCTGGTGAACAATTGCACCTGGACCGACACAATTTCGGTTCAAGTGGCGGAGGCGGTGGACATCGGTTTGCCCGATGACACATTGGTTTGTGACCTCTATGGGTTTACCCTGCAGCCTTCTGCAGAGGCGCAGGCGATGCCGGGAATCAGTTGGAACTGGGAGCCCTCTCTGCTTTTGTTGGATGCGGAAACGGCCACGCCTCAATTGCTTGTGGATGTGGATCAGTGGTATCAGGTCACCGCAACCACGAGCCCTCCGGGCGGGTGCACGTATACCGACAGCATTTTTGTAACGGCCAACGTGGCTCCAATTGACTTGGGACCCGACCAAGAGCTGTGTGAAGGAGAATCCGCCGTCTTGGATTGTGGTTTAAACCCCGCATTCGAGGAGATCACGTGGAGCACAGGAGACAGTGTTCAAACACTGGTCGCGGACTCAAGTGGGCTGTTTTGGGTGACGGCTTTGAACTCGGCGGGTTGTGAACGGACAGATTCGGTGTCCATTGCCATTTACACCAACCCCACGATTGACCTCTTGGCAGGAGACGAGGCGTGCGAAGGGGCGCCCATGACGATCACGGCCAATGTGACATCCGATACCACCATTGCGGGTGTCGGTTGGTCGACAGGAGAGGCGGGCACGACCATTGAGGTCACTGGACCCGGACTCTACGAAGCCATCGCAGTGGACATTACGGGATGCACTGGATCTGCATCGATCTCGCCCACGTATTTGCCTTCTCCCGTGCCAGGCTTGGCCGAAGACACAACGTTGTGTTTGGACGAAGAAGGCCCCATATGGATAGATGTGAGTCAACCTGATGTTTCCTTTTTGTGGTCGACCGGATCTGACCAGCCCGGTGCTTTGCTGTCCGAAGCAGGGACCTACAGCGTCACCTTGACGTTGCTGGCCAATGGGTGTCAAGACTCCGCCAGCATTGAACTGATTGATTTCTGCCCTCAGGACAGCGTCTACTTCCCAACGGCGTTTACGCCAGACGGAGACATGGTCAACGACTTCTTTGGTGGATATGGCGACGCCATTGGACTGTTTGAATTGTCCATTTTCAATCGATGGGGTTTCCAAGTGTTCCACGCCGAGTCGTTGGACAACCGGTGGGACGGAAGTTTGCCGAGTGGAGCGTTGGCCCCAGGGGCTTTGTACGCTTTCCGGGCAGTTTGGCGACCGTTGGATCAGGACGGGGTAACGCTTCGTGCACTCCGGGAAAAGGTGGGTTCCTTTACCCTTATTCGTTGACCTCGAGCAGGCGATTGACGTTGCCAAGGGTGCCAAAAACGACCAAGGTGTCAGTCTGTTGCACTTCGGTGTCCGGTCTGGGAATGCCAATCAAGTGTTCTCGATCTTCTCCTTCCTCGGAATAGGTTCTTCGAATGGTGATCAACCGCAATTCATAACGGTTGGTGAGGTCGATTTCTCCTAAAGTGCGTCCTACGCAACCTGTTGGCGCTTGAATCTCCGCAATCTCAAAGTCATCGGGCAATTCTAAAAAACCACGCAGGTTGGGGTTCATTAACCGCTCGGCCACCAAGCTGGCAAACTCAGTTTCAGGGGCCAGAATTTCCTGAACGCCAAGCTTTCTCAAGATGCGTTCTTGGTCTCTTCCAGAGGCGCGGACAATGACCCTAGGGATGCCCAGATCCATCAAGTTGAGTGTCGTAAGCACCGTGGCTTCGAAGTTTTCGCCAATGGCCACAACGGCGGCATCGAGTTCTTCGAGTTTTTGACTCCGGAGGGCTTTGGGGTCTGTGGAGTCCATGGTAATGGCCAAGGCCACATCGTCGGCCACATTTTCGACCCGCTCTTCCACGCAGTCAATGGCAAAGACCTCGGCGCCACGGCCGGCCATCTCCAAGGCGATTCTGGAACCGTACTTGCCGATTCCAATCACGACGTATCGCATGCTCTTCATGGGTGCAATCTACTTTGACTCTTGGAGGCCTTGTTCGAGTATGACCAAGAATTCTGCGACATCGGCAAACCGGTTGTACAAGGGGACAGGGGCCATGCGGATTACGGCGGGCTCACGCCAGTCTACAATCACGCCGTTTTCGGTGAGGTGGTCGAAGAGGGCTTTGCCTTTTCCATGGGCCACCACACTGAGTTGACATCCCCTTGCGTCGGGGTCGGCAGGGGTCAGGATTTCGAGTGAAGAACCTGTGGCCTTGGCAACGGCGTGAATCCCGCGTTCGAGAAAGGCGGTGAGTGCAAGTGATTTGGTTCGGAGCCTGTCCATGCCTGCAGCCCTAAACTCTTCGAGAGACGCCAGCATGGCAGCCATGTTCAACACAGGGGCATTGGAGGTTTGCCATCCTTCGGCGCCGGGCATGAGGTCGAAATCAGGCTCCATCAAGAAGCGCCGGCTTTCGGCATGTCCCCACCACCCTTCGAGTCGGGGGAGCTCGGGTTTGTTTGCGTGGCGGTCATGGACAAAAGCGCCAGCGGTGCAGCCCGGGCCGCCATTCAAGTACTTGTAGCCGCACCAGCACGCGAAGTCCACATTCCAGTCGTGCAATTGCATGGGGACGTTGCCCACGGCATGTGCGAGGTCAAATCCGCACGTTGCGCCGACGGCGTGGGCGGCTTTGGTGATGTCGGCCATGGGCATCCATTGTCCCGTGTAGTATTGAACTCCGCACAGCATGACGCACGCCAGTCGATCCCCTTCTTGGGTGATGCGGGCCTCGATGTCCTCGGAGCGCAGGGCGTGTTCACCGGCTCTAGGTTCAAGTTCAATCAGGTTGTCCTCAGGGTCGAGGCCGTGCATGCGCAACTGAGAAAGTGCGGCATACCGGTCGCTTGGAAAGGCCCCTTTTTCAATCATCAACCGGGTTCGGTTGCCCGAGGGGCGAAAGAATGAAACAAGCAACAGGTGCAGGTTCACTGTCAGGGCATTCATGGCGACCACTTCCTGCGGGTTGGCCCCCACAATGGCGGCGAGGTCATCGGTGGCGAATGCGTGGTAGTTGACCCAAGGGCGTTGGGCTTGGAAGTGGCCTTCAACACCATACCTCTTCCAGTCGTCAAGTTCGGTTTGAATGATCTCTGACGCCCGTTTTGGCTGAAGACCCAAGCTGTTGCCCGTGAAGTACAACGCCGGCTTTTCACCATGGGGAGGGAGGTGAAAATGGTCGCGAAAGGAGGCGAGTGGATCGGCAGCGTCCAATTGGCGCGCTTCGTTCAAAAAGGCGTCGGCTTCTTTCCAGTTTGGCATGACAGGGGGCATGGGTCGCTCAGTTCTTGTCCGACAAAGGAAACGTCTTGGCGGCTCTGAGCGCTAATTTCGCACTGAATCCACTGACATGGCCAATACCCCTCATCATACCCGCACCCAGAGTGCCGCCTTGTTCGAAGAAGCGCAACGCCGTTTTCCAGGAGGCGTGAATTCACCGGTTCGCGCTTTTGGCGCTGTAGGTGGCACTCCCTTGTTCATGGACAAAGGTTCAGGGCCTCACATTTGGGATGCCGATGGTCAGAAATACATCGACTTTTGTTGTTCGTGGGGTCCGCTGATTTTGGGCCACGCGCACCCCGTTGTCCAGGACAGAATCCTCAAGGCGGTGGCCGATGGCACTTCGTTTGGAACGCCAACACGCCTCGAGAATGAATTGGGCGGCATGATTCTCGACAATCACCCATTTGCCGAACGCATTCGGTTTGTTTCCAGTGGCACCGAGGCGGCCATGAGTGCCATTCGCTTGGCGAGAGGCGTGACGGGCAAGACCAAAATCTTGAAGTTCGATGGGTGTTATCACGGACATGTAGATGCCTTGCTTGTGAAGGCTGGAAGTGGTTTGGCCACGCTGGGGACGTCCACTTCTGCCGGTGTTCCAGAAGCGTATGCGAGGGAAACCTTGGTTTTGCCGTTGAACGATTTGCCTGCGCTTGAAGCGGCAATGAAAATGCATGCAGATGACTTGGCCGTGGTGGCCATTGAGCCCATTCCGGCCAACAACGGCTTGCTGATCCAGGACGCTTCGTTCTTACAAGGCGTGCGCGACTTGTGCGACAAATACGGGGTGCTGCTGCTCTTCGATGAGGTCATTAGCGGGTTTCGTGTGGCCTTTGGGGGCGCGGCAGAATACTATGGCATTCGTCCAGACGTGATGGCTTTTGGCAAAATCATCGGAGGGGGAATGCCAGTGGGCGCTTACGCGGCGTCTGCCGAAATCATGGACCACGTGGCGCCAGTCGGGCCTGTGTATCAGGCGGGAACCTTGAGCGGGAATCCGGTGGCCATGGCAGCGGGTGCAGGACAATTGTCGGTATGCTTACAACCTGGATTTTACGAAGACCAAGAGCGCAGAACGCGCCGGTTGGTAGATCCAATTTTGGCCCATGCAGAGCGAAAAGGTCAGCCCCTGCGCATGTTCACCAGAGGGAGCATCTTTTGGCTGGCTTTCAGCGACCGCATTCACATTCGGAAAAGCAGTGAGATTGATCCAGACAGCATGGCGCATTTCTCGAAGTTGCACGCCGCGCTTTTGGAGAGAGGGGTTTACCTCGGACCATCTGGTTACGAAGTGGGTTTCGTGTCAGCTGCGCACGACGATGCTGTGATTGACCAAGCGGTGGAGATCTTTAAATCGGCCTTGGACTCGGTCTTTGATTGAGTGCCGACGTCAACAGGCCCACACCCAGCCCCACATCCAGAGTCCATCGAGGACCAAAAGGCCATCGAGCCATCCAAAGTGCTGTTCGGAGTGGTTTTCTCTGGCGGACAAGACCAGGATGCCCATGGGGAGTAAGCTAACCATGGCCATGCCGTGGGCGTTTGGCCCCCAAAACCCGAGGCAGGCACCGGCCAAAATCAAGAAGCTCATTGCCAAGAGGCGGGTGCCGCGCTGGCCCAACCGGAGGGTCCAGTTTTGCATGGTGGGCGGGTCCCATTGACGGTCCCGCAGGTCGAAAGGCAGTGTAAGGGCAGTGATCACAAAAAAACGTTCGCTCAGAATGGTGGCCCATTCGGTTGTGGACAGAGAGGAAAGGGCGCCACTCCACCAGGCTGGCCAAGCTGCGGTAATGACGGTCCAGCTCAGGCCAACCCAAATCATTTTCATGCCGGGAATACGGCGCAAAGCGAATCGTTTTCCCTTTTCGCCCGGCAGACCGGCGTAGAGGAGGGCAGTTGCGAAAGCAAGAGCAAGACCGAAAAGCACATTTAGGTCTGCGTTCAATGCACCTGACTCGAGCTCGAGAAAGGTGAGAACAAGTGGGACAATGGCAAGATTCGCGGCAAACCAGCCTGTTTTTTTGAGTGTGCGCCAGTGTTTTTTGTGCCAGGCCAAATGGTCGGGTCGGAGCCCTTGGGTGCGGGTGGACTTCACGTGGCGCTGCCAGGTGTAAGTCAGCCAAGCCGCACCCCCAATACCCAAAGAAAAGACCACAGATTGGGCGTTGGTGACATCGACGCCGATCAAAATAAGGGTCCGCATTGTGCATGCCGATGCAGCGGCAGCAATGACAGCGTTGGACCAGAGCAAATGAGGGGCGCGCATGAACGGGGAAAATAGATTAGCCCACAACGACAAAACGATTATGAACACGTTGCACGATGTGGTGTTCCCTCCTTTTAGTTTTGTAACGAATTCTTTTGCCCCATGGCTTCTTCAACTTTTGTTCAGCGACACCTCGGACCGAGGGACGAGGATCAGCTTGAAATGCTGTCCGTTACCGGTCATGATTCGATTGACGCGCTCATTGCGCGCACCATACCCAAGGCCATTTTGAGTCCGAAAACCATGGACTTGCCCCCGGCCATGGCTGAATCCGCATACTTGGAACACGTGGACCGTTTGGCGGCCAAGAACACGTTGTTTCGAAATCACATTGGCATGGGGTATCACACCACCGAGGTGCCCAGTGTGATTCGGAGAAACGTGTTGGAGAACCCGGGTTGGTACACGGCATATACCCCGTACCAAGCCGAAATTGCGCAAGGTCGTTTGGAGGCATTGCTCAATTTCCAAACCATGGTCTGTGACCTGACGGGCATGGAAATGGCCAATGCAAGTTTGCTCGACGAAGCCACGGCAGCAGCAGAGGCGATGACCATGCTGTACAATGCGAGAAGCCGAAAAGCCGTGAAGGCTGGAGTCAATCGTTTTGTGGTGGCTGATGGCGTTTTCCCGCAGACTTGGTCGGTGTTGCAAACCCGCGCTGTCCATCTGGGCATTCAAATTGAGCAACGTTCCGAAGCGGATTTTGGACTGGATGACCAGACGTTTGGATTGTTCGTTCAATATCCTTCGGATCAGGGACGTGTGGAGCCGTTGAATGAGACCATTGTCAAGGCGCACGACAAGGACATCCGCGTCGTGGTGGCCACAGATTTGTTGGCTTGCGCTTTAGTTGCGTCTCCAGGCTCGATGGGAGCCGATGTTGTGGTTGGCAACAGTCAGCGTTTTGGTGTTCCCATGGGATATGGGGGGCCACACGCCGCTTTTTTTGCAACCCGACTCGAATTCAAAAGAAACGTACCCGGACGGGTCATTGGCGCGTCGGTAGACCGCATGGGAAATGTGGCTTACCGAATGGCGTTGCAAACCCGAGAGCAACACATTCGCAGGGACAAGGCCACATCCAACATTTGCACTGCGCAAAGCTTATTGGCCGTCATGGCCAGCTCCTACGCAGTGTACCATGGTCCAGAAGGTCTGCGGGCCATTGCAGAGCGTGTACATGGGTTGGCCACTGCATTGGCCGAAGCCGGTACCGCTGCCGGTTATGCGCCCTTGCACAGCCGGTTTTTTGACACCGTCGTGTTTGCCATGGAAGACATGGGCAGTGTTTTGGAACGTGCCGAACGGAAAAAGATCAACCTGCGGTACTTCCCCGACGGGGTACATGTAGGGGTGGCCTTCCACGAATGCATGTTGCCTCAAGACTTCACAGACTTGTGCGAGATTTTGGGGTTCCAGACGGTCCCTTCTCCGAGTGAGGCGAGCGCCACGGAAAATTTGGGCGCCCTTTTGCGGGATGTCGATTATTTGCATCACCCTGTTTTCAATAGCCATCGGTCCGAGACGGCCATGATGCGCTATCTCAAGCAACTTGAAAACAAGGACTTGTCGCTTACACATGCGATGATTCCCTTGGGTTCTTGTACCATGAAGTTGAATGCGGCGACGCAATTGCTGCCGATTGGGTGGGCTTCTTTTGCGCAACTGCATCCATTTTGCCCACCGGCACAGGCTGTGGGAACCAGAGAAATGATCGCTGAGCTCGAGCAGTACCTCTGTGAAATCACAGGGTTCTCTGGAATGAGCCTACAACCCAACAGTGGAGCCCAAGGAGAATACACCGGGTTGTTGGTTATTCGGGCTTACCACGCTTCTCGGGGAGAGGCCCACAGAGATGTGTGCTTGATTCCGTCATCGGCGCACGGCACCAACCCTGCATCGGCCGTGATGTGCGGCATGCGTGTGGTTGTGGTTGGTTGCGATCGCCACGGCAACATCAACCTCGACGAGCTCAAGGAGAAGGCCGAGGCGCACGCCGACCGCTTGGGAGCGCTCATGATTACCTATCCCTCTACTCATGGGGTGTTTGAAGAGCACATTCTCGAAGTCACAGAAGCGGTGCATGCCCATGGAGGTCAGATTTACATGGATGGAGCCAACATGAATGCTCAAGTGGGCCTGACGAGCCCTGGCCTCATTGGCGCGGATGTTTGTCACTTGAACTTGCACAAAACCTTTGCCATCCCCCATGGTGGTGGTGGCCCGGGAGTCGGGCCGATTGGTGTGGCGGAGCATTTGGTGCCGTTTTTGCCCAGCCACCCACTCGATTCGGTTGGCGGTGATCAGGCGATTGCCCCGGTGAGTGCAGCACCCTTCGGAAGCGCCTTGATTCACTTGATTTCTTATGCTTACATCCGATTGTTGGGTCCGGTTGGACTGCGTCGGAGCACAGAAGTGGCCATCCTCAATGCGAATTACTTGAGGGCGAAACTGACCGGGCATTACGACATCCTTTATCAGGGAAACTCAGGGAATGTGGCCCACGAAATGATCATTGATTGTCGGCCTTTCAAAGCCAGTGCTGGCATAGAAGTGACCGACATTGCCAAGCGGCTCATTGACTACGGTTTTCATGCGCCAACCGTCAGTTGGCCTGTTGCAGGAACGTTGATGATTGAACCGACGGAGAGTGAATCACTGGACGAGTTGGACCGGTTCATTGAGGCCATGGTCGAAATCCGAAATGAGATTCGAGAAATCGAAGAAGGTCGCTTTGACAAGGAGGACAATCCGCTCAGGATGGCGCCTCACACGGCATTGGAGCTCACCAGCTCAGAGTGGAATCATGCCTATTCACGAGAGGTGGCGGCTTATCCTGTTCCTGTTATGAAGTCGCGGAAATTTTGGCCCGCGGTGGCCAGGGTCGACAATGCCCATGGCGACCGAAACCTGGTTTGTACCTGCCCAAGCGTGGAGCTCTACACTGAACCACTCAGCTTGTAAACCGGTCTTTTCGCTGTGGTGCAATCGCGGGCTATATTCGCCGAACGAATCCAACACCATACAGTATGAAGCACCTCTACCTGTTGGTCATGGCCGTGCTCGTTTCGAGCGTCGCTATGGCACAAGCCCCGGTCCGCGAGTTCGCCGGCCGCGCCATCACCTCCCGTTCAATGGAAGGCAATCACGTGGATTACACACGTGACATCATTTATCAGAATACGTTCGGAGACTGCTCCGGCATCACATTCACCAACGCCAATGACGCCGGTTACGCCGACTACATTGACGGCATCAACTTTGAATGCACAACCGAGGGACCCAGCGGTCCATATAACGGTTGGGCCGGCGGAACAGCCAATTCAGCTTCTCCAAGCCCCAACTTTACCACAGCAGACGATGGTTTTGTGATGGTGGACTCCGACTTGTTTGGAGCGGATGAGGCCTACGAGACGGCATGGGTCGAGAACTGCTGGTTCTCTATCGACGAGGCCATTGACTTTACCGGTCACCCTTTTGTAACGGTTGAGTTTGAGAACCGCTACCGTTGCTGGGACAACACCACCGACATCGAGCGTTGTTACCTCGAGATTTCCGTTGACGGCGTGAACTGGTCCGATCCAGAAACCCTCGAAGAGGAGGAAGGTTACGTTGTACTCGGTGACGACACTGTGGCTGCCCGCTACGAGATCTTCCCAACTTTTGAGCGCGCGGACGAGACCGACAACCCAACCACCATTCGTTTTGACATCGGCGACATCGCAGGTGACGAAGCCACGGTTTACTTCCGTTGGCGCTGGGTAGGTCAGTGGGGCTATGCTTGGATGGTCGACGACTTCGTCGCATTCGACACGCCATTGAACGACCTCCGCATCGCGGATTACGTGAGCTATACCGACTACCTGACTACAGGTCTTTGGGAAGCCTCCGTTTGGCCACAGAGTCAGTTGCCCGCCCTCGACTTGGCAGTAGCTGCCCAGGGTCTGGGAACAATGACACAGACCAATGCCACATTGTCCGTGTCTGACGGAACCGGTTACTTCACAAGCGAAGCCATGGACATCGAGTACGGTTCCATTGACACCTTGCGTGTCCTCGGTTGGGAGGCGCCTGGTTTGGGATCTTACCAGTTTGACTACACCGTTGCTGCAGACAGCACAGATGAGTATCCGGAGGACAACCTTGCGACTCAAGCCATCGAAGTGGTGGAGAACCAGTACGGTCGTGACAACGGAACGTTTGTGGGTCAAACTCCAGCAGACGGAACGGTTGACTTTATCGCGGGTGTTCCTTTCGACGCCATCAACGACCTGACCATTTACGCCATCGACGTGGCCATCATGGATGGTTCTGACGTGGGTGCCGAAGTGGTGTGTCACCTCTTCGATTGGGTTTCTTGGAACGATGGAGGCGGTCAATACGACGGCCTTGTTGCGACGTCCGAGGAAGTGTCCATTGAGGCAGACTTCTTGAACAGTGGCGACGGCGAGGTGTCATGGTACACTTTCGCCTTGGAAGAGCCTTACACTGTGGCTGCTGGCGATGCTGTGATGGCTTGCTTTGAGCACCTCGGTGGCGACAACGTTCAAATTGGAACGAGCATTCCTCAGTACGACCAAACGGCCTTCATCTATGGCCCATTTGGAAGTGGAAGCGCTTACGATTGGTACTTCACGACCAACTGCCCAATGGTTCGTTTGAACTTGGACGAGAATGCAGAGACCACCATGAGCGTGGACAACTTGGCTGGAGAAGGCTTTGAATTGGGTCGGGCTTACCCGAACCCAGCGACTGGCAATACCCGCGTGAATTTCACGTTGGATGCAGCAGCAGAGGTCACTTTTGAAGTGACCACATTGACTGGCGCCATCGTGCGCAGCTTGGACCTCGGAACGCAGTCTGCTGGAACGCAGCGTGTGAACCTCGACCTCGCTGGTTTGACTGCAGGCATGTACACTTACACCATTGTTGTGGACGGCGCGCGCGCTACCCGCAAGCTGGTGATCAAGTGATCGCATCTTCGCATTGACGAAAAGAAAAGGGGCCTTCGGGCCCCTTTTTTTTGATCCTGACTTTTGATTGTCTCTGATGTCCCAAGGACATCTTACTTTGCGCCCCATATTATGATGAAGAAATTTTTTACCCTGGCCGCCTGCGCGTTGGCCTTTCAAGCTTCGGCTCAGTTGGCGCCCCAGATGCCCCGAGTCGCCAGTCAGCAAGAGCTCGAAACGAGCCGTCTTCTCGGTTTAGAGGAAATCGCCCGCGCGTCGCAATCCGGCGTCCGAGGTGGTGGTTCTGTTGTGGTGTTCTATGAGGACTTCGCCAATGGGTTTGATGGAAACAATGGTGTCGGTGCCATCACGGTGGAAGACACCAGCCCCGAAACCACCATTTGGCAGTACGTCCAACCGGAAGGCGACGGGGTTTTTTCGGATGGAACAGCATCTGGTGTTCAGCCACCCGCGGGTGAGTACAGCACGAACATTGGCGGTCTGAACAGCGAAACAGCAGCCAACGGCTGGATGATCTTCGATGCGGATTACTACAACACGCCAACGTCGAATGGAGCAGAGGATGTAGAGGGTTTTATGAACCTCCCTACGCTGGACATGAGCAGTTTGGAAAGTGTGGTGATCTCTTGGGATCAATACTTCCGCTATTGCTGCTATTCGTTCATTCCTGTGTTTGTGGAGGTGAGTGCCGATGGTGGTACCACGTGGACCACTTTTGAGGCGGGGGGCGACTTCATTCCTTCGGCCAACACAACCAGTGCCAATCCAGCTGTAACAGGATTGGACATCAGCTGCGTGGCTGCGGGTCAATCGGCTGTGGACATTCGTTTTGCCTATCTCCAGAACCCGGCAGTGGGCAATGGTTACACGCACTACTACTGGGGCATTGACGACATCCGCATTGAAGCCAACCCCATTGCCAATGATTTGGAATTGGTGCAGCTCACCAACGGGGATGTCTACGAGATCTTCGAATACCGTGTGACACCATTGGATCAGGCCATTCCTGAAGCTGATGGAGGACTGCTCGCCGGTGTTTTGTACCGCAACAGCGGTTTCTTGAATCAAGAGAATTGTGTGGTGACCATCGAAGTGTTGGACGAGGCCGGAACCGTGCTGAGCACGACATTGACCGACGCATTCACGGCACCTTCCTTTGCCAACAATGACAATTGCCCTGCCAACCCGCAGGACACGCTTTACATCGCCACAGGATGGGCGCCAGAAACCATTGGTTTTTACACATTGAATGCCTCCATGTCAAGCGACAGCGTGGCGGATGCGGGAAGCCTGTCTATGGTCATCGAGTACACGGATTGTGCTTTTGGTCACGATGACCCTGAAGCGTTGGATGTGGAGCTCGGACCTCGTTTTGACGATGAAAACGACTTCTTTGAGCCTACGGGCTATGGCAACCGGTTCACCTTCCACAATGAAGGCACAACGGTTTATGGGTTGGCTGTGGCTTTCGGTCCCAGTACGTCTACGGGTGTCGACTTTGAGATTCGTTGGATGGACCAAGATCCAGAGTTGTCGTTGGCGGACGCACCATACGAGTTTGCTGAATTCACTTCGGATGCGGATTGGGCTGGAACAGCGGCAAACCCGGTTTACTATCCCCTCGCCTTCGAAGACGAAATGGAAGTGTCTGTAGATGGATTGGCTTCTCCTGGTTTCTACGCGGGTGCAGTCATCACCGAGTTTGACTATGAGGACTTGGAGCTTACTGTTTTGGGCAACGGAAACAGCGACACCGACAACAGCACCATTATCTATCAGCAAGCGGGCAGCGGAGAGTTCGTGTGGTTCACGGCTCAAACCGCAACACCTGCGGTTCGCTTGATCACATGTCCTGTGGTGAGCGTAGACGTGATTGGTGCGTACAATGGAGTTCACCTTCAGGGCAACTATCCTAACCCAACGGCCGGTGAAACCCGGTTCAGCTTCACCTCGGATTGGGGAGGAGACTTCATGATTGAGTTGCGGGACCTTCAGGGTCGCTTGGTGGACGTGATGGATCTGGGTGCGCGTCCTGCAGGCGAGCACACTGTGGTGTACGATGCATCTGCGCTGTCGGACGGCATGTATACATACTCTTTGTTGACAGGGAATGCCCGCGTCACAAAGAAGATGCGCGTACAACA
Source organism: uncultured Flavobacteriales bacterium (assembly GCA_965657965.1). Taxonomy (GTDB): domain Bacteria; phylum Bacteroidota; class Bacteroidia; order Flavobacteriales_D; family Sanyastnellaceae; genus UBA8752. The sequence goes on along the minus strand of CBFHQM010000004.1, from coordinate 127,224 downwards.
CTGATTTTTTCGCAGAATCGATTAGGCGGCCCGCTCCCATCATGGGGGCGGGCCGCTATCTTTCGGGCCATGCCGGAGTCACCAAATGGCGGTTGGAAAGGATGGGTCGCAGGACCTTGGGCTATTCGGGCACGTCGCGGTGATTTGAATCGAAACTCGCGTCCTGCAAAATCTCAGAGCAAGGTGTTGGCCGCGTTGTTGGAGAAAGCCCAGGACACGGCATTTGGCCGAGATCATGGTTTGTCTGATGTGCTGGCCATTCAGGACCCGAAGGCAAGGGAGGCGGCGTTTCGAGCGGCGGTTCCTGTTCGAGATTATGAAGGTCTCAAACCCTATGTAGATCGAATGGTGGACGGAGAGCACGATGTGCTTTGGCCCGGTCAACCTAAGTACTTCTGCAAAACCTCGGGCACCACCTCTGGAGCCAAATACATTCCGCTTACGGAGGACAGCTTGCCCAATCACATTGGATCTGCCCGTCGAGCGTTGCTGCATCATGTGGCGCGCTCCGGAAGTGCGGAATTTGTGGGGGGGAAGATGATTTTTTTGCAAGGCAGTCCCACCCTGACCGAAACGGAGGGTGGCGTTCCGTTGGGCCGATTGAGTGGGATTGTTGCGCATCACGTCCCTCAATATTTGCAGAGAAACCGCTTGCCTTCTTGGGAAACCAACACCATTGAAGATTGGGAGACCAAGGTGGAAGCCGTGGTCAAGGAGACGGCAGGCGAAGACCTTCGGCTCATCAGTGGTATTCCGTCTTGGGTGCAGATGTATTTTGAACGGCTTTTGGCCCATACGGGCGCGAAAAACGTATTGGAAGTCTTCCCCAATTTCTCGCTGTTTGTCTCCGGAGGGGTGGCGTATGACCCTTACGCAGAGCGGTTCAGGGAGTTGATTGGAGGCGACGTTGCGCGCGTTGAGATCTATCCGGCGAGCGAGGGTTTTATTGCATATCAGGATGGGGAGCCAGGGGAGGGCTTGCTGGTGAATGCGGACGATGGCTTGTACTTGGAGTTCATTCCTGCCGACGAATATGGCAAGCCGGATGCGCGACGCTTAGGCCTTGGAGATGTCGAAAAAGGGGTCAATTACGCTGTGATCGTGACATCAAATGCGGGCCTGTGGGCATACGACTTGGGGGATACGGTTCGCTTTGTCTCGTTGGCGCCTGCGCGCATACTGGTGACCGGTCGAATCAAGCATTATACCAGTGCCTTCGGGGAACACGTGATTGCGGAAGAAGTGGAGGGTGCGATGACCTCTGCGGTCGAAAAGGCAGGGGGTCAGGTTGCGGAATTCCATGTTGCGCCTCAGGTGTCGCCCGAAAAGGGGCTTCCTCATCACGAGTGGTTTGTTGAGTTTGCCGAGGTGCCAAGTGACCTCGAAGGGTTTGCGTCTGTTTTAGACCAAGCACTGCAGGCGCGCAACCCGTATTACCGGGACCTGATTACAGGCGCTGTTTTGCGTCCAGCTGTTCTCACGGTGTTGGAGGCGGGTGCATTTCGGGAGGCGATGGCACGGCGTGGCAAATTGGGAGGACAAAACAAAGTGCCTCGCTTGTCCAATGACAGGGCGATGGCGGATCAATTGCAGAGGAATGACTGAAAAAACGGGAAGCCGCCTGGTGGGCGTCGTTGGAGGCAGTGCCTCAGGAAAAGGAACGGTGGTCAATCGATTGCTGGAGCACTATGGTTCTAGGGCTGCAGTGTTGCGGATGGACGATTACTATAAGCCGATCCAGGACGTCCCTCGCGATGCAGAGGGAGAGCCCAATTTTGATGAGCCCGCGTCTTTGGATTTGGAGCGCCTTTCCCGAGACCTCGATGTTTTGCGCTCAGGGGAAGACCTCCACATTCAGAGCTACACCTTCAATCAGCCCGGGGTCGAACCAGAGCCGTTGCACATTCCGGCGTGTCCTGTGGTGTTTTTGGATGGTCTTTTCCTTTTACACGATGCGGACGTGCGCAACCGATTGGATTTGACCGTGCTCATCCACGCGACGCCTGAAACCAGGTTTGCCCGACGTCTCGCACGCGATCAAGCCGAGCGGAGTCTAACCCCGGACATCATTCGATATCAATGGGACCGGCATGTGAGGCCAGGTGACTTGCGCTACTTGGACCCGGTAGCCCATCTTGCCAATGTGGTGCTCGACAACAACCAAGCTGTTGAACCAAACCTGACGGGGGCGGTTGAAGCCATTGACAAACTCTTATCCCCCTCTTAAATGCCCGCGACGTTCTTCACCCTTCCCAATTGCAAGACCTGTCAACGCATCGATGCCGACTTGGACCCTGCGGGTCACGGCGCGGTGATTTGCGACATCAAAGCCGAAGGCATTTCTGCGGAACAGCTCGATGCGATGCAGGTGCATGCCGGCAGTTATGCGGCATTGTTTAGCCGCAGGGCCATGAAATTTCGCTCGATGGGGTTGGCCGATCAAGACCTGAAAGAGGCCGACTACCGCCGCCTGATTTTGGAGGAGTACACCTTTCTCAAGCGCCCAGTCTTGCTCACGGATGGTGCGGTGTTTGCCGGGTCAGCAAAGGCGTCTGTAGAGGGTGCCCGCGCGGCTCTTCAAAGCTGATTGGAGCGAGTGAAGCGTCTGCTTGCTCACCTCGCCCTGTTGGTTGTGGCGTTCATCTACGGGGGGAATTACCTCGTGGCCAAGGGACTGATGCCGGATTTGGTGGGCCCCAGCGGGTTCATTGTGTTGCGGGTCACAGGGGCTTTGGTGCTGTTTGGTCTGCTCATCTTGGCTCGCCCGGAAAAGGTGGACCGAAAAGACCTGCCACGCATGTTGTTTTGCGGCCTAACAGGGGTGGGAATCAACATGCTCCTGTTCTTCAATGGCCTCAACACCACCAGCCCGGTGAATGCCAGCTTGATCATGACGGTCAATCCGATTTTGGTTCTGATTGCCAGTGCGGTGATGCTCGGCCAACCCATTGTGCGCCGCCGATTGGTAGGGGTGATTTTGGGCGGGGTGGGGGCTGCGGCCATCTTGATTTGGAGCAGTTCGGGTGAGCGCATCCATGCCTCCTGGCAAGGGGATTTGATGATCCTCATTAACGCCACCAGTTATGCCTTTTACTTGGTGGCCGTGAAGCCGCTCATGGCCAAATACAGGCCCTTGACGGTGATCACGTGGGTGTTTTTGTTTGGCTGGCTGTTCACCACGCCCATCGGTTGGCGTCAAGCGATGGCCATTGACTGGTCTGCTTTTGGCCCAGAACAGTGGGCAGGTGTAGCCTACGTGGTGTTGGCCACCACATTCTTGGTTTACCTGCTGAACATTTTCGCTTTGCAGAACCTTCAGCCAACCGTGGTGAGTGTGTACATCTACCTTCAGCCCTTACTCGCCACCTTGCTCAGCTTGGCACAAGCCCACTACGGGGGCACCGATTACATGGTTGATGTGGGGTGGCCACTGGTGGTTTTTGGCGCCTTGATTTTCATTGGGGTATATCTGGTGGGCCGTCCGGTTCGAAAACAAGGGGTGAAGGGTTAATTTCAACCCATGCCCATTGCCAAGCCTTTCAACCTGACCACGTGGATCGAGGAACACCGGGAGTTGCTCAAGCCTCCGGTGGGAAACAAGAACCTCTACGTGGAAAGTGGGGATTACATCGTCATGATTGTAGCGGGACCCAACGCCCGGAAAGACTACCACTACAACGAGACAGAGGAGCTGTTTTATCAGTTGGAAGGCAACATCACGGTGCGCATTCAAGAAAATGGCCAGGCGGTGGACATGAAGCTGGGTCCTGGAGACATGTACCTGCATCCAGCGAAAGTGCCGCATAGCCCGATGAGGGAGGCGGGATCACTGGGCCTGGTGATTGAGCGAAAGCGCGCCGGGTCGGACATGAAGGACGGGTTGTTGTGGTTCTGTGACGGTTGCAATCAAAAGTTGCACGAGACGTATTTCGAACTCCGCGACATCGAAAAAGACTTCTTGCCTCGGTTCCGAGACTTCTACGGAGATGAGGCCAAACGAACATGTTCGTCGTGTGGGGATGTGCTTCCTGCCGATCCTCGGTTTGTTGAAGCGGATTGATACCGTGCAACGTTTGCCTTGATCCCTTTGTTTTTCGAGTAACCCCTTAAGCCGATATGCGATTCTTTCTTTTTACCGTGTTGTCCCTGCTGTTCACGGGCTTGGTTGCCCAGCCTGTATTGGTGGATGGTAGCGTTTGTTTGGACATTGAAGTGGTCGCGGTACACACCGAGGGTCCTCTGGAAGGGCAAACCACGTACCGTCTTTATGTGACACTCCCTGGCCCAGAAGACGTGGTAACCACAGTTTTTGGGGACCAGCAGAACCCCACGGCACTTTTGACGTCCACCACTTGGTATCAAGCGTCCGAGGGGGGGCAGTTTCCATGTGCCAATAACCCCTTGCTCTTTGACCTGTTCCCGGAGTTGCCTTTCGACAGTTGGTTGACCATTGGAATTGACGGGCCACCCGATGCGGGTGCAGGGGAAGATTGTCCGCAGGTGGTCATGAGTTCAGGCTCTCCGTTTGCGACACAGTTTGAGAATGGAGAGGGCTTTGTGATCGACGACTTGATTGGAAGCGCTTGGTTTGTGGTGCCCAGCAATTCCAATGGATTGCCCGATGAAAATGGGCGGGTGCTCGTGGCGCAACTCACCACAGATGGAGACTTAGAAGGGGTTCTTCACTTGCAAATTTTACCGGGTGGCGTGGGCACGTTGGCACAGATTGTGTCCTTGCCGCTGTATGGTGCATGCGATGAAATTGAAACGGATGAATGCCCAGAGTCGCTGGACGTTGTCTCGTTGGACGAGGGATGCGCTTGGGCTTTTGAGGCAGGGGAATATCAATTCAATCAATCTGCGACGTGGACGTTTGGTGATGAGATCACAGAAGGGGGGCATTATGCCGAACATGTGTTTGGTGGCGATGGGATGTTTGAGGTCTCTGTAGACTATGTCTCGGACCTTTGCCCGGCCGGCGTCACGTTGTCCACCACGGTGAACGTGACCGGATGCAGCGAGCCAGATTGTGGCTTGGAACTCGAAGTGCAAACCGCACAAGAAGGGGAGGTCATCATGGTGATTCCTGTGGGTTATCCCGAGGGCGTCAACTTGGTGTACAGCGTCAATGGAGAGGTGTTCATGGAAGGCGGCACGGCGTTGACCTTGCCGGAAGGCACGGCAGATTCTCTGTGGCAGGTTTGCGTGCAGTACATCACAGAAGATTGTCCGGAAGGGGTGGTGGCTTGCACGGGAAGCGAGGGCTACGAGACCGATTGTCCGGAGGAAGTCTGGGTGAGCGGAAATGGCTGTGAATTCGTGGTCAGCGTTTGTGAATTCACAGAAGGCGAAGCGGTCACTTGGGACTTTGGCGATGGAACCATGGGAGAAGGTCATTTCTCTTGGCATGTGTTTCCTGAGGACGGTTTATACGAGACATGTGCGACGTATGTGAGTCCCACTTGCCCAGACTCTACTGTGCTTTGCGTGGAAGTTGAGGTGGCGGGATGTGAACCTTGTTTGACGTTGAATCAGGGCAGTTTGAATTACACAATCATGGATGAAGAGGAGCCTTGTCTTGGCTTCTACATGCTGGAAATGATGCAGCCAGACGATTACACCATTTCTTGGGACTTTGGCGACGGCATGGTGTTCACCAGCGCTTATCTCTGGACCGAACATCAACATGCCGAATCGGGGACATACGAAGTGTGCGCCACGGTGTACAGTCCTGATTGCCCGGAGGGCACCACTTGGTGTATGGAAGTTGAAATTGAAGGGTGTGACGCATCCTGTGAGCCGGTGTTTTTTGAAGTCACGCCCAGCGAATGGGCTTCGGGCTACTTTTCTTGGGAAGTGACCGGAGCGGATTGGGAGCAGAACGACATCTTGCTGTTCTTGCCCGGAGAACAGCAAACGCTTGAGTTGGGCATGTGCTTGCCTGAGGGGTGTTACGACGTGAGTTTGATGGCGATGGACAGCAGCGATGCGGCATCCAACTTTGAGGTGGCCGGATCTTTTGACTTTACTGAAGGCCCTTCGGTGGATGGGTCGGCCTTGGTGTTCTCTTTTGGTGCAGGCGATGTGGATTGCGGGGCCGAGGTGGAGTGCCATTTGGAAATCGAAGCCACAGAGGAAGCCGATGGCAGTTGGACCTTGGTGGCGGTCACAGATTCGGATGAAGGGGTGGATTTTCTTTGGACCCTTTCCGACGGTTCTGTGGTTTTTGGAGAGACAATCAACTACTCGTTTGTTGAAGGCGTGCTCATCGAAACGGCCTGCGTGTCGGCCACATTCGAAGAGTGTAGCGAAGTGGTCAGCGCATGCATTGATCTTGAAAACGGTTCAGATGAGCCCTGTGAACAGGTCGAGGTGACCATCGATGGCGAGACCGTGGATGGGCTGCTCGAAAACCTTGAGTGGACATTGAGTTTGTCCGGCGAAGGCATGAATTGGACGGAGTCCATCTCTCTGGACCCTGAAGGTGCAGGATTGGAAGGTGCTGTTCTGTGCCTGCCCCCTGGATGTTACACCCTGTCCATGGCCTTCTCCGGGTCACCCAACTTCGAGGGGCTGCCTGGAATGACGCTGACGTTGAACATGGGAGAAGCAGATGAGATTCAGGTGGACCTCTCGCTGATTGACAGTGTTTTTGATGTGGAATTCGGCGTGCTGACCGATTGCAGCAACGGATTCACTGATGTGGCTTTGTCGGTTTCAACTGGACTTTTGGTATTCCCTAATCCCGCGAATGAAGCGGCTTTTGTGCGCATGAACGCCAAGGTTTTTGAGGGCGAGGCGTTGTGGATGTTGGTCGACGGTTTGGGCCGTGTGGTCAAGCAGGGCAGGTCGGTCTTGCCGCAATGGGTCTTGCCCACACGCCGGCTCGATCCAGGGGGATATGTGTTGCATGTGCAAAGCGGCGTGCATGCTGCGCACAGAAGGGTGATGGTCACCCGATAAGGAGGGCCTATTTTCGCGGTGTTCCTCAGGTTGAGGTCCCGATTGGGGCGGATACCGCTGGACAAATCAACGCCGCATGAACTACAAGCGACTCAACGACCTCACCGGATGGGCAGTATGGCTCTTGGCCACTGTGGTCTACCTGCTCACCATCGAATCCACAGCGAGCTTTTGGGATTGTGGTGAATTCATTGCCTCAGCCTACAAGCTAGAAGTGGGTCACCCCCCTGGGGCCCCCATGTTCATGCTGTTGGCCCGGCTGTTTTCCATGTTTGTGCCTGCGATTTATGCGGCGACTGCGGTCAACGTCATGAGCGCGATGGCGAGCTCCTTTACCATCCTGTTTTTGTTTTGGAGCATCACCCACTTGGCGCAAAAACTGTCGGCATCACGTTGGGTAGAAGGACAATCAGCACCCACAGCAGGACAGCGATTGGCCATCATGGGCAGCGGCGCTGTGGGCGCTTTGGCCTACACATTCAGCGATAGCTTTTGGTTTTCTGCCGTGGAGGGCGAGGTCTATGCCTTGAGCTCGCTGTTTACTGCGTTGGTTTTTTGGGCGATTTTAAAGTGGGAGGCCAGGTCAGAAGAACCGGGCAACTTGCGCTGGATCGTGCTCATCGCCTATCTGATGGGGCTTTCCATCGGGGTGCACTTGCTTAACCTCTTGGCCATTCCGGCCATTGTTGCGGTTTACTATTTCAAGCGCAACACTTTCAAGTGGCACACGTTCATTGGGGCGTTGGCGTTGTCTTTGGCCTTGTTGCTTTTCGTCCAATACGGATTGATTCAGGGTTTTGTGAAGTTGGCGGCTCGCTTTGAGCTGGCCTTTGTGAATTCCATGGGGCTGCCTTTCAATACCGGGGTGGTTTTTTACCTCCTATTGGTTGCAGCATTGTTGGTTGCAGCCTTGTGGTATAGCCGAAAAAAGGGGTGGTGGCAGTTGAATGTTGCGGCCCTTTCCGTGGTCATGATTTTGGTGGGCTACAGCACGTTTGCTTTGATTGTGGTTCGGTCCTCGGCCAATCCACCCATGGACGAGAACAACCCCGAGAACCTTTTTGCGCTCTTGTCTTATTTGAACCGAGAACAGTACGGCGATCGGCCATTGGGAACAGGCCAATATTGGAATTCACCAAATGACGCTGAGCAGCCATACGAGAGTGGCACGCCAACTTACTTTCCGAGTTACAGTGTGTCGAAGAACCGGGGTTCGGTGAGCACCCGCGTGGCCACATTCAGAGAGCGGTTTGCTGCAGAGAAGTACATCTCGGAGAACGAAGGCGATTTCACCATCTCGCAAGAGTATGTCGACAGCGGGGAGAAGAAGAATGGTGTTCCCCGATATGACGACCGCTTTACCATGGTTTTTCCTCGGATGTATTCAAGCCAAGCGAACCACGTAGGGGAATACAAGAAATGGTCCAATTACAAGGGTTGGAATGAGGATGTGGCGTTTGTGAGCCCCGTCGATGGCGAGGCCAGAGACACCGATAAATTTGAGTCCCACGTGGCGTCGCGAATTTTGGGCGCCAACATGGCCAAAGGAGAGCTCGCGAGGATGTTGAACAACCTCTATCGCTCCTTTAACCAGCGTTTCGGAGCAACGTACGAAGTACGAAGCGCCACAGAGATTGTGGTGGGCAAAGGCAACGATGCGCGCTTGGCTGATTTAAGTGATCCGGAAATTCGCCGGACGTTGGCTCAAATGATGGTGTCGGACTTAACCAAGGGTCTAGACAGAGGACGTGGTTATGCGAAGGCCATTCAACAGAGCTTGGCGAGCGTGGAACAACAGGTGCGTTCAGCAACGCAACGGGCCAACCGGTCGCGGTCTTCAGAGGACATTCGAGAAGCTCAAAGACTGCAGGGACAAGCCGATCGATACCATGAGATGTTGGTGCCTTCTCAGGCCGAAAACGCCCGCTTCTTTGTTCGCTACCAAGTGGGGTGGATGTACCTCCGTTATTTCATGTGGAATTACGCAGGTCGGCAAAACGATGTGCAAGGACACGGAGACTTTATCGACGGCAATTGGATGTCGGGAATCGACTTCATTGACGAAGAACGGATGGGCAGCTTGGACCTTTTCCCTGACCATCGATCCGAGGACAAGGCACACAATCACTTCTATTTGTTGCCCCTTTTGTTGGGCATGATTGGGTTGGTTTTTCAAGCCATTCGAGGTTGGCGTGATTTTACGGTGACAGGTTTGTTGTTTGCCTTGACAGGCTTTGCCATCGTGGTTTATTTGAACCAGTACCCTCTGCAGCCACGCGAGCGTGATTACGCGTATGTGGGGTCATTTTATGCCTTTGCCATTTGGATTGGTTTGGGGGTCTACGCCTTGTTTGACATGGCAGGCAACATGAAGTTGAGGGACTTGGGTCTGGCCGCGGGCGCGCCCTTGGGCTTAGGCGTGGTTCTTTTTGTAATGGAATCCGTCACGGGTGGCGGTCACGCTGTGGGGTATACCGTGTTGTATTTGGCGGCGATGGCGGCCTTGCTCATGGGCCTTGCCTTCGCTGTGGGACGGGGTGGAAACGAAAAACTCAATGCGGCCTTGTTTTCGGGGTTGCTCTTGCTTGTGCCGTTCCAGATGGGAGCCGAAGGTTGGAATGACCACAGTCGGGCAGGAAGGAGCACAGGAGTGGACATGGCCAAGAACTACTTGGACAGTTTGGCCCCCAATGCCATCCTGTTTACCAATGGAGACAATGACACATTCCCATTGTGGTTCGTTCAGGAGGTCGAAGAGTACCGCACGGATGTGCGCATTGTGAATTTGAGCTTGCTCAACACCGACTGGTATGTGGAGCAGATGAAGCGCCGTGCTTACGACAGTGCTCCTGTGCCGATTCGGATGGGAGAGCAGCAATACCGGCAGGGCACACGTGACATTGTCTTGATGGACCCCCCTGCCAACCCCAATGCGCCATACGTGGACATCGAGGTGGCCATGAAGCAAGCATTGGACGATGCAGACATGGTGGACTATGGAGGTGGCCGCTCGTATGCGCATTTGCCCTCCAACAGCTTTAGCGTGCCCGTAGACAGTGCGTTTGCTGTGAGTTCGGGCTTGGTGCTTCCCGAAGAGCGCGACCGCATGGTGGATGCATTGGAGTGGACCATCACCGATGGTCGCGGTACCCCGCGTCAATATGTGCTCAAAAACCAATTCATGGTGATGGAGATTTTGCGAAACAACAACTGGGAGCGCCCTGTGTATTTCGCGGTCACCATTGGACCGGATAGTTATGTCGGCCTTCAAGATTACTTCCGATTGGAGGGCTTGGCGTGGCGGTTGGTTCCGGTCAAGTACGGGTCTCAAAGCGGTCAGCCTTTGGGCATTGCGAAGGACCTGATGTACACCAATGTGATGGAGAACTTTCAGTGGGGCGGCATGGACGCTGAGGGGGAGATCTACATGGACGAAAACAACCGTCGCATGGCCACCAACATCCGGTTGCAAATGACCAACCTCGCCGATGCTTTCGCCCGGGATGGCGAACCGAGTCGTGGTTTAGATGTGCTCAACCGCATGCTGGAAGCGACTCCTTCTCGCAATGTTCCTTACACACGGGTCATGTTGCCTGTTGTGGAACTGTTATCGGACTTGGCCCAAGACGATGGTCTTTCTGCAGAAGCCAAAGCCAAAGCCGCGGATTTGGCCAAAACGGTGGGCCAGGAGTTGTTTGATCAATTGGCAGACGATCTGACCTACTTTATTTCTCTAGACGACCAATACTACGTGGCCTCGGAGAGCAGCATTCAAATGGCATTGGCTGTGAACCAGCGGGTGTCGTCTGCCCTTGACAGGGCCATGTCAGAAGACGAAGAGGTCAAGGCCATGGTTGACCGCATGCAAACGCTGCGTGAGAACCGTTCCAAGCGCCAGCGTGGAGAACGTCCATACACCTCAGGGTTTGATTCTGAAGTGCCAGGTGGCAGCACAGAACCCTAATGCACAAACGGGGGGCGAAGGTGGCCATTTTGGCCAGTGGTGAAGGGACCAACGCTGAGCGTTTGATCCGAAGGACCCACTCCGCTCCGAATGTGGAGATTGTCCTTGTGGCGAGCAATCGTCCTGAGGCAGGGGCCTTGGTGCGCGCTTCGAGATTGGGCATTCCAACGTGGGCCTTCTCCAAGGGCGATTTGGAGGGGGGGGAAGTGACCCGCCGGCTAGAGGAGATGGGGGTTGATTTTGTGGCACTGGCTGGCTTTCTGCTAAAAGTGCCGTCCGGTTTGCTCGCGGCATACGCTGGGCAGATTTTGAACTTGCACCCGTCGCTCTTGCCCGCCTTTGGTGGCCGTGGCATGTATGGTCGTCATGTTCATCAAGCGGTCTTTGAGGCGCTGCAGGAAAAGAAAGTGAGCGAGACGGGCATCACCATGCATTGGGTGGACGCAGAGTACGATACGGGCCCTGCGTTTTTTCAGAAGGCCACGCCCTTGACCTCTGGCGATACAGCAGCGTCCATTGCCAACAAAATTCAGGCGTTGGAGGAGGCGCATTACGCCGAAGAGGCCTTGCGTGCCATTCGGGAATCGTTATCCTTGTCGCAGAAGATGTCGGAGAAGACCAGCGCATGAATCTCAATTGGACTGAATTGCTCAAATCGACCATGGTGATGTTTGCCGTGATTGACATTTTGGGCTCTGTGCCGTTTTTGTTGGACATCAAAAAAAAGGCGGGAGACATTCATGCAGAACGGGCATCCTTGGTGGCCTTGTGCATCATGCTGGCGTTTTTGTTTTTGGGCGAGGGGGTCATCAACTTTTTGGGCATTGACGTTAATTCATTTGCTGTCGCAGGTAGCATCGTCATGTTCTTCATGGCGTTGGAAATGATCTTGGGCATCACGCTGTTTAAGCAAAGCCCCGAGGCCATGAAAACCGCGACGATTGTGCCAGTGGCGTTCCCGTTGATCGCCGGTGCAGGCAGCATGACGTCGATTATTTCTTTGCGGGCTGAATTCGCGGCAGTGAACATTGCACTGGCCATTCTGATCAACATGGCTCTTGTTTATTTCGTGCTGCGCATGACGGGCCGAATCGAGAAGATGTTGGGGGAGGGGGGCATCGCCGTTCTCCAGAAAGTCTTCGGCATTATTCTTTTGGCCATTGCGGTCAAATTGTTCTCTGCCAACGTCGCCATGTTGTTTCAAGCCCATGGCTAACCCGGTGGTGGTGCATACCGATGGTGGCGCTTCCGGGAACCCCGGACCCGGCGGATATGGCGCCATTTTGGAGTGGGGCGGACTCAAGAAAGAATTGACCGCAGGTTATCGCTTGACCACAAACAACCGCATGGAGCTTTTGGCGGTGATTGTGGCCCTGGAGGCCATGAAGCGGGATGGAACCGAAGTGTGGGTGGTGAGCGACAGCAAATACGTGATCGATGCTGTGGTTAAAGGTTGGGTGTTCAAGTGGGAGAAGAAGGCGTTCAAGGACAAAAAGAACCCCGATCTCTGGAAGCGCTTTCTCAAGGCGTACCGGCGACACAGCGTGCGCTTTGACTGGGTCAAAGGCCATGCAGGAAACCCCATGAACGAGCGGGCAGACCAATTGGCGGTCGCGGCGTACAAGAAAAAGGGCCTTTTGATTGACGAAGGCTACGAAGCCTCGGTGGCCTGAGCACGGTCAGATTTTGGGGGCATTGGATGAGCGAAGTGATCGCGAACCCAGCGAATTCGGATGAATTTTTTTGGAGGCCCAGCTTCCACGTCATGAGCAGGCCCATGTTGTCCTTCGGGAATGCTGAGTTGAACGGCACTCAAAAAGAGGCCATGACCGGTATAGCGAAGGGCGGGGCGGCCGTCTTGGTCTGGGACATGTTGATTTTCACCCACGATGGGGTGGCCAATGGCGGCCAAGTGCCGCCGAATTTGATGGGTTCGCCCAGTTTCGATGTCCACTTCCAACAGCGTGGCGGTTCCATGAACCGGCATGGGGCCAGAGGCCAATGGATACCAATGGGTAATGGCGGATTTTCCATCTAGATTTTGGCGCTGGCTGCCCGGCTGGGTGAGTTCGCCAGCCACCAAAGCGAGGTAGCGTTTTTTGACGGTGCGCGTTTCAAAAGCATGGCCCAGCGTTTGAGCAGCACTGAGGTTCAAGGCCACACATACCCAGCCAGATGTTGCACGATCCAGTCGGTGAACGGGCAGTGGAGTGTCGCCCAAGCCGGGTTGATTAGGGGTCAATTCTTGGCGCTGTTCGGGGGTGCCGCTTTGCATTTGGGCGGTCAGTATACGGGCAAAATTCAAGGCGCCTGACCCGGAGGTGGCCAAGCCCGGTGGTTTCCATGCCAGCACGTAATCGCTGTTGGTTGGGCGGATGACCAAGATGTCGCGCGGAGCACCGGCCCCCATTTTGGGGAGGGGTTTTTGCGCGGGCCGGTAGGACACGATGTCGCCCGGCCGAACGCGACGGGCTGTGCTGGCCTCTTTACCGTTGATCAGGACATGGCCGCGTTCAATGGCCTTCTTGCAGGATTTTCGGCTGGGCAAGAGTTGCGGAAACAGGCCCACAAGGGCGTCTTGTAGCCGAACGTCACTCAAATCTGACCCCACGGTGGTGTCGACGCGTGCAAATTCGCCTTTTCTTGTGTATTCAAGGTCCATGGGGATTCAAGTCTACGGCTTTGCGCGTTGTATTTTTGCATCATGAACATGGGATCTGTCAAGACCGACCTCTATCAAGGTCATGATTACTACATGATGGACGACCTCCTCACCGAGGAGCACAAGCTGATCCGAGAGGCGGCGCGTGCGTGGGTGAAGCAGGAGGTGAGTCCAATCATCGAAGACGCTGCAGAAACGCAGGTTTTCCCGAAGCATTTGCTTCCTGGTTTGGGCGCCATTGGCGCCTTCGGGCCATACATACCCGAGCAGTATGGTGGTGCTGGGCTCGATCAGATTTCTTATGGTTTGATCATGCAGGAACTGGAGCGTTGTGACAGCGGCCTTCGCAGTACCGCTTCGGTGCAAAGTTCTTTGGTCATGTACCCCATTTGGAAGTACGGTTCAGAAGAGCAGCGCATGAAGTACTTGCCCAAGCTCGCCACAGGGGAGATGATGGGGTGCTTTGGTTTGACCGAGCCAGATCACGGATCCAATCCCGGTGGAATGATCACCAACTTCAAGGACGCTGGAGACGGCGAAAACGTGATTTTGAACGGGGCGAAGTTGTGGATCTCGAATGCCCCATTTGCGGATGTTGCAGTCGTCTGGGCAAAGGACG
>CBFHQM010000004.1:105216-112978 GCA_965657965.1 uncultured Flavobacteriales bacterium | reverse complement strand
ATGGAAGGGTTTTCCACGCCAAAGATGACCGGCAAGTGGAGCCTGCGTGCTTCGGATACTGGAGAGTTGATTTTTGAAGACGTGAAGGTGCCAAAGGCGAACATTTTGCCAGGCCGTTCTGGTTTGGGCGCGCCTTTGAGCTGCTTGGACAGTGCACGTTATGGCATTGCTTGGGGTGCCATTGGCGCGGCGTTGGATTGCTACGACACCGCTTTGCGTTATGCCAAGCAGCGCGAGCAGTTTGGTCGCCCCATTGCAGGCTTCCAGTTGCAACAGAAGAAATTGGCTGAGATGATCACGGAGATCACCAAGGCGCAGTTGCTCACCCATCGTTTGGGACAGCTTCGCAACGAGGGCAAGGCCACCAGTGGTCAAATCTCCATGGCCAAGCGAAACAATGTGGAAATCGCCATCAACATTGCGCGTGAGGCCCGTCAGGTTTTGGGTGGAATGGGCATTACGGGAGAGTATCCCATTATGCGCCACATGATGAACTTGGAATCGGTGATCACCTACGAGGGCACACACGACATCCATCTGTTGATTACCGGAATGGACATCACAGGCGAGAACGCGTTCAAGTGAACCCCTGAGGGTAAGCTTGCTTATCGCTTTGAACGGTCTGCATCCCTGAGGACGGGAAATGTCGATCGGAACGCATCCAATGCGGCCAGGTCGACCTGGGCCCGCAGGGTGTGTTCTGCACCGCCACGACCATCGGAGATAAGGCGACCTTTCGGGTCTACAATCAGGCTATCTCCACTGTATTCTTTTCCAGTGCCATCGGTTCCGATTCGGTTCACGCCAACCACCCAACATTGGTTTTCAATGGCCCGAGCCACCAGCAAGGCCCGCCAGGCTTGGATGCGGGATGCGGGCCAATTGGCCACGTATATGGCCAAATCGTAGGGAGGCGATTCGTGGTTCCTGGAAAAAACAGGGAAGCGCAAGTCGTAGCACACTTGGAGCAGGACCCTCGCGTCTTGGACTTGAGACTCTACGCGATGTTGTCCTGCAGTAAACTGGCGGTCTTCTCCAGCAAAAGAGAACAGGTGGCGCTTGTCGTAATGCGTGGTGTCTCCTTTGGCGTTCACCAGTAAAAACCGATTTCTGCCTTGGTTGGCTGAATCGAGACAGGCGATGCTCCCAGCAAGAGTGATGTTGAGCTGTTTGGCCCATTGCTCCATCCAAGCTCGACTTTTTGCTTCTTCTTTCGGGTCGGTGGGCGGCTTGGAGACAAAGCCAGTCGTGAACATCTCGGGGAGGATCACGAGGGAACTGGGGGGAATATCCAACGCCAGCAGATGCTGCCCAATCTTGTGGCGATTGGCATCCGGGTCATTCCACACCAAGTCGGTTTGAACGCCGATCAGGGACAGAGGTTCACGTGGCATGGTCAGAAGATATCTGCCGCAGCCGCGTGATTGCGGCGTCAAGAGTCGCGTCTTGCTTGGCAAAGCAGAGTCGAATCTCCGGCTTTGATGGTGTGTAAAAAGCGGAAAGTGGAATGGTGGCAATCCCGTGTGTTGCTGTCCATGTTCGAGCCCATTTTCCGTCGTCGTTGGGAATGAGTGCGCTGGCGTCGAGCACTTGGAAAAACCCTCCTTCGGCGGGTGTCCAGCGCCATGCGGTTCCCGCGAGGCCATCGAGAAGGCGGTCTCGTTTGGCTTGGTACATGACCGACAAGTTCTTGAGATGCTCCGCGCCGTGATCGGTGGGCAGGTAATCTTCCAATGCAGCTTGAAGCGGTGCGCCTGTAGAAAAAACGTCGTACTGGTGCACTTTACGGAGTTCAGAGGTCAGATGAGCTGGCCCGACAGCCCAGCCAATTTTCCATCCCGTGACTTGCAGAAGCTTGCCAAAACTGCCAAAGGCCATCCCGCGTTTGCGCAATCTTGGATGTGCGGTAAGCGAAATTTCGGGGCGTCCGTCGTGTACGATGGGGCCGTATACCTCGTCCGACAAAACCAACATTTCTGAATCGGAAATGTGGTCGGCGAGGGAATCGAGAAAGCCCGGCGGACAAGTGGTCCCCGAGGGGTTATGCGGTGTATTCAGAATCGCCATTCTCGTATCGGCGCCACAGGCCGAAAGAAGAGAGTGGGCATCCCAGTCGCCTGCGTCATTGAGCAATGGGACTTCGATGCAGCGTCCGCCGGCCAGCTCTATGGCGGGCCGGTAGAGGTCGTAAGCGGGCGTTTGAACCACCACCTCATCGCCGGGATGCACGAGGGCTTGAATGGCGGCGAATATCAGCGAAGATGCACCGGCCCCGATGGTGCAATCGGTTTCTGGGTGGTAGTCCGCGCCGTGCATTCGGTGATGGTGATCACAGACCCACTGGCGCAAGCCTGGCCTGCCGGCCATGGGGGCGTACTGATGCACGCCTTGTTGAAGTGCATTAACCGCCGCCTCAACCAGAGGCTCCGGTGGTGGAAGGTCGGGGAAACCTTGTGCCAAGTTGAGAGCGCCATGGCGATTGGCCAGGGCGGTCATTTCTGTGAAAATGGTCGTGCCGAGATGAGGAAGCTTGCTGTCTGGCCTGCTTCCCATCGGCTTAGTCTTCCAACGTCTGCTTGACTTCGACCTCCTCGTAGGATTCGATGATGTCCCCCACTTTAATGTCGTTGAAGCGGTCTACGTTCAAACCGCACTCGAAGCCTTTCTTGACCTCTTTGGCGTCGTCTTTGAATCGCTTCAGAGAGCCGAGTGTACCGGTGTACACCACCACGCCCTCGCGAATGACGCGAATGTTGTGGTTCCGTTGAATAACACCGTCTTGGACCAAGCAACCAGCAATCGTTCCAACCTTGGAGATTTTGAAGGTTTCGCGGATTTCGGCAGTACCGACCACGCGCTCTTCGATCTTGGCAGAAAGCAAGCCTTCCATGGCTTCCTTCATCTCTTCGATGGCCTGGTAAATGATGGAGTACATCCGGATTTGGATGCCTTCTTTCTCCGCCAGTTTCCGTGCTGTTCCACTTGGGCGCACTTGGAAGCCAATGATGATGGCCTCAGATGCCGAAGCCAACAGTACGTCGCTTTCCGAAATCTGACCCACGGCCTTGTGGATGACGTTGACCTGAACTTTTTCTGTGCTCTGCTTGAGCAAGGAGTCGGCCAAAGCCTCGGTGGAACCGTCCACGTCGCCCTTGATGATGAGGTTGAGCTCCTTGAATTCGCCCACAGCAATTCGCCTTCCGAGTTCTTCGAGGGTGACTTGCTTTTGGGTGCGAATGCCTTGCTCGCGTTGCAATTGCTGACGCTTTTGTGCAATCACACGGGCTTCCTTTTCGTTTTCGAAAATGTGGAATTCGTCTCCGGCGTTGGGGGCGCCATCGAGTCCGAGAATCGACACAGGTGTTGAAGGACCTGCTTCTTGCAATGCTTCGCCACGCTCATTGGTCATGGCGCGAACCTTTCCACTGTATTGACCCGCAAGCATGGGGTCTCCAACCTTGAGGGTACCGGCAGAAACAATGAGGTTGGTCACATATCCACGGCCTTTGTCGAGGCTGGATTCAATGATGGTGCCGACTGCACGCTTCTCTGGGTTGGCCTTGAGCTCGAGCATTTCGGCTTCAAGGGTCACTTTTTCGAGAAGCTCTGGAATGCCCGCTCCTGTCTTTGCCGAAATCTCTTGGCTTTGGGTTTTTCCGCCCCACTCCTCCACTTGGATGCCCAATTCGGCCAACTCTGTGCGGATTTTGTCTGGATTGGATTCTTCGCGGTCGCACTTGTTCATCGCAATGATGAACGGGATCTCTGCGGATTGTGCGTGGCTAATGGCCTCCTTCGTCTGGGGCATGACGGCATCGTCAGCTGCGACAATGATGATGGCCAAGTCGGTGACTTGAGCACCTCGGGCACGCATGGCGGTAAAGGCCTCGTGACCTGGTGTGTCGATGAACGTCATCCGGGCACCGTCGTCCAACTCTACGCTGTATGAACCAATGTGCTGGGTAATGCCGCCGGCCTCGCCGTCGGTGACGTTGGTTTTGCGGATGTAGTCCAGCAAGGACGTCTTTCCGTGGTCAACGTGACCCATGACCGTCACAATGGGAGGACGCGAGACCATGTCGTCTGCGTTGTCCTGTTCCACTTCGATGGCTTCTTGTACTTCTGCGGAAACAAAGTCCACACCGTAGCCGAACTCTTCGGCAATGATGCCAATGGTTTCCTTGTCCAAACGTTGGTTGATGGAGACCATCATGCCCAGAGACATGCAGGCAGAGATGATTTCGTTGACCGAAACGTCCATCATCGTTGCCAATTCCGAAGCCGTTACGAATTCGGTGAGCTCGAGGGTGTGGTCCGCCTCCATTTTGGCGAGCTGCTCCCTTTCGACACGTTCGGCGCGAGCATCCCGCTTGGCACGACGTGTTTTGTTGTTGCCCTGTGTTTTTTTGCCTTTGCTCAAGCGAGCCAAGGTGTCTTTGATTTCCTTTTGGATGTCCTTGTCGGAAATCTCTTTTCGCGGTGCACCGGTCACGGTACGACCGCCGCGTTTTCCGCCGGACTGCTTGCCCGCAGCTTCCACATCCACTTTGGTGATGCGCTTTCTCTTGCGCTTCTCTCCTGCGGTCGTTGGTTTCTTTTCTACTGGCAGCTCAATCTTGCCAACCACAGTCGGTCCAGTCAGCTTTTCGGCTTTCGCGCGAACGATTTCTGGTGCAGGCGCAGGTGTTGGTGCCTTTGGTGCTGCTGGAGGAGGTGGCGCTGCTGCAGGTGTTGGTGCGGGCTTGGTTGCCTTCGGTGCAGGCGCAGGTGCAGGCGCCTCTTTGGCCTTTTTGCCGGCTCCTTTTTTCCCTTTTTTCGGGGCCATGGCCGCGAGGTCCACTTTGCCGACCACTTTCACCGCGGAAAGTGGGCCCTTAGGGGCTGGCTTTTCTTCTGAGGGTGCTGACGCTTCAGGTGCGGGAGCCTCTTCAGCAGGTGGCGCAGGTGCTTCCGGTGTAGTCGCTACAGGAGGTTCTTCTACTGGAGCTGGCGCTTCGACAGCAGGGGTCACCTCGGTGGCTTCAGGCGCGGGCGCTTCGGGTGCAGCAGGCGCCTCCTCTACTGCCTCCGGTGCAGGAGGCTCGGGCTGAGGCTCCTCTTCGACAACGGGAGCCGGAGCCTCAGGCTCGGCCACGGCTTCTGCGGCAGGCTCTGGCGCAGTGGCTGCAACAGGTTCTTCTGCCTCCACTTCCTCAGTTGGCTTGCGCTTGGAATCCACAGATACGGCCTCCATTTCGAGAACGACCTTGGATTTTTGCATGGCCTTCTCCTTGGCGGCTTTCTCGTCGGCAAAGTTGGCGTGCACCAAAGCATATTGCTCGGGTTCCAACTTGGTGTTGGGTTTGCGTTCGACCTCAATCCCCTTTGAGGAGAGAAAGTCGGCGATGGTGTCCACCCCGAGGTTGAATTCGCGGGCGGCTTTGCTCAGGCGTACCGGTTTGGAGACTTCAGACATATGTTGGGGCCGGGGTGCTGGGGTAGTGGAGATGATCAGGGAGAGAAAGTGAGCGTCGGATTAGGCGTCTAATTCGGCCTTGAGAATTTTGACGACTTCCTCCACGGTTTCGACTTCGAGGTCGGTGCGGTTCGCCAGATCCTCTACCGTCAGGTTCAACACGCTTCGCGCAGTGTCGCACCCAATCTTGGTGAGTTCTTCGATAACCCAGGATTCGATTTCATCGCCAAACTCCTTGAGTTCCACGTCGTCGATTTCTGTTTCACCTTCACGGTAAACGTCAATTTCGTAGCCGGTCAAGCGTCCTGCCAGTTTGATGTTGTGTCCACCTTTACCAATGGCCAGAGAAACTTGGTCGGGCTGGAGGTAAACCTCTGCGCGCTCACCTTTAATGGTGATGGACGAAATCTTTGCGGGGCTCAAAGCCCGTGCAATCAGCAACTGTTCGTTGGCCGTGTAGTTGATGACGTCGATGTTTTCGTTTTTCAACTCCCGAACGATGCCATGGATACGTGAGCCTTTCATGCCCACGCATGCACCCACGGGATCAACGCGGTCGTCGTAGGACTCAACGGCGACCTTGGCGCGGTCGCCAGGTGCGCGAACCACTTTCTTGATGGTGATCAAGCCATCGTAGATCTCCGGCACCTCCTGTTCGAAGAGCCTTGAGAGGAATTCAGGAGCGGTGCGGGAAAGAATAATGCGTGGGTTGTTGTTGCGGATGTCCACTTCTGCAACCACGGCGCGGACGGCGTCTCCCTTGCGGAAGAAGTCGCCGGGAATTTGTTGGTCCCGAGGCATGATGAGTTCGTTGTCGTCGTCATCAACGAGCAAAATCTCCCGCTTCCAAATCTGGTAGACTTCGGCGGAAATGATTTCGCCAACTCGGTCCTTGTATTTGCGGTAGAGCGCGTCTTTCTCGAGCTCCATGATCTTCCCGGCCAAGTTTTGGCGCATCGAGAGCACGTTGCGTCGGCCGAAATCCATCAACTTGATTTCTTCGGAGACTTCCTCGCCAACCTCGAAGTCATCTTCGATTTTCAAGGCATCGGCGAGTCCGATTTCAGCGACAGCATCTTCGACAGCACCATCTTCGACAATCTCGCGGTTGTGCCAGATTTCGAGGTCACCCTTCTCAGGGTTGATGATGATATCAAAGTTGTCGTCCGAACCGTACTTCTTGATGATCATATTCCGGAACACCTCTTCGAGGATGCCCATCATCGTCTCGCGGTCGATGTTCTTCAACTCCTTGAACTCCCGGAAGGAGTCGATCAGGTTCACCGTATCCATTATTGCTTGAATGAAATCTTGACTTTGGTGGTGGCGATACTGTCCCAGGCCAATTCGTGCCTGTCCGTCACCCATTCTTTGGCCTTTCGGCCTTCAATTCTTCGTTTCTCTTTGTGTTCGAGGACGATGCCTGCGTCTTCGACGGTGGTCAACGTTCCTTCTACACTGTGCCCGTCGTGAAGTTGGGCTTTGACGACCCTTCCGACATTCTTGTCGTATTGCGGTCGAATTTTAAGGGGTTGGTCCAACCCAGGCGTAGACACTTGAAGAGCGAAGTCCTGAATCTCTCGGTCCAATTCGCCTTCAATCAGCCTAGAAATGGCCACGCAACGGGAGATGGGCATGCCTTCTGGAGCATCCACCAAAACACGAATGTCCGCACCATCTGAAACGGTGATGTCCACGAGGAAACCCCCGTGTTCATTGAGGTATTCCTCTACCCAAGTTTGTATTGCGCTTGCGTCGATCATGTGGTCAAACCGAATGGTTGGCGATAAAGAAGGGGGGCTTTCGGCCCCCCTTTCCTCTCATCAACCCTTTATTGACACTGCGAAAGTAGGTAAAATCCTGTGTACTCCGCACCACAGAGCCGACAACGGGGTCCCATCTTTGTGCCATGTCTCATGTCCTTCGAATGATCGCGGAAGGGGAGCACCAGTTGCAGGACTTCAAAACGCGGATCGACGACAGCCGGAAAATTGCCCGTACCCTCGTTGCATTTGCCAATGCAGAAGGGGGCAGGTTGCTCATTGGTGTCAAAGACAATGGCACGGTGTGTGGTGTGCGTGTGGACGAGGAATTGCACATGGTTGAAGCTGCGGCAGAGTTGTATTGTCAGCCCACAGTGGAATTCAAGTCTCAGGTTTGGAAGGCCGATGTGAGAAGCGTCCTCGAAGTCGTGGTTGAACCTTCTCGTCAACGGCCGCACCGCTGTGAAGACAACGAAGGCAAGTGGCACGCTTTTCTTCGTTTAGAAGATGAAAACATCCGGGTAAATGCGGTTTTGTCTCGGTG
>CBFHQM010000004.1:93974-105197 GCA_965657965.1 uncultured Flavobacteriales bacterium | reverse complement strand
CTGGACCGCCCGCCGTTCGAGTACGACAGGAACGTGGGCAGATTATTCAAGAGCTGGCGGAAAGGCAAGTTGCTTGGTTTTCGTCAAATCATGAGAACCGTCAAGCGGCCCGCCAATGTGACCGAAGATCTTTTGGCATTGCTTGTGGGTTGGGGAATTGTGGAGATGGTGTTGGGTGACCGCAACTTTATGTACGGGTTGGCGGATGAGCGGGCGTTGGAGAATTTGGAGACGAAAGGCCCCGCATTGTTTGACTTGTCTGTCCTTCCGCCTGCTCCGAAAGTGAGACGATTAAAGCCAAGGGGGCCTAAACCAGTCGATGCGCGTGCCATGCCGCCCGATGTTTGACGCGTGATTTGTACAATAATTTCCATTTTGCTGCGTCATCGATGACGATTCACACTGCCATGCCTCTTTTTGGACGCCTTTCTTGTTGCTCGGGATGGACCTTGCTGGTTGGTTTGCTTTTGGCGGGCCAGATGCGAGGACAAATCGCGACAGAATCCTGGCAGGACCAGGCCAACTTCACAAAGTGTGTCGGTGTCGACGTGGCCAATTCAGGGCCGCTGGCGCTTGTTGGGTGCGAGACCGCGGTATTCGCCATGACGCTGGATGAAACCGGCCGACCCACGGGTGAATTGCAGCGTTTCGGAAAGTCTCAAGGGTTGAGTCGGGCGGACATTGTGGCCGTAGCCTTGGCAGTAGAGAACCACTGGGCAGTGGTGGCCTTTGCCGATGGCACGTTTGATTTGATTGCGCTGGATGCCGACGGCACGCTCACGGATGTTTTGACGGTGGTCGATTTGGCAGAGGCAGATTTGCCTGGAGACAAGCAGCCTAGAAGCTTAAAGGTCTTTGGAGACCGTTTGCTGATTTGCACCGACATCGGCGTGGTGGAGTTCGATTTGGTGGCGTTGGAAGTGCGGGATACATGGAAGTTGGAGCAGGCGGGCGAACTTCTTTCTGTGCGGTCTGTGGCGCTCCAAGGTGACCGTTGGTGGGCCGCAACGAATCAGGGACTATGGTCTGCAGACGTCGGCGCACCGTTCCTTGGCAATCCAGCGAGCTGGAATTTGGAGCTGTCGGATTTGGGCGTGGCCAACGTTCGGGATGTTCGTGCATTGTCGTCGGGACAGGTGGTGCTGCTGGAGGACCGAGAGAGCGCAGATGCAGTGTGGTTAAGCGATGCTTCGGCAAGCAATTGGAGCAATGTGGCCGAAGGGATGGACGAGCAGTGGCGCCAGTTGGCTGCCGTTGAGGATCAGTTTTGGGCGACCACACCCTATGGATTGATGTCTTGGAATGCCGAGGGTGACTCCGGCGATTTGATGGGTCAGGTGGGATCGGTGTTTTTGCAGCCTTCGGGCATTGCAGCGTCGGACGCCGGGCTGTGGCTGGCCAACGGGCATACGGGGGCTTTTCGTTTGGACAGGGATGGCTCAGGATATGATGGCCCGATGGCGCCCAATGGCCCCCGCACCAATTTGTGCTACCGCATGGATGCTTGGAACGAGTACTTGTGGGTAGCACCGGGTGGGACGGATGCCGCGGGCGTTCCGTTGTTCCGTCAGGAAGGATTCAGTGGCCGTAAAAATGCCTTTTGGCGTCAAATCTCACCGCCTGTGGGAGAGGTGGGCGGCGAAGGTGTGCAGGACCCGTTGGATGTGAGCATCGACCCCACTGGCCCGGAGCGTGCTGTATTTGGAAGTCTGGAGGAGGGGTTGATCGAGATTCAGGGACAGCAAATCAGTCAATACTGGAACCCCAACAATTCCGCTTTGGCGTGGAATTTGAACTGGGATGTCGAGCGTTGCGCGGTGCCCACTTTGGATTTTGACCGTCAAGGCAATCTTTGGGTGGCCAACGAAGGCACCGAGTCGCCGTTGAAGATGTTGGATGCGCAGGGAAACTGGCATGTTTTCGACATCGAAGGCTTGGGCGTATCGACCACTTTTAATCGAATTTTTGCTACACAATCAGATCAGGTATGGCTGTTGTTGGGGGATGGAAAAGGCATTGCGGTTTTGGCCACTCAAGGGACCCCTTCCGAGTTGGGAGACGATGAAGTTCGTTTTCTGGGCCAAGGAGAAGGGGAGGGGGGATTGCCCAGCGCGTTTGTCTATTCTATTGAAGAAGATTTGGACGGAGAGATTTGGGTTGGCACGTTGCAAGGGCCCGCGGTTTTTTATCAGCCGGCATCGCTGTTTGATTTGAATCCGGTGGATGCGCAGCAAATTTTGATTGAGCAGGATGGGAACTTCCAGTACTTGCTGGAAACCGAAATCATCCGAGACATCGCATTGGATGGGGGCAATCGAAAGTGGATGGCGACTGTGAACAGTGGCGTCTTTTTGCTGTCTCCCGACGGGCGAGAGCAACAGGCGAGGTTCACTGCGGACAACAGCCCGATTTTGGCCGACGAGGTCTATGATGTGGCGATCGACCAAGCCAGCGGCATGGTGTTCTTCAGTACGCCGAATGGGGTTACTGGTTTTCGGGGGACAGCGGCCAATTTCCAATCGGAGTTAGGGGTTCGCGAAATGGAGGTATTCCCCAATCCGTGGCGCTCGGAGTATGCGCAAGTTGTTACCGTGGACGGCTTGGCATTCGGCAGTGAGGTGCACTTGATCAATGCGGCGGGTGAGCGGGTAAGGAAGTTGGAGAGCGCGGGTGGTCGAGCGGTTTGGGACACCATGGATGATCAAGGGCAACCGGTGCCCTCTGGTGTTTATTTCGTGTTGGCGGGTGAGGCAGACGGGAAAACCGGTGGGTCGGGCAAATTGGTCATCTTGCGCTGATGATTCGCCACGCTTTTCTGCTGTGCTTTTGTTGGGTTCTGGGAACTTTGGTTGGCACGGCTCAAGACGACCGTCCTTGGTGGAAATCCTTATTTAAGGGCCAGGCTGTTGAGCAAGAGGTTCCAAGTGTGGAGTCCGAGCCTGTGCCGGTTTTCGACAGTGTGGAGCCCAATGCCGTCGAAGGAGAAGAAAGCCGAGAGGGGGAAGAAGAATTCGCGGAGGTGGTCATCCTTGAGCAGGGTGGCATTTGTGGTTCAGCTCAGTGGAGCATAACCGATGAGGTATCGGCTTTGGACAGCGCCGAAGTGGACCCCAAAGCCATTCGCATCCCCGGTTACAGGGTGCAGCTTTTTATGGGCCGGCTGGACAGTGCCCGAAGCTTGCGGCGCCATTTGCTCCATTCAGAGCGCCTCCAGCATGCGGTATACGTCACGCCTTACCCTCCTCTTTTTGGAGTAACCATGGGGAATTTTACGAGTCCTTTGGCTGCGCACAGGGTTAGAGAAGGCCTTTTGCACGACTTTCCACAGTCGTTGGTTGTGCCTTTATCCTTGCCTTTAGACGCGATTTACCCTGAGTCTCCCGAAGGCGTTCAAGGCCCTCAATTGCAGGACACACACCGCGATTGAACAAACTCGGGCGGATGGTGGCCCATGGATGCAGTTTGAGCTCTACATTTGCCCGCGAAAATCAAGCGGTACGACATGTTTGGAATCTTGAGCACGAAGCGGTGTTCCCCTTTGTCAAGGGCGGCAGCTTCAATCATGGTGATCACCATGCTCAGTGCGCCTTCTGCAGTGGAGGCTGGAATTTGGGACGAAGGCAACGTTGAAAACGGACAGGCCTTGTTCAATGCCAATTGCGCGTCTTGTCACAAAGTGACGAACGAAGTTTTGGCGGCTCCAGGTTTGGCGGGAATTGCCGACCGTTGGGGATCGACCGACGAAGTACTGGTCCAATGGATCCAAAACCCCCAAGGGGCGGCGGAAACAGGAGACCCCTACGTAAAGTCACTGGTGGACCGGTATGTCGGCACGTACGGTTGGATGACGGCTCAGGCGGTCAGCGCCGAAGACGTCAAGGACATCATGGCTTACGTCCAGAACCCACCGGATGTGGTGGCCACGGCCGACACAGGGACGGACTGCCCTACGATTTATGACGCCATCGAAGAAGAGCAGGGAGCCAACGGGACCATCTGGTTCTTGATTTTGCTCACCCTTTTCTTGATTTTGGCATTGAGTGCCGCCACGGTTCGCCGCAGCCTTGAACGCGCCGCTTCCCAAGTCACAGACGAGGAGGATGCACCTTATTCAGTGCGTCTTCGGGCATGGGCCTGGGACAATCGGACGTTTGTGAGCATCCTGAGCTTGTTTGTGGTGGCTTACTTGGTGGTCATCGGATACCAAACCTTAATGGGTGTTGGTGTTTACCAAGGGTACACGCCGAATCAGCCCGTCAAGTTCATTCACAGTGTACACGTGTGTGAGAATGAAGTGGATTGTCAATACTGCCACCACAGCGCATATGAGTCTAAGCACGCAGGCATTCCATCGACCAACGTGTGCATGAATTGCCACAAGGCGGTCAAGAAGGGCAGTCGTTACGGGGAAGTGGAAATCGGCAAGATTTATGCGGCCATCGGTTTTGATGCTGAGTCAGGAACTTATCTCGACGGCGAAGGCAAGAATGGTTTCCAAAGCCCTCAGGATGACTTCCAAGGGGAGCCGTTGAAGTGGAACAAGGTTCACAACCTGCCAGATCACGTCTTCTTTAGCCACCAGCAACACGTTGTGGTTGGAGAATTGGAGTGTCAGAATTGCCACGGAGACGTTGGCAAGTACACTGTGGGCCGTGTGGCACCTGTGGAGGAAATCAATGGTCTGGTGGATGACTTCCCCGGATTGATTGAATTGTCAAAGCCCACCTTAACCATGGGTTGGTGCATTGAGTGCCACAACAAAGCGGAGATCAGCTTCGCTTCATCAGGTTACTACGAAGACATTCACGATCGGTTGAAGGATGACCTCCGCGGAAACGAGGAGCTTCGCCGTTATATGGAAGATGAGAAGACGACGGTCAAAGAACTCGGCGGATGGGAATGCGCCAAGTGTCACTATTGATTATCTGAACAAGCAAATCCTGGATCTGCCCCATGGCTGACAATAAGATTTACTGGTCTGGACTCGAGGAGTTGGACCGCACCCCAGAATTCGAGCGCATCGAGTCTCAGGAATTTCCTGCAGAGCGTCCGGTCGACGAATTCCTGTCCGATGATCGCCTTCAGCGGGCCAATACCGGACGACGCGACTTTTTGAAATTCATGGGGTTCTCTGTGACAGCGGCAACGCTGGCTGCATGTGAGACGCCTGTGGTGAAGTCCATCCCTTACACGAACAAGCCGGAGGAAATCACACCGGGTGTCGCGAACTACTACGCGTCGACCTTTTATGATGGCCACGACTTTGTGAATGTCTTGGTGAAGACAAGGGAAGGACGTCCGATTTTTGTGAAGAGCAACACGGAGACGGGATATGGCCGTGTGAATGCGCGGGTCAATGCGTCTGTCTTGGGTCTGTACGATTCTGCTCGATTGCAGCAACCGCAGTTGAACGGCGAGGTCGCCAACTGGGACGCTTTGGACAGTGCGGTGAAGAAAGGATTGCAAGGCAACGGCCGGAAGGTGTTGTTGACGGGCACAGTCATGAGCCCCACCATGAAGCGAGCTGCGGCTGCGCTGAAGGCCACGTCGGGTGTGGAGCACGTCCAGTGCGATGCAGTCAGCTACAGTGCGTTGACCGAGGCGATGGAGATGGACTACGGGCGCCGTGTCTTCCCCTCGTTCAAGTTTGCAGAGGCTGAAGCTGTGGTGTCCTTGAATGCGGACTTCCTCGGCACTTGGGGAGACAACGTCTGGTACACGCCTGAATGGGCCAAAACCCGCCGTCCCGAAAACGGAAACATGAGTCGCTTGCACGCTTTCGAAAGCGGCATGTCGCTTACGGGATCCAATGCAGACCGCCGGACGCGGGTAAAGCCATCTGAGCAGGGCCGCATTGCCGCCGCTTTGTTGAGAGAGGTGAGTGGCCAAGGCGCAGCGGTTCAGTTGAGCGATGCAGCCACGGCCGGTGTCAAAGCCGCAGCGGCTGACTTGAAAGCAGCGGGAGCCAAAGGATTGGTGGTTGCCGGAGACAACGACCTCGCGACTCAGCGCATTGTGAGTGCCATCAACCGCACCTTGGGTGCCGTGGGCACAACGATAGAGTTGCACGAGCAGGCCACCCTGTTCCAAGGAGACGACAAAGCGTTCGCGCAGTTGGTCAAAGACATGCAGGCAGGCAAGGTGTCAGCCTTGATTGTGGACGGAGTCAACCCCGCTTACCACGGTATGGATGCTGCGGGCTTCAAGGCAGGTTTGGCCAAAGTGGGCATGAGTGTGTCCACCGCGTTGTTTGCAGATGAAACGGCGAGCCGTTGCACGGCCATGGCGCCACAGCACCACTGGCTCGAGTCTTGGAACGACCTTCAAATCGACTTGAACCGTGTGGAGATTGTTCAGCCGGCCATTCAGCCGCTGTATAGCACACGAAATGCGGCCGAAAGCCTGATGGCTTGGGCCGGTCAACCGATCGACGGTTACACTTTGATGCGCCAGACACACAGCGCGGCGTACACGGTGGAGGCGATGTACACCGATCAGGATTGGAACACAGGTGTGCACAACGGTTTCTTGGCCGTGGCTGCGCCAGAAGAGGCGACGCCGGTTTTCACCGGTGTTGGCTTGGGCGATGCCTTGAGTGCAGTAACCAGCAGGAAAGGAGGAGCGTTCGAACTCGATCTGTATCGCAAAGTGGCCATTGGAGACGGTCAGCAGGCCGGCAACCCCATGTTGCAGGAGACCCCTGATCCGATCACAAAAACGACTTGGGACAACTACGTGACCATGGCCCGCCCGGACATGGAAGCCATGGGCCTGAACACCTACATCGCGCAGGAAGACCCCGCGTCGATGGTCAAAGTCACGGTGGACGGAAAGTCCATTTCGCTCCCTGCATTCCCACAGCCGGGTCAAACCCCTGGCACCCTCGGAATTGCGCTTGGATATGGGCGTGGTGAGGACAGTGAAGCGATTGGAAAAGCAGCGTATCAGGTTGGTGATGGAGGAGACCATTTGGCCGACGCCAATGGCAATCTCGTGCCGATTGGAAAGAACGCGTTTGGCTTGGTCAATGATGTTTCCGGCATTCCTTCTCGGGCGGCCTACGACGTGAGCATTGAAGCCACGGGCGAAACCTATCCCTTGGCGTGCACGCAGATCCAGCACACATACATGGGCCGGGACTCTGTGGTCAAGGAGACCACATTGGAGAGCTTCCTTGCCGAGAAGACGGTCAAGCGAGGCGATGCGAGCTGGAACAAAACCATTGGCCTGAATGTCCACGACGACATCAACGGCGATGGAGAAATCAACGCCTTGGACAAAAAGGCGGCTGGAGATTTCGACCTCTGGCATGAGCATGCAGTCGAGGGTGTCGGTCACCGATGGGGAATGGCCATCGACTTGACCAGTTGCATTGGATGCAGCGCATGTGTTACAGCCTGCCATATCGAGAACAATGTTCCCGTCGTTGGAAAGGATGAAGTGCGACGTCACCGCGACATGCACTGGATGCGCATCGACCGCTTTTATGCTTCCGATTGGGACATGGAGCGCGGAGAGAAGGAAGGCGTGGGTGTGATTTCCACCTACGGCAAGATGGAAGAGCCTGGCGCGAACCCTCAAACGGTTCACATGCCCATGATGTGCCAGCACTGCAACCACGCTCCTTGTGAGACAGTGTGTCCAGTGGCGGCCACCACGCACTCTAACGAAGGCGTGAATCAGATGACGTACAACCGTTGTATCGGAACGCGTTATTGCGCGAACAACTGCCCCTTCAAGGTGCGCCGATTCAATTGGTTCCACTATCCGGGATACGATAAGTTCCAGAACTTCAACCCTGCTCAGGATGCCATTCAACGGATGGTGTTGAATCCCGATGTTGTGGTGCGTAGCCGAGGTGTCATGGAGAAGTGCAGCTTGTGTGTGCAGCGCACACAGTCAGCCAAACTTGAGGCAAAGAAGGCGGGTGCTCCTTTGGAGGACGGCAGCGCCATCACCGCTTGTGCGGAGGCTTGCCCCACCAATGCCATCACATTTGGAGACTTGAACGACACGTCGAGCGAGGTGCGTTCTACCTATGACAACAACCGAACCTACCACGCGTTGGAGGAGGTCGGCGTTCAGCCGAACGTGGCCTACTTGACCAAGGTTCGTAACACCCCTAATTCCTGATCCATGCAGCAAGAAGCGGCAATCCGGGAACCCCTAATTCTGGGGAACAAGACCTACAAAGACATCACGGATGACGTGGTGGGCCCAATCCAAGGCAAAGCGCCCTTGGGTTGGAAGGTCATGATCACCATCACCAGTCTCATTGCCTTCTATGGCGTGGGATGCATCTTGTACCTGATTGGTACCGGAATCGGTGTGTGGGGACTGAACAAGACAGTGGGCTGGGCTTGGGACATCACCAATTTTGTTTGGTGGGTCGGCATCGGTCACGCGGGCACTTTGATCTCTGCGGTGCTGTTGTTGTTCCGTCAGAAATGGCGGATGGCGATCAACCGTTCTGCTGAGGCGATGACCATTTTCGCGGTCATCATGGCCGCCATCTTCCCGGGCATTCACATGGGCCGGATTTGGGTGAGCTACTGGGTGCTTCCGTTGCCCAACCAATTCGGTTCGCTTTGGGTCAACTTCAACTCTCCGTTGCTGTGGGACGTGTTCGCGATTTCAACGTACTTCTCGGTGTCCTTGGTGTTTTGGTACATCGGCTTGATTCCGGACTTTGCCACCATCCGAGACCGGATGACCAAGCCGCTTCAAAAGAAGATCTATGGCTTGCTCAGCTTTGGTTGGAGTGGCCGCGCCAAGAATTGGACCCGTTTTGAAGAGGTGAGCCTCGTGCTGGCGGGCATCGCTACACCGTTGGTGTTCTCTGTGCACTCCATCGTCTCGATGGACTTTGCCACTTCGGTGATTCCAGGTTGGCACACCACCATTTTCCCGCCCTACTTCGTGAGTGGTGCGGTCTTTTCGGGATTTGCCATGGTGCAGACCCTCTTGCTCATTATGCGCAAGACCATGAACTTGGAGAACTACATCCACACCAAGCACGTGGAGTACATGAACATCGTGATCATCGTGACTGGATCCATTGTGGGTGTGGCATACTTGACCGAGCTGTTCATCTCTTGGTACAGCGGTGTTGAGTACGAGAGCTACGCGTTCATCAATCGTTTTAGTGGCCCATACAGCATGAGCTATTGGATCATGATGACGTGCAATGTGATCTCGCCACAGTTGTTCTGGTTCAAGAAAATTCGCCGCAGCCTTGTGGCCACGTTCGCCTTGTCTATTGTGGTGAACATCGGCATGTGGTTCGAGCGGTACGTGATCATTGTGACCTCTTTGCACCGAGACTATGATCCTTCAAGTTGGGGGGAGTTCTACGCGACCAACATTGACGTCGGTGTCTTTATCGGCACACTCGGCATCTTCTTTACCCTGTTCTTGCTCTTCGCTCGGTTCTTCCCTGTATTGGCCTTGAACGAGTTGAAGACCATTTTGAAGTCGAGCGGTGAGCACCAGAAGGAGCTCCAAGCTGAGTCCAACAAAAAAGCCTGAGCACCATGGAATCCACAAAAAAGGTATTTCACGTGATGTATGACGATGATGGCACGCTGATGACAGCGGCCAAGCAACTCGTCGCAAAGGGCATTCACATTACGGATGTGTACAGCCCGTTTCCCGTGCACGGAATTGACCCTGTGATCGGTGTCACGCGCACGCGTCTGGCCATCACGTCATTCATGTACGCAATGACTGGAACTGCACTTGCGCTTTTGGGCATGTGGTATTTCATGATTCAGGATTGGCCCATGAACATTGGTGGTAAGCCGAGCTTCAGTCTGATTGAGAATCTGCCTGCTTTCGTGCCGGTTACGTTTGAGTTCACGGTGTTATGCGGCGCGCACGGAATGGCGATCACCTACTTGCTTCGCAATGGAACGTTGCCGGGTATGCCGGCCACGAATCCTGACCCTAGGACCACCGACGACAAGTTTGTGTTGGAGATCCTTACAGATGAGAACGAAATGGACGCCGCGGGGATCGAAGCTGCGGTGAATGAAACTGAATTGCTGGAAATCAGCATTAAGGATTACGCATCATGAAAATCCTCAAGTCCCTTATGATGGGTAGCGTTGTCTTCATGACGGCGTGCACCACAGATCCCAATAGCCCGGGGTTGGAGTACATGCCCGATATGTACCGCAGTCCGGCCATTGAAGCTTACGTTGACTACGGTCAAGAGCCCTACGAAGTGGGGGAGGAGGTGGCCCGCGCCCAACGCAATACGCCTTCAAGCCGTCAGCCAGCACCGGGTACCATTCCCTTCCGTGGAGAAGAAGAGTTGGCGTTTGCGCTTCCTTATGCGTTTGCGCAAACGGTAGAAGACTACGAGCGCGCAGGGATTGAGCTGAAGAGTCCTTTGGCGACCAACCAAGCCAACATTGAGGCTGGAGAGAAAGTCTACGTCGCGATGTGCACGCAGTGTCATGGTACAGAAGGCAAGGGAGATGGCGCGTTGAGCCGCAATGGCCACATCGCGGGTATCCCGAGTTATTCAGACAAGTTGAAGGACTTGCCAGAGGGCAAGATGTACCACACCCTGACTTGGGGCAAAGGTTTGATGGGCTCACACGCGAGTCAGTTGAGCCAGCGCCAGCGGTGGGAAGTGGTAGAGTACATCAAAGTGCTTCAGCAAGGCGGTGATATGCCTGAATTTGACGAGAACGGCATGCCCGTTCCCGCGGACGCTTCTCCTGAAGCCAAGGAAGAACCCAAAACGCCAGCTGCACCTTCGACATCCGGAGGAATGGAAGGCATGGCAGACAACACTGAATTCTGAGTCATGGACACGATGAACTTCCGTTTTGAGGGCCGCGCAAAGACCTTGACCTATGTCCTCATGGGCATTGGATTGTTGGCTTTGATTTATGGCTTTCTTACCGACAACAGCCACGGGCACCAGCGTTTCTGGGCCAACCTCTTGGTCAACGGCTTCTTTTACTTTTCCTTGGCTTTGGGTGCTTTGTTTTTCTACGCTTTGCAGTATGCCACCGAAAGTGGTTGGAGTGCTGTTTTGAAGCGTTTGTTCGAAGCGATGTACGGCTTCTTGCCTTACGGAGCAGGTGCGATTTTGTTGGTGTTGCTTGCAGGGCAGTTCCACATGCATCACCTCTATCACTGGATGGACCACACCCTGTACTACGAGTACATGTTGGCTGACGGTTCACTGACCCATGAGATGGCGGAAGG
>CBFHQM010000004.1:73745-93801 GCA_965657965.1 uncultured Flavobacteriales bacterium | reverse complement strand
TCAAGATGTACCGTCGCAGTGCGGTGTTTTTGGTGTTCTTCGCGGTGTTCAGTTCAACGCTGGCATGGGACTGGATCATGTCCATTGACACACACTGGTTCTCCACGCTGTTTGGATGGTACACGTTTAGTGGAATGTGGGTGAGCATGCTCATTTTCGCCACGGTTTGTCTGCTTTGGTTGCGTTCAAAGGGCTACTTCAAAGAAGTCAACGAAAGCCACATGCACGATATGGCCAAGTGGGTCTTCGGCATCAGCATGTTGTGGAGCTACCTGTGGTTCTCTCAGTTTCTGCTCATCTGGTACTCCAACATCCCAGAGGAGGTGACCTATTACATCGCACGGATGTTCACGCAGTACAAGGTGCCGTTTATCGGCATGTTCTTGGTGAATTTTGCCATTCCATTTTACGTCTTGCTCGCCCGAGATGCGAAGCGGAATCCCAAATTCCTGATTCCTGTGTGCTTTTTGATTTTCTTGGGTCATTACACGGACGTGTATTTGCTCGTCGTGCCCGGAACCCTGCACGACCACTCACAATTTGGGTTCTTTGAGTGGGGAACGTTCCTCGGGTTTTTGGGTCTGTTCATACATGTGACGCTACGCCGCCTGGCCGCGGTTCCGCTCATTGCAGTGAACCACCCCTTCCTCGAAGAGTCCAAAGCCCTTCATTACTGATCCAATACTGAGCCCCTATGCAATTGCTCATTCTCCTTGTTGTTATTGTCGGCATCGTCGCCATCGGGCAGCTGGCGAAGGTCTATGAACTTTCTTCCCGGATGTCCGGTCGGCGTGAGGAGGACATCTCCCATGCGGATACCCGCCTGAACGCGAATCTGTTTCTCGTCTTTTTGGTGGTGTTCTTTGCCTCAGTGGCCTACCTGTATTGGGCCTATGGTGATTACGCTCCGCCGGCGGCTTCTGTTCACGGTGCCGCTGTAGACACCTTGATGAGTTTCAACATCTGGATCATCACGGCTGTGTTTGTTCTGGTCAATGCCTTGTTGTTTGGTTTCGCTTGGAAGTACGCCTACGATAAGAATCGGAAGGCCACTTTCTTCGCGCATGACAACCGATTGGAATTGGTGTGGACGGTGATTCCTTCCATTGTCTTGGCGGTGATCATCATTTACGGGTTGCAGACCTGGAATGTGATGACTTCGGAGGCGTCGGCCGATGCCATTCGTGTAGAGGTGTATTCAAAGCAATTTGACTGGACAGCCCGTTATGTCGGAAATGATGGCGAGTTCGGTCAGTCTAACTACAACCTGATTACGCCAATGAATCCATTGGGCATCATCACACCGGAAGGCGTAGAGGATGCGATTGTGGAGATCGAAAAGCAAATTGGCAAAGTCAGTACCGACTTGGCCATGGAAAAGGGCCTTTTGGTGGCTGAGCGCGCACAATTGATGGCCAGCTTTTCTACAGGTCACGATGCACATGGTCATGGAGACCACGAAGGACATGACGACCACGGCCATGCTGATCATGGCCATGACGATGGTCACGGTCACGACGACGGTCACGATGCAAACGAAGACCATGGAGCCGATCACGGCCAGGGTGGATGGAAGGCTGTTGCCGAAGCGCGCATTGCAGAAATTGACGACTTGATGAACCATCAGGCAGACCGTCTGACCATCATGACCGATGCTCAAATTGAGGCAAAGAGCGACAAATTGAAGCGTCTTAAGCGGCATCGTCAGCGGATCATGGAGCTCGAGAGCTTCACATTCGCCAATGGGACAAGCAGTTTCGATACCGGTCGCGATGACCAAGTCGTAAAAGGAGAGTTCCACTTGCCGGTAGGGCAGGAAGTTGAATTTGTGTTTCGCAGCCGCGATGTCATTCACTCGGCATTCATGCCGCACTTCCGTGCACAGATGAACACTGTACCCGGTGTTCCGACACGTTTCAAAATGACCCCCACCATCACCACCGACAGCATGCGCACGATTCTGGATGATCCAGACTTCAACTACGTGCTCTTGTGCAACAAGGTGTGTGGTGCTGCCCACTTCAACATGAAGATGGATGTGATTGTAGAATCTGAAGCAGAGTACAATGCTTGGCTAGAGCAGCAAGACGTCTTCCTTGTGGACGAAGACAGCCCTTCTGCGCCTGATTCACAACCCGAACCCACTGCCGATGTTGATTCGGAGGAGGGCAAGGAAATGGCGATGATCCACTGAACCCCAACGACTAGGAAATCATGGGCGCACACGCACATCACAAAGAGAGCTTCGTCTCCAAGTACGTTTTCAGCCAGGATCACAAGATGATCTCGAAGCAGTTCCTGATCACAGCCGTGTTCATGGGAATTTTGGCCGTACTTCTTTCTGTATTCTTTCGACTTCAGCTCGGTTGGCCAGGAGAATCCTTCGCGATTTTAGAGACCTTCCTCGGAAAGTGGGCACCCGACGGCGTTCTGGACCGAAATGCCTACTTGGCTTTGGTGACCATTCACGGCACCATCATGGTCTTCTTCGTTTTGACTGGTGGATTGAGTGGAACGTTTTCTAACCTGTTGATCCCACTGCAGATTGGGGCACGGGACATGGCTTCAGGCTTCTTGAACATGTTGAGCTTTTGGTTCTTCTTGTGTTCTAGCCTCATCATGGTCTTTTCCTTGTTTGTCGAAGGTGGAGCCGCATCAGGAGGTTGGACGGTATATCCGCCGCTGAGTGCATTGCCTCAAGCGATGCCAGGATCGGGTACGGGCATGACGCTCTGGTTGATTTCCATGGTTTTGTTTGTCGCGAGCTCTTTGCTTGGTGGATTGAACTACATCGTGACCGTGGTCAACTTGCGGACCAAAGGCATGAAAATGCTTCGCTTGCCGCTCACCATTTGGGCTTTCTTGATCACCGCAATTTTGGGTGTATTGAGCTTCCCTGTGTTGGTGTCTGCAGTGGTCTTGCTGCTCATGGACCGCTCCATGGGTACGGCTTTCTACTTGAGCGACATCTTCATTGGAGGTGAGGCGCTGGATGTTACAGGAGGTTCGCCCATTCTGTATCAGCACTTGTTTTGGTTCCTGGGTCACCCGGAGGTGTACATTGTATTGTTGCCGGCATTGGGCATCAGTTCAGAAGTGATTGCTACCAATGCGCGGAAACCAATTTTTGGATACCGTGCCATGATTGGTTCCATCTTGGCGATTGGCTTCTTGAGCTTTATCGTCTGGGGACACCACATGTTTGTGACGGGCATGAATCCGTTCATTGGTTCAGTGTTCGTTTTCACCACCTTGTTGATTGCCATTCCTTCTGCGGTCAAGGCGTTTAACTACATCACCACTTTGTGGCAAGGCAACCTTCGCTTTACGCCAGCGATGTTGTTCTCCATCGGATTGGTAAGCACCTTCGTTACGGGTGGATTGACCGGCATCATTTTGGCCGACAGTGCGCTCGACGTGACCGTGCACGACACTTACTTTGTGGTGGCGCACTTCCACATTGTGATGGGCATGTCTGCGATTTTCGGATTGTTGGCCGGTGTGTATCACTGGTTCCCGAAGATGTTTGGCCGCATGCTGAATATGAAGTTGGGCTTTGCACACTTCTGGTTGACCATCGTTTGTGGATACGGTGTGTTCTTCCCCATGCACTTTGTGGGCATGGCAGGGGCACCACGTCGTTATTACGAGTACAGTGCATTTGAGTTCTTGAATGCCACGGCTGATTTGAACCCGGTAATTTCTGTGTTCGCGATTGTCGGAGCCATTTCTCAGGTCCTGTTCTTGTTCAACTTCTTCCATAGCATCTTCAGGGGGCAAGAGGCCACAGAAAATCCATGGGCATCGAACACCTTGGAGTGGACGACACCGGTGGAGCATGTTCATGGCAATTGGCCGGGAGCGCTTCCAGAAGTCCACCGTTGGGCCTACGACTACAGCAACCCTGCCTTCGAAGAAGACTTTGTGCCACAAACCGTGCCTTTGGGCGACGGAGAGGAGGAGCATTGATTGCTCAAAACAGCATTCAAAAGCGGGCCTTTCTTTCCAGAAGGGCCCGTTTTGTTTGAAATCAGGTCCTTGTGGGTTCTTGAAAATTCACTTGGCCTGACGAACTTG
Source organism: uncultured Flavobacteriales bacterium (assembly GCA_965657965.1). Classification (GTDB taxonomy): domain Bacteria; phylum Bacteroidota; class Bacteroidia; order Flavobacteriales_D; family Sanyastnellaceae; genus UBA8752. Next base: position 89,724 of record CBFHQM010000004.1, on the reverse strand, counting down.
GCGTTATGGAGGACTTCGATTTGCGCGGTGCAGCAGAGGAATCAAGCGAGGGCGAGGTAGAGCGCGTATTGCGTCCTTCGGGCTTCCATGAGTTCGCTGGGCAAAGGGAGGCGTTGGAGAACCTCGAAATCTTTGTGAAGGCGGCAGAGAGACGGGGGGAGTCACTGGACCATGTCTTGTTTCACGGCCCTCCGGGCTTGGGCAAGACGACTTTGGCCAACATTGTAGCCAGTGAGCTGGACGTGTCAATTAAGACCACCAGCGGGCCTGTTTTGGACAAGCCAGGTGACCTTGCCGGACTCCTCACAGGACTCGAGCCTAGAGACGTTTTGTTCATTGATGAGATTCACCGGTTAAGTCCCATTGTGGAGGAGTATCTCTACAGTGCGATGGAGGACTTCCGGATTGATTTGGTGATCGATACAGGCCCCAATGCGAGGACGGTTCAAATTGACTTGCACCCCTTTACTCTGGTGGGTGCCACCACAAGAAGTGGCCTTTTGACGGCGCCTTTGCGGGCGAGGTTTGGCATCAATCTGAGGTTGCATTATTACGATGCGGAGACCCTCACGGCCATCTTGGAACGCAGTGCTGGATTGTTGGGCATTCCCATGGCCCATGAGGCAGCTCTTGAGATTGCTGGTCGTAGCCGTGGAACCCCGCGAATTGCCAACGCCCTTTTGCGGCGGGTCCGAGACTTTGCCGAAATCAAGGGGGATGGCACCATCGAACCCAAGATCACCCGCTATGCTTTGGATGCGCTAAACGTAGACCGCCGTGGATTGGACGAAATGGACAACCGCATTCTGACGACCATCATCGATAAGTTCAAAGGCGGCCCCGTGGGCATGTCCACCATTGCGACAGCGGTTGGTGAGAATGCAGGGACATTGGAAGAGGTGTATGAGCCGTTTCTAATCCAGGAGGGCTTCATGGTGCGGACGCCGCGTGGCCGGCAGGTTACCGAAGCGGCATACAAACACTTGGGAAAGGTCTTGCCCACGGGCGGGGGTCTTTTTGGGGCGGACTGATTCGGAAATGGGGCGAACGGCTCACAGGGGAGAAGAGCGTGTGAAGCGCATACGTGAATGGGCTTCAGAGCTTGGGTTTGCCTCGGTTGGAATTTCGCGGGCAGAGCGGCTTGAGGAGGAAGAGCCTCGTTTGACCCAGTGGCTGGCCGAGGGCAGGCATGGAAAAATGAGCTACATGGAGCGCAATTTTGACAAGAGGTTGGATCCTCGATTGTTGCTGCCGGGGACACGCACGGTCATTAGCTTGATGTTGAACCATTATTCGGAGGAGCGGCCGGAGGACAGGGACGCACCTCGCATTTCCACGTATGCGTACGGCGAGGACTACCACTATGTGATGAAGTGGAAGCTCAAAGAACTGTTGAAATGGATGCGGCGTGATTGGGGGGAAATCGCAGGCCGCGTTTACGTGGATTCTGCGCCGATTTTGGAGCGGGCATGGGCCAAGCGATCTGGTCTAGGTTGGGTGGGGAAACACGGTTTAATCCTCACGAAATCTGGCGGCAGTCATTTTTTTCTGGGGGAGATTTTGGTGGATTTGGACTTGCCGCCAGACGCGCCGGTAACCGATCATTGCGGCACGTGTACTCGGTGCATCGACGCTTGTCCAACAGGGGCAATCATCCAGCCTCAAGTGCTCGATGGCAGCCGGTGCATTAGTTACTTCACGATTGAGCTCAGAGACGACCTGCCGGAGCCGATGGCGGGGAAGTTTGAGAACTGGATGTTTGGTTGTGACATCTGCCAAGAAGTCTGCCCTTGGAACCGTCATGCGGAACCACACAATGAGCCAGCTTTTGATCCGTCGCCTGAATTGATGAAGATGACGCGGCGGGATTGGGTGGACCTGAAAGAGGAGACCTTCAATGCGCTTTTTAAAAAGAGCCCAGTCAAGCGAACGGGCTATGCGGGTCTTCAGCGGAACATCGCCTTCTTAGACAAGGAAAGGGAGTCGGATTCTGGAGAACCCCAATCGCTCAGTTGAGCGGGCAGAGATTAGCGCTCTGCTTGTCGCGCAGAGTCCGGAGCTTTCAAGGTGCGCTTGGATGACTTTTGACCCGAGCGCAGTGCTTTTTGTTCTTCTTCTGGCAAAGCAGTAAAGGTCATGCACGCTTCGCTGCAGGTGTGTTTCAGCTTGTCTGCACAACTTGGGCACTGCACCATCAAGACATTGCAAGCGGTGTTGACACAATTGGTCAAGTCGTCATTGGCTTCGCCGCAGTGGTGGCATTGCGCAACCACGTCTTCGCTGACCCGTTCAGCCATGCGCTCATCGAACACGAAATTGACGCCTTTGAAGTGGTTGTTTAAGCCTTCGCTTTTGACTTGGCGCGTGTACTCGATAATGCCGCCCTCCAATTGGTGCACGTTGGGAAACCCTTTGTGCTTGAGATAGGCGCTGGCTTTCTCACAACGGATTCCGCCAGTGCAATACAACACGATGTTCTTCTCTTTGCGATCTGAGAGCAGGTCTTCTACTTCTTGAATTTCGTCGCGGAAAGTCTCTGCGGCTGGCAGAATGGCCCCTTTGAAATGCCCCACCTCGCTTTCGTAGTGATTGCGCATGTCCACGACAATGGTGCCGTCTTGATTGGAGAGGGCGTTGAATTCTTTGGCCGAAACGTGCTGGCCACAATCGGTAACGTCAAAGGTGTCGTCGTCCAGTCCGTCGGCAACAATTTTGTCTCGGACTTTGATGATCAGTTTTAGAAAGCTCTTGGGGTCACCTTCAATGGCGATGTTCAAGCGCACGCCACCCAACCAGTCGATGTTGGTGCAACTCTGACGGAAGTCTTCAAGGTGGGCCGTTGGCAGGCTAAGCTGGGCGTTAATGCCCTCGCTGCTCACATAGATGCGGCCCAAAACGCCAAGGGGCTGCCAAGTGGCAAACAAATGGTCCCGAAGAAACTGCGCATTGGCCACCTTGGCATAGCGATAAAGGCTCAAGGTGGTGCGCTCGCGCGACTCTTGATCCAACTTGTTCACCAGGCTGTCCCGGTCCAATAGGTTATGCAAAGGGCGTTCCACAGCACAAAAATAGCGGTTCCAAAGGGGAAGAAGGGGATTGGGCAATGCGCCTTTGTAATTGGCGTTTGCTTACGAGAACAGAAACCGATACTTTGCGCCCGAGACTCAGCTTTTCGCGTGACTCAAAACAACACCTTACTTCATGAAAATGTTGGAATACTGCCAGCGCATTCTGGCCAAGGTTAGCTTCGACCGTCATTTGTTTGCCAAGGAATTGTCCAAAAGCATCCGAAGACTGGAAGAGCAAGACCGTCCCCGGCTCATGCAATGGTGCCTCGATCAATTCGGGCAACGTTATGGTGAAATCATCTCCACTGCTTTTCATCAGCAGGTGGCGATTGGCTAAAACGTTTTTTCTCTGATTTTCACGCCCGGCTTCTCTTCTGAGAAACCGGGCTTTTTTGTCCAATAGGGTTTGGACGGCAGCGTCAGAGGGGGTGTTCCTCTGCATCTACCAAGATGTAATTCATCTGATAGACGTCGTCTGCATTGAGGCTCAAGTTCCCATGAAAGGTCAGCCGCTCGTCCGTTTGGTACGTGCGGTGATCACTGTCGAGAAACCGCAAATCCACGACGCTTTCTGGGCCTGCGCCACCGCAGAAAAAGCAATTGGCAAAAGGGTAGCGTGAAAGCACGTAAAAGTCCTCGTCGAGGTCAACGGGAATCACATAGCCGGTGATGTACACATCTTGGCTTTCTGCGGCCATGACCTTGGGGCCAAACTCTGGCTTCCAGTAGTAGCTGTCCAGTTCTTCGAGGTAGACATCTTTAAAATCGACGTCGGCCAATTCTGCCCAAGTCAACTCTCTATGGTCTGCAGCCGATGTGATGGGCGTGAACGCCCCCAAGTCGGTGACAACAGGTGCCGCGGCTTTGGCGGCGCCAATCAGAGCCATATCTGGAGATCCGGGATCAGGATGGCAGTACGAGCTCAGGTCCATGGCTGCAATGGCAACGATGCCAAGTGCGGCGTAGAGGGTGCGATGCAGAGACTTGCGCATGAAGTAAAATTACGGCGTATCCCTAAGGTTGGTCATCGGCCTTGACCCAATGTATTGGAAATGTCGATTTTAAGGGCGGAGCGGGCAGGCAAGGCGGCGGCAAGGGCCCCCACGGCCAGAGCCGCTGCGACCAACAGGTATTCGCCGTTGACCGGTGCGAGCTGGGCTACGTCATAGTGAAATTGATCACTGAGTGCATTGGCGAGAACCACAACTCCGAGCCGGCTCAAAATCAAACCGGCGACAATGCCGGCCACGGTCATCCACAGGCCTTCAAACAGCACCAGCGTAAAGAGACGCTTTGGCGGAGCGCCCATGGTTCTCATGAGGGCCAACTCGTATTTGCGGTCGCGGAGAGAAGCGAACAGGGCGATGAATACGCTCACGAAAGAGAGGCCCATAATGAGCAGCGCGACGGCCCGAAGTGTGCGGATACCAATGCCAAACTGTTGGGTGAGTCGGTTCATTTCGATCGCGGGCAGGGCGACTTGCATTGGGGTGTCGCGCAGAAGGTTGGGCAGGGTAAGAATGGCCAATGGGTTCTTCTTCTTGAGCAGGACCGCTGTGATTTCTTCGTCCGCATCGGCCACATCCTCGTGCACGCCCCACACAGAAGCGATGGGCGTGAGCAGCAGTTGATCAATGACCGACCCCGTCGCGGCAAAAATTCCAACCACTTTGTACGCCTTGTCTCTGTGCACATCCGTGCCATCGGTTAGGCCGTGTGCACTGTAGAAAGTGTCGCCCAAAGACAATCCAGTCTTGGCCGCCACTTCCGCACCCACCGTGACGTCGAAGGGCGCCTCGAACATTTTTCCAGTGGCCACCTCGGCGCCGTAGTGTTCGGCATAACTCGATTCAGTGCCGACGATGCGGAACAGCTCGTAGTTGTCGCCATAGGCCAGGGGGATGGCCTCGGAGATGTACGGGTGTCGCATCACCTTTTTGGCCGCTTCGTAAGGGATGTTGCCCGTGGGGACATCTACGTGGTAGACGTTGGCCAAGATCAGTTGAAGCGGGCTGCCTTTGGCGCCGAGCACAAGGTCAATGTCTTTGATGTTGCGGTCCAAATCTTCGGTGAGGCTGCGTTGCATCAGGAACATCAGGCTAATGATGCCCACACCAAATGCGAGCAAGAGCACACTGAGCCCTGTTTCCAAGGGCCGATCCAGGACGTTGCGTCGGGCGAGTCGAGCGGGCTTCATGCTGAAGGTGAAGAAGTGTGAGGGGCCAATTCAACTCGGTCGGTTAAATGGTCTTTGAGTCGTTGGTCGTGCGTCACGATGAGCAATGCGGCTTCGGCATCGGAGGCCTGCTTGCGCAGCAAGTCCAAGACGACCTCGGTGTTGGTGTCATCGAGCGCACTCGTGGGCTCGTCGGCGAGAATCAGACCGGGTTTGTGGACCACAGCGCGCGCGATGGAGACGCGTTGTTGTTCGCCCACAGACAGTGCGTCGACCCGAGCTTCAATTTTGTGTCCGAGGCCGAGCCCTTCGAGCAATTGGGCAATGCGTTTGGAGTCGGGTGCTTGCCCGGCCAATGCACAGGCCAATGCCAAATTTTCTGCCACATTCAAACTGCGCACAAAGTGGGCCGTTTGGAACACAATGCCCATGTGCTTCCCTCGGGCCAAATCGCGTTTGGCTACAGGCAATCCACTAAAGGCCGCTTGGTTCAATTCGACTTGACCAGCACTGGGGGTCCGCATGCCGGCAATCAAGTGCAGCAGTGTGGTTTTCCCGGTGCCGGAAGCGCCAAGAAGCAACAGCTCCTGTCCTCGGTCGAGTTGGATGTCGGGAAAGGCCATTTTGGGGCCTTCTCCACCATAGTTGTATCGCAATCCTTGCGTTCTGAGCATGACAGCGGAAGTTACGATGGCTGCGCGCCCATCTTTGCAGCATGAACTTCACGCAAAGGTTGTGGCGCTATTTGGTGGGCATCTTCATCGGGACGTTGCTCGCCCTGTTCTTTTTTGGTCAGCGTTCGTGCACGCAGTGGTTGCCCAATGTGCAGGTGCGTGAATTCCTTGGGGAGCCAGGATTGATGGGCGATGAACGCACGCGGTGCTTGATTCAATGCGGGGCTGTTACCATGGCAGATTTGCGGGTCATTCTAGAAGATGGGGACATCGAATACGGCGAAAGTGACGTGAGAAACGAGCAGGGAACGGGCAAGTTTTATCGCATCTCAACCGAAGGTCATTCCGCAGAATTCGTCGTCACCGACTCGACCACAACCGTTCGCTCAGTGGTTTGGGAGGTGAATACAGCGGCGTGCAACTGCGATTGAACGTTAGCCTTTGCGCCGTTTGATTTCGGTGCGAATCAGGGTGAGTTCACGGGACGTTTGTCCGCCCACAGAGGTGTTTTCCTCTGCCCGTCGAATGAGGTAGGGAATGGCTTCGCGAAGAGGCCCGTAGGGCACGTATTTGGCCGAGGTGAACCCCTTGTGGGTCAGGTTAAAACTCAGGTTGTCGCTCATGCCGAGCAATTGTGCGAAGGTGACCCGAGGATCGGAGGGGTCTAGCCCCTTTGCCACCATGCCTTCGGCAAGTTTGGCGGTGCTGGTTTCGTTGTGGGTACCGCACACAATGTTCAGGTGATCGAGCGTGTTGAGCGCGTGATCGAGGGCTGCGTTAAAATCCCGGTCGGTGGCGGCTTTGTTGGGTTGAATGGGGGATGGGCGTCCAGCATTCTGGGCCCGCTCCCTCTCCTTTTCCATGTAGGCTCCCCGAACGAGTTTGACCCCCGCTACCCAGCCTTCTTTCCGCGCGCTTTCTTCGAGTCCAATTACATAGTTTAGGCGGTCATGCCGGTACATCTGCGCGGTGGTGTAAACCGTGCAACCCGTTTGGTTGTGTTTGCGCATCATGGCCTCGGCAAGGCCGTCAATGGCGTCTTGGAGCCAGGTCTCTTCCGCATCCAGCATGATGCGGACCCCTCGATTGGCGGCTTCCGAGCAGAGCAAGGCGACGCGTTGCTCGACTTTCTTCCACGCGGCTTGTTCGGTCTCGCTCCATTGTGCAGAGGTGCCTTTGGCTTCGAGAAGGTGGTTGTCGGATAGGGCGCTGACTTTAAAGACGGCAAAGGCAAACCGTGGGTCGCCTTCAGCGGCTTGGATGGTGGCCAAAATCTCGTCCCTTGCAGCGTCTAAGGCATGTTCACCCGTTTGGCCTTCGGCACTAAAATCCAAGATGGTTTGAACGCCAAATGCATACAAGTTGTCGGCGGTGGAAAGGCTTTCACGGATGTTTTCTCCGCCACAGAAATAGTCGAACACGGGCTTGAGCGCCCATCCAATCGGGAGCCGCAAGGTCATGGCCAGGTCGATGGTCCGCGAGCCCAGTTTGACCAGCCACGGCGCGCCAATCAGGCCGAACATCCAGCGGGCCCGCTTCAACTCTCTCGTTGAACGGTGCGCAAACGCGACTGCAGTGTCATCGAACCGCATGGCTTGGCCATCGTGCAGGATTTGCGAGGTGGGTTTGGCGTGTTGGGTCATTTCCAAAAAGCAGGCCCAAGATACCGATGCACGTGGTCTGGCGGCATGGGTTTGGGCCCCTTCGTTATTTCTGGCCACAAGGGGCGTTGGTTCTCAGGGGTTTGGCCGATTGATTTCGTTGGTTCCCCTCGAATTTGAAGTGCGCGTTCGGGGGGCGAACTTGCAGACATGACTGCACAGGATTTCCTCAACGGCAACAAGGACCGTTTCCTCAACGAACTTTTCGATTTGCTCCGCATCCCTTCCATCAGTGCTGACCCTGCGTACAAGGACGATGTGATTCGTTGTGCAGAGTCGGTGGCCGATCACCTGCGAAAGGCGGGCGCGAACAACGTGGAGGTCATGACCACTCCAGGTTACCCTGTTGTATATGGTGAGCGTATCGTGGATCCCGCATTGCCCACAGTCTTGGTTTATGGCCATTACGACGTGCAGCCACCAGACCCGCTTGACTTGTGGACGTCACCGGCATTTGAGCCTGTGATTCGCAAAACAGATTTGCATCCTGAGGGGGCCATTTTCGCCCGTGGGGCATGCGACGACAAGGGCCAGATGTTCATGCACGTAAAGGCACTGGAGTCCATGGTACAGGCCGGGAATCAGCCGGTGAACCTCAAATTCGTGATTGAAGGCGAGGAGGAAGTGGGTTCGGACCACTTGGACGATTTCCTCGAGCAGAACAAGGCGCGTTTGGCGGCCGATGTGGTCTTGGTGAGCGACACGGGCATCATTGCCAACGACATTCCCAGCATCACCACGGGGCTCCGGGGCTTGAGTTATGTAGAGGTCAAAGTGGTGGGGCCAAACCGCGACTTACACAGTGGCCTATACGGCGGCGCGGCGCCCAACCCCATCAACATTCTCTGTGAGCTCGTGGCTTCTTTGAAGGACGATCAGCAGCGCATTGCCGTTCCAGGATTCTACGACAAGGTGATTGAATTGTCTTTGGAAGAGCGTGCGGCCATGGCCGAAGCGCCGTTTAGCGAGGAGGAGTACAAGGCCAGCATCGACATTGGCGCCACAGAAGGAGAGCCGGCATACTCTGCGCCAGAAAGAATGTCCATCCGACCAACCTTGGATGTCAATGGCATTTGGGGAGGGTACACAGGTGAGGGAGCCAAGACGGTCATCGCGTCCGAGGCCAACGCCAAGATTTCCATGCGACTTGTCCCGGACCAAGACCCGGACGAGATCACCCAACTCTTCAAGAATCACTTTGAATCCATCTGTCCGGAGAGTTGCAAAGTCGAAGTGAGCATCATGCACGGGGCCCATCCAGCGGTTACGCCCATTGACCATCCCGGATACCGGGCAGCAGCAGCGGCCATGGAGACCACATTTGGTCGCAAGCCGGTGCCTTTCCGTGGTGGTGGCAGCATCCCCATTGTAACCAGTTTCGAGAAAATCCTCGGCCTCAAAACGGTCTTGATGGGCTTTGGCTTGGACAGCGATGCCATCCACTCCCCCGATGAGCACTATGGCGTCTTTAATTACTTCAAAGGCATTGAGACCATTCCGGAATTTCACGCGCGCTTCGCTGAATTTCATGCGGGCTAAGCGCCTGTCGTTGAGCAGTGCAATTGTCCCTTTGGCGATGACCTTGCTTGTGGCGGGGTGTTCTGCACCAGAGGACTTTGAGGTGCGTCAGGTGTCCATTTCGAACTTGGCCAGTCTGGGAACAGATCAGACAGAATTGGGGGTAGACCTTGTGCTGTACAATCCAAATGGCTACGCTGTTCAGGTTCAAGACAGCCGGTTGGGGCTATGGTTGTCGGAAGATTCGGTGGGCATGTTGCGTTTCTCTTCTGAAGAGGCCATTCCTAAACGGTCGGAGGCGTCTGTTCATTTGGAGGCCACGCTGAACTCGGAGCGCATGGCCCGGCTTTTGTCGAGTCACGCGTTCGAATATTTGGTTCAGGGGGCGCCCATTCGTGTGGAAGGGTGGGTCAAAGGAAAAGCAGGTTGGTTTCAGCAGACGATCGAGGTCCTTCACGAAGAGCGCATTCGGTTTTTGGAGTGAACATGAAAAAGGCAGCTTCGTTTTGAAGCTGCCTTTCACTTTGGATTGCAATTGAAGCGGGGACCGTTAGGGCCTGCTTTAGGAAGGAAGGTGTGGCATGTGGGAGGGCAGGTACAGTGACAGTCGCGCGCCACTCAACCTTGATGGCTAAATATGATTTGCCCATTGCTGCCGAGGAAGGCGACGCGAACGATGCGCGAACCGTAAGGAAGGGTGGACACAAACCGCTGGTATGCGCCAAGGGCGTCGTTCATGTTGCGGTGACGACTCTGAATGCGTTTGGTGGATCCGCCGGGCGTCACGGCCATCACTTGAAGGGTAACCTCACCTTCTCGTGTTTGATCCATTTGGACATCTGTAGTGTGCTCTTGGTTCAAGTTGACCATCGCATTGGGGCTGGCAAAAGCCGTGGTGGAGACAATGGAAAGGAAGAGAGCGGCGAGGAGGGAAAGGGAAGTGTTCATGGTAAGGGGGGTGTTGGGTAAAAGAGTGTTGTTGTTGTCTGTTGACAGAGCAAACATGAGGGCGTTACTGAGCGACAGAATTGAGCGTTGCCCATGGTCGAAGGTGACTTTTGTCAATTGCGGGGAGTGAGCCACTGTTCACGGGGTCTTGGAAGCTGAGCGCCATGGGTATCTTCCGGCCATGAACCCATTTTTCCGTTGTATCGGATGGCTGATGTTGCTGCCGATGATGTTTGCGTCAGACACGCAAGCTCAATCTGTTTTTGAGGATCACCCGGTCCGTCACATTGGTCCGGGAACCATGAGTGGCCGGGTAACCGCCCTCACCGTGGACCCCACAGACCGCGATATCATTTATGCCGGAACCGCCAGTGGTGGCTTGTGGCGCAGCACTTCCAGTGGCGCCACTTGGGACCCGTTGTTTGACGATCAAGACATTTTGAGCATTGGCTCTGTGGCTGTGGCCCCCTCCAATCCGGACGTCATTTGGGCGGGTACGGGAGAGGGAAACCCCCGCAATAGTCACACCTCGGGCCGGGGCATTTACCGGTCGATTGATGGGGGAACCACTTGGTCTATGATGGGCTTGGAAGACACCCGCACCATCCACCGTATTCGCATCCATCCCAATGACCCCAAGACGGTTTTTGTTGCAGCGATGGGGTCGGCGTGGGGGACCAATCCTGAGCGTGGCGTGTTTCGCACACGAGATGGCGGCGAAACTTGGGACCATGTATTGTCCATCGACGACACTACAGGTTGCGCGGAGATGATCATGGATCCGTCCAATCCCGACAAGTTGTTTGCGGCCATGTGGAGCTTCCACCGCGAGCCGTGGTTCTTTACTTCGGGCGGCGAAGGGAGTGGTTTGTACGTGACCCATGACGGTGGCGACAACTGGTCCGAACTCGGTGAAGACGAAGGCCTTCCCGGCGGCATGCTTGGCCGCATGGGCCTGACCATGAGTCCTGCTGACCCCGACGTCGTCTACGCCTTGGTCGAATCCGAAAAGACGGGCCTCTACAAGAGCACCGATGGTGGTGAGAACTTTGACTTGGTCTCCACAGAAAACATTGGAAACCGGCCGTTTTACTACGCGGAAATCCATGCCGATCCGCAAGACCCCGACCGGCTCTTCAACCTCTACAGCATGGTCAGTGAGAGCACCGACGGCGGCCGAACATTTGATGTGATTCTGCCTTACAGCGGCGCACACCCGGACCACCACGCTTGGTACCAAGATCCCAACGACTCCGATTTCATTTTGAATGGAAACGACGGCGGCATCAACATTAGCCGCGATGGAGGAGAGACTTGGACCTTCGTCCGCAACCTGCCTGTGGGTCAGTTTTACCACATCAACGTCGACAACGACATGCCCTACAATGTCTACGGCGGACTACAAGACAACGGGTCTTGGAAAGCCCCGGCTTACGTGTGGCATGGCGATGGCGTTCGCAACGAGGACTGGCAAGAAATCAGCTTTGGCGACGGATTTGATGTGGTTCCCATGCCGGGTGATCCGGATATGGCCTACGCCATGTCTCAGGGAGGCAATGTCTACCGCATCCACATCCCTACTGGAGCGATGGCGTACATCCAGCCCAATCATCCCGACACCACTGAGTTGCGTTACAATTGGAACGCGGCGATTTCGTTGGACCCGCACAATCCCGAGGGGCTGTACTTCGGCAGTCAGTTTGTGCATTACAGCGCCGACCGCGGCCAGTCGTGGACCTTGCTTTCCCCTGACCTCACTACCAATGACCCGGAGAAGCAAAAGCAGACCGAGAGCGGCGGCCTGACCACAGACGCGACCAACGCGGAGAACCACACCACCTTGCTGTGTGTGACGCCGCACCCCGACCGCGCCGATGAGGTGTGGGCCTCTTCGGACGACGGGTTGGTTCACAAGACCACCGACGGAGGAAGCACGTGGACAGAAGTGAGCGGGGGCTTGAAAGGCCTCCCTGCGGGCAGCTGGATTTCTCAGGTTCGCATCTCGCCGCACAACCCAGACGAGGTGTATGTGACCGCCAACAATTACCGCCGCAATGACTGGACCCCTTACCTGTACCGTTCGCGAGATGGTGGAGACAAGTGGGAGCGCATCATTGCCGAAGGAGATGTATTGGGCCACGTTCAATGTGTCTTACAAGACCCGGAAGTGGCCGACCTGATTTGGTGTGGTACCGAACAAGGCCTGTGGTGGAGCCATGATGATGCCGAAACTTGGGAGCGTTGGAAAGAGGGGGTTCCCGCGGTTCCAGTTCGTGACATCGTGCTGCAGGAACGGGAGTCGGATTTGGTGCTGGGCACCTTTGGCCGTGGCGTGTACATCGTAGATGGCCTGGAGGTCATTCGCGCCTGGGTCGAAGCAGGAAAAGACGATGAATTTGGCGGGGCGCCGTGTACCATGTTTGCACCGGATGCTGCAGTGATGGCCGAATGGCGCCGGCCCGCTGGTGAGCGTTTTCCTGCCGATGGCTATTGGTCGGCCGACAACAAGGGCGGAGGTGCCCGCGTCCGTTGCCACTTTAACGAGGACAGTTTGGAGGGCCTAAGCAAAGACGAAACACTCTTGCTCCATGTGCTCAGTAGTGACGGAGACACCGTGCGTACCATGGAGCCCGAGCCAGACGCAGGCATGGAGATGATGCGCTGGGACATGCGTGGGACCGGCACTTTTTGGCCGTCTCGCAGAAAGCGGGATCGCGATGCGCGTCCCGGCGGGGGATTCCCTGTGGACCCCGGCACCTATCGAATGGTATTGGAGGTGAAGGGCGATTCAGCCTCTCGCATTTGGGAAGAAACGGAGGTAGAGGTGATGGCCGACCCAAGGCGCGCCCCTTCTTCTGAGGTCATGGCCATGCAAAGGGCTCAAATGACGCGCGTTTATGCCGTTGTGGAGCGCGCGGATGTCGTGTTTGAGGCCCTCAAACGCATGCGCCGGGCAGAGGATGCCGTATCGGACCGGATGTCGCATGCCAAGCGCAGCTTGGCCAAGGGCGACACCACTTACAAGGCCATTGCCACCTTGGCAGACTCGCTTTCTGGCGAATGGACCACGTTAGATGAGCGGTATTTTACGCCCAAGGATTTCAATGGATACGACGCCGTGGTGCGCATCCAAGACCGCGTTTGGCACGCCATGAGTTACGCAGATGGTGGGCTTTCAGCACCAGGCACCAATGCCGAGGACGCATTGAAGGCCTTGGACCGTGCTGTTGCGGCTGCAGAAGCTCATTTGGACCGCATTCGGTCGGGCGTCTTCTCGGAGTGGCGCGCTGCGGTTGAAGCGACAGACTGGCCGCTTTTTGGAGAGTTCGAAGATTGAGGATAAAGGTCCCCCAGCCTGAGCAGGCTGAGGGACCTTTTGTCGTTCAGTCACATTCCGAGGCGAATTCACCGAGAATCATCAGCAAGTCGGACACATTGGTTGTGCCGTCTTGGTTGATGTCGGTGGGGCAGGATATGGGTTCAGGGTCACCATTTCCGGTACCCCCACCATTGCACGGTCCTGTCGTCCAGCTGGTGACTCCGCCAAAATGCATGGCGTAGCAGGCGTTGGGATACGTAAGGCCATTGCATCCGCACACGGGATCATACTCCTCTGTACAGGCGAAGAGAGGATCAATCAAGGCGGGAATCACGCACGTGTCGTACACACATGAGCCATCGTCTATGGTGGCTGCAGGGTCGTAGTTCACAGCGTCCGGATCGGTGCAGCCTGGGGTCTCGTTTCCGCACGGAGGAAGGTCTACACACCACGTGACATGACAGCACTCAATCCACTCGCCGGACGTCCCGCTTTCGTAAAACACCAAGTCCATGCAGAACGGACTGGCGAGGAGGAGGTCGGGGTGCAGGTGCAGGTTCACAATGTCACTTGTCATGGGCAGGATGGAGAGTCCTGTAATCCACTGAACGATGGGGCCTGAGGTTCCTTGATAGGTGAGTTGGATCTGTCCGATTTCATAAGGAACGAGATTCGAAACACCCACGGTCAAGTGGTGGCCGTCGGCATCGCATTCGGCCTCCAACAGGCTCATGTCCACGCAGTCTTCATTGCAAGGCGGCAATTCCACGCATGCTTCAAGGAAGCAGCACGTTCCATTGGGATCGGTAGCTGGGTCCATGGCGTGGGCAGACACCATGAAGCAGGCCGTGGTTGCGGCGCCGTCTCCGGTGAGCGTCACGTCGAAGTCCATGCAGTCGCCAGGTTGAATGGCTCCAGCCCCGAGGTCAAAGACCGTTTGGTCGATGCTGAGCCCGGCAGGAAGGAGCGGAGAAAGGGTAAAGTAGCCGATGTCAAATGGGGTGCTTGCGCCGTTGCATAGGGTAAAGCTGTAATTCCAACCTGTGCCGTCTTCGAGACAGTCGATGGCGCGGTTGATTATGGACACGCAAGTGCTGTCGCTGGGGACAGTGTCGCCTGGGCATTCGAACTCAAATTCATCTCCACAGTAGAGGCTGTCAGGACCGACCCAAGACCATCCGATGACGTGGGCCCCTGGATCATCAAAGCAGATCACAACGGCGTCGTCGATGACCCCTTGTGGCAGCACCCCCCCGATGTAACTCAAGTCGGCATGGTCAGGCCCAATGTTCAAAATGTTGAAGTCCAAGGAAGGGGAGATGTTGGCAGGCTCGCCGTGGGTGTGGACGAATAGGTCCGTCAGGTCGATGGTGCTTTGGTTGTCAAAGGAGATGGAAACGCAGCAATCATCGGTAATGGTGATCAGCGGTTCGATGTTGCAGGAACAATCCAGCAAGGTGAACTCCAAGTCCCCCGACATGGCGCTGCACCCATTGCTGTTGGTGGCCATGACGTTGTAAACCCCAGAGGTGTTGACCTCCAAGCAAGGATCCGTGGCGCCGGCAATGGCGCTCTGGTTCAGGAACCATTGATAAGAAGCATAACCTTCAGGAGCACACAACGTGTCGGGGCCACAATTCTCGTAGCAACCCGTTGGCACAGCGCAGAGGTCTGGGATGGGCAATACTTCGAATGAGGCCGAGTGGAAGCAACCATTGGCATTCACCCCTGTGGCGGTGTAGATGCCGGCATTCTGCACTGTAATGTCTGGACCCGTTGCGCCCGTGTTCCAACTGTAATTCACGCCGGGGTCTACCGGGTTGACTTGAATGAGAACGTCGTCCCCTGCGCACGGAGGCAGGTTGGGCGATGTGAGAAAGAAGTTCACGTCTTGGACCCATTCTACGGGGTGGAGGTTGGAGCTATGCGGACAACCGTCTGTATCGACCACCACCACTTCAATGTTGTGAAGGGTGCCGGGAGTACCCGATACGGTCAGGGTTGGAGAAGTGGCCACCAAAATGCCGTCTTGGAACCACTTGTAGTCGGTGTAAAAACCGGCGATTTGAAAGGTGGCTGGTCCGATCCCACACACCACGCTGGGTCCAATGATGGTGGGGCTGAGGTCGGGCAGAACTTGAACCGTGATGGGACCGCTGGTCCGAGGACAGCCGTTGGCGTCTTCCACAGAGACGAAGTAGGATCCTTCTCCGGCTGTGAGATTGTCATTGGTCTCGCCGGTTAAGTCACCTGAATCGTCGGACCATTGATAGCTCGCAAAACCAGGCATGGCTTGAAGGGTTGCCGTCCCCGGGTCGAAGCAAACCACCTCATCGAGCGTGGCTGCAAAGGGGTCGCCTGCCTCGGGATGCACCACGATGGTGGCGTTGGCCGTTTGCGTGCAGCCTTGCGCATCGACAGCGGTCACACTCACCACATTGGTTCCGGGAACGGAAGTAAAGGTGTGTTCGATGGGGCTGCCTTGGAAAGTCACCCCGTCAGGGAAGTTCCAGAGGTAGTTGACCGCCCCTGTTGCAAAGGCTGAGTGGGCTGCAGGTTGGCCCACACAGATGGGGGATTCCAAGGCAATGGTGGGCGTGGTGACCGATCCAATT
>CBFHQM010000004.1:0-73646 GCA_965657965.1 uncultured Flavobacteriales bacterium | reverse complement strand
AACACGGTTTGAACAGATGTCGCCGTGCAGCCGTTTGCCGCAGTCACGGTCAGGGTCACGGTGAAGGACCCACCGGTACCATAGTCGTGCGTGGGGTCTGTCGTTGTGGAGGTGTTGCCATCTCCAAAGGTCCAACTCCAACCGGTGATGTTGTTGCCTTGTCCGGGTTCATCGATGAAGGAGGACAAATCTTCGAAGTTGACCTCTGTGCAGCCCTGCACTTCAAAATTGAAGTCGGCAGCGAGTGGGATGCACACGCCCACATAGTCGGTGACTGTGCAGAAGGAGCCAAAACTCGACAGGTCTGGCACTTGAGCGGTGGCCCAAATCACATAGCATCCTGCTTCCGAATAGGTGTGCGTGGAGGAGGAAGTGGAGGGGGAGCCGTCTCCATAGTTCCATTGTGTGCCTGTGGCGAGGGGAGACCCGTCATTCACCGAAACGGAGTTGCAATTGACACTGGCTGTGGGGTCGAGTTCATCGGCAGGCGTGCAGCCGCCGGTGCCGCCGCCGCAGTCGCCTTCCGACAGGGTATAGCTGTCTGTGGCTTGACAACCTGTGGCGGTGATCCAAGTGGTCACGCTGTAGGTGTACAGGCCTGGATTGTTCTGGATGATGTGGTTTTCCCCGCTTCCTGTGCTTCCCGTAGGGTTCCAAAGGTGGGACCAGGCCGCCGAACTCGGGGTAAACATGGGCACACTGCCGGAGTTGGGCAAGCAAATGTTGCTGGGCTCAGGAGACGTGATGTCGGCCACGGGAACCGGGTCTGCTTCCACCTGGTAGTAAGCGGTCCCTTTGCAACCTAAGGCGTCTGTGGCGACCACTTGGTATTGCCCTGTTCCAGTTGCCACATACGTTGCCGCTGTGCCTGTATTGCTGTTTGGGTCCGTCCATAGATAGGATGCAAATGGCGCGGTTGTGCCCAGAGTAGCTGGAGAAAAGGCGCCGGGACACAGATGACCGGTTTGGCTGATTTCCACTGTGGGTTGGGGGCTAATGTTGACGGTAAATGTGCCCACCTCATTGAGGTTGCACAAAGCGGAAACTACCGTGACGGTGGCGGCTCCACCAAAGTCATTCCATTGGATGTTCACCTGGTCGGTGCCCTGTCCATCGACCACACTTCCGGCGATGGCAGGATCAATGGTCCATGTTAGCGTTTCGTCTCCAAGGGCGGGGGCCGTGGAGAGCAGGTAAGTCTCGATTTGGTTGGCGCATCCGGTGTAATGGTCCAGAGCTGTGGGCTCAACAGGCATGAGCGGATCGAAGTCCAATGTGGCAGACGCGTTGCAATAGGGGGCCGTGGCCGAGTAGGCATTGACAGTGAGTTGATGCAAAGGAGCCCCGATGGTCCAAGTGATCACGCTGTTGTTGCCGCTGAAGTTGGACGATGTTCCTCCGTTGACGCTCCAGTAGTAATTGACGCCGGGTTCAGGTGAGTCTACGGTGTAGAGCAGTCCAGTTCCTTCGCAGCCTTCGGTGGGGCCGTTGATGACCGGGTCGGCCACAACAGACACCATCGTGGTGGTGGAAATGGGGCCGTTGCAGAAGGCGCCAGGGTTGTTGGGCGTGGCGGTAATAACGTAGTTGCCCGTGCTCCCATAAGTCACAGTAAATGCAGCGCCTGATGCAGAAGACACGGTGGGGGGGTCTACAGTCCAGCTCACGTCTGCATCATTCACCGTGTAGGTCACAGTTTGGCCTTCGCATGCCTGCGGATGGACGCCAGTGAACAGCAACTCGGGCAGAATTTCCACGGTCAAATCGCCCTCTCCGGAGCAGTCTAAAGCGTCGTGTCCCAGCAGCCCGCCAAGGAATGGGCTGGCGTATGAGACGTGGATGGTGCCCACTCCTCCGGTCCCCCAAACGATGGCAATTTGGTTGCCATTGGGGGTGGCAGATACGGCGCCAGTCACCGTCCAATCGTAGACCACGTCCATCCATTTGGGCACAGTGTAGACAGCGGCCTCTCCCGGGCAGACGATGTTGGGACCCGACACCAGAGCCGTGGAGGAAATGATGGGCACTTGAACTTGGGTCGGCTGGTCGCAAATGTTGGCACACCCTGAGATCGCGAGGCTCACGTTGCCAAAAGGACCCTGGTTCCATTGAAGGCAGATTTCAGGGGTGTTTTGGCCATCGAAACTCACATTGTTTCCGTTGGCGTCGGTGACAATCCATGTGTAGGTGGCGCCTGTGCAACCTGAGGTGGTCCAGTAACATGCGCTGTCCCCCTCGCACAGGGTAGAGATGCATTCGATGTCGGGTCCTTTTTCATCCAGCACGTCAATGTCCATGGCATAGGTGTCCTGACAGCAACAGACGGTATCTCCTTCCGCATTGAGCAGGGGTGTGGTGACGGTTAAAATCACGGTGTGAGTGCCTGAGGTGAGGTAGGTGTGAACAGGATTGACCGAGCTGGAATGGTTGCCATCGCCAAAGTCCCAGAAATGCGCTGCTCCTGGGGTAGACGTGCTGGTAAACTGCACACCTGTTTCCAGGCAAACAGGGGTCGGGGCTGTGAATGCTGCGGTTGGACTTTCTCCAATGACCACACATTGTTGCAAGACCTGGATTCCGCCGGGCCCTGTAATGGTTACGGCAATGTTGCCGGTTCCTGAAGCACCCCATTGCACTTCCACGCTTGCCGGGTCTTGCAATGTGCCGAGGAGGCTGCCACCACTAATGGACCAGTCGTAGCTGTTTTGGTCGGAGTAAGGGGCCAATATGGTGGTGATCGCACCGCTGCATACATAGACACAGTTGGTGTCGGGGACTTGGTTCGGGTTGTCCGGGTCTTGCCCCCCACCATTGGGCTCGAGGGTGATGATGGAGCAATCACCCTTGTCGGTTCCACACTCGACGATGATGGTCACATGTGCCGTGCAGTGCAGGTCGCCGGATTGGAGGGTGTAGACGAATTCGAATGTGCCGCAGCAGGAAGAACCATCGGCTTGGCCGCTGTAATAAATGTACCCTGTCCCTTGTTCGACGGAGAAGCAAGGGGGCAATCCTTCGACAAAGACCATAGCATCAATACCGATTACATCGTTGACCAAGAGGTTTTTGCCAAACATGGGCAGGTCGGCCTCTTGGATGATGTAGGTGTCGTCGACGGCGAGCAATATGTCAGGATTGCATCCGACGAAGCTCTGAGCAGACAAGGAAAAACTCGCCGAGAGAAAAGCGAAAAGGAGGGTTAAGAAATGGCGCATTCAGCCAATTAACTGAAAATCAAGGCGAAAGAAGATGATGTTTGTCACCTTTTACGCTGACTTTTTGCCAGCGGCCGTCTAAATCACCCGGAAAATGCGTGCAGACAAGATCAATTGTTCCCGCGAAGGCTCCACCCTACGCCAAAGTGCAAGGCCACATTCCTGACCCGCGGTCCGAAGAAGGTAGACCCCAAAGACGGTCCGTCTTTTTTTAGGCTCAATGCGCTGCCGGAGATGCGGGCTTGAAAAAAGGCGGACTCTCCCAAAGGTGCGCGGGCGTAGGCTTGACCCCCGATGTCCCAGGTGTTCAAGTCATTTTCTAGGGAGCTGGAGGTGTCGGAAACACGTTGCCATTTTTCCCCTTTGATCATGCGACCGAAATAGGGGCCAAACCCAATTTGGTAATCGCCCAAATTGACATCCATCAGAATGGGAATGTCGATGTAGTTCATCCGCAATTCAACCGTTGTGGTGCCTGTCTCTGGGTCACCGCCGCGTCGGCTTCCTTTTTCTGCGTAGTGCATTTCCAACCGGACCCCCCAATAGTTTTCGGGATTTCGGATGTCCACAAAGGCCCCACCTGCGAGGCCGACCTTGTTGAATCCAGTGTAGTCGTCTCCTTGGACTTGTGCGGCATTGATGCCCACAACCGCCCCGCCATCGAATTGCAGGGCTTGTGCATGGGCGCAGAATGCGCAGGCGAAAAGAACGAAGGCAAGAAAAATGCGGTTCATGGACTCCAAGGCAAGTCAAGGCAATTCAGCACCTCCCCTTGGGCGTTGGTCAAAACAGCGAGGATGTGGCTGTTTTCTTGCGCCCATTCGGATGGCCAAACCATGGTGTAGTCCATTTGAACCGTTGTGCCCGAGCTTGGGTCAGTGGCGATCACCAAGCCGTCTTCACCGCTCAAACTCCCGCGCAACATGTGGTTGTGCTCGAAATCGGTGATGACTTCGGGGTCGTTCCCGTAATCCAGTTGCGCTGCAATGAGGTGGCTTTCGCTCATGAGCAAAGCCAACCGGACTTCTCCTGCGATGGCTTCTGCAAATGTGGTGTGGACATGTAAGTGAACGTCGCCCGAGACACTGGGATCGGCAAGGGCAGCACCTTGAACATGGGCGGCAGGGGTGAGGCCCAATTCGTTGTCGACCAAAGCAGACCAGTTGTTGGGAGACACAATTTCGGTGGGCCCGCCTCTGCGGTTGACCCGACCGATGGGGTTGACTTGAAATGCCAATTGGCTCCAGTAGGCATTGGCTTCTGCATTGGTCCAGTCTGTGTCGAAAGGAGCGTCACTCACAGCGGCGAGGGACCCGGCATGAACGGCCAAAACGTGCAAGCGTCCATCGTGGGTTTCGGAGAGTTGCTCTGCGAGTGCACCGGCGGGCGGACAGTTGCCGCATTGGTGGGCCGTGAAATCCTCCAGCAAGACATGTTGTGGCCCAGTTGTCATGGCTTCGAACGAAGGGGCCGGAGCCTCTCCACGATAGCCAATGGTCAGAGGAATCACGGGATCATCAATGACATCACACCCCGTAATGCACAAGGAAAGGAGACCAAATAGCCCGAAAGAGAGAAAGGAGATTCGCATGCTCAGAAACTGCTCGTGAAGGTGATTTCGACGCCGTTGGAGGCCGGTACCGCTCGGCAAACGCCGCCGACACAGAAGATGCCTTCGCGGCGTTTTCCGTAGCCCACGGACAGTCGATGTGCGCCTTCAATGTGGCCGACGGTGCCGTACAAATAGTGAACGCGCTGGTCGGCGGAAGGGTTGCCGAAGTTGTATTGGTCCAAGACCGAGAAGAACCAATGGGGACTCACTGTGTATTCTGCGAGAACCGTGGCCCAGTCTCCTTTGTCTTGCTTCACTGGTTTCATGTCCTCGTCGACTTCCTTCATGTAGTTCCCGGTGAACAAGGCTTGCAATTCCGTGCGGAGGCTGTGTCCTTTTTTGATGCGGACTTGGGTTTCCACCACATGAACGTTGGCGTTGACAATGCCTTTGTAGTCGGTGGTGACAGGGGTGGCCAGCGTGTTGAAGTCAAAGTGGAAGTAGGCGTATTTGGCTTTAAAGCCTTTGGAGAACTTCTTGCTGATGTCAAAGTTGATGTCGCGGATGTAGAGTGTGCTTCCCGCGTTCCAGCTGTTCCGTTCGTAACCGTAGACCGCGCCATCCACTCCGTTGAGGTTGGTGGTGTCCAAGCTGCTTGCGGTGGCGTATTGGAAGCTGATTTTGGTGCCGTACTTGCCGCCGAGCTTGCTCTTTCTAGGGATGGTGTAAAACACTTCGGCCGACCAGCCAACTTCCCCCTGTACTACGGTTGCGTATGGGTAGAGCGTGGCCGCCAAGTTGTAGGTGTGCTGTTTGGTGATGGCGGGGATGTAGTTCACTGGGAGGTCAAACAGTTGCAGATTTCGGTCGGAGCGGAATTGCATGTTGTCGACGCCTTTGAATCCGAGGTTGATGCCCAGGCCTTTGGTGGACCAGCCGGCATTGAGCAAAATGCCCTCTCCTTGTCGATAGGTATACCCGTTGTCGGCATTGGGGTCGTTGATTTTCTGAACGTATTCGCCCATGAATTGGAACCCCCCTTTTTGGATTTGGGCGCGATAGCCCCAGGAACCCACGTTCTGTGGGAGCTCCAAGATCAAAGTGTCCTTGGACACGGTGCTTCCGGGTTGAAAGCGGCTGACAAAGCTGGCACCGAGGGTGATCCGAGTCCCGGCTGTGGCCAATCTGTCGAAAGCGTCGTTCAAATTGATCTCCCCATCGAGGGCACGGATGATGCCGGGGCTGTTGATCAACCGCGAATCAAAGTCCAGCCGTTGTTTGCCCACGAGTCCTTTGACTCGAACTCCGGGTGTGGGCTTGATGACCATGCGGAACCCATCGAGTGCATTGTCGATGCCGAGGTTTCGTTCTTCGTAAGCCCGAAGGATCAGGCCGGATCCGAACTGTTCATAGAAGTTTCCAAGGGTGACTTCAAACTTTTCTTTGTTGTATTGCGCATAGCGGTAACCAACACCCGACCCTCTGAATCGACCGGGATATCCCAAGATGGGGTCGAGGTAGCTCTCGTACCGCATGCCTGCAGTAAAGTTGCCTCGGGTGTAGATGAGGTTGCCAAAGGCGTTAAACCCCGTTTTACTCGGTGGCACTTGAGCGCCAATCAAGGAGTCTTCTTGATAGGTCTGGAAGAGGAGTTGGACGTTGCCTGTGATCTGCCCTTCATCTGGGTTACTCTGGCCGAGCGAAACCAACGGCAGAACCAATGCCAGCGACAGGAGCGCGAGAACGTTGCGCATGATTATTCGGCGAGTTTCATGAGCTCCTCATACAGTTCGTCCTCGTCGCCGTCTGCGTAGTTGTTGTGTTGCCAAACGACCTGCCCATCGGCGTCCACGAGAAAGGTGTGCGGAACATTGTTCACTTGCATGGCCCGTGCAAACGCTTTGTTGGGGTCCAACAGAACCGTGTAGTCCCAACCCACGCTGTTCACATAAGGTTTCACCCGCATCATGCTTCGGGGGTCATCAATGGAGACGGCCACCAGTTCTACGCCCGTCTCTTCTTGCCAATCGGGGTAGAGGTCGGCATAGTTGTTCAGTTCACGCTTACAGGGGCTGCACCAGGTGGCCCAAAAGCAAAACAGCACCGGGCCTTCGTTGGCTTCCACAAAAGCGCGGGTATCCACGGTTTGATCGCCCAGGTCTTTGAGTGAAACAGAAGGGATGTCCTGGGCTTGGAGGCCGAGACCGAGCAAAAGCGCGAAGGAAAGAGGGAAGAGTTTGGGCATCATGATGAAACAGATGTGCAAGAAAAGAAAGACCGATGAGGCAATGCCCCATCGGTCTTCCAAAAAAAGAGATCAAGAGCAGATTACTGCTTGGTCACACGGAGTGTAGAAACAGCATCGCCTGCAGTCAAAGTGACGAGGTAGATGCCGGAATCCAATCCGCTCATGTCGAGAGGCAAACGGCTGTTGCCAGCGCTCATGGTGCCGAGGTCCTGTGAAGAGACCTTCTGGCCGATGAGGTTGATCACGTCCAAACGAACAACTTCGCTGCTTGTGAGGCTGAGGTCGACCCAAGCGGTATTCACCACTGGGTTGGGGTACACATTGAAGGTGCTGGCTGTTGCCTGCTCTTCGATGCCCACAACCGTCATTACATCGGCGGCGCGAGTGTCTTCCGAGAAGTTGTAAGAACCATCGTAAGCGTAGATGTAGCTGTAAATGTCGAGGTCGTCTGTCATGGTGTACACCTGGCAGTTTCCGTCAACATTGCCCCACTGGCTTCCGAAGAGGCCGTCTCCGTATGTGTCGGTCAATGTGAAGGTGTAACAACCTGTGCTGGGAACAGAAGCATACTCCTGGTATGTTGTGGCGTTCTCGTATGCACCTGCTTCAACACTGGCAATGACAGTTCCGTCAATGTCACGCAACTCCCATCCGGTCTCTGCTCCCCAACCGTCAGTGGTCAAGTTGATAGAGAACAAAGTCGTTCCTTCCGTTGCACCTTCCACGCTGCCCGTGGTCATGTCGTTTGCGGCGTTCATGTCGCCGCTGGTCACAGCAATGGTCATTTCGGTGTTTCCGTTGAACTGGTATGAGCCCATTTGAACATCCACCATCTCGTAGGTGTCCAAGTTTCCGCTCCAGTCATAGGACAAGACGCTGTTTCCATCGACCATGCACTCGAGGGTGGCAGAAGTCAAGTTGTCCAAGCCGAGGTTCATCAACTGAACGCTCACCGCGGTGGGGGCACCTGAACAAGTGATGGTCTCACCCGTGTAGCTCAACAAAGCAGCATCGTTGGCCATGGTGGCTGCCGCGCAGTCGTTGGCAAACAAAATCGTAGCGTGGTCAGCTGCTGGCAATTGGCCGCTTTCCTGCAACATGCGGTTTGGACACACGGTGTAGATGGTGGGGTAATAGGTGTTGGTATAAGCGTCAAAGATGTTGGCGGCATCGTCGATGATCGGGTAGCCCGTTCCTTCGATCCAGTTTCCTTGGGTGTTGCTTCCCGTTCCTTCGAGGTCTTCTGGCGTGGTGGTGTCGTCAGACTCAATGTAGAAAACGTACACTTCGTCAGTTCCGTCAGGACCATACTGCTCCCAGACTGTCTCGAGGGCGCCTGATTCGTGGTAGCTCCAGCAAGGAGGGCACCATGTGGCAGAAAAGTCGAGGATGACCTTCTTTCCTTCGTCGAGGAGGTCATAGAGATTGTGCTCCACACCGTTAATGTCGGTTGCGGTGAAGTCTGGTGCGATGCTTCCGTCAGGCAATTGTGCGGAGGCAGAAAAAGTAATCAAGAGCGCGGTAAACGCTGCGTAAAGGTGCTTCATGAGTGGGTGTTTGGGGTAATCGGTTTCAGTCCTAACAAGGCGTAAGATAACACGTGGACAATTTATCCACCTTCTGCACGTTGTGCAAGGTTTTGTGAAAGTCGGGTGCGCACGGCGGGTTGGGTTAAATTTGCACCATGAAGAAATTCAAGTGGTTTTCACTCCGCAGTGGTTTGCTCCTTGCAGCGGGTCTTTTGACCTTTTCGACCATGGCTCAATCCACACTCATTGACCCCCCCGTGGTGGTCGAGAGCGAAGACGTGAACGAAGTCATGGTGGCTGAATGGCTGGTTACCAATGGCACTGAATCCGAGATGACATTGACGGTTCAGCGCAACGTTATTCAAACCGTTGAGGTGATGAATTTGCCGTATGTCGCTGGAAATGAGGGTGCATACGAGCGTTTTTGCTGGGGAGGAACTTGCTATCCGTATGGCACATCATCGAGTGCAAATGGCCTTGCTCTGACGCTACAACCATCGGACACCACGGGCATCAATGCCTTTGGCGCAGAAGATTGGTTGATTAGCGATTATTACCCGAATGGCCAGTCTGGGGCGACGGCGTTGGAATATTGTTTTTCGGCCTTTGAAGTGGATGCTGGACCGCCGGTGTGCCATACCGTATTGTTCTGTGCAGGCGCTGAGCAAGGGGAGTGCGTGCTCTCGGTGGGTCAAGTACAGACAGCCAATTTGGGTGCCTTGGCTCCCAATCCGGTGGTGGGGATTTCTGGGATTTCATACAATGCTCCTGGCGGCGGCGAGTTGCAGGTGTTGGACTTGACGGGCCGCACCCTCAAAAAAATCCAGCTTGCTCCGGGCCAAGGCTCTGTTTGGATCGACGGACAAGAATTCGCGCCGGGGACCTACCTCTACGCGCTCAAGTCGGAAGGTCGCATTGGCCAAGTCCGCAAATTCAGCGTTTCTCGCTGAGACCAAACCCACACGATTCACGTTTTGGTAAAAGATGACCCGGTGGTCATCTCGACACCGCATCAGATTCGAACCATGAGCAGCATCCGGAGGAAAGACGCGTTGGATTACCACAGTCAAGGTCGACGCGGTAAGGTGGAGGTCATTCCATCCAAGCCTTACAGTTCGCAGAGGGACTTAAGCCTGGCGTATTCGCCGGGAGTAGCTGAGCCGTGTCTCGACATTGCCAAAAACCCAGAGGACGTCTACAAGTACACGGCCAAGGGGAATTTGGTGGCGGTGATCTCGAATGGCACTGCTGTTTTGGGTCTTGGCGACATTGGTCCAGAGGCGAGCAAGCCAGTTATGGAGGGCAAGGGCGTTCTGTTCAAAGTTTTTGCCGATTTGGATTGTTTTGACATCGAAGTGGACGCTTCGGACGTCGACACCTTCGTACAAACGGTCAAAGCCATTGCGCCCACTTTTGGCGGCATCAATCTGGAAGACATCAAAGCGCCGGAAGCGTTTGAAATTGAGCGACGCCTAAAAGAGGAATTGGACATTCCGGTCATGCACGATGACCAACACGGCACAGCCATCATTAGTGGGGCGGCTTTGTTGAACGCTTTGGAGCTGGCAGAAAAGCGCGCCGAAGACGTGCGGCTTGTGGTGAGTGGCGCAGGAGCCTCTGCAATGGCCTGTCTTGACTTGTACATGCAGTTGGGGGTACAGCTGAAGAACATCGCGGTGTTTGACAGCAAAGGGCACCTTCATGCAGGCAGAGAAGGGTTGAGCGAGCGGAAGCAAGCCTTGGCACATGCAACCACTCCTTTTGCCGATTTGGGTGACGCATTGAAAGGAGCCGACGTGTTTCTCGGACTCAGTCGCGGTGGACTGGTGAAGGGAGAAATGATGTCGGCCATGGCGGAGCGCCCCATTGTTTTCGCTTTGGCCAATCCCGACCCTGAGATTCCATACGATGAGGCCAAGGCCGCTCGGCCGGACATCATCATGGCCACGGGAAGAAGCGACCATCCCAATCAGGTCAACAACGTTCTTGGTTTCCCTTTCATTTTTCGTGGGGCCATGGATGTTCGAGCAAAAGCCATCAACGACGAAATGAAAATGGCCGCGGTCCATGCGATTGCGGCGTTGGCCAAGGAGAATGTGCCCGACGAGGTGAACGAGGCTTACGATCAACGGGGATTGGGCTTTGGTGTGGATTTCATTATCCCTAAGCCCATGGACCCGCGCTTGATTACCACGGTAGCACCCGCTGTCGCTAAGGCAGCCATGGAAAGCGGAGTGGCCCGCGAGCCCATTCGAGATTGGGAAGGGTATCGGCGTGTATTGGCCGGCCGCCTCGGCAAGGACAACACCTTGGTTCGCAATTTGAGTGAACGCGCAAGGCGCAATCCCAAGCGCATAGTGTTTGCTGAAGCCGATCACTACAAGGTGCTCAAGGCAGTTGAAACTGCGCGGGATGAAGGCATTGTGGACCCCATTCTCTTGGGCAATCGGGAACGCATCTTGGAGCTGATTGAAACGCACCGAATTGAGTTGCCCGAGGTCAAAATTTTGGACCCGACTTCGGCGGAAGAGGCCGATCGCGTCGAAGAATTTGGTGGCCACCTCTTGGCCAAACGCCAGCGCAAAGGCTTGACTCGTGAAGAGGCCGTGGGCCACATGCGTCGTCGCAGCTATTTCGCATCCATGCTCGTGGAAACAGGCGAAGCGGATGCGGTGATCAGTGGATTAACAAGGAACTACCGCGAGAGTTTGTTGCCCGCTTTGCAGACGGTGGGTCTGGCCGAAGGCGTCAACAAGGTGGCGGGGATGTACATCATTCAAGGAAAGTCGGGCCCCATGTTTTTTGCGGATACCACCGTGAATCGCGATCCCTCTGCCCGGGAATTGGTGGACATCACCTTGCTTACGGCGGAAGCCGTACGTGCGATGCGCATTGTGCCCAGAATTGCCATGTTGAGCTATTCCAATTTTGGTTCTGCCAATGGTCGTGACGCCGAAAAAGTGAGGGAAGCCGTGTCGATTTTGCACGCTGAACATCCAGACTTGATCGTCGATGGCGAAATGCAAGCCAACGTGGCCTTGAACAATGAATTGTCCGAGGAGCTTTTCCCGTTCAGCAACTTGCGTGGACGAAAGGTGAACACCTTGATTTTCCCCAATTTGGCGGCAGGCAACATTGCCTACAAACTGATTCAGGAAATGGGAGGCTTCGAGGTTGTGGGGCCAGTTTTGCTGGGCTTGCGAAAGCCGTTCCACATTTTGCAAATGGGATCCAGTGTTCGAGAGATTGTCGACATGGTTCGGATTGCTGCCGTAGACGCACAGAACAAGCGATGATTCACCACCTCTCTGGACAAATCGTTGAATTGACGCCCACCCACGCCGTTGTGGAATGTGGTGGTGTGGGCTATTTCGTTCACTTGAGTTTGCACACGTCGAGCCGGCTGGCTGGCAAGACGGAAGCCAAAGTGTTGATTCATGCCGTGTACCGAGAGGATGCTCAATTGTTGTTTGGCTTTGCCGAAGACACCGAGCGTCGCTTGTTTGTGATGTTGACCAGTGTGAGCGGTGTGGGCGCGCAGACGGCCCGCATGATTTTGAGTGGCCTGGCCCCTGCTGAATTGGTGCAGGTCATCTCACAAGGAGATGTTGGTGCCTTGAAGGCGGTTAAGGGCATTGGTGCGAAAACCGCACAGCGCATTTTGGTTGACCTCCAGGACAAGATGGGCAAAGACCCGTCTTTTGAAGCTGGAATGATGGCAGCAGGCGGGGCGGTGGCACCTGACGGACAAAAAGAAAATGGCCTTTCGGACAATACAGCACGAACAGACGCGTTGGCCGCCTTGTGCAACTTGGGTTTCGACCGACGTCGTGTAGAGTCCGCCATCGATCAATTGATGGCTGAAGGAATGACCACAGTGGAAGAGCTTGTCCGGGCTGCACTAAAAAGACTTTGACCCAGTTTCGCTGACGATGAACGCCCCTATGGCTTTCCCTTTGAAGACCCCGCTCCAGAACAGAGCAGTTGTCGCACCATTGATGATGGTGTTGATGATGGCGATGGGGCCGTTGATTGCCACGGCTCAGACGGACGGAGATACTTTGGACTTGCCGTTGCCACACGGCAACGATTTGCCTGGACCAGTGGAGACGCCAGGTGGTGTGAGTCTCGATTTCCCCGATGTGATTGATTACGGCGTCGATTACGATGTGGAAACAGGTCAGTATGTGGTTCGTCAGCGGTTGGGGGACACCTTGGATTTTCGAAATCCATCGTACCTCACCTTGGATGAGTTTTTGGAATACAACATCGACGAAAATCTCAGTGAGTTTTGGACGGAGATGCAAGACGAACTGGACGAAGAAGAGCGTGGCTTTGCTCCGAAGTTGACCATCGACTCAGAGATTTTCGAGACCATTTTTGGATCCAACGAAATTGAAATCAAGCCTCAAGGTTCTGCTGAATTGAACTTTGGTGTTCGTTACAGCAAAACAGAAAACCCGAGGCTAGCGGAACGAGATCGCGCCATTACCACGTTTGATTTTGGTCAGCGAATTCAGTTGTCAATTGATGGCAGCATTGGAGACAAAATCAACTTGGGAACCAACTACAATACCGAGGCCACGTTTGATTTCGAAAATCAGATGAACATCGGTTTTGAGGGGGAAGAAGACGACATCCTCAAGAACATCGAGGCGGGCAACATCGCGATGCCATTGCAGAGCACGTTGATACAGGGAAGTCAGTCGTTGTTTGGAACCAAACTCGAGACGCAGTGGGGCAAGGTTTACAACACCACGGTTTTCAGCCAGCAAAAAGGAGAGCGTAAGGAAATCGAAGTAGAAGGGGGAGCCCAAACTCAGGAGTTCGACATCCGCGCAGACGACTACGAGGCGAACCGTCACTATTTCTTGTCTCAGTACTTCCGCAACACCTACGACAACGCCATGAAAAGTTTGCCGGTGGTGAACTCTGGTGCAAGGATCACGCGAATTGAGGTGTATGCGGTCAATACCCAAGCCAACACACAGGACGTGCGGAACATTTTGGCGTTCACCGACTTGGGTGAGCACCCGGATTATCTCTCGGGTGACCTTCCCACGGCCGACCTCACCAACGACCCCGGCTTGGGCATCAACCTGAACCGGGCCCCGAGCAATTTCAACAACGACATCTTTTTGGACATGACAGGCAATCCCGATGTAACGGGATTCAGTGGTGCAGGAGGTGCCATTGCAGCCTATACGGGATCGGATGGACAGCCCATATACTCTCCGGGTATTCACTACGAGCGCGTGGGCAACGCGCGTCGCTTGGCACAAACGGAATTCACGTACAATGATCGTTTGGGCTTCATCAGCCTTCGGCAGTCTCTAAACAATGCCGAAGTTTTGGCTGTGGCGTATGAGTACACCTTGGAAGGTGAAACGTACCAAGTGGGTACAATGAGTCAGGATGGATACGTGGCGCCAGACGCCTTGGTCTTGAAAATGCTCAAGAGTTCTGTGACCCGGGTTGAATTGGAAAATGGAGACCGAGCCCCTTTGTGGGACTTGATGATGAAGAACGTCTATTCGCTAGGGGCGTTTGGATTGAGCTCCGAAGATTTCCGCATTGGCATTTGGTACAATGACCCCTCCACAGGTGTGGACCTGAACTACATCCCTCGTCCGCCATTGGAAGGGGAATTGCTGATTCAGGTTTTGGGAATGGACCGTATCGACATCAACGGACAACCGCAGCCCGATGGCGTGTACGACTTTGTGGACAATGCGGCCACCCAAGGGGGCACCATGAACAGTCAGAATGGCCGTGTCTTTTTGCCATCGGTAGAACCGTTTGGCAAGACTTTAAGGGACCAGATTGAAGACCGTGTTTCCGACCCAGATCAAGCAGAGTCTTTGGTTCAGACCATTGTATTCCAGCCGCTTTATGATTCTACGAAAACGGCAGCGCAGCAAATCCCTTCGCTGAATCGCTTCAGAATCAAGGGCCGATACCAGAGTCAAATCAGCTCTGAAATCATGTTGAATTCGTTCAACATCCCTGAAGGTTCGGTCACGGTGACCTCGGGTGGTGCAAGGCTAATCGAAAACCAGGATTACACCGTAGACTACAACTTGGGCCGCGTCCGCATCATCAATGACGGTTTGCTCGAAAGCGGACAGCCCATTCGGGTGTCTTTGGAGAGCAACAGCCTCTTCAACATTCAAACCAAAACCTTGATTGGAACTCGGTTTGATTACGCCCCGAGCGAGGATTTGGCCTTGGGAGCCACGTTTTTGAATCTGCGTGAGCGGCCATTGACCAGGAAGGTGAACATTGGAGATGAACCGGTGAACAACACAATCATGGGGGCGGACTTTACGTGGTCCCGCTCAAGTCAGTTTTTGACCGACATGCTCGACAAGTTGCCTTTGCTCAAGGCCACGGCGCCTTCGAGTATCAACATCAGCGCGGAGGCAGCCTATTTGATTCCCGGTCACAGCCGTGCTGTGGGTAAGGAGGGCAATGCCTACATCGACGACTTCGAGGGGTCTCAAAGCGCCATCGACATTCGGTCTTGGACGCAGTGGAGCTTGGCTTCCACGCCCAAATTGCAGCCAAACCTCTTTCCCGAAGGCGATGTGGAGGACAGTTTGATGTTCAACTACAACCGTGCGCGGTTGAATTGGTACACCATTGACCCGAGTTTCTTTGGTGGCGGATTGGAGGATGGCCAAGTTGATTTGGACGTTCGTTCCAACCACCTCATGCGATTGGTGGAGAGCAAGGAAGTGTTCCCCAACCGTCAGTTGCCCCTCGGTACGCCGGAGAACCTGCCCACGTTTGACTTGACGTTTGACCCATCGGTCAGGGGGCCTTACAACTACTTGCCGGCGGAAGGCATTGGTCCTGTGGCGGGTTTGAACCCCAACGGATCACTTCAAGCGCCCGAGGAACGGTGGGGTGGCATTCAGAGAGCATTGTTGACGACAGACTTTGAATTGTCCAACGTAGAGTACATCCAGTTCTGGGTCATGGATCCATTTAACGATGACAGTCCCAACGACACGGGGGGAGAATTGTACTTCAATTTGGGTTCCATTAGCGAGGACCTATTGAATGATGGTCAACTCGCCTTTGAGAATGGACTGCCTTCTGCAAACCAGCCTGCGCCTGTCGCCGAAACGACGTGGGGCAATGTGCCAGACCCGAGTACGTTCAACGTGGTGAATGCTTTCGACAACTCAACGGGAGATTACAGCGAGCAGGATGTGGGCTTGGATGGCCTAAACTCACAGGAAGAGCAAGCGTTTTTCGGAGACTGGTTGTCCGGGTTGCAGGGCACTTTGGACCCCGATGCCTACGCTACGATTGCGGCCGATCCTTCTGCTGACGACTTCCGTTACTTCCGTGACCCCGTGGCACAGGCAAACGAGGAAGATGTGCTGGAGCGCTATCGGTTCTTCAATGGGTACGAAGGAAACTCAAGCACGGCTCAGCCGGAGGGGTACCCCATCGCGTCTACCACTTTGCCCAACACGGAGGACCTCAACGAGGACTTGACGTTGAGCGCGATTGAGAGTTACTTCCAGTATCGGATCCCGATGCGTCCGGGCGAGTTGAACGAAGCCAACATCGGACGGAATTACCTGTCGGACGTGTTGGTTGCAGACAAGCAGATGCCCAACGGAGACACCCGTCAAGTGAAGTGGCTGCAGTTCAAGGTGCCCATTCGGGATTTTGAAGACCGTGTAGGGGGCATTAGCGACTTCAGAAGCATCCGGTTTATGCGGATTTTCATGAAGGGATGGAGACAACCCGTGACCATGCGCTTTGCCCGTCTAGAACTGATTCGCGGGGAGTGGAGGAAGTTCAATGCGAGCCTTGCTGGACCTCAAGAGATTGAGCCAGATGACCCGAGTTCGACTTCGTTCGCCATTTCGGCGGTCAACTTGGAGGAAAACGGATACCGTCAGCCCATCAATTATGTGATTCCACCAGGGATCCAACGCGAAATCAATGTGGCCACAGCCAACCAAGCCCAGCTTAACGAGCAGTCGTTGCAATTGGAGGTGTGCGGGTTGGAAGACGGAGATGCACGTGCAGCGTACCGCAACATCAATTTTGACATGCGGATGTACAAGCGCTTGCGCATGTTCGTTCACGCAGAGGCTGCGCGGGCAGATGAGCCGCTGGAGTCCAATGACCTCACTTGTTTTGTGCGTCTGGGTTCTGACTTCGTCGACAACTATTACGAATACGAGATTCCGTTGCAAGTCACGCCTTGGGGTGTGGGCGATGAGAATGAGATTTGGCCGCAAGCCAATGAGGTGGACTTACAGTTCAGGGACCTGCAAAACCTCAAGATTAGCCGTCCTGTTGGGTACCCGTTGTTTCAAGAGTACAGCAATTTTGTGGATGGGGCCCGTGTCTCGGTGCGAGGCAATCCAAACTTGGCCAATGTGGTTACCGTGATGATTGGCATCCGGAACTCCGACAAGGATGAGAATCCTTTTGCTGGAGATGACGATGGACAGGACAAGTGTGCCATTGTTTGGGCCAATGAGCTTCGCCTTTCGGAGTTCAACGAAGAAGGCGGTTGGGCGGCGACTGCTCAGATGCAAGCCACATTGAGTGACTTGGGCAACTTCAATGTAGCAGCCAACATGTCCACGCCAGGATGGGGTGGACTCGAACAAAGGGTTCAAGAGCGCCAGCGTGAAACCATTCAAGGAGTCGACGCCAATACGACGCTGCAATTGGGCAAGTTTTTGCCCGATTTCCTCGGCGTTCAATTGCCATTGTACCTCGGTTACAGCGAGACGGTATCTACGCCGCAGTTTGACCCATTGTCTCCGGACGTAGAAATCGCGGATGCTGGCCTCTCTACAGAGCGCAAGAAGAAGTCCCAACAGATCAATCGGATTCGCAGCATCAACTTTTCGAACATCAAGATTGACCCCCAACTTGGCGGTCGGGACAAGAAAGGAAAAGGGGGGAGAAAGTCCGAAAAGGAGAAAGCCGAAGAGACGGCGCGCCGTTTGAAGGGAGCGGATGACGTAACCAAAGAGCGAGAGATGATCGCTGAGCGGGGTGCGGCAGGGCGGCCAAGTGGGGGAGGAAAGAAAAATCAAGGGGGGATCTTGGCCTTCCTTGACCCGGGCAACTTGAGCGCCAACTTCGCTTACACTGAGAACTACCAGAGGGACATCAATACGGAGTTCAACATCCGCAGAAACTACAGGGGTGGATTGCGTTATGACTTTACCAATCGCCCGAAGGAAATTAAGCCGTTGGCTTGGTTGGGGCGCTCCAAAGCATTGCGTTGGTTGACCGAATTCAATTTCTACCCAGGCCTCAAGCAGGTGTCGGTTAACATGGGCATGGACAGGACCTATGAGTCCAGTCGCGTCCGGAACAACACTGCTGAATTGTTGGGCATTGAGACGGGGGTGTTGGTGAACACGCAGGTTTTGAAGCAGTGGAACTGGAACCGCGATTATGTGGTCAAGTGGGACCTTACAAAGAGCCTCAAGGTGGACTACACTGGAAGCGCGACGGCTCTGGTGGGAGAGCCTTCTGGGGTGATTGACCGCAACAACGCGGAGTCGTACGCGCAATACCGAGACACTGTGTTGACCAACATCGAGAACTTCGGTGAAGTCACCAATTACAATCACAGCATTTCTGCCAGCTATCGCCTGCCCTTGGATAAGTTCCCTCTGTTGGACTTTACCAATGCGGACGTGCGCTACCAGAGCACATACCGATGGGACCGCGCTCCTTTTGCTCAGGACAGTTTGGGGCACATCATTCAGAACAGCCGGAACATTACGCTCAATGCTCAGGCCAATCTCAAGACCCTGTACGACAAGGTGCCTTTCTTAAAGGAAATCAACTCCGGCAAGCGAAAGCGGGAGTTCATGAAAGAGAAGGAGAAGCGGAAAAAGGAGATTGAAAACGAGGACAGAGACGGGTATGGAAACGTGGAAGAGGACGAGAAGCCGCCGTTGTACATCGACCCCTTGTCCTTTGTGCTGAAGGCCATGATGTCGGTGAAGAGTGTCAACGTGAGTTACACCCGGAACGAAGGAATTTTACTCCCTGGTTTGAACACGGACTTGAAAGCGAGATACGCCGGTTTCGATGCAGCTTTGGAGTCGCCAGGTCTGCCTTTTTTGCTTGGTCAACAGAACACGGACCTCTCCGGAAACAGAACGGGAGACTTTGCCCTGGATGCCGCTGGACGGGGATGGCTGACGGACAACCCGTACATCAACCAGACGTACCAAGAGAATTACAGTGCGAGCTTGAATTTGCGCGCGCAACTCGAGCCCATCGAGGACTTAAAGATCGATTTGGAAGCCAGCAGCAACGAAAGCCGGAACCAGCAGAGTTTCTTCCGTTTTGATGAGGCCTTGGGCGATTGGCAATTTGAGTCGCCTCAGGACGGGGGCAACTTCACCACGACAATCTTCACATGGCCGACGGCATTCGTGCAGGACGATGAGACCTTCAATAGCGAAACGTGGAGCGAGTTCAAGTTGGCTCGTCTCGACATGAGCGAACGTCTGAATGCAGGCAGTTACAACTTGCCCAACAGTGAGCCCAATGGCTACTACTCTGGGTGGGGCCCAACGAGCTCATCGGTTACGATTCCGGCGTTCATTGCCGCTTACACGGGACAGGATGCGAGCGACGTAAGCCTAGACCCATTTAAGACGAATTTGGCCCCGAATTGGCGTGTGAGCTACGACGGATTGGCGAAAGGAAACCTGTTCAAGAACCGGGTCAAGCGCTTCAGTTTGAACCACAGTTACCGTTCGACCATGACCACGTCTTACGTGACCAACTTGAGCTTCGAAGCCGACGATTTGGGACGACCTGTGGTCTTCGATCAAAGTTCATTTGGCAACTACGTGAATGAGCGCCAATACAATCAAGTCACGATTTCGGAACAGATGTCTCCGTTGATCGGGGTAGATGTAACGCTCAAGGCCAATGGAAAGAATGAGCCGCAGTTCAAGGTGGAGATGCGCCGAGACCGAACGGTGAATTTTGGACTCACAAACAATCAAATCACGGAGACCAAGAGCAATGCGTTGGTCATTGGAACGGGCTATCGGATTGCCAATGTGCCGAATCCTTTCCTGCGGACCCGGGGCAAGTTGCCGATTCAGATGTTGCAGGAGACCGATGTGGTCTTGAGACTCGACATCACTGTTCGAGACAACTCCACGATCATTCGGAAACTGGATCCATTCAGCGAGCCTGTTGGCGGAGAGATTGGTGGGTTCAATCGGGAAAATCAGGTGACTGCAGGACAGAAGGTGGCCAGCATCAAATTCAGTGCTGACCTGGAAGTCTCGCGAAAGTTGATCTTGCAAGCCTTCTTCGACGAGCAACTCACCCGGCCAAAGGTGTCCACAAGCTTTGCCACAACCAACGTCAAAAGCGGCATTGCGTTGCGATTCAATCTCACGCAATAATCCCGGCGGGAAAAGCTGGCCTGAGCTACATTGCACAGCATGAGTATTCCAGATAACCTTCGTTACTCCAAGGACCACGAGTGGGTCCGTGTGGAGGGAGATGTGGCGTTTGTCGGCATCACCGATTTTGCGCAGTCTGAGTTGGGCGACATTGTCTTCGTGGAAGTTGAAACCGTGGACGAGGATTTGCCATTTGAGGAAGTGTTTGGCACAATCGAAGCGGTGAAAACCGTGAGCGATTTGTTCATGCCTGTCGCGGGCAAGGTGCTTGAATTCAACGAAGGGTTGGAAGACAATCCCGCCCTCATCAACGAGGACCCTTATGGTGAAGGTTGGGTGATTAAGATCCAATTGGGTGAAGGTGCTGACCTCTCTTCGTTACTGACAGCCGAGGCCTATGCCGCGGAGGTCGGCTGAGTCTCGTTCTTCTGGGGTTGCCCGGAGTTTCGCCCCTTTGATGTTCATGACGATGGCTGTGGTGGCCTTGCATGGCATGCCAGGAGGAGAATTGGGCGCGCATGATTGGTGGATGAACCAACGGCTGGACATTGTCCTTCACGCATTTTTGTTCGGCATTTGGGGCACGACGGCCTTGATTGCGTTGAGAAAAGGGGGTGTTGCCATGGGTTTTTGCCGAAATGCATGGGTGATTTCCACGATTGTAGGGGGGGTGTTGGGTCTTTCTTTGGAATGTGCTCAAGAGGCCATTTTTCCAGCCAGAGGTGGGGATGTAGTCGACTTACTTGCGGATTTTTTTGGACTCATTGCCGCGGGATTTGCATTTCGGGCATTGTATTTGGAGTGGCCTATGGGCAAGCGCACCCTTTAGATTAATTTGGCCGCCTACTGGCACGGCCCAGCAAACCATCGAATATGCAGCCACGCAAGACACCAAAAGCCGACCTCGAAAACAAGCGAGGTACCTGGCGTTCCGTTGGATTCGTCTCCGTTCTGTCGCTCCTTTTGGCCGCTTTGGCTTGGACGAGCTACGACGTCAACATCATTCGCGCGCTCGACTTTGAGGTCGATTTGCTCGAGGACGAGGTGATTCCAGTGAACGTAATTCCACCACCACCACCGCCTCCTCCTCCCCAACAGACAACGGTCATTGAGATTGTGGACGACGAGGAGGAGATCGAAGAAGAACTGGTCATCGAAGACATCGAAATCGACGAGGACACAGACATCGAAATCGTGGAGGTCGAGGAAGAGGAAGTGGTCGAGGAAGACATTCCATTCATGATCGTTGAGGACATGCCGGGATTTGGTCCATGCATCAGCAAGACTGGACCGGAGCGCGACCAGTGCACGCAGCTTGAAATCATCAAGTACGTGATGGGCAACACCAAGTACCCACCCATTGCCAAAGACGCTGGAATTCAAGGAACGGTGTTCGTCTACTTTGTCGTTGGAAAGGATGGTAAAGTCCGTGAAGGACGTGTTTTGCGTCCTGTTGATCCTCGTTTGGACGCAGAAGCGTTGAGGGTGGTCAGCGGATTGCCTGATTTCGAGCCTGGACGTCAGCAGGGCAAGCCGGTGAGTGTACAATACACCATTCCCGTGAAGTTCATCATTCGCTGAGCTCAGAGTCCAAACCACCCCATAATGGCCATCGCGAGATAGATGGCGTAGAGCGCGGCCCCCAATGGAAGGCCGCGCTTTGCGTAGAGGACGATGGCGACAGCGTTGATGACGATCCAATAGGCCCAATTGGCAGGGTGGTTGTTGACCATGAGCCACGTTGCCCAAAGACTGAATACGGTGGTAAAGGCATCGAGCCAGGGCAAGGCGCTCGATGTAAATCTGCGCATGGCCCAACCCACCAGAACGGTCAAAACGGATGTGGTGGCGATGGCGAGCAGGTGAAACTGGAATGAAGCCACTTGAGGCGTCCAGTCTTGCACGTCACTGGCCAGCCAAGCGCCATAAGCTGCGAAGCCAACATAAAAGCCTTGCAGTGCGGCTTCGGCCAGGATGTTGCGCTGCCAACAGAGCCAACCTAGGATTCCGGCGCCCAATGCGGCTGGGGCAAAGCACCATGGCGTCCAACCCCTTAAGTAACCCCACGTGTAGCCTAGGCTGAGCAATACAGCGAGGGCTTCAAGGCGACGTTCGCGGCGGAGTGTAGTGGGAGTTTTGGGCTTCACGTGAGCAAGGTGTAATGGGCAAGCAAGGCCTTGGCTGTTTCTATCCGTTGGCTCAGAGGCTGGGCCGGAACCATCGCCCAGGGAAGACGATGTGACTCTAGGTGGTCGATGTAGCGTTGCTGGTGGAGAATGCGGTCTTCGTGCCGGGGCAGACTGCGCAAAGGGTCGGGTTCCCATTCTGGCAGCGTGTGGCAGAGAAGAAACAAGTCCACCGACCGTTGCGCTTTGAGCGCCCCTTCGAGCGGTTGTCCAAAAGCTTCCGAAGACCATCGGTCGAGTACCAGCGGTCCTGTGTCGCAGACGATGGCGGGTGTCGCCGTCGTTCGAAGGTGTTCTAGAGAATGCAGGTGTTGTGCCAGGAGCCGTTGGAGATCGAGTGTGTCGACTTGGCCACTTGTCACTGCAGGGTCAGTCCGCGCAGCTTCGGGAAGATGAGCCCAGTCCAAGTCGCCTGCCAAGGCAGTCGCCAATGTGGTTTTTCCGGAATTTTCTACCCCGGTCAACACCACAACGGGAGGGGTCAGTCGTCGAAACGACATTCGCAGGGGGCACTGAAATGCAGCTTGGCGTTGGGCAAGATTTCCCGAACCCAAACTTGTTCTTCCACGGACATTTCATTGTGGAGTAGGTCC
This sequence comes from uncultured Flavobacteriales bacterium, assembly GCA_965657965.1. Taxonomy (GTDB): domain Bacteria; phylum Bacteroidota; class Bacteroidia; order Flavobacteriales_D; family Sanyastnellaceae; genus UBA8752. Next base: position 50,888 of record CBFHQM010000004.1, on the reverse strand, counting down.
AATTCCACAAAATGTTCAAGTCGACTCAAAGACGGTGGGAAATGCCCAACAACATTGGACCACAGAAGAAGACGCTCGAGCGATACAAGGTGGTCAATGTCCTCCGGGATGCCTTCGATTTCGTTGTCCGAGAGGTCCAGCTCTTTGAGGGCTGTCAATTCCAACAAGCTGGGGGGAATGATGCGCAGCTGGTTTGATCGGATGCTGAGCCGTTCCAGTGTGGTGAGTGAACCGAGCCAAGGCGGCAGTGAGTCCACTTTGTTTTTGTCCAACACGAGCTCCCGCAGGTACTGAAACCGCTGCAAACGGTGGTCAAGAGATTTCCATTTCGATTTGGACAGATCCAACCGCATGACGAGCTCGGGGCGTTGCAGTGCAGCTTCAAAGTCAGTCCAGACTCGGGCGGTGTCCCACGTGTTTTGCGCACATGTGGGTGCGGCGGACAGGATGAGGGCAAAGGCCAGCAGCAAGGAAGCGACACGCCCTTTTCGTCGATGGGGATTTTGCATCGTCATCTCCAAGTTAACGCTCAGAGTTTGCGCCACCGTATCCGAGCAGAATGCGGGCATTTTCGGCGTCTTGGTTCAATTGGTTCACCAGGGCATCAGCCCCGTCGAACCGTTGAACGGTTCGGATGTGATGTTCGAAGATGACGGTTAAGGTTTGCCCATAGAGATCAATCGGGGGAACGTTGAGCAAATGGGCTTCAATTGTGGGTGAGGCGCCTGATTCGTCGAATGTGGGTCGCTGTCCAAGGTGCACCATGGCGGGCACCAGTGCAGATGAACCTTCCAGTTTTACATGTGCGGCATACACGCCCTCCGCTGGAAGCAACTGGTCTCCTTCTGTTGCCCGAAGGTTTGCCGTGGGAAACCCGAGTTGTCGTCCGCGGCCATCTCCTTTCACGACTGTGCCTTGCCAATGAAAAGGGCGACCCATGAGTTTCGCTGCTCGGTCGACATCTCCTTCGTGCAGGCAGTGGCGGATTTTGGTGCTCGATACGGTTAAGGCATCCTCGATGTGAGCAGGAATGTGGACCACGTCGAAACCGTAAGCCTCCCCGCAGGCCCGAAGCAATTCGACATCTCCTTCTCGTCCGGCACCAAAACGGTGGTCATGCCCCACCACAACGGTGGTGCACCCGAGGCCATCGACCAGCACTTCTCTGACGAATTCAGTGGGCTTGAGCTTGGCGAAATCCAAATCGAATGGTTGAATCACGAGATGGTCGAGTCCCGTCAAAGCGAGTGCCAAAGACCGTTGCTCCATGGTTTGTAGCAGCTCCAAACCACTGTCTTTGCCAAACAAGACTTGGCGGGGGTGTGGATGAAAGGTCAAAACGACAGATTCTGCGTTTTCTGCCTTCGCCTGCGCCACCATCCACGACAACAATGCCTGATGGCCGAGGTGTACGCCGTCAAATGTGCCCGTGGTCACGATTCTTTTCGTGCCAGAGGGGAAGTGGGGGAGGCCGTTGTGAATGTTCACTGAAACCAAAGGTAATTGGGCAGATTGGAGCTTGCGAACCCATGGGGATGACCCGCAAATTCACAAGCGTTGAAAACTCCTTTGTGAAGGCGCATGGACAGGGGTGTGAGTAGGTCGTTCGTTTGAGTTAATTTTGCGCCCAAATAGGGAGTAAATCCCGTCACCACGCGTCAATTTCCGCTGCAATGAGCCAGAACGTAGGTTCCATCCAACAAATCATCGGTCCGGTTGTGGACATCAGTTTCCCAGCCGGCATGGATCTGCCCAAAATCTTGGAGGCCCTCGAGGTCGACCGGGAGGGTCAAATTCCACTCGTCATGGAGTGCCAGAAGCACATTGGTGAGGACACAGTTCGTGCCATCGCCATGGATGCCACTGAAGGTCTGCGCCGCGGAATGCCGGTTCGGGTAATGGGTCGTGCCATGAGCATGCCCACGGGAGAAGCCATCAAGGGCCGTCTCTTTAACGTGACCGGTCAAGCCATCGATGGCATTGCCGGAGGCGAAGTCAAAAGTGAAGGTCCTCGTGACATTCACCAGACAGCACCAAAATTTGACGAGTTGAGCACATCAACCGACATCCTCTACACGGGCATCAAGGTCATCGACCTGATTGAGCCTTATGCTAAGGGTGGTAAGATTGGTTTGTTTGGAGGTGCTGGTGTGGGCAAGACCGTCCTCATCATGGAGCTCATTAACAACATTGCCAAGGGCCACGACGGTTTGTCCGTTTTCGCCGGTGTGGGAGAGCGTACCCGTGAGGGCAACGACCTCCTTCGTGAGATGATCGAGTCAGGTGTCATCAAGTATGGTGAGGCTTTCGAAAAGAGCATGGAAGAAGGCGGTTGGGACTTGTCCAAGGTGGACATGGACGAGCTGGCCAAAAGCCAAGCGACATTGGTGTTCGGTCAAATGAACGAGCCTCCAGGGGCACGTGCTCGTGTGGCCCTGAGTGGACTTTCCGTGGCGGAGTACTTCCGTGACGGTGGTGGCGAAGGTGCTGGACGTGACATCCTCTTCTTTATCGACAACATCTTCCGCTTCACGCAAGCAGGTTCAGAGGTGTCCGCGTTGCTTGGCCGTATGCCTTCAGCTGTGGGTTACCAGCCGACTCTCGCAACGGAAATGGGTGCGATGCAAGAGCGCATCACGTCGACCAAAAAGGGTTCGATTACTTCTGTACAAGCGGTGTACGTTCCTGCAGACGACCTTACTGACCCTGCGCCAGCGACAACCTTTGCTCACTTGGATGCCACCACGGTATTGTCTCGGAAGATTGCTTCTTTGGGCATCTACCCAGCTGTGGACCCATTGGACTCAACTTCACGGATTCTGACACCGGAGATTGTGGGTGATGAGCACTACCGTACGGCTGAGCGTGTCAAGGAGACCTTGCAGCGTTACGTCGAATTGCAAGACATCATCGCGATTCTCGGCATGGACGAACTCAGCGAGGAAGACAAGCAGATTGTTCACCGCGCTCGCCGTGTGCAGCGCTTCCTCTCTCAGCCCTTCCACGTGGCGGAGCAGTTCACGGGCATTCCCGGAGTCTTGGTGTCCATCGAAGACACCATTAAGGGTTTCCAGATGATCCTCGACGGAGAGTTGGACGAGTACCCAGAAGCGGCATTTAACTTGAAGGGCAACATTGACGAAGTCATTGAGGCCGGTAAGAAGTTGCTCGCTGAGAGCGCTGCCTAATGAAGGTCGAAATCCTCACCCCAGACGCTGTTCTTTTCGAAGGAGAGGCGCGTCATGTGTTCCTGCCCGGCTCAGATGGAGCCATGGGCGTTTTGGAACGTCATGCGGCCATGATCACCACCTTGCAAAAGGGAACGGTCAAAGTGGATACGGCTGAAGGGGAGAAGGCGTTCGATTTGAATGGAGGTACAGTCGAGGTGTTGGACAACAAGGTCCTCATCCTCGCCAGCTGATTCATTCGTGATGATACGGCTCGCCGCGCAGGATGGTCTGTGCGCGATAGAGCTGTTCTACGGCCAACAGCCGGATCATTTGGTGGCTAAACGTGAGTGAGCTCAACGCCAATTTTTCTGCGGCTTTGGCTTTGACGGATGCGTCAAACCCATAAGCGCCACCAACAACCAGCGCGAGGTGACGGATTCCCCTGTGGTGTCGAGTTTCTATCCATTTTGCCAGTTCGATGCTTCTGGGTTGCTTTCCATGTTCGTCCAGCAAAACCACGTGATCCACGTCTGTCAGTGCTTTGAGCAAAATCGGTGCTTCAGCCGCTTTGAGTTGGTCGGGTGTGGGCTTGTTGCTGCGCAGCTTGGCATCGGGAAGCTCCACATATCGGAAAGGAGCGTAACGTGCCAAGCGCCCAACGTACTCTTCGATGCCCTGACGAAGCCAAGGAGCAGTGGTTTTGCCAACGACAATCAGGGAAATGCGCATGTTCGAAGGTCCGTCGAATTAACTTGCCGCCAATGACGGATTCACAACCGACACAGGGCCGTGCTTTTTCTGCCCTTCCCGAAGCCATGAAAGCGGCCATCATCTCTGCATGGCGCGAGGACATTGGTACTGGAGACATCACTTCAGAGGCGTGTGTCCCGTCGGGGGCACTCGAGGCCGCCGGTTTTTTGGTCAAGGCCCATGGAACTCTGGCTGGCTTAGGTGTTGCCGAGGCGGTCTTCGCCTATGGCGCACCGGCGGTGAAGTTCGAGAAATTGGCCTCGGAGGGAGACCGGGTAAGCCCTGGAGATTTGGTGGCCACGGTAGAAGGCCCTGCCAGAGAAATCTTGACCGCGGAAAGGTTGGCTTTGAACTTCATGCAAAGAATGAGCGGTGTTGCAACAGCCACACGTGCAGCGGTAAACGCATTAAAGGGCACGCCAACCCGAGTGCTTGATACACGAAAAACCACACCGGGCCTGCGGTTGTTTGAAAAGCAAGCGGTTGTCATGGGTGGTGGTGTCAATCACCGGATGGGGTTGTTTGATCAGATTTTGATCAAGGACAATCACATCGATTACGCGGGCAGTGTAAAGGCGGCGGTTGAGGGGGCGCTTCGGCACCTGTCCAATGCCGGTCGCAAGGTCCCGGTCGTGGTGGAAGTCAGAGACCTAAAGGAGATTCGAGAAACGTTGGATGTCGGTGGGGTAGACCGGTTGTTGCTCGACAACTTTACACCCGCCGAAACGGCAGATGCTGTGGCGTGGATCGACGGCAGAGTGGCCACGGAGTCAAGTGGGGGATTGACCCCTGAGACGGTTCGGGCATATGGAGATGCGGGCGTGGATTTTGTGTCGTTGGGTTGGTTGACCCACAGTCCGGTGTCATTGGACATTAGCCTCAAAAGCATGGCGGCCTTAAATGCCCGATCCAATGAGTGAACAGCCTTGGGAGGTATGGATGGCCAAGACCCCGCTTCGTTGGTGGGTGATGGGGCCCCTGAAGCGTGTTCACCCTTGGGGTTTTGAGGGGATGAGCGCTTGGGATGTGTTCCGGTTTTTTGTCGTCGGGGTGGTCGAAGGTGCATTGGGCATTCGGGCCGCGGCCATTTCATTCCAGGTCTTTGTGGCGATTTTCCCTGTGATTTTGGTGCTTTTGAGCCTGCTGCCTTTGGTTCCCATTGCAGGTTTTCAGGTCAGCTTGTTTGATGCGTTGCGGTCTTATTTTCCAGGGGACACTTTCGCCTTGGTAGAGCGCACAGTAGCCGACCTTTTGGCCAATGGAGTTCACCCTGAGATTGCCAGCTTGGGCTTTGTTTTAATGCTGTTTTACGCCTCGAGCAGCATCAATGGGATCCTTTCCGGACTCAACGAGGCCCATCACCTCGAAAGACGGGGAAATTGGTTGTTGCTCCGAGCGATGTCCATTCTTTTGATGGTGGTGTTTTCGCTCTTTTTGATTGTAGCGGTGTTGTTGATTGTCTTCAGTGGAACAGCATTGGATTGGTTAACCAGTCAAGGTTTTGTGGCATTGGAAGACTTGCCCCTGATCCAGGCGGTCCGATGGGTAGTCACCCTCGTATTGCTCTTCACGACTGTAACAGCTTTGTACAACGCCGCAGACTTCTCGAAGGACAGGTGGCGTTTTGTGACCCCGGGGGCATTGGTAACCACAGGCTTGATCGTTCTCACCTCGGTCGCTTTTGCTTGGTTTGCGACGTCGCTGTCGAGCTACAATCGGCTTTATGGCTCTTTGGGCACCTTGTTGCTTTTGTTGGTCTGGTTGAACGTGAATTGCTTTTTGCTGATTGTGGGGTTTGACCTGAATACTGCGTTGAACAAAGCGCGCAGAGATTCTGGCCAATTGTCTGCAATGGCGTCGTCAGAACACACTTAATTTGACCTCATGAATACGCGCTTTTTCTTTCTTTCTGTCCTGGTGGCCCTCACTTCCATGGTCTCTGCTCAATCCCTCGCTGGGCGTTGGAAAACCATCGACGATGAGACGGGTCGAGTCAAGAGTGTGGTGGAAATGTCAGAGCGGGATGGCCAGTTCTTCGGCACGGTTGTGGAGTTGTTCCGTCTGCCAGAGGAGGATCAAGATCCACATTGTGAGAAATGCGACGACGACAGAAAGGACATGCGGGTGTTGGGGATGGACATTGTCCGAAACATGGAAGTTGAGGAAGACGAGTGGGACGAAGGCACCATTTGCGACCCCAAAAACGGCAAGGTTTACGGGTGCAAAATGTGGTTTGAAGAAGGCGATTCGAACACGTTGAAAGTGCGGGGCTATTGGGGCTTCATCTACCGCACGCAGGAGTGGATTCGTCAGTAAAACGAGTCAAGTCCACCTCGACAACCAGGGGGCTTTCTCGATAACAAACTGAACACCTTCAGGAACGAACTTAAGTTTCACGGCGGCTACCGCGAGCCAAGCCGTAACCAAAGTGCTTTTCAAAAGCACCGTAAGTAAAAGGTGGGAACTTGGGTTCCAGTAAATCAGAGTTAACGAGGGGAACAGGAGAACGCCACAAATGGCGAGGGTCTTCTTGTTGGGCACGAACTTGCGCCAAACTTGCCAGAGCAAGATTTGCTTTGCGAGAGAGGACAAACCGATGGAGAGGAGGGTAGCCAGTGCGGCGCCCCAAAGGCCCAACCCAAGTCCGGACTCAGGGATGAAAAGAAGATTCAAGGGGATGGCCATGGCCACCATGCACCAGTTGACAATGACCACTTTTTGGAAGTGGTTGGACTGAGCAAGCAAAATGGATGAACCTTTGGAGGAGCTCTGAATCAGTTGCATCAAACCCAGCGTTAAAATGACACCGGATAGGTTACTGAACTCAGAGGGGAGCAATTGATCGATTTGTGGCGAGGAGACCCAAATGCAGGTAACAATCCAGCCACAGGTTAAAAGAAGTGCTCGGTGACTCAGTTGTATGAGTCTGTCGATCTCAGGGGGGTCATTTTTGTCTAAAGCTCTTGAGATGAGCGGGGTCAATAGCCGATGAGATGCACGCATGGGCAAGGTGGTGACTGCGGCGATGAAGGCGGCAACGGTAAACACGGGCACGTAATCGAGCCCCATCAAGCTGCCAACCATGATGATGTCAAGCTGATTGAGAATCATCCAAGCCCCCCCTCCCATGACCATGGCGGCGCCGTACTGGCGAATTTCTCTGCGGAGTTTCGATTTGCCCAAGCCCCGTATGTCCACCCTTAAGCGGTTGGCTTTGGCCTGTGCAAATAGGAGCAGCAGCACGAAGAATTGAAGCCCAAGAAAAGCGGGCAAAAATGCGGATTTGGAGAGCCATCCGACGCCCAAACAGATGGCCAGAAGGGCGTAGCCCAGTTTAAAGACGGTCTCCTTTGCAAACGTTGCGAGGCTGGTTTTCAATTTTGTGGAGAGAAAACCTGCCAGAAAAAGTTGTGCCGTGATGATGACGGTGATGATGGCAATGGGTTGAAGCGCATTGCGTTGTTCCACGCTTAATCCAAGCATGCTGCTCACTCCATCTGAGGAAGCCACCAACATCAGCGTAAGGCCCCCTGTAAAGAGCAAAAGAGTGGATTGGATTAGGGTCCCTAGGAGTTGGGGAACTTGACCATTCCTCTCCATGACGCCTGAATATCTATTCATGGCAGCGGGCGCGCCAAAAACCATGATGGGTGCGAGAAGCGACCCCCAGGCCATTACAATGCGGACGAGCCCCCACTGACCCAAATCATCGGCGAATGCCCAAGGGAGAATCACCAAGTTGTTGACGGCGCCCAGAGCAAACCCGAGCAGGATGCTGAGGAAATTTCGAAGGGCTTGGACTGGAACGCGATGACGGGCCATGCTTAATGACGTTCTTCGACAAGACGATGAAGGCAATGCGCCAAACGCTGAGTCAAGGCCTTTCGAGTGTAGGCCATTTTGATTTCATGGGGCGCGCCGGCGTGTGACATGAGGTTGCCGAGCAATTCGAACGCAGCCTCTTCATTGTCATAGCCTATGGTAGGGAAGCCCCACTCTTTGACGAGTTCTGTAAGGTCGCTTGGAGTGGGTGTGACCACTGCCATGGGTTTTCCTAAGGCGAGATATTCAAAGGCTTTTCCGGGAATGGCGTGTCTCCCGCTCTTTGAACGGTTTTGTAGAATCAGGAGGGCATTCATTTGTGCCATGGCTGCAACGGCCGCTTTGTGGGAAACGTATCCGTGGTTGGTCCATTGTCCCTGAAGGTGTCCTTCGAGATCAGCAACGACTTCTGGATTGACAACGCCAAAAAAGTGGAGATGGATGGGGACTCGGTCTTCTGCGTTCCATCGTGCAATCGCCTTCCATAGGCCCGGAGCATTTCGGATGGGGAAAACTGAACCGAAATGACCAAGGTTCCATTGGGTCTCGCCTTGACTGATCGTGTCCTCTCCTTCTGTTTGGGAAGTGATGAGGTCGGTTTCATCCCATCCGTTGGGGATCAGAACCAGTTTTTCACTGGTTCCGGTATGCACGGAAAAAGAGGTGCGAATTCCTTTGCTTGTGATGAGTGCGATGTCGCAGTTTTTGACCACCTCACTCTCCATTTTAAGGTGTCGACGTCGGGTTCTTTGCGTTGGCAAAAAGTCCTCGAGGTAGTCCATTTCTCTCCAGGGGTCTCTGAAGTCTGCTACCCAAGGAAGACCGATTTGACGCTGAATGTCTAGCCCGATGAGGTGGACACTGTGGGGAGGACCTGTGGTCACGACCGCGTCGAAACCATTTCCCTTTTGCTGGGCTTCACGGAGGCACCGAATTGCGGCTTTTGTGGCGGGTCTGCGCCAGAGAATGCGGGGGTCGGGAAGAAGGATATTGCCTCTTGCCCAACGCACCAAACGATCGAGGGGACCTGACTTCCTGTTGCCAGAGCCGAGTCGTTCCGCTCCTTTTTTTTGAACGAGCGACAGGGCGGCTTCATAAGGTTCGAAGATGGGAACACGCAGGATATCGAGGTCCTGTTCGACTTCTTCTACTAACGAGGGGTCCAGCACCGGATAAGCGGCGCCTTCGGGCACGAGTAAAGTGGGCTGCCATCCTTCTGAGGGCAAGTACTTGGTGAACTTGAGCCAACGCTGAACACCCGGACCACCGGCAGGAGGCCAATAGTAAGCGATGATCAGCACCCGTTTGAATGGGGGATCATCGCGGAGTTTAGGGTTGCCATGCGCCATTGGTGAAATTTACTCTAGGACCAGACAGTCCGCGCAGTATCGGCTGTCTTCGTTGTGGACGACAACCGCATCGGCATTTTCTGGGAGGAGAGAGGCCACGATTTGGCGCAGCCAAGCCTGAAGTTTCAGGTCGTGCTCCTGTGTAAGGTCACGCTCACCCTCCCACTGAAGGGTAATTAGGCTCTGCTTGTCATTTTTCCCTTTGCGTCCGGCGCGAATGGTTGATCGAATGTGTTCGGCTTCTGGGTGATGGGCCCGCAGCATGGCTGCATACAGCAGTAGCTGCAAGGCTTTTCCATGATCTCCGTCGCCTAGCTTTTCTTCCCAATCCTCTTTGAGAACCAATTCGCTGCCCTCGGCTTTGCCTGTTTTGTAGTCCAAAACGTGCCAAGTAACTCGGCCATTTTTCTCGTGTCTTTCTACCCGGTCGGCTACCCCTCTGAAGGTGATTTGTCGGCCGTCTTCCATGGTGAACGTGCGCTTTAAATCCGCTTCTAGGCCCTCTAGGTGGACCGACTCCCCCTTTGGCCAGTGGTTCAGTTCATCGCGGATCCACCTCCCGATCATGGCCGCGGCCATTCGAAGCACCAATACGTTCTCGCCTACATCTGTAGCGGCGCCTTGTTTGGTTTCTTTGAGGGCTTGAACCAAAAGCGGTTGTATGGATTTCCTGAGTTCCTTCAGGTCTTCCGGTTGCAATTGTTGGTTGATGCTGCTCTCCAAGCCCAATTCGATGGCGCGGTGAATGACGGTGCCAATGGTGCTGGCTTCTAAATGTTCTTCCACAGCGTCAGCCTCGCCCAATCCCAGGACATAGCGGTAATGGAATTGCCGGTTACAACGGAGCGCTTGGTTCAGTGCGGAAGGACTGATTCCATTGAGTAAAATGTGGTCGAGGGCGGTGGTTGTCGTCGAGGACCATTTTAAATCGGGGACCAAAGGCGGTGCGTCGGGGAGGGGTGTGGACCAGCTTTGCCTGCGGACGACCACGCCGGGAAGGGCTTCCTTGGCCCATCGTGTCAATTGTGAAATGTGCCGGCTGGGCTCGGTGTTGCCGTTGTCGAGTTCGCCTCCCACATGAACCAAGTGAACGGATTTGGATTGGTGGAGCAAACGGTGCAGGTAGGCGGCGAAGATGCCGTCTCTTTCGGGCCGGCCAGGAAGGCCATTGGCCCGTTGGAGGTCCAAGGGCATGAAGCTAGGCGGCGGGCTGCCGTCTGGAAGGATGCCTTCGTTGACATCGAGAATGAACACTTCGTCAAAGTCAATTCCCCGGCTTTCCAAAAGCCCCATGACCTGCAATCCCGCAAAGGGTTCACCTTCGAGGTCGATGGCATGTTGGCCCATCCAGCGTTGAAGCTGGGGTCGTGCTTCGGAGAGTTCGGGCGCTCGACCGAGACGGTCTATGGAACGCAGGTGGAGGGCCACCAGATCGTGGAATCCCGCCCAAGCAGACGCAAGCCAAGGATCCTTGAGTTGGGCGTGCTCTTCGGTGGACCACTGTGTGAGGGTGGTGAGCATGGCAGCGGTGCCATCGTTGGGTTCGGATCGCGCGACGTCTTGACCCTTCCACCACGGTGTCAATGCAGTTTGAATGCTGGGAAACGTGGCGAGGTCCTCTTTTTTGAGGCGAATCCACGTGTGCTCCGCACAGGCTTTGGTGAGTGCGGCAATGGCATTGGCCGCATCGGGTTGAAGTGCGCGGGTAAAAGGGTGGCCGAGGAGCGCTTTGATTCGGCTGTGATGGAGCCTTCCTCTGTCGTTTTGAAGCCCCAATGCAATGGAGAGGAAGCTGCGCAATGGGGTCTTGTCGAGTGGAACACCCATGGTCAGGTTCACCTGACCAACCTCTGGGGGAAGGGCATTGAGTACAGTCGGAGCCAAATCGGCAGAGGGCAGAATGATGCCCACCCTGTCCAAATTGTCGGAGGACATTGATTCAATGCATTGGCGCACGTATTGGGCTTGCAGGGTGCGCGAACTGCAGGTGACCATGTTCCACTCTCTTGGCGCACGTGAATCCGCCTCGGTGGTGTCCTCCATGGGGTGCGGCAAAGTGTCCCATTGTCCGGTGGGGACCATTTCTCGGATGAACCGGCCGGCTTCCATGCCGTTGCGCACGTAACCCGGGTCTGTGTCCCAAATCCATTGGCCCTTGCCAGCGCGGACAACCCTTTCCACGGTTTGACGCTCTGCCGGAGTCATGGCGTTGGCTCCGGCCATCCACACTTCGCCTTGAACTTGCCCGAGCCATCCTTCTTCTTCTGCCATGCGGCGAATGAGCCGTGCTGTTGTTGTAGAAGATTGTTTGTTCAAGTGCAAGTGAAACGCCTCATACAAGGGGAGCAACGCATTCCATTGCGCCAAAAAGCGGAGTTGCCCGGGGGTTAAATCTCCTTGGCCAAAACTCCAAGACTCAATGTCCTTGATGTTGCGCAAATCCCTGAAAACCTGCCGGGCTTCGAGCAAGTGGTGATCGATTTGATTGAAGTCTCCCAATGCGGCCAGTCCCCAGGGTTGGAAGCGCTCGAAAGAACCCCATTCAGGAAGCGTCAGGGTGTTCCGCATGGACTCGGCCACATGTTGCAACTCCACCAAGAGTTCCAGTTTGCCCGGGGTCATTACCCGGAGCTGTTCTGCTGACCATTCACCCAAGGTGGAGAACCGAGGAAGCCAGGTGCCTGTGGGGGCAGTTTTGGCCATGGCATCGGCCAGTTTGCGCGCGGCTCGTCTTCCGGGAAGAAGCACCGTAATGGTCGACCACTTTTCCTTTGGAATCGTGTGAAGACGGGCCATAAGTAGACCCAGAAAGTCGGAGTCGTGGATCATAAACGCAGGCCGTTGCGTAGAAATCGAAAAAACGCTTTGGCTTGTCCGGGTTGCGTGAATACGGCCTTCACTTCCTGCCAAAGATTGCCGTTTCCGGGTGTATCGGGGCCGTTGCTTTCGGGCGTTTTCTCTTTTGGCGCTGGAATCTGTTCAGGGGGATCTACCCCAGCGTCTTTCAAGATGCCCATGAGGGTGTCTGCCTTTTTGAACCGCTCTTGGGCGGCTTTTCTCATGCCATATTGTTCTTCGAGTAACCCCAGGTTGTTGAGGGTAATGGCATCGTCAGGGTCGATTTGAAGGGCCTTCTTGTAATCTTCAATGGCGCCGTCTACATCTTTTAAGGCGGCACGAATCCATGCCCTTGATGCATAGCGATAGGGGTTGTTGGGTTCCAGCGCTACGGCTTTGTCCAATTCCGCCAACGCCTCTTTTTGTCGTCCCAACTGAAAGATGCAGACGGCGCGATCATGCAGCAGGTTGCCGTCGGAAACACCGTTTTGAAGCAGCCGATCAAAACCGGCCAAGGCTTGCGTCCATTGGCCCTCTTTGTAAAGGGCTTCCGTTGTCGCTCTGCTGGGCTTGGCGTCGTTCATGGGGTTCGTAGGTTCGCAATATGTCAGAGGCCGATTCACCGCGTTGGTTCACATGGCCAGATGGAAGGTCAATTTATGCGCTCACGGCGGCTGACCGGCTGGTAGAACACCAAAAAATAGGCAACCGACACGTGGTTCACGTGCTGGAGGTCAAGACCTACCCAGATCGGCTGCGGATTCAAGATTTGCTGGCGGCATTGGAGGCGGGATCTCTTCAAGAATTGGACCGCGCGGAATATGAGCGGCGCTTGGTGGACATGGAGTCAACACCCCGCATCGGATCAGCCGTTTGAACGCGTTCCTTTGAATGATGTCTGTTCTTCGTCACCACCCTTTGGCGCCCTTGACCACTTTTGGTTTGCCGGCAGCGGCCAATTTTTTCTGTCCGTGTACGAGTGTTGAAGCTGTTCGTGAGGCGCTAGACATGGCCAAAACCGAGGGTCTTCCGCTGACGGTACTTGGTGGGGGAAGCAATGTCTTGCTCACTGGCGACCTCGAGGGCCTTGTCTTGCATAATCAATTGACGGGGTTGGAGGTCATTGGCGAGCAGGGAGATGAGGTCTTGGTCAAGGTGGGGGCCGGAGAGTCTTGGCACGGCTTCGTCTTGGAGACCCTCCGTCGAGGGTGGTATGGTTTGGAGAACCTGAGCCTCATTCCGGGAAGTGTGGGGGCGAGTCCCATGCAGAACATCGGAGCGTACGGAATTGAATTGGAGGCGCGGTTTCACGCGTTGGATGCCGTGGATGTAAGCACGGGTGAGGTGCGCACATTTGACCATGCAGACTGTGAGTTTGGCTATCGAGAAAGCGTTTTCAAAAAAGCACTGAAGGGGGCATATGTGATCACACACGTGACCTTTCGTCTATCTCGTCTTCCCGAGTTGCGGTTGGATTATGGTGCCATCCGAGAAGAATTGGACAGGGCAGGGGTGCAAAATCCGATGCCGCAAGATGTATCCGACGCGGTCATTCGCATTCGGAAAAGCAAGCTCCCTGATCCTGCTGTGGTTGGAAATGCGGGGAGTTTCTTTAAGAACCCAGTGCTCAATGAGGGTGAGTTTTCCGCGCTTCAATCGGCCCATCCTGATGTCCCCCATTACCCGGCACCGGCGGGAATTAAAGTCGCGGCAGGCTGGTTAATCGACCGTGCGGGTTGGAAGGGACACGACCGCGGTACACATGGGGTTCACGACCGTCAAGCGCTGGTTTTGGTTCACCACGGCGGTGCGAGTGGTGCTGAACTGTTGACCTTGGCCGAAGATGTGCAACGTGATGTTGCAGACAAATTTGGAGTGACGTTGGAGCGTGAAGTCAACGTGTTGCCGTTGCAATAAGGGCCTTAGAACTGGGCGCAAGGCAAAATGCGGTGCGGCCTACTTCGGAGGTGGCTGGGGGTGTTCCAAACGTAGGTTAGGGTCAATTCGTGGGCGCCGTCTGAGATGCCCCAACCGAGGGTAGAGACCGTAATGTCGTAGCTGTACCCGACCCTAAAGTGCTCTTCTGTAAGGCCCAATAGCAAGGAGATGGCATCGTGATTGGGAGCGCCATCTGGGGCTGTTTTCATGAGGATTTGGCGGTAGGAGACGCCATAAGTCAAGAAGGGGCTGTCGAAGCTGATGCCAAAGTCCATTTGGTCGAAAGCACCTTGGCTGCGGTAGCCTGCTGCGATCAAAATGTCTTGGCTGAGTCCAGTGGGTCCCGACTGGAACGGAATGCGCACACCGCTGTGCGCACTAAACCACACGGGAATGGGCGCTGTTGTGGCATCGGTCAGGCTTTCCGATGGCGTATTCAAGTGACGGCCGCTCATTCCTACCCAAAACCGTTTGCCGTAGACCACGCCGCCGGCACCGACATCGAAGTAATTCTTGACCAGTTGAAAATTGGCCAGCCCTTCCAAAGAGGAGGTGGCACCGCCATCGGCGACGCCACGGTTGATTTGGTCACCAAAAACCAGGTCTTGCCAATTCAAAAGGCCCCTGCTTCCCCAACCCAGTTGAAGTCCAGGGCGAAAGGAGAGCTTGTCTCCAAGAGGCACTTCGTAGCTGTATTGAAAGGCAAAGGAACTCGAGCCTAGGGCGCCAGTTCCGGCTTCATCCGAAGAGAAAATCACGCCAATGCCACTTCGAATCTTGGGAATGAAGACGTCATACGAGGCGCCGTAGGACACGAAACGGCCAGGAAGGCCAGGCCATTGGTTGCGGTAGTGAAAGGCCACTCTGTTTTCGAGGGCACCACCGGCAAAGGCTGGATTCAAATGAGGTGCTGCCGCGTAAAACTGGGTGAGTTGAGCGTCTTGAGCGCGTACATCGGACAAGCACCCGAAGATCAAGGCCAGTGTGCACCCCAAGAGAGGCAGCGTCCATTGGAAGGGGTTCATCTTCTTCATCGTCGAATCAGCGTTACGTCTCCAGCTTGCTCAACAGAACTTCCGTCGAGAAAAACAGCGGCCACCCGCCACACGTAGACATCTTGCTTGCACAGTTTGCCTTGGAAGTATCCGTTCCATCCAACCCCGGGCTCGGAGGTGCTGAAGATTTGTTCGCCCCACCGGTTGAAAATGGTAAAGCTGAATGCAATAGGCGTGCCTTGCAGTTGGGGGAAAAAGACGTTGTTGTCGCGGAGATTGTCGTCGCCAAAGGCTTGGGAACCTGATCCGTCGCCGCCGAATGTGGGGCTGAATGCGCTGGGGACGCCCACGGATCCGCCTTGGAACTCGATGATGCATCCAGTGCGGATTGTACTGTCGGTGCACAATTCGTTTTCGATGGTCAAGCTAATGGAGGGCACCCCTGCTTCGCTGTAAGTGTGGGTCACTATGCTGCCCTCTGGAATCGATTGTGTGTTGCCATCTCCAAAGGACCAAACGTAGACCGCATCGGCGTAATTGAAGTTTGGACTGAACTCAACGATGTCGCCCACTTGAACGCACTCAGCGGGGAACATGGTGAATCCTGCATTCACTTGATTCAGCACTTCTACAGTTTGCGTCTCGGCGACGGCGGTTCCACCGGGGCCGTAAGCGGTAACCCCCACCTGGTATACGCCGGGCTCGTAGTAATTGAAGCCGACGGGGTTGTTGATGAAGTCCACAATGACACGGGATCCGCCTTGGCCAAAGGACCACACCAAGCTGTCAATCACGCCAATGGCTTCGGGAAAGAAGGTGGCGGAAAGGGGCGCGCAAGAGAGGGTGTCGCCGTCAAACTGAATGAGGGGTGGTGGCGGAATCAGGAGAACGTCTTGTGCATAGCTGTCATTGCAACCAAAGTTGTCGAGATCAGCGGTCACGGTTTGGATACCATACGTACCGTCTGGCCAAACCACTTGACCCAAGTCCGGGTCGTACACGCCGCCTCCCGTGACGTTCCATGTGGTTGTGCTGCCGGGTGGAAATTGGTTAAAGTCCACAATGTTGGAGGTGTAGGGCATGTCGATCAAGACATCGGGGGTGGCAATAAAACTGGCCACTGGATTGCCCAAAATCACAATGTCGGCGGCGGCTGAATCTGTACAGCCACTTTCGGGGTGCACAATGGTCAAGGCAATCGGCAAAACACCGTTTGTTTGCGCATTGGCATTGACCAGTGTGGTGTCCAATGCCGTCACAGTTGGCTCAAATCCAACCAGGCTGTCTTCGCCGACGACCCAAGTCCATGAGCCCGCCGCGATGCCCGCGGGGAGGGGGATACCCGTAGAGAGGTTCTCCAAAGACAAGGAAGATCCCATGCACAGGGTATCGGGAAGGTTGAAGTCAGCTTCCACAATGGCGGGGATGAGAAAAGACACTTGATCGGTGTCGGTGCAAGAACCGATGGTGGCGGTTACGGTGGCCACGGCGGTGTATCCCGTGCCCAAAGGGTTGGGGTATGCGTGCGATACGGTTTGGATCAATGTGGACTCGGGATCCGGTGCAAAAGGGTCTCCAAAGGACCAGGTCAGCAAGTCCGCGTCGCCGGAATAGGAAAAAGTGGCGGTCACATCGCATCCACTCAATCCGGTGACCGTCAACTGGCCTGTGGGCTGAGCGAATACGGCGACAGAATCGGTTTGGCTGGCTTCACAACCTGTTAAAGGGTCCACAACGAGCAGCGTAACGGTGTAGCTGGTGTCTGCGCCACTGCTCGCGGCCAGCCAGTCCGGTGCTGTAGGTGATGGCGCGACCAAGGTGTCCGTTCCAAAGGGGGTGTCGATGATCCACGTGGATAAAGCGCTGCTGGGCACATTGACGTCGGTAACTTCAAAAGCAAGGGGCGCGCAACCGTCTTCAGGGAGCGAAAACCCTGCGGTGACTTCGTCTTGGACCAACACCTCGGTGCTGGCTTCCGCTTGGCAGCCTTCGGTGCTGGTGGCGACGACGGTCAAGATGTGGTTTCCCGGCGGAAGTGCAACGAGGGTGTCCGTGCTTCCATTCCATGGATAAGTGGTGCTCAAATCGACTTGAAGACTCCACGAACTGGCGCCATCTGTGGCACTTGAGGAGCGAAGGGGTTGAACGGGTTCGGGGGCGCACAATACATCCGCAGCCGAAATCGTGGGTGTGGGAGTGGGATAAACGGTCACGGTGGCCGTGTTCGAGCCGGCGCAACCAAAAACGCTGACCCCGTTGGCGGAAATCACGTAATCGCCGGGGGCGTTGTACACGTGACCTTCTGCGCCGGGAGGGTCTGGATTGGCGGCGTCACCAAAGTCCCAGTCCACGCTCAGTGCCACTTGAGCGGGGGCCATGACGGCCAAGGGAGTGCACCCGGATTCATCCGCAACCAATGGAGCAAAGGCGGGTCGAACCAGCAGGGTGGCTTGGTCCTGTGCGATACACCCGTTGGGCCTTGAGACGGTCAGCTCAATGGAAACTGTGTCGGTGAGGTTGTCTGGATTGATAAACGTGTAGTCGAAATCTTCGAAGTCGCTGGTGATGGTGCCATAGTCTTGCGCGACGTTGGACCAAACGTTGTCTATGGTCCAGAACCATTCGGGCGTTTCTCCCAGATTGAAGGCGTTGCCGGCAAAGGGAAAGGAAAGACCACTGCAGATTTCGCCGCCATCGGTCTGAATGAACGGGGCTGGTGCAACAGACACTTCGAGCTCGGCCGTGCTGCTGCATCCGCCAAGGCTCGCTTCAACCGAGACAGCATAGAAAACTGTGTCTTCGCTGTTGTTTGTCGGCCAGGTGTGGGTGCCGTCAGGATCGGGTGAATCGCTGGACCCGTGTCCGTAGTTCCAACTCCAGCTAGAAGGCACGGTGAGGCCCGTGGTGTCTACGGCCGTGAGGGCGAGAATCATGGGGCTGCATCCCATGGTGTCGTTGTCCAAGGTTTGAATGCCAGGCCGTGGGAGAATGTCAAAGGATTGAATCAGGGTTTGGCTGCACCCCGCTTCTGTGGTGACCGTGAGCTGCACTTCGGGTGAGCTGGGTGTGTCGTATTGGAGGTTTTGAACGTCTCCGAGCAATGTTGTCCCGTCTTCAAGTGACCACACATATTCGACGATGGGGCCACCCAACGTGACTTCGGTTGAGGAAGCTGAACCATCGAGCACCGTTGGAATGCCGAGGCACGCATCGGCCACACTGAAATTGGCGATGGGCACATCGGCCAGGGTGATGCTTTCGGTGCGCGAATCGGAACAGCCATTGGACGACGTGAGGTCCAGCGTGAAGTTGAATACGCCAGGCCCCATCAAATTGACAGGCGCTGGACTGGCGTCGCTTCCGATCGTGCCCACACCATCCAATGTCCAAGTGTAGTTGAGTCCATTGACGGAAGCATCGGCGGGAGTCACACTGACTTGGGCTGCGCAGGTGTCGTTGGGCAATTCGAAATTGGCCTCGGGTGGCGTGAGGACCGTGACCGGTACAACGGCGCTGCCGATGCAAGAAGGAGCGAGGGTCGGGAAAACTTGAATGGTGGCATCGAAAATGCCTGCCGCATCGTAGACGTTGCCGGGTTGACTCGGTATGTTTTCGAACGGGATCAAACCATCGACCATGGCCACTGTAATGGAAAAGGGCCCATCGCCATAGGTGAAGTTGAAGCTTAAATCCTCTGCGGTCAGCGGTGGACCGGCCGACCATTCCGCGGTTTGGAATTGAAAGGGCTCTCCAGGACAAAGGGTTGTTTGATCGCCAGTGGCGGTGACGGTTGGTGGTGGGGAGACCAAAATGTCGCGGGCAACGGTATCAATGCCGCAGTGGTTTTCTGTGTAGAGGGTTACGGTGTAGGTTCCCGGGTTGGGGAATTCCAGAAGATGCACTTGGTTGCTGGCACAATCGCCAACCCAGTCAATCCAATTGGTGGGGTCGGGTCCCGTTCCAATGTAGCTGGCCCCGCCAAAATCCCATTTTTCGGCACGGATGGTGCCATTGCCTGGAATGTTGTTGCCGCTTGCGGCATCGCAGCAATTGGGACAGGCGACGTTGCCCACACCGGTCTGGTTTTCTGGCCAGCAAACAACGGGGTTGGTGACGTCAATTTCTGCTTTGTCTACATCCCAGGTTAGAAAGGCATTGCCCAGAGTGGACTGTTTGAACCCAGTCCCCACGATGGTTCCACCTGGCTCAAAAGGCGCAGTGGCTCCGCGAACAGAGCAGTAATTGGAGTAGGTCAGGGTCAGGGTGTGGTCGCAATCGCCCGAGGCACAGTTGTCCGCATTGAACGTGTGCTCAGCCCCGAGAATTCGAAAAATCTCATCCCCCGTGCTGGACGTGAAGCGAAGGGTATCATAGGCGGGGTTGTTGAATACGTCCGCCATGGTGAATTCATCTGCAGCGCTTCCGTCCCCCCAATCCAAACTGAAACTCCACGTGGGACTGAAGGCGAGGTTGACGTCAATTTTAGGCAGGCCCACAAACGGGGCGCAGCCGGCATTGCTGTCTCCATAAACCAAACCTGCACCAGGGGTCTCGGGCTCGTTGACCAACAGGCCTGTGCTGCCGGATGGACAAGCGGCTGTGGTGACCACAATGCTGTAGGTGTCCCACCCGCTTGGATTGTAACTGTGGGCGATGGGGGTGGCCCCGTCCCAATTGCCAATCACCTCGGTTGGGCTTCCATCGCCCCAATCAATTTGGACGCCATTGTGGGTGGCGGGTTGAGCGGTCAACTCGAAAGTAAAGGGGGCGGGATCGGCGGTAACGCTTGATATGCACCGGAACCAATGCGGGGTTGTGGTGGTTTCGGGCAGGTCGGCAACCACTTCTGTGCCCAAAAATTGAGGGCATTGGGCACGTGCATCCTGAAGGGTGGCCGCAGACAGCAGCAACGCCAGAAGGGAAAATGTCATGCGCAAAGCCATGTTATGGCATACGGCACGAAAGGCGCTGAGGTTGCGGCGATCCATACAGGAAATTTACCGGTTGGATTTGTCTGTCTTCCGCAAGGGGGGTGGATTTGTTCACCTCGAGGTGGTCACATCCTCATTGGCGTCTTTGGTTGGGTGATCGCCACAGGTTTGGGATGGATTGGCCCTTGATTTACAGCGCAATTCTCGGCCTTTCAATGCGGACGTGGTAGACCGGATTAGTGTGGGTCTGAGAAGTCTGGATTGACAGCAAAAGTTGTGTCTGTCAGGGCATGCAAAAAGGCCAAGAGCGCTTCTTTTTGTTGGTCTTGGAGCATTAACCCGCCGCTGCTGTACTTCATAAAAGGATCAATGGTCGATGAAGGGTGACCTCCCGAATTGTAATGGTCAATCACCTCCTCGAGTGTACCAAAGCGGCCGTCATGCATGTAGGGAGGAGTCAAAGCCACGTTGCGCAGCGTTGGGGTGCGGAATCGTCCGCTGTCTAGAGGTTGGCCAGTGATGCCAGCCAGCCCAGGGTCGCTTGAAAACGTGCTGTCCAATCCATTGTTGTGGAACAGGTAGTCCGCGAATTGCAGGCCCGCTTCGCCATGGCAATGGAAGCAGTCGCCTCCAAATTGACCGCCAGAAACGACCTCTGGATCCCCTCCTTCTCGATTGAAGATTTGATAGCCTTGAAACTCCAAATCGGACAAAACGGTGAGTCCTGTTCGCGACCGGTCAAACTTGCTGTCCGAAGAGACCATGGTCCGCAGGAATTGTGCAATGGCCTTGGCGACTTCTGTGGAAGTAATGTCGTTTCCTCCAAAGGCCACACTGAATCTGTTGGCATAATCGGCATCTGCGGACAAGCGTGCCGTGGCTTCTGCCCATGGCAAGTTCATCTCGTCGGGATGGGGCACTGGGTCAAGAATCTGTTCTTCTAACGTCGCTGCTCGGCCATCCCAGAAGTAATGCTGCACCCACGCCATATTAATCAGGGCCATGGCATTTCTCGTGCCTTGGGCGCCGGTGATGCCGGTGGAAACAGGATTGGGGTCAGCAAAGGAGAAGCTGGGTAGGTGACAAGAGCCACAACTCATGGTGCTGTCGGCGCTCAGGCCTTTTTCCCAAAAGAGCAAACGTCCAAGCTCCACGCCCTCAACGGTCATGGGGTTGTCTGGGGGAATGTCCATGGGCGGAAAGAAGGGCGGAATCGCCACTTCAAGTGGGGTGGCACCGGGTGGAGTTTTGCACTCTACGACCGGGTCGGGACGACACCCGCTGACCCCCAACATGATCAAAACCACTCCACCAAAAAGGAAAGAGGGTTGTACATGCAAGTTGAATGGCCACTGGATGTGCTTCATGTGTTCAATATCGCACGCAGAATGTGTTTACTGCTTGACCAAGGTCATGGCGTTGGTTTGGGCTTGGACATATCGGGTGGCCAAGTCGAGGTTGTCTCCAGTATGGGTCACTGGCTCTGTGCGAACGTCGATGGTGTCATTGCCGTTGATCAGGAAATCCAAGATGTCCGCTTGTAGGGAGAAATCATGGTGGCTGCACTCGGTGACTTCCCAAGGGTCATTGTAGCGAACCTCGATGAGTTGAGGATCGCCGCCGATGTGATAGGCAAAGCCATGGGTGAAGTCCGTGCCGCCTGTGGTATCCGCTTTGCCGTCAAACTTGCTAAAAATGTATCCTGTATTCCAACTCCAAAACATCCCTGCGCTGCCACTCACACCCAATGGATGCTGGTTTGGCCAAATGGTCGGGTCTGTGTCGGTGTTGAATTCGGCGGGTACTCCAATGTGCAGACGGAACCCCTCGTACGTGCCGGGTTCCACCATGTAGCTCCATTGGTTCTCGTCGCCAGCATCCCATCGTTCGGCATCAGACAGTCGAACTGCGCCGGTGTCATTGAGCAGTTCAATGCCACCGAAGTACATCGAAAACGTCTCCAGGCGAAGGTGATTCCCCTTGGGGTCGATGGCGGTGCGTCCGACAAGAATGCTGTCGCCGTTCATGTGGAGGTCAGCGGTAAGGGTCAGTGTTCCCGGGCCTCCGTGCATGGGTTCTGGTTTGCAACCAGTGGCCACAACAGCAACGAAACTCGCCAGAATGGCGGCACAAAAAAGGGGACGTATGACGTTCATGATGCGAATATTCCAAAGTTGTAACAAAACAAGAGCGCCTTGGGTTGCAGAAATAAAGACAACGGCTGTGAACGTGGCTTGTTCGGGGCCAAAGAGAAGCCGAACTTGACCTCATGAGGAGTCAGGAGACCGTGGGAACAATGCCCACAGGATTTCGGGTGTTGCGTGCATCAGCAGGAAGCGGGAAAACCTTCAAGTTGGTGGAAGCTTACCTGTCGTGTTGTTTGGGGTCGAATGTCCCTTTGCCTTTCCGGCGCATCTTGGCTTTGACCTTTACAAACAAGGCGGCACAGGAAATGAAGACCCGCGTCGTGCAGGAGCTGGAGTTGCTCGCGGAAGCGCCGGAGGAGAGTGCGCACCTGCCCGGAATTTCGGAAGAGACCGCTTTGGATGTTCAGGAAATTGGGCGTCGGGCGCGGGCCATGCGGACGGCATTGAATCGCCATTATGGGGAGTTGTCGATCATGACCCTCGACAAGTTTGTGGGCGGTCTGGTTCGTGGATTTGCCACGGACTTGTTGCTCGAGCATGATTTTTCCATTGAGTTGGATACGCCTCGACTCTTGGAGGCGGCTGTGGATCGCGTTTTGGAGCAATTGGGGCAAGACCTGGATTTAACAGAGCTGCTTGGGCGATTTGTTGAGGAAGCCGTGGACGACGACCGAGACGCCAAGGTGCGGAGGCAATTGTTGGACATTGGAAAGTCCATCGACCAAGAGCAAATGCAGCACCTGTTGGATTTGTTAAATGGGTGGTCTCCGGCAGATTTCATTGCGGTTCAAGACCGGATGTCCAAGTCGGTACAGCAGCGTAAAACGGCCATTAAGTCGGCGGCTTCATCGTTGTTGACCGCGTTGGAGGCTGCAGATTTGGAGCCTGTCTTTTTGCGCAAATGGGTAACAAAGAACTGGTTGACGCGCCTTGTCCGAGGCCAAGCGGCCGCGGCCACCGCCACCTTGACCCGTGGTGTGGAAGAGGGCTTGTGGGCGAAAAAGAACGATGAAGCCGGGGAGGCGGCCATAGCGCCATTTCATGACCGATTGGTACAATTGGCAGCGTTGGAACAGGCCATGGGGCCAACCGAGCACGCAAGGGTGCATCGAACCGAAGTGATGCTGGGGCGTTGGTTGCCTTTGGTGGGAACACTGACCGCGCTTAAGACGGCACACCTCGAGGTGCAAAGAGAGGAAAATGTGCGCACGCTGGGGGCGTTGAACCGCATGATTTCAGATGTGGTGCGAGACAATCCTGCGCCTTTCATTTTTGAGCGGACTGGGGAGCGCTACGACCACATTTTCATTGACGAATTTCAAGACACCTCGGTGACCCAGTGGCAGAATTTAGCTGTGGCTGTGGGGGAAACGCTGGGGCATGGCCATTTGTCTTTGGTAGTGGGCGATGCGAAGCAGGCGATTTATCGCTGGCGCAATGGCGACCACCGACAATTGAAGAAGCTTCCTGATTTGATTGCGGATGGCCCTGAAGGTTTGCCAGAGTCTTTGCAGGACGCCGCAGGTCGGATGCGGGATGACTTTATCGACCATCCCATCGACGACAACTGGAGAAGTGCGCCGGAGATCGTGGAGTTCAACAACTTGGTTTACGAAGCGTTGGCGCCGGGTTTGGGCGGAGAGTGGACGGAGGTGTATTCCGATGTGAGGCAAACAGCCCAAAAGGAGTTTGCTGGCGGTGTGGAGGTCGAGGTGCTCGAGGGAAAAACCGCTGATGTGCGCTTCGAGGCTGTCTGTGAATGGATGGAAGCGCGCATTCGCCAATCCATCGACGACGGATTTAAAGCGGGAGAAATTGCCTTGTTGGTTCGGACCAATAAAGAGGCGAAGCGATTGGCTGAATACTTGCTGTCTTGTGTGCCGCGCATTGTCCCCTTTACCGATGAAAGTTTGGCGTTGGGTCGCCATCCAGCAGCCTTGGCTGTTGTCCATTTGCTCGAGGCAATGGAAGAGCCCAAGGAGCCGGGACCAGTATTGAAATTTGTTCAAGCTTGGGGCGCCATTTGTGTTGAGCGCGGTCAAGCTTGGGATGAGGCGGAACTTTTGGCCCGACACCACCAATCGGAATTTTATCCGAGGAAGGACGGAACGGAGGGGCGGTTTGGGAGATTAAACGGCCCTGAATTGCTGAAAGAAGTGGTGCCGGAGTTTGATGCGGCCAAGTGGTCTGCGTTGCCTTTGACGGAATGCTTAGGGGTGATTTTGCGCAAACTGGAGCTCGACCGGGATTACCCTGCACATGCCGAGGTCCTCATGGAGTTGACCAACGAACGTGCCGCCATGGACATGGGTCGTCCTGGCTTTTTGGCGCATTGGTATCGCAAGGGGGCGCAACAGTCCATTCGGGTTCTTCCCGGGCCAGATGCTGTGCGCATTTTGACCGTTCACAAAAGCAAGGGCTTGCAATACCCGGTGGTGATCACCCGATTCGACGATGGTCGAATTCACAAAAACGACACGTTGATGCCAGCGCTGTTTGCGGACGCGGAGTTCACCATCCCAGGGTTGGTGGCGCCGGTTGCGGTTCTTAAAGACACCGCGGTTCATGACATCTGGGAGAAAGAGCGCAACCAACAGCGCTTTGACGTGACCAACGTGGCATATGTCTGCACCACTCGGGCAGAGGTCCGTTTGCATGTTGTGATTGACGTGGAAAAAACAGAATGGCGCGAGGAAGACCTGCCCGGTACAGTGGGCCGTTCTATGGCGCGAGGCATAGAGGACGCCTTGGGGTGTGATTTGGCTGCAGGGCCCTATCGGTCCGCGGATTTCGAAGCGTCACGACCATTGGAAAAAGAGGCCAAGGAAGATGCCCTGGAGGTATGCGCCATCCCTGGGTTTGTCTTTCATGGCATTCCCCCCGAAATGATCACCGGACGGCAAAGAGACTTGAATCGGCCTGTGCTCGGCAGAATGGACCAAAAGGCCTTTGGAATTGCGGTGCACGGTCAATTGGCGCGGATTCGCCATGCGGGAGATGTTGAGCGGATTGTGGGGCAGCCTTGGCCGTGGACCAAATGTTGTGAGGACGATTGGAAGCGGGTGGTGAGCGCGGTGCAGAACGTGGTAGCGGACCCGGTAATGTCAGCTTGGTTCGACGGGTCTGGCGACGTTCACAATGAACGAGAATTGGTTGGAATTAAAGGGGAAATCGTCCGGCCAGATCGCGTCGTGTTTCAGACGGACCGAGTCGATGTGATTGACTTTAAAACGGCCCATGGCCCGAATGAAAAGCAGCGTAAAAAAGACGCAGACCAAGTCCGGGGGTACATGAACGCCATTGCTCAACAAGAGCAACGAGAGGTTCGGGGCTTCGTGTTTTATTGCGACGCGGGGGAATGCGTCGAGGTGTCTTTGGTGTGATCAGAGTTCGTGCTGATTCAGCACATCATGTCCGCCGTCAAGCAGATACTTGTCTCGCTTGAATGTCGCCACATCGGAAGCGACCATTTCTGCGCACAGCTGCTCCAAATTGTGTGTGGGTGTCCAACCCAGTTTTTCCTTGGCTTTTGTGGCGTCTCCAACCAACAGATCTACTTCAGTAGGTCTGAAGTAACGTGGGTCCACGGCCACTAAAACTTGACCTGTGGTTTTGTCCACCCCGGTTTCTTCTACACCTGATCCTTTCCACTCCAATTCGATGCCCACTTCTTTGAAGGCCATGTCCACGAAGGTTCGAATGGCAACGGTGCGTCCAGTGGCGAGCACATAATCATCGGAATGGTCTTGTTGGAGCATGCGCCACATGCCTTCCACATAGTCCTTGGCGTGCCCCCAATCGCGTTGGGCATCGAGGTTTCCGAGGTGGAGGTTTTCTTGCAGTCCAAGGGAGATTTTGGCGACGGCACGGGTGATTTTTCGCGTGACAAACGTCTCGCCGCGCAAAGGGCTTTCGTGGTTGAATAAAATGCCGTTAGACGCGTGAATGCCGTAGGCTTCCCTGTAGTTCTTGACAATCCAGAAACTGTAAAGTTTGGCCACACCGTAGGGGCTTCTTGGGTAAAACGGAGTGGTTTCGGTTTGGGGGACTTCTTGAGCGAGTCCGTACAGTTCGGATGTGGAGGCTTGGTAGAACCGGACATCCTTTTCCATCCCGAGAATGCGAATGGCCTCGAGTAGCCTGAGGGTGCCAAGGCCATCGGCGTTGGCGGTGTATTCGGGAGTGTCGAAGCTCACCTTCACGTGGCTCATGGCCGCGAGGTTGTAAATCTCGTGTGGCTTGACCTCCTGGACGATGCGAATGAGGTTGGTTGAATCTGTGAGGTCCCCGTAGTGCAGCGTCAAACGGATGTTTGGGTCGTGTGGGTCCTGATAGAGGTGGTCAATCCGGTCCGTATTGAGCAGCGAGGTACGGCGCTTGATGCCGTGCACCTCATACCCTTTTTTCAAAAGGAGTTCGGTAAGGTAGGCGCCGTCTTGTCCAGTGATGCCGGTAATGAGTGCGCGTCTTGGGGTGGCCATGGAGTAAAACTACGCCTTGGTCGCAGAGGCCGCAGAGGGCGGTGTCGGTTTTCCACCATCGAGTTGGTGGGCAACGAGCTCTTGGTATCGGCCTCCCGTCTTCATGAGGTCGTCGTGCGTGCCGATTTCAACGATTTGTCCGGACTCAAGAACAGCGATACGGTCGGCGGACCGCACGGTGGACAAGCGGTGCGCAATCACCAATGAGGTGCGGTTTTGCATGAGCCTTTCCAATGCGGTTTGGATGGCTTTTTCGCTCACGGCGTCCAGAGCGCTGGTGGCTTCGTCGAGGAGCAAAAGTTCGGGATCACGCAAGAAAGCACGGGCCAGTGCAATGCGCTGTCTTTGGCCGCCACTGAGTTGGATGCCACGCTCACCGACGAGGGTGTCAAAGCCCTCGGGAAAGTCTTCGATGAACGGCAAAGCCAGTGCATCGGCCGCCGCTTGCCGAACGTCTTCTTGGTTTGCGTCTGGGCGACCGTAACGAATGTTGTCTTCGATGGTGCCTCCAAATAGAATGACCTCCTGAGGAACCAATGCCATTCGCCTGCGCATGGCCGTGAGGTCTTGGTCTTCCATAGGCACCCCGTCCATCAGGAGTTGACCTTCTGTAGGGGTCCGGAAGGCGGTGATCAAGCTTGCCAAGGTGGACTTTCCCGCACCTGACCCGCCAACCAAGGCCAAGGTTTCACCGGCTTTCAAGGTCAGGTCGATTCCGGCGAGAACTTGAACGTCAGGTCGGTTGGGATAGTGGTATCCTACTTTTTGGAAGGCAACGGATAACCCCCGCGTTGTGGTGATGGCTTCTGCCGACTCCGGGGTCAAATCCACGGGCTCCCGCTCCAGTTGAATCAAGTCCATGACCTCTTCGATGGCGCCGAAGCCGCGTTGCAATTCTCCAAAGATGTTGGCAATGCCACCGATGCTGCCAGCGACAAGACCTGTCATCAAGAGGAAACTAAAGAATTGCTCGGAGGTCAACTCACCGTTTTGGAGCATGCTGGCTCCCTGGAAGAGCACCAGGGTGATGGCGCCAAAAATCATCACGATGATAAAGCTGGCAAATGCGCCACGCCACAAGGCCGTGCGCAGGGCAATGCCACGCACTTCCTCAACGCGTTGACGGTAGCGGGCCAATTCGAAGGCTTCTCGTGCGAACGCTTTTACGCTGACAATGCCGGTGAGCGTCTCGGAAACAATGGTGTTGGAGTCGGCCACAGCACCTTGGGTCTTTTTGGACAACTTCCGGATAAACCGACCAAATCCCATGGCGGCCAGCATGGCCACAGGGAGGGTGCCCAGCATCAGGAAAGTCAATTTCCAGCTGAAGGTCATCAGGGCCAAAAGTCCGCCTCCAATGATGATGGATTGGCGAACGAGTTCGGCCAGTACTGTGGTGAAGGTGTCGCGAATGGCTTCGATGTCTGCGGCAATTCGACTTCCGAGGTCGCCGACACGCCGGGTGTCGAAGAAGTCCATGCGCTGCGTGATCATGCTCGTAAAGGCGTCTTCGCGCAGCGCTTTGAGCATTCGGGTGGTGATTTCGCCAAAGAGCCAGATGCGAATGAAAGACAAGCCAGACTGCAAGACCAGGACGCCAAAAATGGCCAGTCCGATGTGCTGCAGGTCACTGGTGTCAAATGGCAGCGGAAGGTCCATACTGCCACCTGCGGTAGGGTCCACTCCAACACCGCCCAATTGGCCCCAAAGTCGGGTCACCAGAAGGGTAAGTACACCTGAGAGGGTAATCAAGACAATGCCAACGGCAAACTTGATGCGGTGAGGACGCAGGTAGGGTGCGATCCTGCCGAATTGCAGAAAACCATCTCGGTTGAGTTTGCCCTTGCGGGGGGGCTCACCATTGGGGTCTGGGGAAGGAGTGTGGCGTCGGGCCAAGACGAAGCGGTTTTCGTTGTGCGTGCAAAGCTAATCGGAGTCATCTTGTAGTGGCAAAACAGGGGCCTAAGATGTTGAAGCACATAAATCGAAGGATTTCCCAACTCGTTGCCTATCTTTGCGCTCCCGATTTCGAATTATTTCTGCCATGAAACGGACATTTCAACCCTCGGTTCGCAAGCGTCGCAACAAGCACGGATTCCGCGAACGTATGTCATCAGTCGGCGGCCGCGCCGTTTTGTCTGCCCGTCGCCGCAAGGGACGGAAGAAATTGTCAGTTTCTGACCAACGCCGCCACAAAGGCATTGAGCGTTAAGAAATCAGCACAACAACATTTGGAAAAGGCGTCCCTCGGGGCGCCTTTCTGTTTGCCTCAATTTTCGCCGGCCTGCGGAATGGCGCCGCAGATGGCGGCCCAGATGCGCGGAGCATTCCGCAGTGGGTGAGGTGCAACCACAAAGTTGTTTTTGGCAGGGTCAAGTGTTCTCCAATGCAGCGTGAGCGCCGTGTTTTGTTTTACAGCCAACAGCTGAGCGCCATGCTCATGGACGTCGACCCATTGAAGGCCTGTGAGGAAATCAACCCCGCTCCCAAAAGTTTTGTATGCGGCTTCTTTCGCTGTCCACAGCCGACACAGGGCATCCAGGTTGTCTCCAAACCAATCGACAACAGGTTGATCCATCGGGCCAACGAACCGCCGTCTGGTCCGTTCCAGTCGAGCGTTTGCGGCCTCCACGTCGATTCCAATGGGATGGTCGCTTCGCGTGGCCAATGCCCAACCACCGCCATGGGTCAAGCTGCAAAAACGGTCACCCATACGGGGTCTCCCTGTTCCCTCTCGCTCAGGCACTGGCCAGCCTTTCTGTTGTAACAGCTGGGTCAAAGCAGTGCGTTGTTTGTTAACGTCTCCCAATGCTGGGCACCCAATCACCTCAGTGTCCTGATTGTAGAGGGGTATGGAGAAGCGGGTTTCGGGCATAGAGAGCGCAAGGAAACAAATCCGAGGCAAAGCTGTGTTAAGTCTGTTAATCAGAACATTGTCACGGCTATCTTTGCCGCAAATTCTACCGATTGCATGAGCGTCACCAATACCACTACTCCATTGCCTTATAAGGTCAAGGACATCAACCTGGCCGAGTGGGGAAGAAAGGAAATCCAACTCGCCGAAGCCGAGATGCCAGGCCTGATGGCCCTGCGCGAACGCTACCGCAGCCAGAAGCCTTTGGCCGGAGCACGTGTGGCCGGATGCCTTCACATGACCATTCAGACGGCTGTTTTGATCGAGACCCTTGTGGAGCTCGGAGCAGACGTGACTTGGTCGAGCTGCAACATTTTCTCCACTCAGGACCACGCCGCTGCTGCGATTGCTGCTGCGGGTATTCCAGTGTATGCTTGGAAGGGCATGACCGAGGAAGAGTACGAGTGGTGCATTGAGCAGACATTGTACTTCGGTGAAGCGCGCGAGCCGCTCAACATGATTTTGGACGATGGGGGTGACCTCACCAATGTGATCTTGGATCAGCACCCTGAGCTCGCAGCAGGCATCAAGGGCATTTCGGAAGAAACCACCACAGGTGTGCTTCGTTTGTATGACCGTGAGAAGAACGGCACGTTGCCAATGCCGGCTATCAACGTCAACGACAGTGTGACCAAGAGCAAGTTCGACAACAAGTACGGTTGCCGTGAATCATGTGTGGACGCGATTCGCCGTGCCACCGACATCATGATGGCAGGAAAAGTGGCCTGTGTTGCTGGTTTCGGTGACGTAGGTAAGGGTTCAGCCGACAGCTTGCGCAACGCAGGATGCCGTGTGATTGTGAGCGAAATCGATCCGATCTGTGCACTCCAAGCGGCCATGGAAGGCTACGAAGTCAAGCCATTCGTGGATGCTTGCGCCGAGGCCGACATCGTGGTGACGGCAACAGGCAACAAGGACATTGTGGCAGAGCCTCATTTCCGCGCCATGAAGGACAAAGCCATTGTCTGCAACATTGGTCACTTCGACAACGAGATTGACGTCGCTTGGTTGAATGACAACTATGGTTCATCCTTCGACAACATCAAGCCGCAGGTCGACAAGTACACCATTGATGGCAAGGACATCATCTTGCTTGCCGAGGGACGCTTGGTGAACTTGGGTTGTGCAACCGGTCACCCATCCTTTGTGATGAGCGCCAGCTTCACCAACCAAACCATCGCGCAGATCGAGCTCTGGAACAACAACTCGGACTACGAAAACAAGGTGTACACTTTGCCAAAGCACCTCGACGAAGAGGTGGCACGTCTGCACCTCGAAAAAATCGGTGTGGTGTTGGAAGTGCTCAGTCAGGAGCAGGCGGACTACATCGGAGTCCCCGTGAACGGTCCATACAAGGGAGACGCTTACCGTTATTGAACGGTTTCTTTCCTCAAAGAAAAACCCCGGCTCAACAGCCGGGGTTTTTTCTTACGCCGTTTTTCGGAAGGGTCAGTTTCGAATGGAGAGCACGGGCGGAATCCATGTAGTCGTATAGCGCTCGAGGGGCGCGGTGGTGGGGCCTTGAATGATGGAGCCATCAAAGATGTACCACTCGGATTCACTGCAAGGGTCTTCAATGGTGTATCCGTCTTGAGACAGTGACCCTTGACACCCAGCGGCCACATCGAATGTGGCATGACGGTCGAGGACCACAAATTCGTCCAAAGTGTAACGGTAGACAATCAGTCCGCGACTTCCTCCTGAGATGTACAACCAGTTCCCAGGGAAATTGAGGTTGTTGTAGGCGGGCAAATTGAGGTTGAGGTCGACCTGAACATCCACATATGGAATGACCCCTGGCGTGTCTCTGCAGCCCATCATGGGCAGCGACAGCAAAGTGGTGATGCAGATCAGTTGAACGAACGTGAGGCGCATCAGGCGGAAGGATTTCTTAGTCCCAACGGGTCTTTTGGTTGACCGGGGATAAAGTCTTTGAGATAAAAAGGTTCGAAGTCGCTCACGGACTCCATTTGCCCGCGTTGGATCAAGGCCAGTGTCTCCGGGATCAGGTCTGCGGCGGTCGGGAAGCATTGCTCAATGATCCATTCTGCTGGATGTGCCGCGAGAATGTCCGTGCATTTGGCAGCTCCATCTCCAATGAGCATGGCTGGCCCCTCGTTCAGGTCTTGGCGGAAGGACTCGTCTACAACAGAGGCCACGACTTCGCCGGCTTCATCCAACGTATACAGTTCCATTCTGCGGGCATCGATTGCGGGAACAATGCGTTGGGGTGTCTCCGTAAAATGCGGATGGAGGTGTTGACCTAAGTGTTGCAAGGCCCGAAGAGGAGAAGGGGCAATCAGCGGGATTCCCAAACCTGTGCAGATGCCTTTGGCGGCCGAGGTGCCAATGCGCAGCCCGGTAAATGACCCAGGCCCCTTTCCAATGGCAAGGGCAGTAAGGGCGTTGCGTCTGACGCTGCTGGCTTTTAAAAGCTCGTCGATGAGCAAGTGTAGGCGTTCGGCGTGCTGGTGTTTCTCGCTGGATTCATCGCAGCGTGCGACACACTCCCCTTCTGGTGTGGCCAGGGCAATCGAGCAGTTTAGGGTAGACGTCTCCAAGAGGAGGATCATGGCTCAGTTCACTGAAATGGAGGCGGAGAATCCGCGGGATGAACCTGGGCTGTCACCGGCTGACTTGGCCTCAACGATTTCGCCATCTTTGAGGCGCCTGCTGAGCAGGTCGTAGGGGCCGGTAATGACTTGCGCACCAGAGGGAAGGTCGGACAGAACCTCTATGTTGGTGTTGTCTTGAATCCCGGTTTGGATGTTGTATCGCTTTGCGCGTCCGTTTTCGAAGATGAAAACGCACAATTGACTTTCGTTGCTGCGTCCTGAAGTGTCTGAACGGGTGGTGACCGCTTTGATGGGGACGGTGGTCACGCCCATTTTCACTTCAGTTTCAATGTCGACTGTAGCCGACATTCCCGGCCTAAACGGAGTCCACGTGCTGTCTCTTCCGGCCATTAAATCCGCATGACCTGCAGGCAGGATTCTGACTTTCACACTGAAGTTGGTTACGCTTTCTAGGCTCAACCTCGAAGAACCGGTCGCATTCAATGCCGTGTTGCCGATTTCAGTCACAATGCCAAGAAACATCCGATCCGTATAGGCATCGACTTCAATCCTTGCTGTATCGCCGAGGGCGACCTTAACGATGTCCGATTCGTTGACTTCAACATCGACTTCCATGGCGCCGAGCTCGGAGATGTTCATGATGACTTCGCCTTGGAAGGATCCAATGCCTTGGACGCCTTCTCCTTCCTCTTTGACCAAAGCGGTGACCGTTCCCGATTGGGGAGCCATGAGCACGGTTCGACGAAGATTGTCCTCTGATTCTTTAACGGCAGCTTCTGCGCTTCGAATGCTGAAACCGGCGGATTTTACGCCTTGTTCTGCGGCTTCTAAATCGGCCTCAGCACTTTGGAAGGCCACTTCGGCTTGTTCAAAGTCGGCATCACTCAAGACCTGATTTTCGAAGAGACCTTGGTTTCTGCGAAAAGACAATTGAGCAGCGGAAAACGCGGCATTGGATTGGGCCAATCGAGCCTGAGCTGTGGCGCGGCTGGACCGGGCATTGTCCAATGCGGCTTTGGCTTGGCTCAGGCGACTCTCATAAATGTCGGGGTTGATTCGGGCCAGCAGTTGTCCGGCCACTACCCGATCGCCTTCTTGCACGGGAAGTTCGATCAGTTGGCCACTGACCTCTGCAGATACTTTGACCTCAACTTCGGGTTGGATTCGGCCCGAAGCGATCACGGTCTCCACAATTCGATTTTGCCCAATGGTCTCCAGATTGACTTGGGGAGCGGACGGTCCACCACCAAATTTTGCGGCCAGGCCCAGCAAAAGGAGTGCGATGGCGCCAAGCAGGATGTACACGCGCTTTCCGAGTTTCATGGGATTAGATTTTAAAGCGGAGTCCACGACCTGCATAGAAGTCGAGGATGGAGACGCGGAAAATCAAGTCATAGCGCGATCGCAGCGCTTGGAGCCGCGCAGAATCGTAGCGATTGCGGGCTTGTGTATAGTCGACTTGAGTAGAAGCACCTTGCTCGAAGCGCAGTTGTGCGTTGTCGAATGCCAGTTTAGCAGCTGCTTCTGCGCGCTCTGCTGCGGCGAGGGTTTCGGTGGCGTTTCGCGCATCCTGGTGGGCTCGCTCGACAGATTGCTGCAGGGTTTGCTTGGTTTGCTCGAGCTGAAGTTCGGCTTGTTCGATGCCGATTTGGCTGCGCCGGGTGCCATTGCGCACGGACCAGCCATTGAAGATGGGGATGGACAGGCTAAAAAAGAGGCTCTGATTCACGTTGGACGTGATTTGGTCAGAAAATGGACGGGTCTGGTATTCGTTGTAGACCAAGGCGCTGGACAGGACCGGCTCTAAACTGGTCTCTGTGATGCCAATGGTAAAGACCTCAAAGGTTGGGTCGCCGACCGGCTGTTGCGCTGCGCCTGAAAATCCCGAGCCGTAGCTCCAGCTGGCACTCAGTCGCGGCAGGCCCACTGTTTTGGCCAGATCCAAGCCGATGCGTTGCTGTCGGATGCGGCTGGCGCCTGCTTTGATTTCCGGAAACGATGTGAGGGCAGACGACAGAACACCTTCTAGGCCGCGGACCATGGGCAGATTGCCGATGTTGTCGATGTTGGGACGTTCGATGGTGAGGTTTTCGGTGTCTTCAGGGCTGAGTCTCATGGTTTGCGCCAACTGCAAACGGGCCAAGGCCACCTCTCCCTCTGAGGCGATTTTGGTAGAGCGGTCAGACGCCAACTGGGCTTGTAAATCGAGCAAGTCGGATTCAGGAGCCGCTCCAGCATTTACAAAAGCTTGAATGCGGGTGACTTGAGTTTCTGTGGTTTGCACATTCAGCACTGCAATGTCCAAGGCGTCCTCTGCGAACATCAAACCGAGGAAGGCACTGCCCACTTGAAGGGCGACATCGTTCTGTGTGCGGTCAAGGTCATGCTGGGCTGCGCTGCGTCTTTCTTCCGCTTGATCGAGACGGAGATGATTGGACATGCCTGCAAACAACGTGATGCCCGATCCAATGCCCACGGAATTCGATCGAATGCGCGAGGTGGCAAACTGATTGGTAAAAGGATCAATGGTTTGGCCCCAATTGTAGCCGTGTGACCCGCTGCCATTCAGGTTGGGTAGGAACGCAGCCTTGGCTTCATCGACGTCGACGTCGTTTCCTTTGAGGCCGAGTTGGCCTTGTTGGACGAGAAGATTATTGGATTGCGCATGCGCAATGGCCCTATCGAGTGACCATACCTTTCCTTGGCCACGAACACTCAGTGTGAGGGCGAGAAAGGGGAGGAGAATAAGGAATGGGGTGAAACGAAGGGGAGTGCACTTCGTAAGCTTGGCGGGGGGACGGAAGTCAACAGACACCCTGCAAAAGTACGGACGCCGCAGCAGCGGGCGAAGGATGGGGAATTAGTGTTCCAACACTTCGATTTCGACACGTCGATTCGCCTCGTGTTGCCAGGCTTCAAGTGGATCTGGAAAGAGCAGGGCATCGGCACCGCCTCCTCGTGGTTCTAAGCGTGTGGAGTCAACGCCATTGTTCACCAGCCATTGGATGAGCGCATTGGCCCTTCGTAGGCTGGCCCTTCTGTAGAAGGCGTTTGACCGCCTGCCGTCTGCGCCATTGACATGGCCAACGACTTGAATTCGAACAGAAGGATTGTCATTGAGCCAGTAAAGGAGCTCTTCGGCGACATCAAAGCTTCTTGGATGTAAGCGGTCTTGATTGCCTTGAAAATGAATGCCCACAATGTCGGTTCGCAAACCAGGGGCAAGGCTTCTTAAATCCACGCGGATTTCAGGTTCCCTGAGTAGATCGGGCCAGAAGGATTCCGCATGAAACATATAGCCTTGTTTATGGCCAATGAGGGTGTGTTGCCGGTGGGGGACAATTTTCAGTACGGTGTCAGAGAGGGCTTCCCACCGACCGGGTCTGCGGTTGTGGTAGCCAAATAGGACCACGTTACAAGACGAAGGCTCGTCCTTGTCCTTAATGGACATGCGGTAAGATCCGTAAGACAGTGTGTTTTCTTCGGCGCCAATGGCTCGTTCAGCTTGAAACTGAGCGAAACAGGGACGGGACACCCAAAAGGTCAGCAGAAGGGAGGCCAGTGCAAAGCGTACATGCCAGGGCCGAGGACAGAGTGTAGACTGCTCGAGCATGCATGTAATATACAAATTACTCGACTAACTTCCACTTTTTAACTACTAAAAAGCCTATTATCCCGAGCAGTATGTATGGCACAGCCATAATGTAGAGGATGCCTTGGTTGATTCCTCGTCCAACCGCTCCGGCCGCGGCACTGTCTTCCGCCACGGCTTTGCACATTACGCATTGCGCGGAGACATCCAAGAACAAAAAGCAGATGAACACTGCGAGTCCCACCTTGGCGATGTGCTGGGTGGTTGGCTTCATCCTTAGTGTGGGTAATAGGGTGAGATCATCAAATAGACGATCACGCCTGTAGCGGTTACGTAGAGCCAGATGGGCATGGTCACCCTCGCAATCTTCCTGTGCTTTTCTACCTCTCCCATGAGCCCGCGGACATAGCTGAACAGGGCGAGGGGAACAATGGCAATGGACAGAACAATGTGACTGAGCAGAACCATGAGATACGCTGTCCGGATGAGACCTTCTCCTCCGAAACGCGTGGATTCAGTGAGCATGTGAAAGGTGACATAACTGATGAGGAACAGTGCGGAAAGGGCCAACGCGGCCGTATTCAGTGCCCGGTGCCTGGCTACATTTCCTCTGCGTATGGCCATCAAAGAAGCGAACAGGCAGCAAAATGCCGTGGCGTTCATCAAGGCATTGAACCGTGGCAGCCAATACACTTTGCTCAAGGTTTCGTCGCTTAATCCTTCGGCGGGAGGCAAAAGAAACAGCACCACGACAATCAAAGGGACGGCAATGGACAGTGTCCAAACCAACCGGCGGATGGACTGAGGACGGACGTTGGTGGTGCTCATGGCAACAGCGTGGGATTGGCTTTCGTTTGTGCAAGAAGCTGATATACGTCTTCTAACATCTGGTCTACCTCTGAGGTTTTGGTTCCGTCGTAAGTGCCTCTCAGCCGTCCTTGAGTGTCTACAATGAGGACTTGGTCAGAATGAAAAAAGCCACCTTCTGCTGTAGAGTCCGTCATGGCGGTTAACAGGTATCCCTGTTGCAGTAGCGGATAGATGTCGGTTTTGGTCCCGGTTAGAAACCGCCAGATTTCAGGGTCAGCGCCCAAGCGTTCGGCATATTCGCGCATGCGCTCTGGTGTGTCGTGCACCGGGTCTACGGTATGCGAAACGATTTGAATTTGGTCGGCAAGTCCTTGGTCCATCAGTTGGTCATGCACCCTTGCGAGTTGACTGCTGATCACGGGGCAGATGGTTGGGCAAGCCGTAAAGAATGCATCGACGAGTCGAATTTTCCCAGCCATGTCGCGGTGGCTGCATTCTCTTCCGAGTTGGTCGGTCAAGGAAAATTTCGGCACCGTGTGGTATGCCGTATCTGCGGTTTCAGTGAGGTTGGTGATGGCGTCGCGGGGACCCAAGAAGGGCAATGCAGGCCGATTCAATCGTTCGCGCTGGGCTTTCTCAAATTGCAGCTTCCGTTTTTTGAGCAAGGCGATGTCTTCCACGGCGTCGCCAATTTCGTGTTCGCTGGAAGCCAAGTACTTCTGTCGCACATAGCCACGGTCATCGACGAGCAACAAGGTCGCGACATTGAACCGGTCGGTTGAATCCCTGTCAATGCCCAAATCTGTGGTCACAATGCGGTCAATGTCGGACTGATCGCCAGTGAGAAAGCGCCATTTGTTGGGGTAACGGTTGTAGCGCTCGTTCTGCGCAACATAATCCTGCAGCTGCTTCGGCGTGTCGTGCTCGGTGTCCAGAGACAAGCAAAGCAGTCCAACGTCAGGTTCGTCTCGGTATCTCCAGTTGGCCCAAAGGAGCTGTTGGGTCAAGACGGGAAGATGTGGTGTTGTGGCCGTGTCGGTGGTCATGAAGGCCACCAGCCAAAATGTACCTGCGAGGTCGTCTCGAGAGACCACGGCGCCGGTTTGGTCGGTCAAAGAGAAATCAGGAAGTCGGCGGGCGTCTGTGGAAACGGAAACACGGGCCCCGGCTTGGTCGAAATAATCGAGATTGCCGAATTCGTGGCGCATGCCACGGCCCAGTACCAAGAGCAAAAGCAGGGGTAGCCCAGGAAGGGCGGCAACCAATAAAATGCGCTTCCAGAGGCGCCGGGGAGACGGGGTGGGATCGCCCATCCGGGGGATCAGTGGAACATTTTGTCCATCCCAAAGTGGGATGCACCTTCAGTCAAGGCGATGAAAATCAAATACGCGACAAACAAGAAGTAGGGTACGATCACGGCGTTCCTCAAATTCTTGCGCTCTTCGCCCAAGTGCATAAAGGACATGACAATGTATCCGGCCTTGAACAAGGTGAGGATGATGAATGACCATTTGATGGCCGTCCAAGTAAAGGTCTCTGACCGCTTGAACATGATGCCCATGCCAACTTCAACCGCTGTAATGGCGGAGAGAATCACAGTGACCAAGTAAATCTTCTTGCGAATGCCTTTCCCGTCTTCTTCGCTGTGGTGGGCGTTGAGAGAGTAGCTGTCGTTAACAATGAGGTCGTCGCGCTCCATGTTAGATGAGGTAGAAGAAGGTGAAAACGAAAACCCAAACCAGGTCAACGAAGTGCCAGTACAGGCCTACTTTCTCGACCATCTCGTAGTGCTTTCTGCGCTCCATAACACGGTTGAGTACCATGAAGAAAACCACGATGTTGATGATGACACCGGAGAAGACGTGGAAGCCGTGAAAGCCAGTAATGAAGAAGAAGAAGTCGCTGTAGCTCTGCTGGACTGCGTACTCACTGTCGTGAAGGTTGGCGCCAAAAGTGAAGTTGCTCGAGCGCGCTTCCCAAAGGGCATTCATCGCGTCTCCTTCAATCAATGTCTCTCCTTCAACGTACTTGTTGATGGTCAAACCATGCAAATGGGCCTCGTGGGGATGATCGCCGAGTTCGGTCAAAATGACATGGCCCCCTTCTTCGTTCAAGGTGACGGCTGTGTTCCCATCGAGGTGCATCTCCATGAGATGTCCAAAGTGATGGTCCATGAAAACCGCTTCGCCAGCAGTCATCTCCACCATTTCTCCTTCCGGCCCAGCAAACTGGACATCTTCGGCCAGGAGGAAGCTGCCACCACTGCCGTGAATGAAGTGGCTCCATTCCCAAGCTTGGCTTCC
This sequence comes from uncultured Flavobacteriales bacterium, assembly GCA_965657965.1. GTDB lineage: Bacteria > Bacteroidota > Bacteroidia > Flavobacteriales_D > Sanyastnellaceae > UBA8752. The sequence goes on along the minus strand of CBFHQM010000004.1, from coordinate 12,272 downwards.
GAGGAAGATGAATCCACCGACAATGGTGAACGCCATCCATTTGAGCACCTCTTTGCGATCGTTCCTGTGACCGGCTTCCACGGCCAGAACCATGGTAACCGAACTCACGATCAGAATGAACGTCATGAGGGCGACGTAAATCAGGGGGTATTGTCCTTCTGCACCAGGAAGGGCGCGAAATACTTGTTCTCCGATGGGCCAAGCTGCCGTTGAACCTGCACGGCTAAAACCGTAGGCGACAAGCAGTCCTCCGAACGTCAAGGCGTCCGAAACGAGGAAGTACCACATCATCATTTTGCCGTAGCTCACGCTGAACGGCGAACGCCCTCCTCCCCAGAGAACCTCCTTGGATATTGCTTTGCTTGCTTCTCCCGACATGACGATGATTTGCGCGGCAATATTACGTCATCCTCAGTGGATGAAGAAGAGGAAAGCGAATAGGTAGATCCAAAGTAGGCCTAGGAAGTGCCAATAGACGCCTGCAGTATGCAGTCTCACTGTGTCTCCCGGGTGAATCGTTCCTTTTAAAACCCGAATTCCGTTGACCACCAAGTAAGTCAAGCCCAAGGCGAGGTGGAACAAGTGCATGCCAATGAGGATGTACAAATAGCCGGCCGAAGAATTCGAAGTACGGACAACATCGAGGCTAATGTCTTTGGCGAGAAGCACATCGTCTGGGGCGAATAATTCTTTGGTCTCCGGACGGTAAATGAGAGGCTCGCCGTCTCGGGTGACCGTAAAGTCTTGGCCCCAAACCGCGGGGCCGTTGATCAAGTTTTTAATGCTGTTCCATCGGTAGGCTTTGGCGCCGCTGGCCGATTCGTCGATGGTCCATCCCATGCCCTTGGATTGCAGGTCACCCCATCCTTCGACTTGCATAAAGGTGAAGCCCAAACCGAGCGCGAAGGTGATGGCCAAATGCACAAAGCTCATTTGGGTTTTGCCTTGTTTCATGGCCCGCAGGCTCAGGTACATTGGCAGAGAACTGGCGACAAGCAAAGCGTTTCCAATCCACAGTGCAGTAGGAGCTTCAATGTGGACCCAGTATTGGCCAATGTTGGAGACGATGTAGGCGGATGTAAAGCCGGCAAACAGCATGACCACCGCAAAGAGGATGAAGTACATCAACATCTTTTTGGTGCGCTCGCGGACAGCGGGGTCCAATCCTTCAAAAACGTCGATTCGGCCTTTCGAATCTGCTTTTTCTGCTTCGGAGGTAAGGTTGCTCATGTGTATCGATTCCACGGGAAGAACCATCCCGAGGCTGTTGGGTTCAGGGGATCTTGTCTAGCACGTACGTGAGTTGCACGATTGGGAGGTACAAAAAGCTCGCAAACATGAGTTGGCGTGCGTCCTTGACCTCTAAACTGCGCCAGAGGCGCAGAGCGGGCACCAAAAATCCCAGGCCGGCCAAGACGGCGACAAGGAACGCCACGTTGCCGACCATGGGGGCATTTCCTGGCAGCGCCCAAGGGAGCAAACTGGCGGGAATACACAGCATGGTGTAAATCAGAATTTGACGCGCACTGGCTTTGGAGCGGCCTTCTTGAAAGGGCAACATGCGGTAGCCCGCTTTCATGTAGTCGTCGTGCAATACCCAAGCAATGGCCCAGAAGTGTGGGAATTGCCACATGAACTGCACTGCAAACAGGGTTCCGGGCTCAATGCCAAAGCTGTGTGTGGCGGCCACATAACCCAGCATGGGTGGGATGGCACCGGGGATGGCACCGACCAAGACGCTGAAGCCCGTTTTCGATTTGAGGGGGGTGTAGGCGAGCACATAACTCGTCAGGGCCAATAGGCCGAGTAGACCGGCCCTGATGCCAAGGTCAAAGAGGGCAGCGAGGCCGAGAATGCCCGCTCCGGTTGACCACAAGGCTGCCGTGCGAACGCTCATCCTCTCGGTGGGAAGCGGTCGGTTAGCCGTTCGGCTCATTTTGCCATCGGCTGTTTTTTCCAAGATCTGATTGAACCCATTGGAGGCTCCGGTCAGCAGGTAACCGCCGAGGGTCAGTTCGAGAAAAGGAATCAGGCCAATGCTGTCGCTGCCCATAAACCATCCGAGAACTGCACTGAGTACGACAAAAGTGCCAAGACGCAGCTTGAACAGGACAGCAATGTCCTTGAGAAAAGTGGGCGTGGGGGTGATGGAGGCCGTCATGGCGGTCGGCGAAATTAGGCTGTGCCTACCAATCTGAACCAAAGAAGGGGCCTGTGGTGCGAATTCCGAAGCTCACCCACCACTCGGTGGTTGGCACAATTGCGGAATTGGTGGGGGTTTCAGATCCAAATAGGATTTGGCCAAAGGCTTGAGCCGAAGTGGTCTTATTGACCTCCACATGACGGGCAAGGTCCAAACCAATGGCGACCCTTTTCCTTTGAACGCCATTGAGCCAAGTGTAGGTTTCCTCTGTTCTCGAGATGTCTCCCACTTGGGGCAGGGACCCTGTGGGTGAGGCGACGTCCATTCTGTCTCCCCGCACTGAACCCGTGGCGCGAAGGTGAACTTCCCATCGTTGGTTCTTCCAATGACCCTCTGCTGCGAACTCTCCAAAATTGGCCCCAAGCGGATGTGCCAAAGGTGTCTTGCCATGGATGTAGGCCGAAGACGATGTGAAGTGGCTGTAAGTCCAAGGTCGAGCGCCAGAAAATTCAAAGCGGCATCCGCCCCACTTTGTGCCCCACTGAATGCCGGCAAGCCAGCCGAATTTGTTTCCCCACCATTGTGTGCCGCCAAGCAGTTCAGAAACGATGAGTTCGTCGAGAAGGAACTGTCCGTAAAGCGCGCGCGGACGCTTTGGCTCGGCGCCCAATTGGATGCGGCCTTCTGCGCCAACGAGGGCATTGTCGGAGCTGCCTTGGGCGTATTCAGTTGGACGCAGACTGGTGAGGGGGACGAGGTAATGGGGCTCAAAGTTGCGCTCGGCAGCATCCCAAACCACAGCGCCCCAAAGTGCGCCTGTCAATCGCTGTCCAAAATCCAATTCGATGCGGTGACTGACCGCCCATCTCGTCACGCCCGTTCTGAGGCGCCCAGTGGGTGGAAGCCAAGTTTGGGCATCACCCAAGGCTCCGGGTGCACAGTCCATCTGGAATGCCCCCTGTAGGGCTTCTATGCGGTGGCGGTATCGCAACCGTCCGCCACTGTTGAGTGCCACTTGAGCAAAGGCAGTGGGGGCGGCATGCCCTCCGCGAAAAAGGGAGCGACGGCCCCATCCGTCGTGGAGGGTGTCCTTGCCCATGGTGAGGGTGGCAGATGGTAAGGGGCGCCAAGTCCATCGACCGCGCCATCTTGTGGCGATGTGACCTCTGGCGTGGCGGCGATCGAACCCGGACGCCGCGGCTCTTCGGAAGAATGTGCTTTTCCCGCTCAACACGTCATAAGCAGCCAACAGGCTCCACTTTGGGCTACGCGTTTCGATTGCACACGATAAGTCGGCCAAGACCGACGACCCAATGGCACTTGCATCTGTCTTGGACAGTCCCACCCCCAAAGAACGAATTCGGGGTGTAATCGCAAGTGTATCCAAATGAACCCCTTGGGGGTGCCCGTCGAGACAATCGCGATTTGGTGTGGCCTGCACGGAGAACGTACAGCACGAGATCACCAAGAAAAAAACAAAGGGTTTGCGCATGGCACAGCAAACGTAAGCTGTGAAGTTGGGTCCGAATCAGGACCGTACAGGCACCCCCTTCTTCACAAGGGCGAGCTTTTCTGCGAGGATGACTGCGGCAGGCAGCATAAAGGCGGTTCCCAGTAGAATCAGGAAGGCCTTGGTTGGGGCCATCTCCGGAATCAAGAAGCCGAGTGCCACCATGGCTGCAGTATACGTGTGCAGAATGAAGGCCGTTTGCAAGTGCGTGAATCCCAGTTGCAAAATGCGGTGATGGATGTGGTTGCGGTCTGGCGAAAATGGAGACCGACCCGCCAAAGTTCGTAGGGTAAAGATGCGTAACGTGTCCACCAATGGGTAGCTCAGGGTTGTCATGGCCAAAACAGGCAAGGAGCGCTGGGCCCACAATTCAGGAACCATGTCTGCGGGCGTAGACATGATGCTGGTTGCGATGATGTAGACCACCATTCCGAGCACAAGAGAGCCACTGTCTCCGATGAAAATCCGGGCAGGGGAAATGTTGAAAATCAGAAAGCCTGTGAGCGAACCACCCATGGCCATGCACATGATGAAAAAATGGGGCTGTCCTGTGGAATGAAACCACATGGCACCTACCCCGGCGGCAAGCAGTCCATATCCGCCGGCCAAAGTGTCGATTCCATCAATCAAATTCACAGCATTGACGACAACAATGAAAACGAAAAGCGAAAAGGGAATGGCCACCCAGTTGGACAGATTAAACAACCCGAACAATCCCCCGAAATCATGGATGGCAAAACCTCCACTCACAATGAGGATGAGGCCAACGACCAATTGAGCCGCGAGCTTTTTCAACGGAGCCAGATTGGTGAGGTCATCCTTGAGACCAACGAAGAACAAGATTGTAGAAGCGGCTGCAATGCGCAAAAAAGAAACCGCCACTTCTTCTTCAGGAGTGATCATGGACACGGTGGTGATCATGGTGCCCAAGAAGACCAGAACGCCACCTAGACGCGGAACGCTTCGGTGATGAATTTTCCGCTCTTCTGCGGGGTCGTCCAGTAAGTTTTTTTGAAATGCCAGTCGGATCAACGAAGGCATGCCAAAGGCTACAAACAAAAATGAGACGACGAATGAGAGCATTGTAAGGTGCTCAAATGTACATGCTTACACGTTTTTTCGTCGGTTTTTCGTTGTAGGAATAATGGAGGATGCGTGTGCGAAAACTGGCCCGATTTTCTATGCTGTCAATGGCTCTTTTTTGTATCGACGACGGGAGACGTCACTCCAAAGCTCCACCACAATTGTTCTGTGCCGGGGATGCCCATGATTGAAAACATGGGGGCGAGGGGGACCAAAGCAGGCCACAAGCGGTTGGGGGCTTTGACCCGTCGACGGTTTCGGATCTGGCCATTGGTGACATCAGCAGCAGCCGTTGGAATGTGAACAGTGGCCTTCCAGCTTGTTTGCTTTTGAACCGTGCGCCCGACCTCTGCGGCCACGGTCAATCCAGCAACGCGCCACTCTGCGCCTTGAATCCAGGAGTTCCGAAGCGGAGACCAAGGCTCAATGCCCAATTCGCCCACAGGCAAATCCGGGTTGAATGAAGTGGGTGTGGATGCGGCCGTTGGCGCCCACTCTGTCCAAAAGCTCCAGCGGCTCCCATGTCGAACGTGGCCGACCATGGCTTGGGGAGTCCGAGGGTTTGGGGCTGCTGAGTGCGGGGCATAGCGCGGGTCAAAGTTGGGGCTGAAGCGCAATTGTCCATACCATGTGGAGGCTTGTCCTCTCAACTGCACATCGAGCCCTTGATGCCCTGCAGAATACCATGGATTGGAGCTGTTTTGTCCTGCAGGCCAGCTCCATGGTGCCATGGCGAGTGCCCAATCCATGGTGGCGTGGCGCTTCTCGCCGCGTTCCAAAACATCCGTCCATCGCGCCACCACAAGATGGATGTCGAGTTGGTGTCGCGACCATTGGAAGGTTTTCCCCAAGCTGCGTAGGCTCAATCCCAGCGGAGCATATCGGCCTTCTCGGGCACCGTTTGCTGGAAGTCGCATTCGACCGCGTTGCCTTGATTGTACCCAACAGTACTGCCAGCCTTTCCCCAAGTCGATCTCTATCAATAAGAAGGGGGCGGGTGCACGCGCATCGCTCCACAGGATGTTTCGGGCGCCGGGCCCCATGCCGGTGGACCCCAAGCCCCATTGTAACCGAATTCGGTTCGAGGCTTTGGCATCAAACCACACTTCGGCCAGGCTGTGGTCCATCGAATAGAGTCCACCCTCTGCAGGGCGCAGTTTGCCTGTCCCCATGCCGGGGTAAGCTTGTGCGGCCAAAACGTATTCGGTTTCTGGCGCCACGAGCAAGCGTTGCATTTCCAGCACCTTTCCGCCGAATCGAATGCGGTTGTCGATTTGACCTGAATACCGCACGCCTCGCACATTGCGGTGGCCTTTTTCTACCTCTGGTGACCCGTTTTCGAGTCGGGTTCTTCGGCGATCTAGGGATACATCGACAACAGGATCGAGCGTCAGTTGAACGGGGCCGTCCATGAACAAGCCGTGTCGATGCCACCAAGTTTGTTTGCCACCAGCGGTTAAAGGGAGCGCTGGAATGCTGTCATAAGCGAGGCTTCCTCGGTCTGCCGGTGTAACCAGCGCTGTCATGCGGTTTCCGTTGGCGAGTCGATCAGGCACCGCGATTTGCCCCATGGCTTGGGCGCCTAATCCGAGCAGGGACAGGACGAGATACGTGGATTTGAAACCACGAGAGATCATGGATTGCCTGCGGCGCTTCGGGCTTTTCGGTAATCGTTGTAGACGGCCTTCAGGCCCTGTTCGAAGTCTACTTTGTGGGTCCAGCCCAATGCGCGAAGCCGGCTGCAGTCCATGAGTTTTCGGGGGGTACCATCGGGCTTTTCGGTGTCCCAAACCAGGTCGCCTTCAAATCCCACAATGTCGGCGATGGTTTCGGCCAGTGCTTTGATGGGCAAATCGGTGCCTGTGCCCACATTCACGAAGGGCTTGTCGTTGTATTCCTGCATCAGGAAGAGACAGGCATCTGCCAAGTCATCAACATGCAGGAATTCCCGACGGGGTGAGCCCGAGCCCCAGCAGGTAACAGTGGGGTCTCCATTGACTTTCGCCTCGTGGAATTTGCGCAGGAGTGCGGGGACGACGTGGCTGTTTTGCAAATCGTAGTTGTCGCCGGGCCCATAAAGGTTGGTGGGCATGGCCGAAATGAAGTTGGCGCCGTATTGATCGCGATACGCTTCACAAAGTTTGATCCCCGCAATTTTGGCGATGGCGTATGGTTCGTTGGTCGGCTCCAAGGCGCCGGTGAGCAGGGCGTCTTCTTGGAGGGGTTGATTGGCCAGTTTGGGGTAGATGCAGCTCGAGCCCAAAAACAGCAATTTGTCCACGCCCACTTGATGTGCGGCGTGGATCAGGTTGGCCTCGATCATCAGGTTATCGTAGAGAAAGTCAGCACGGTACACGTTGTTGGCGTGAATCCCACCGACTTTGGCTGCGGCCACAAACACATGTGTCGGCCGTTCCCTCTTCATCATGGCTTGAACTGCGGCTTGGTTTCTCAAGTCGAGCTCGGCGCTTGTAAAGGTGATGGGTTCAGGCAGTCCCGCCGAGGAAAGGGCTCGCACGAGTGCACTTCCCACCATGCCCCGATGGCCGGCAATGTAAATTCTAGACTGGGCGTTCATGCGATACAAATTTAAGCCGTATCCCTTGTCGAGGTGGCCCGAGCCATCGCGTTGGACAGTGCGTTAAAGGCGAGCACGAGAGAGACAATGCATGCTCCAGGGACAAGAGCCAAATGCGGCTGTCCGGTGAGAATGGCACCATAATGGTCGCGAATGAGGTTTCCCCAGCTGGGCATCGGGATTTGTGCGCCAACGCCCATGAAGCTGAGCCCGGCTTCAATCAGTATGGCTGCGGCAAAATTGGCTGCGGCAATCACCGCGATGGGGCCGGCTAGATTGGGCAAAATGTGGCCGAGTACAATGCGCGGTGTGGACAGGCCGAGCACCCGTCCTGCCTCTACCCACTCCACGTTCCTCAAGGCTAGGGTCTGTCCACGTACGACACGGGCCACCTCCACCCACATGGACAGGCCGATGGCCAGAAACACTTGCTGAAATCCCTTTCCAAAGGCCAGCGTGATGGCCAAAACGAGCAAAAGGGTAGGGATGCTCCAAATCACCTGCAAGAGCCAGCTCACCGCTGCGTCAAACGCGCCGCCGAGGTAGCCAGCAAACGCGCCGAGGGGAACCCCAATAAGCAAAGAGAGCAACACGGCAACCAAGCCCACAGAAAGAGAAAGTCCGGAGCCGGCCAAAATGCGGGACAATTGGTCCCGACCAAACCGATCGGTTCCGAGCCAGTATGTTTTTTGGGTCAAGATCGATTGGCCTTGGGCGTTTGTCGTCACGATGTCGATGGTAGCGCCTGGGGAGAGCATGGACCATTCGAGGTGCTGGTCATTGGCGTATCGAGAGGGGTCGGGACGCCAAAGAGTACTGGTGAGGGCCACCAGGCACCAAAGCAAAATCCAGAGGCTGCCCAAGAGGGCGGTGGGTTCGCGCTTGAAAAATTGAAAGAGGCCCTTCACGTTGGGAATTTACAAGGCGCTTCGGCCCTTCCATTGAACATTTCTAAAGGGCATCAAGATCAAGGTGGTGGCAATGAACAGCGGGTGGACAATCGCCAAAGAGAGAAGGGTGCCCAAGATTGATTTGCGGTTGACCTTGAAAAGGCTGTAAATGCGCCCAACCTGGTGTGCATATGCCATGTCCACGCCGCTTTTGATGCCCCAAAAAACAAGTCCCCAAAGCGGATATATCAAAAGCAAAAGGAGGCCCGTCAGGTGCATGGCGGATATGGACAAGGCCACGCGCCGAGCCGATTTCAAGGCCTTGGGGTATTGGGTGGCCTTTGCGCCCCACCGAATGCGTTGGTCGACAAGGCTAGACAGGGTATACATGGGGGCAGCAGAGACCATGGCGTCGGGGTTGCCCAACCATCCCACGCGATGTTGATCTCCGCGCTCAATGAGTGCGGCAAGGGCAAAGACGTCGTCACCGCTAGGGATATGGGGTTTGAGCTCTCCGTGGGGGAAGGCAGCGACGCGCCAAATCCAGCCCCCACCGCTCGCCATGGCGGGTCTTCCCTGCCGAACGGCCGAGACAGCCCAACCTTGCATGGCGGCAAAATCCAAGGCTTGAAGTCGATGGAAGCCAGTTTGGGGCGGCGCCTCAGGTTCTGTTGCAAGGCGCAGAGGCAAAAGCAACAAATCTTTCGATTGCGCTTGACATTCTATGCCTTGGGCCATGGCAGAAAGCGCATGTGGACCAATGCGTGTGTCGGCATCCACGCCCACCGCCCATTCAGAAGTTGCGGAATGGAGCCCAGCCGAAAGCCCGGCTTTTTTTCCTTGTCCAGGGTTGGGCATGACCCTCAAGGGGAAAGGCCATGGGCCAGCTGATTGTGCCGCTTCGATTGTGCCATCATCGGAGTCGTCGTCGACAACGACGACGTCATGCGGCAAATGGGTTTGTGTCGCCAAATCGGCCAAGAGCAAAGGGAGAGTGTCGGCTTCGTTTCGGACGGGAAGCACCACAGATAGCTTCAACTGGCTGTCGTTTTTAAGCGGTGTTGGCAAAGCGGGATCCAGTGCGCGGCGCATCCCAAGGGACCATTGCACAACATGGAAAACGTGGAGGCAAAGGGGCAGAAAAAGAACCGTGGTGGCAAACATCACGCCGGCAAGTTCGTGCGTTGTTTTTTGGTACGCATGGCACAGCTTTGCCAAGCAAGGCCCACGATGGCGGGGATGATTAAGTTCACCACCCACAAGCTGAGCGTGGCGCACACGATGGCGGTCAAGTCGGAGGCGGTCGGAGCGGGCAGAGCAAGCAAAGCCGCGGCTTCTCGAAGGCCGAGATCACCCAGCATGGGAACGGGAGCCAGAGACGTCAGTCCCCAGGTCATGCTGATGCCCGAGAGCTGATCCATCCAGCGTTCGAGAAAATCTCGCGTTGTGAGGTGTCCAAAGGCATTGAGCGCGAGGAGGAACTGGGAGAGCATCACGATGAACCGAGCGACACTCAATTTCAAAGCACGTTTTCTGCGCACCAAGGCGATGCGACCTGACATGAGCCAACTTTGGATGAACTCGGTCCTTTTCAACCAAGACCGCAGTTTCGGACTCCCATTGAAGTAGATGGACAGCGCGAGCGTGGAGACCGCAAAAGCGGCCATGGCCAGCACGTAGTGTTCCATGACAAGCAGGCCCACGGCGCAAGCAAAAACAGTGCACCACCATTGGGAGACGGAGGAAACGGCAAAGGCACGCACTGCAAAAGCCCGGTTTTTTGCTTGGACGGTGGAAACCCGACCGATGGCTGCGCCGATTCGAAGAGGTCCAATCAGTGACCATGCCGTGCCATAAAGCACTTCTCTCACTCGGTGGCTCATTTTCCCGAAGGGCATCAATTCAGCCCACTTTAAAGTTTCCAGCCCCCAGTTGAAGGGCATCAAGGCAACCACAAGGACCAGCAAAAGGGGGTTCACTTGAATGGTCCAGGCCTCCGGAGGTAAAGAATGCAGTTGTTGCCAGAGCACGTATACCGCAATGACAGTGGGAATGCCAATGCCCACACCGAACCGCACAGGGGCAGGGACGTCAGACCCAATGCGGTAGAGTTTTGCGGAGTTGGTCAGGGTTTTGCCCATTGGGGAGCAATAACGACTGATGACGGGGCATCCTCCAATTTTGACGCCAATTTCCCGTGGGGTGACGCGCATTTTCGGTGCAGCATTTTGAACGTGGGAATGTCGGTGAACAAACCAACGCACCCGGTGGCAAATGGGATGCCGGTTCCGGTGCAACTTGCTGCTGTGTCTTCTGCGCGTTATCCCACCATCATTTTGGGCATTGACCCTGGAACCATCATCATGGGCTATGGTGTGATTCGGGCATGGTCCCGTCAACGGGTTGAATTGCTGGAAATGGGCGCGTTGCACATGGCCAAAGTCAAGGACCCAGCGGTAAAGCTCAAGCGCATTCACGACCGGTGTGCAGGGTTAATTGAGGCCCATGCGCCCGATCATTTTGCGGTAGAGGCGCCGTTTTTTGGCAAAAATGTGCAGTCCATGCTCAAGCTTGGCCGTGCCCAGGGCGTTGCCCTTGCGGCGGCCTTGACCCGAGAGGTGCCAGTGGCCGAATATGCCCCGCGTCGGGTCAAGCAGGCCATCACTGGATCCGGTGCGGCTTCCAAAGAACAGGTGGCAGGCATGGTACAACGCACACTGAACATCCCCGATGAGGACATGCCAAAGCACCTCGATGCCACAGACGGCCTTGCGGTTGCGCTATGTCATCTTTACGAAATGGGCACACCCACCCTCGGCGGAAAAGGTGGCGGATGGGCGGCTTTCGTTCGCGAAAACCCCAGCCGCGCAAAAAAGGGCTGATTAACGAGGGGCGACGTCTGGGGTGAGCAAGGTTTGCGTTGGGAACGCAAAGTCGAGCCCTGCGGCGTTGAATCGCTTGAGGATTTCTAAGTTCACCTCACCTGGGCTGTAGGCCCAGTGACCATCCTTGTTGATGTAATAGATCACTTCGATGTTCAGTGAAAAGTCTCCAAAACTGCTGAACCAGATGGTGGGGTTAGGTTCAAGGTTTTCACTCCGTTCTGCGATGATGGCGTTGAGGATGTCAATGCCCTCTTGAATCTGCTCTGGGGTGGTGTCATAGGTCAAGCCCAAAGTCAAGGCCACTTTACGAGAGGGCTCATTGGTGACGTTCTCCAGAAAAGTGTCTGTGAATTTGAAATTCGGAATGATCACTACCCGCCCAGAGAGTGTGCGAAGGCGCGTGGAGCGAATGCCAATTTCTTCGATGTTGCCATCGTATCCAGAAATTTGAATGCGATCTCCAACGCGGAAGGGCTTGTCTACAAAGACGGTGATGCCGCCAAAAATGTTGGATACAAAGTCTTTGGCGGCCATGGCCAGCGCGAGGCCACCGATGCCTAGGCCTGCGAGCAGTGCTCCCACATCTTGCCCGGCATTCTTTAAGGCCATAATGACCCCCAATGCCCAAACGGCTGAACGAAGTCCTTTGCGCAGGATGGGGCCAAATTGGTCCATCATGGCGCTCTCTTTGTTCAAGGTGAACGGCACAAAGAAGTTCAGGATGATGGCGTCCAATAACCGCGCTACCCCCCAAGTCACGTTTAAGGTGTAGGCCACAATCATGGCCGCGTCTACAAAATGATCGATTGAGTCTCCAAAGGTGAGCTCTCCATATCCTGCGCGCAGGGCCATGATCGTGAGGGCAAGCACGAGAGGTTCTTCCAGTTTGTCCACGATGAGGTCATCGAGGTTGGACCGGGTTTTGGATGTGATTTTTCGAGCGAGGCTGCCCAAGACCTTGTAGAGGATGCGTGCGACAATGATGCCGCCAATGGCCCAAGCGAGGGCGAACGCCCAGTGCTCGATACTGTTGCCAAGAAAAAGGATCTGAAGAAAGTCCATGGTGTTGATTCGCAGGGCAAGGTGCGAATATCTAGGTTGTCAAGCGAACTGGGCGAGTATATCCTTTAAAACCCAAGGCTCACACCGCCACGAAAAGTGGGGTTGTCGTAAGGGTTGGCCG